>NZ_JBXANC010000010.1:0-267025 GCF_058801265.1 Pseudomonas sp. GW822-FHT03F08 | reverse complement strand
AGTAGGTCATCGTCAAGATTAAATTCCGAAACCCCAATTGCGAAAGCAGTTGGGGTTTTGTTTTGCCCGCAGGAAAGCGGGTTGTTTGAATTCTATGCAACAGCTCGGTGCATGGCTATTATTCGGGCCTCATTCCGAGGCGAGACCTGCATGCTGACGTTGTTGAACCTTCTGAAGGATGGACGATTCCATTCCGGTCAGGCTCTGGGAGTTGCCCTGGGAATTAGTCGAAGTGCAGTGTGGAAGCAGCTTCAACACCTGGAGGCTGAGCTTGGGCTATCCATACATAAAGTCCGGGGGCGAGGCTACCAGTTGGCCTCACCACTGGAGTTGCTTGACTCGCTCAAGATAGAGGAAAGTCTTGCCGGCTGGCCTGTGAGTGTCTTCGACTCCATCGACTCTACTAACGCAGAGTCGCTGCGTGCCGTTGATCGGGGTCAAATGGCGCCCTTTATGGTACTGGCTGAACGGCAAATCTCCGGACGTGGTCGTAGAGGTCGCAAATGGGTAAGTCCGTTTGCCGAGAACCTCTATTACAGTCTCGTATTGCGTATTGATGGTGGGATGCGTCAACTTGAAGGGCTAAGTCTTGTTGTCGGTCTCGCGGTCATGCAAACCCTCCGTGCGCTTGGGGTGCCGGGTGCGGGGCTGAAGTGGCCCAATGACGTTTTGGCTGGGCGCAAAAAAATCGCCGGGATCTTGCTGGAACTGGTCGGAGATCCGGCAGACGTGTGTCATGTAGTGCTGGGTGTTGGCATTAACGTGAACATGCAAGCCACTGACGAGGTTGATCAGCAATGGACCTCGATACGGCTCGAGTCGGGAAAAACTTGTGATCGCAATGTTCTGGTGGTTGAGCTGAGCAAGCAGTTGCAGCTTTATCTGCAGCGTCATCAATCAGGAGGTTTCTCTGCGCTTCAGGCGGAGTGGGAAGCGAATCACTTATGGCAGGGACTGCCGGTTTCTCTCACTGCGGGTGTCAACCAGATAGATGGCGTGGTGCTGGGGATCGATAATCAAGGTGCGCTACGGCTGAAGGTGGATGGTGTGGAGAAAGTCTTTAGTGGTGGTGAGCTCAGCTTGAGGTTGCGTGATGATTCTTGAGCTTGATTGCGGAAACAGCTTTATCAAGTGGCGGGTGCTGGATGCCGAGGCAGGTGCCCTGGTCGCGGAAGGGGTGGTCGACTCCGATGAGGCATTGGTCAGCGGCCTTCGTTCGATCGATAAATTGTCTCTCGGCAAATGCCGCCTTGTCAGTGTGAGAACTGAAGATGAGACCAATTTGCTGATTGGTTTTCTCAAGCGTGAGTTCGATATTTCCGTTGTCTGTGCGACGCCTGCTCGCGAAATGTCCGGCGTCAAAAATGGTTACGAAGACTACGAACGTCTTGGCCTTGATCGTTGGTTGGCGATGCTCGGTGGTTTTCATCTGGCTGGTGGCGCTTGCCTGGTTCTCGATTTCGGGACAGCGGTGACTGCTGATTTCATCTCGTCGGATGGTGAGCACCTGGGAGGCTTCATTGGTCCTGGTATGCCGCTAATGCGCAATCAATTGCGTACGCATACTCGAAAGATTCGCTATGGCGATCTGGCGGCGGAACGGGCATTGACGAGTCACGCTCCTGGGCGCAATACGGTCGAGGCAGTGGAGCGTGGCTGTTCGTTGATGCTCAGAGGATTCGTATTGACGCAGTTGGAGATGGCGCGCTCCTACTGGGGTGAAAGCTTCAGTGTCTTCATCACAGGTGGTGATGCCGAGTTGGTGTCGGATGTCGCGCCTGAGGCTCGGGTCGTTTCCGATTTGGTGTTCGTAGGTTTGGCTATGGCATGTCCTTTGTCCTGAGGTTTGTATGCGTTGGTTGTTTCTCCTGCTTCTGGTACTCAATGTGTTTTATTACGTCTGGCATCAGCAGGAGGCTCCATTGCGTGCAAAGGACGTCACGCCTCTCAGTCTTTATCGTGGTTCGCAGCAGGATATCCGTTTGCTGAGTGAGGCTGGTGATGCCTCGCGAGGTGCGAAGGCTGATGGGCAGTGTCTATATATAGGTGGTTCGGGTCGTCCTGAAACTGCGCAGGCACTGGAACAGCGCCTGAGTGAGCTTGGTGCGAAAGCTCAGCCTTTGCCGAAAGACCTTTCCAGCAATGCATATTGGTTCCGAATCACGCCTGAAACCCAGCGTTTCCTGGGCGATACTCAGTTGCAAAACCTTTCCAAGGAATTCAATGAGTTAAAACACAAAATAATGCTGTGCGAGGGGGTTGCACCTGCGGAATAGTTTGCATAGAATGGCGCCCGCTCCACAGCGAAGACCTGAAAAGGTTGAAGCGGTAGGGCGATGTCAAAGCAGCTAACCTCAGGTTTTTAAATGAGAAAATGCTTGACAAGGGTTTGGCATGGTATAGAATGCCGGCCTGATTAGGAGGGGTTCCCGAGCGGCCAAAGGGATCAGACTGTAAATCTGACGTCTACGACTTCGAAGGTTCGAATCCTTCTCCCTCCACCAGATTTTAGCGTGAGCTGCAGGCTCCGCGGGTATAGTTTAGTGGTAGAACCTCAGCCTTCCAAGCTGATGATGCGGGTTCGATTCCCGCTACCCGCTCCAAGTTTGCAGATTGTGCAAAGTGTTACGCTCTTGTAGCTCAGTTGGTAGAGCACACCCTTGGTAAGGGTGAGGTCAGCGGTTCAAATCCGCTCAAGAGCTCCATATAACAAGGCAGATATGAAAATATCTGCCTTTGTTTTAATGGCTAGGGTTGTTTGCTTATTTCTTCTGTGAGGGGTGATATCGATGGCTAAGGAAAAATTTGATCGTTCCCTACCGCACGTCAACGTCGGAACTATCGGTCACGTTGACCACGGTAAAACCACTCTGACCGCTGCTCTGACTCGCGTCTGCTCCGAAGTTTTCGGTTCGGCCGTAGTTGAATTCGACAAGATCGACAGCGCTCCAGAAGAAAAAGCTCGTGGTATCACCATCAACACCGCGCACGTTGAGTACAACTCGACTATTCGTCACTATGCTCACGTTGACTGCCCAGGTCACGCTGACTACGTGAAGAACATGATCACTGGTGCTGCCCAGATGGACGGCGCGATCCTGGTTTGCTCGGCCGCTGATGGTCCGATGCCACAAACCCGTGAGCACATCCTGCTGTCCCGTCAGGTAGGCGTTCCGTACATCGTGGTTTTCCTGAACAAGGCTGACCTGGTAGACGACGCTGAGCTGCTGGAACTGGTTGAGATGGAAGTTCGTGACCTGCTGTCGACCTACGACTTCCCAGGCGACGACACTCCGATCATCATCGGTTCGGCTCGTATGGCGCTGGAAGGCAAAGACGACAACGAAATGGGCACCACTGCCGTTCGTAAACTGGTTGAAACTCTGGATACCTACATCCCTGAGCCAGTTCGTATGATCGACAAGCCATTCCTGATGCCAATCGAAGACGTATTCTCGATCTCGGGTCGCGGTACTGTTGTGACTGGTCGTATCGAGCGCGGTATCGTTCGCGTTCAAGACGCTCTGGAAATCGTTGGTCTGCGTGACACCACCACCACCACCTGCACCGGTGTTGAGATGTTCCGCAAGCTGCTGGACGAAGGTCGTGCTGGCGAGAACTGCGGCGTTCTGCTGCGTGGCACCAAGCGTGACGACGTTGAGCGTGGTCAGGTTCTGGTTAAGCCGGGTTCGGTTAAGCCGCACACCAAGTTCACCGCAGAAGTTTACGTTCTGAGCAAGGAAGAAGGCGGTCGTCACACTCCGTTCTTCAAAGGCTACCGTCCACAGTTCTACTTCCGTACTACTGACGTGACTGGTAACTGCGAGCTGCCAGAAGGCGTTGAAATGGTAATGCCAGGTGACAACATTCAGATGACTGTTACCCTGATCAAAACCATCGCGATGGAAGACGGTCTGCGTTTCGCTATCCGTGAAGGCGGTCGTACCGTCGGCGCTGGCGTCGTAGCCAAAATCATCGAGTAAGTAGTTGTAATGTATTTTTCAGGCCGGCATAATGGTCGGCCTGATTTTGTTTTAGGTCAGTAGCTCAATTGGCAGAGCGACGGTCTCCAAAACCGTAGGTTGGGGGTTCGATTCCCTCCTGACCTGCCAGATTCACTCGGTGTGTCTGGCTTTCTTTTCACAGGATCTTCATAGATGACTCCTAAGGCTGAAGCTCAAGGCTCTCGCTTCGATCTGCTTAAGTGGCTTGTAGTGGTCGCTTTGGTGATTGTTGGCGTTGTAGGCAATCAGTATTACTCTGCTTCGCCGATCCTGTACCGTGTACTCGCATTGCTTGTCATTGCTGCTGTAGCTGCCTTTGTAGGCCTGCAGACTGCCAAGGGCAAGTCTTTCTTTGTACTGGTTAAGGAAGCTCGCACCGAGATTCGTAAAGTCGTATGGCCAACTCGCCAAGAAACCACGCAGACCACGTTGATTGTTGTGGCTGTTGTTCTGGTTATGGCGTTGCTGTTGTGGGGGCTTGATTCCCTGCTCGGTTGGCTTGTTTCCTTGATTGTCGGCTAAGGGTGTCCCGTGGCTAAGCGTTGGTACGTTGTGCATGCTTACTCGGGTTACGAGAAGCATGTAATGCGCTCGCTGATCGAGCGTGTAAAGCTGGCTGGCATGGAAGATGGCTTCGGCGAAATTCTGGTTCCCACTGAAGAAGTGGTTGAAATGCGTAATGGCCAGAAACGCAAAAGCGAACGTAAGTTCTTCCCTGGCTATGTGCTGGTCCAGATGGATATGAATGAGGGTACTTGGCACTTGGTCAAGGATACTCCTCGGGTGATGGGTTTTATCGGCGGTACTGCTGATAAGCCTGCACCGATCACTGATAAAGAAGCAGAGGCGATTCTGCGTCGCGTTGCTGACGGTAGCGACAAGCCGAAGCCGAAAACGTTGTTCGAGCCAGGCGAAACCGTTCGTGTCAATGACGGTCCTTTTGCTGACTTTAACGGTGTTGTTGAAGA
Organism: Pseudomonas sp. GW822-FHT03F08; assembly: GCF_058801265.1. Classification (NCBI taxonomy): domain Bacteria; kingdom Pseudomonadati; phylum Pseudomonadota; class Gammaproteobacteria; order Pseudomonadales; family Pseudomonadaceae; genus Pseudomonas; species Pseudomonas sp. GW822-FHT03F08. Next base: position 262,053 of record NZ_JBXANC010000010.1, on the reverse strand, counting down.
AGTTAACTACGAAAAGAGCCGGATCCAAGTGGCAGTGCTCATTTTCGGTCGCTCTACTCCGGTGGAGCTGGAGTTCAGTCAGGTCGAAAAGGTCTAACTGGACAAGCATCCCAACCCCGCAGCCCTAGGCTGTGGGGTTTTGTCGTCACTGGGATAAACGCGCAAGTAACCGGGGAGCCTTTCGAGGCGATCGAACCCGTAATTGGAGTGCCTCATGGCCAAGAAGATTACCGCTTACATCAAGCTGCAAGTGAAGGCCGCTCAGGCTAACCCAAGTCCACCTGTTGGTCCTGCTCTGGGTCAGCACGGCGTGAACATCATGGAATTCTGCAAAGCTTTCAACGCCCGTACCCAGGGCCTGGAAGCTGGTCTGCCGACTCCAGTGATCATCACTGTCTACAGCGACCGTAGCTTCACTTTCGAAACCAAATCCACCCCTGCTTCGGTTCTGCTGAAGAAGGCGGCCGGTCTGACCAGCGGTTCCGCTCGTCCGAACACCGTTAAGGTTGGCACTGTTACCCGTGCTCAGCTGGAAGAAATCGCGAAAACCAAAAACGCGGATCTGACTGCAGCTGATATGGATGCAGCCGTGCGTACTATCGCCGGTTCTGCTCGTAGCATGGGCCTTAACGTGGAGGGTGTGTAATGGCTAAGCTGACCAAGCGTCAAAAGGCTATCGCCGGCAAAATCGAAGCAGGCAAGGCCTACAACTTTGTAGACGCCGCTGCACTGCTGGCCGAGCTGTCGACTGTCAAGTTCAGCGAGTCGTTTGACGTTGCTGTAAACCTGGGCGTAGACCCGCGTAAATCCGACCAGGTCGTTCGTAGCGCTACTGTGCTGCCACACGGCACTGGCAAGACCGTTCGCGTTGCTGTGTTCACCCAGGGTCCAGCTGCTGAAGCCGCTCTGGCTGCCGGCGCTGACCGTGTAGGTATGGACGACCTGGCTGCCGAAATGAAAGGCGGCGACCTGAACTATGACGTAGTGATCGCATCCCCGGATGCCATGCGCGTTGTAGGTCAACTGGGTCAGATCCTCGGTCCACGTGGCCTGATGCCTAACCCGAAAGTCGGCACCGTAACTCCAGACGTAGCCACCGCGGTTAAAAACGCCAAGGCTGGTCAGGTTCGTTATCGCACCGACAAAAACGGCATCATCCACACTTCCGTTGGCAAGATCGGCTTCGATGCCGTCAAGCTGAAGGAAAACGTTGAAGCCCTGATCGCTGATCTGAAGCGTATCAAGCCAGCTTCCTCGAAAGGTATCTACGTCAAGCGCGTTACCCTGAGCACCACTATGGGCCCAGGTCTGGTTATCGACCAGAGCTCGCTGGACGCGTAAGACAAAATTGGCACGAGTTATCGTGCCAATCGAAAGATTGGGGTCCCTGCCTGGCGGGGGCTATCCAAGACCGTAGGCGGCGCAAGTCTTAAACCTCAAGCCTACGCAGATGGTGCTCCCGGTTCCTTACCGAATCAGACACCAAAACGACATTCGGTTTCGATCGAGTGAAACGGTAACAAGCAGGAGTTAAACCCGTGGCAATTAATCTCGAAGACAAGAAGGCCATCGTCGCTGAAGTCAACGAGGCTGCCAAAGTCGCTCTGTCCGCTGTCGTGGTTGATGCCCGTGGCGTAACAGTAGGCGCAATGACCGGACTCCGTAAAGAGGCTCGTGAAGCTGGCGTTTACGTACGTGTTGTACGTAACACCCTGCTCAAGCGCGCTGTTGCTGACACTCAATACAGTGTCCTCAACGACGTGTTCACCGGCCCGACCCTGATCGCATTCTCGAACGAACATCCGGGCGCTGCTGCTCGTATTTTCAAAGAGTTTTCGAAGGGTCAGGACAAGTTCGAGATCAAGGCAGCTGCGTTCGAGGGCAAGTTCCTCGCAGCTAATCAGATCGACGTTCTGGCAACTCTGCCGACCCGTGACGAAGCAATTTCCCAGCTGATGAGCGTGATTCAAGGCGCTACCAGCAAATTGGCTCGTACTCTGGCGGCAATTCGCGACCAGAAAGAAGCTGCTGCAGCCTAAGGCTCGTCAGCTTCTCGCGTTTTTTGTTTATTTCGATGGTCGCGTAGGCCGTCCCCCAATTCAGGAATTGAGTCATGTCTCTGACTAACGAACAAATCATCGAAGCAATCGGCCAGAAATCCGTAGTGGAAATCGTTGAGCTGATCAAAGCGATGGAAGAAACCTTCGGTGTTACCGCTGCTGCTGCTTCGGCTGGCCCAGCTGTAGCTGCTGCTGCTGTTGAAGAGCAAACCGAGTTCAACGTTGTTCTGCTGGAAGCTGGCGAGAAGAAGGTTAACGTGATCAAGGCAGTTCGCGAACTGACCGGTCTGGGCCTGAAAGAAGCCAAAGAGAAAGTAGACGGCGCTCCTCAGGTTGTAGCTGAAGGCGTTTCGAAAGAAGCTGCTGAAGACGCCAAGAAGAAGCTGGAAGAAGCAGGCGCTAAAGTCGAGCTGAAATAAGTATCGACTTTGCTCCTCCAGCCCGAGCGTCAAGCGACAGGCTGATGGCTGGTGGCTCTTGCCACCGGCCTTTTTCCGTTATTGGCAGCCGACTGGGTCGGTGCTGATAACGAGCTGTAACCACCCGATGCGGTGGCGCAAACCATGGGGTTTGCACGATTTTCTGGCTGCTCCCGTCGGGAGGGGCCAAACAAGCAGGTGACCAAGCTGGGGAACGCTGATGGCTTACTCATATACTGAGAAAAAACGTATCCGCAAGGACTTTAGCAAGTTGCCGGACGTCATGGATGTGCCTTACCTCCTGGCCATCCAGCTGGATTCGTATCGTGAATTCTTGCAAGCGGGAGCGACTAAAGATCAGTTCCGCGACGTGGGCCTGCATGCGGCCTTCAAATCCGTTTTCCCGATCATCAGCTACTCCGGCAATGCTGCGCTGGAGTACGTCGGTTATCGCCTGGGCGAACCGGCATTTGATGTCAAAGAATGCGTATTGCGCGGTGTAACTTTCGCCGTACCTTTGCGGGTAAAAGTGCGCCTGATCATTTTCGACAAAGAGTCGTCGAACAAAGCGATCAAGGACATCAAAGAGCAAGAAGTCTACATGGGTGAAATCCCCCTGATGACTGAGAACGGTACCTTCGTAATCAACGGTACCGAGCGTGTAATCGTTTCCCAGTTGCACCGCTCCCCGGGCGTGTTCTTCGACCACGACCGTGGCAAGACGCACAGCTCCGGCAAACTGCTGTACTCCGCGCGTATCATTCCTTACCGCGGTTCGTGGCTGGACTTCGAGTTCGACCCGAAGGACTGCGTATTCGTACGTATCGACCGTCGTCGCAAGCTGCCGGCCTCGGTTCTGCTGCGCGCGCTCGGCTATACCACCGAAGAAGTGTTGGACGCGTTCTACACCACCAACGTATTCCACGTTAAGGGCGAGACCCTGAGCCTGGAGCTGGTGCCTCAGCGCCTGCGCGGTGAAGTTGCTGTCCTCGATATCCAGGATGACAAAGGCAAGGTAATTGTCGAGCAGGGTCGTCGTATCACTGCCCGTCACATCAACCAGCTGGAAAAAGCCGGGATCAAAGAGCTGGACGTGCCTCTGGACTACGTCCTGGGTCGCACCACCGCCAAGGTCATCGTGCATCCGGCTACCGGCGAAATCCTGGCAGAGTGCAACACCGAGCTGTCGACTGAAGTCCTGGCGAAAATCGCCAAGGCCGGCGTCGTTCGCATCGAAACGCTGTACACCAACGACATCGACTGTGGTCCGTTCGTCTCCGACACTCTGAAGATCGACTCCACCAGCAACCAATTGGAAGCGCTGGTCGAAATCTATCGCATGATGCGTCCAGGCGAGCCGCCAACCAAAGACGCTGCCGAAACCCTGTTCAACAACCTGTTCTTCAGCCCTGAGCGTTATGACCTGTCTGCGGTCGGCCGGATGAAGTTCAACCGTCGTATCGGTCGTACCGAGATCGAAGGTTCGGGCGTGCTGTGCAAGGAAGACATCGTCGCGGTACTGAAGACTCTGGTCGACATCCGTAACGGTAAAGGCATCGTCGACGACATCGACCACCTGGGTAACCGTCGTGTTCGCTGCGTAGGCGAAATGGCCGAGAACCAGTTCCGCGTTGGCCTGGTGCGTGTTGAGCGTGCGGTCAAAGAGCGTCTGTCGATGGCCGAAAGCGAAGGCCTGATGCCGCAAGACCTGATCAACGCCAAGCCTGTGGCTGCGGCGGTGAAGGAGTTCTTCGGTTCCAGCCAGCTCTCGCAGTTCATGGACCAGAACAACCCGCTGTCCGAGATTACCCACAAGCGTCGTGTTTCTGCACTCGGCCCTGGCGGTCTGACTCGTGAGCGCGCGGGCTTCGAAGTTCGTGACGTACACCCGACTCACTACGGTCGTGTCTGCCCGATTGAAACGCCGGAAGGTCCGAACATCGGTCTGATCAACTCCCTGGCTGCTTACGCTCGCACCAACCAGTACGGCTTCCTCGAGAGCCCGTACCGTGTGGTGAAAGAGGGTGTGGTTACCGACGAGATCGTGTTCCTGTCCGCTATTGAAGAAGCCGATCACGTGATCGCGCAGGCTTCGGCGACCATGAACGACCAGAAAGTCCTGATCGACGAACTGGTAGCCGTACGTCACCTGAACGAATTCACCGTCAAGGCGCCTGAAGAAGTCACCTTGATGGACGTTTCGCCGAAGCAGGTAGTTTCGGTTGCAGCGTCGCTGATTCCGTTCCTCGAGCACGACGACGCCAACCGCGCGTTGATGGGTTCGAACATGCAGCGTCAAGCTGTACCAACCCTGCGCGCTGACAAGCCGCTGGTAGGTACCGGCATGGAGCGTAACGTGGCTCGCGACTCCGGCGTTTGCGTCGTGGCTCGTCGTGGCGGCGTGATCGACTCCGTTGATGCCAGCCGTATCGTGGTTCGCGTTGCCGATGACGAAGTTGAAACCGGCGAAGCTGGTGTCGACATCTACAACCTGACCAAGTACACCCGCTCGAACCAGAACACCTGCATCAACCAGCGTCCGCTGGTGAGCAAAGGTGATCGCGTTCAACGTAGCGACATCATGGCCGACGGCCCGTCCACCGATATGGGTGAACTGGCACTGGGTCAGAACATGCGCATCGCGTTCATGGCATGGAACGGCTTCAACTTCGAAGACTCCATCTGCCTGTCCGAGCGTGTGGTTCAGGAAGACCGCTTCACCACGATCCACATCCAGGAACTGACCTGCGTGGCTCGTGACACCAAGCTTGGCCCAGAGGAAATCACTGCGGACATCCCGAACGTGGGTGAAGCTGCACTGAACAAACTGGACGAAGCCGGTATCGTTTACGTAGGTGCTGAAGTTGGCGCAGGCGACATCCTGGTAGGTAAGGTCACTCCGAAAGGCGAGACCCAACTGACTCCGGAAGAAAAACTGCTGCGTGCGATCTTCGGTGAAAAAGCCAGCGACGTTAAAGACACTTCCCTGCGTGTACCTACCGGTACCAAAGGTACTGTCATCGACGTGCAGGTCTTCACTCGTGACGGCGTTGAGCGTGATGCTCGTGCCCTGTCGATCGAGAAGACCCAGCTGGACGAGATCCGCAAGGATCTGAACGAAGAGTTCCGCATCGTTGAAGGCGCGACCTTCGAACGTCTGCGTTCCGCTCTGGTAGGCCACAAGGCTGAAGGCGGCGCGGGCCTGAAGAAAGGTCAGGACATCACCGACGAAGTACTCGACGGTCTTGAGCATGGTCAGTGGTTCAAACTGCGCATGGCTGAAGATGCTCTGAACGAGCAGCTCGAGAAGGCTCAGGCCTACATCGTTGATCGTCGCCGTCTGCTGGACGACAAGTTCGAAGACAAGAAGCGCAAACTGCAGCAGGGCGATGACCTGGCTCCAGGCGTGCTGAAGATCGTCAAGGTTTACCTGGCAATCCGTCGTCGCATCCAGCCGGGCGACAAGATGGCCGGTCGTCACGGTAACAAGGGTGTGGTCTCCGTGATCATGCCGGTTGAAGACATGCCGCACGATGCCAATGGCACCCCGGTCGACGTGGTCCTCAACCCGCTGGGCGTACCTTCGCGTATGAACGTTGGTCAGATCCTTGAAACCCACCTGGGCCTCGCGGCCAAAGGTCTGGGCGAGAAGATCAACCGGATGGTCGAAGAGCAGCGTAAAGTCGCTGAACTGCGTACCTTCCTGGACGAGATCTACAACCAGATCGGCGGTCGTAACGAAGATCTGGACAGCTTCTCCGATCAGGAAATCCTGGATCTGGCGAAGAACCTGCGTGGCGGTGTTCCAATGGCCACTCCAGTGTTCGACGGTGCCAAGGAAAGCGAAATCAAGGCCATGCTGAAACTGGCGGACCTGCCAGAAAGCGGCCAGATGCAGCTGACCGACGGCCGTACCGGCAACAAGTTCGAGCGTCCAGTTACCGTTGGCTACATGTACATGCTGAAGCTGAACCACTTGGTAGACGACAAGATGCACGCGCGTTCTACCGGTTCGTACAGCCTGGTTACCCAGCAGCCGCTGGGTGGTAAGGCTCAGTTCGGTGGTCAGCGTTTCGGGGAGATGGAGGTCTGGGCACTGGAAGCATACGGTGCTGCTTACACTCTGCAAGAAATGCTCACAGTGAAGTCGGACGATGTGAACGGCCGGACCAAGATGTACAAAAACATCGTGGACGGCGATCACCGTATGGAGCCGGGCATGCCCGAGTCCTTCAACGTGTTGATCAAGGAAATTCGTTCCCTCGGCATCGATATCGATCTGGAAACCGAATAACACGTGACGCGATCGAGAGCGGGGCAGGATTGCCCGCTCTCTGCTCCGCCAGGAGGAAAGGCCTTGAAAGACCTACTGAATTTGCTGAAAAACCAGGGTCAAGTCGAAGAGTTCGACGCCATCCGTATCGGATTGGCCTCGCCTGAGATGATCCGCTCGTGGTCGTTCGGTGAAGTTAAAAAGCCGGAAACCATCAACTACCGTACGTTCAAACCTGAGCGTGACGGTCTGTTCTGCGCCAAGATCTTTGGCCCGGTAAAGGATTACGAGTGCCTGTGCGGTAAGTACAAGCGCTTGAAGCACCGTGGTGTGATCTGCGAGAAGTGCGGCGTTGAAGTTGCACTGGCCAAGGTTCGTCGTGAGCGCATGGCGCACATCGAACTGGCTTCGCCGGTTGCCCACATCTGGTTCCTGAAATCGCTGCCGTCCCGTATCGGCCTGCTGATGGACATGACCCTGCGTGATATCGAACGCGTTCTCTACTTCGAGAGCTATGTCGTTATCGACCCGGGCATGACCACTCTTGAAAAAGGTCAGCTGCTGAACGACGAGCAGTACTTCGAAGCGCTGGAAGAGTTCGGTGATGACTTCGACGCCCGCATGGGTGCTGAAGCTGTCCGTGAACTGCTGCACGCCATCGATCTGGAACACGAGATTGGCCGTCTGCGTGAAGAAATTCCGCAAACCAACTCCGAAACCAAGATCAAGAAGCTGTCCAAGCGTCTGAAGTTGATGGAAGCCTTCCAGGGCTCCGGCAACCTGCCAGAGTGGATGGTGCTGACCGTTCTGCCGGTTCTGCCGCCAGATCTGCGTCCACTGGTTCCACTGGATGGCGGTCGTTTCGCGACTTCCGACCTCAACGATCTGTATCGTCGAGTGATCAACCGTAACAACCGTTTGAAGCGCCTGCTGGATCTGTCCGCTCCGGACATCATCGTGCGCAACGAAAAGCGTATGTTGCAGGAAGCTGTCGACGCACTGCTCGACAACGGTCGTCGTGGCCGCGCTATCACAGGTTCCAACAAGCGTCCTCTGAAATCCCTGGCTGACATGATCAAGGGTAAGCAAGGTCGTTTCCGTCAGAACTTGCTCGGTAAGCGTGTTGACTACTCCGGTCGTTCGGTAATTACCGTAGGTCCGACCCTGCGTCTGCACCAGTGCGGTCTGCCGAAGAAGATGGCTCTCGAGCTGTTCAAACCGTTCATTTTCGGCAAGCTGGAAATGCGTGGTCTCGCTACCACCATCAAAGCGGCCAAGAAAATGGTCGAGCGCGAGCTGCCGGAAGTTTGGGACGTTCTCGCTGAAGTGATTCGCGAACACCCGGTTCTTCTCAACCGTGCACCGACCCTTCACCGTCTGGGTATCCAGGCGTTTGAACCGGTACTGATCGAAGGTAAGGCTATCCAGCTGCACCCTCTGGTCTGCGCCGCGTACAACGCCGACTTCGACGGCGACCAAATGGCCGTGCACGTACCGCTGACGCTGGAAGCCCAGCTGGAAGCGCGTGCGTTGATGATGTCGACCAACAACATTCTGTCGCCAGCCAACGGTGAGCCAATCATCGTTCCGTCGCAGGACGTTGTATTGGGTCTGTACTACATGACCCGTGAAGCGATCAACGCCAAGGGCGAAGGTCGTGTGTTCGCGGATCTGCAGGAAGTTGACCGTGTGTTCCGTGCCGGCGAAGCCGCACTGCACGCCAAGATCAAGGTTCGTATCAACGAAACCGTGAACGATCGTGACGGCAACAGCGTGAGCGGTACCCGTATCGTCGACACCACTGTCGGCCGTGCGCTGCTGTTCCAGGTTGTGCCAAAAGGTCTGTCGTTCGACGTCGTCAACCTGCCGATGAAGAAAAAGGCGATCTCCAAGCTGATCAACCAGTGCTACCGCGTGGTTGGTCTGAAAGAGACCGTGATCTTCGCTGACCAGTTGATGTACACCGGTTTTGCCTACTCGACCATTTCCGGCGTTTCCATCGGTGTTAACGACTTCGTTATCCCGGATGAAAAAGCCCGCATCATCGGTGCAGCCACCGACGAAGTGAAAGAGATCGAGAGCCAGTACGCCTCCGGCCTGGTAACCCAGGGCGAGAAGTACAACAAAGTGATCGACCTTTGGTCGAAAGCGAACGACGAAGTCTCCAAGGCGATGATGGCCAACCTCTCGAAAGAGAAAGTCATCGACCGTCACGGCGTCGAAGTCGATCAAGAGTCGTTCAACTCGATGTACATGATGGCTGACTCGGGTGCGCGGGGTTCCGCAGCACAGATCCGTCAGCTGGCCGGTATGCGTGGTCTGATGGCCAAGCCGGACGGCTCCATCATTGAAACGCCGATTACTGCGAACTTCCGTGAAGGTTTGAGCGTACTTCAGTACTTCATCTCCACTCACGGTGCTCGTAAAGGTCTGGCGGATACCGCGTTGAAAACTGCGAACTCGGGTTACCTGACTCGTCGTCTGGTAGACGTTGCGCAGGATCTGGTTGTAACCGAGATCGATTGCGGCACCGAACACGGTCTGCTGATGACTCCGCACATTGAAGGCGGTGACGTTGTAGAGCCGTTGGGTGAGCGCGTATTGGGTCGTGTTATCGCCCGTGACGTATTCAAGCCGGGTACCGAGGACGTCATCGTTCCTGCTGGCACCCTGGTAGACGAGAAGTGGGTCGAGTTCATCGAGCTGAACAGCATCGATGAAGTGATCGTGCGTTCGCCGATCAGCTGCGAAACCCGCTATGGCATTTGCGCCAAGTGCTACGGCCGTGATCTGGCTCGTGGTCACCAGGTGAACATCGGTGAAGCGGTCGGCGTTATCGCTGCCCAGTCCATCGGTGAGCCGGGTACCCAGCTGACGATGCGTACGTTCCACATCGGTGGTGCGGCAAGCCGTACTTCCGCAGCCGACAGCGTTCAGGTGAAGAATGGCGGTACCGTCCGTCTGCACAACCTGAAACACGTTGAGCGTGTGGATGGCAACCTGGTTGCTGTGTCCCGTTCCGGTGAGCTGGCAATCGCTGATGACTTCGGTCGTGAGCGCGAGCGTTACAAGCTGCCGTACGGTGCTGTGATTTCGGTTAAAGAAGGTGACAAGGTCGACGCTGGCGCAATCGTGGCCAAGTGGGATCCGCACACTCACCCGATCGTTACCGAAATGAAAGGTACCGTGACCTACGTGGGCATGGAAGAAGGCATCACGATCAAGCGTCAGACTGACGAATTGACCGGTATGACCAACATTGAAGTACTCGATGCCAAAGACCGTCCGGCTGCCGGCAAGGACATCCGTCCTGCGGTGAAGATGGTCGATGACAACGGCAAGGATCTGTTGCTGCCAGGCACTGACGTTATCGCTCAGTACTTCCTGCCAGCCAACGCCCTGGTCGGTGTTGCGGACGGTGCGAAGATTGCGATCGGTGACGTTATCGCTCGTATCCCGCAAGAAACTTCGAAAACCCGTGACATCACCGGTGGTCTGCCGCGTGTTGCCGACCTGTTCGAAGCCCGTCGTCCGAAAGAAGCGTCGATTCTGGCTGAAGTCAGCGGCACCATCGCGTTCGGTAAAGAGACCAAGGGCAAGCGCCGTCTGGTCATCACTCCGAACGACGGTAGCGATCCGTATGAAGAGCTGATTCCGAAGTGGCGTCACCTGAACGTGTTCGAAGGCGAACAGGTAAACCGCGGCGAAGTTATCTCCGACGGCCCGAGCGATCCGCACGACATCCTGCGTCTGCTGGGTGTGAGCGCGCTGGCCAAGTACATCGTTAACGAGATCCAGGACGTTTACCGTCTGCAAGGCGTGAAGATCAACGACAAGCACATCGAGACCATCCTGCGTCAGATGCTGCGTAAAGTTGAGATCTCCGAGTCCGGCGACTCCAGCTTCATCAAGGGCGACCAGATGGAACTGACTCACGTACTGGTAGAGAACGAGCGTCTGAACGCGGAAGACAAATTTGTCTCCAAGTTCACCCGCGTTCTGCTGGGTATCACCAAGGCGTCGTTGTCGACCGAATCGTTCATCTCCGCGGCTTCCTTCCAGGAAACCACCCGCGTACTGACCGAAGCGGCCGTAACCGGCAAGCGCGATTACCTGCGCGGCCTGAAAGAAAACGTGGTCGTGGGTCGTCTGATCCCGGCTGGTACCGGTCTGGCTTATCACAGCGAGCGTAAACGTCGCCGTGATGCAGACAAACCGTTGCGCGTAAGCGCCAGTGAAGTGGAAGCTGCACTGACCGAAGCGCTGAACTCGAGCGGTAACTGAGTTCTGCGAAAAATGAGCTAAGGCCCTGATCGAACCGTTCATCGAATCGAGACAATTTGTCGAGGTTCGACGAGCGGGGAGGTCGGGGCCTTGCCTTGACTGGGGACAAGATCCTCTTTAGACTCTTGATCCCCTAAATTTGGCGGGAATTCGTTCCTGCCATTTTGCTTTTCTTGCAAGACAATAGCGTCGCAAGACAACAGTGGAGCTAGTAGATGGCAACTATCAACCAGCTGGTACGTCAGCCGCGTAAGCGTATCGTCGAGAAATCCGACGTACCTGCGCTGCAGAACTGCCCGCAACGTCGTGGCGTGTGCACCCGTGTGTACACCACTACGCCGAAAAAACCTAACTCGGCACTGCGTAAAGTATGCCGTGTGCGTCTGACCAACGGTTTCGAGGTTTCCTCGTACATCGGTGGTGAAGGCCACAACCTGCAAGAGCACAGCGTGGTACTGATCCGCGGCGGTCGTGTAAAAGACTTGCCAGGTGTTCGTTACCACACCGTTCGCGGCTCCCTGGATACTTCCGGTGTTAAAGGTCGTAACCAAGGTCGTTCGAAGTACGGTACCAAGCGTCCGAAGTAATCGGCCGTTTTGCAGATTTTCATTTTATTGAGTCGATAAGAGTAAGGTCGGGCGCGCATCCTCTGGATCTGTCCCGAGCTAACCTGAAGACCGTTTGAGGGCTTATCAATGCCAAGACGTCGCGTAGCAGCAAAGCGTGAGATTCTGGACGATCCGAAATACGGAAGCCAAATCCTCGCCAAATTCATGAACCACGTTATGGAAAGCGGCAAGAAAGCCGTTGCCGAGCGTATCGTTTATGGTGCCCTGGAAACCGTTGCGACCCGTAAGGCTGGCACCGATCCCCTGGAACTCTTCGAAAAAGCACTCGACGCCATCGCTCCGCTGGTCGAAGTGAAGTCGCGCCGCGTTGGTGGTGCTACTTACCAGGTTCCGGTCGAAGTTCGTCCGTCCCGTCGTAACGCTCTGGCAATGCGCTGGTTGGTAGACTTCGCCCGTAAGCGCGGCGAGAAGTCTATGGCTCTGCGCTTGGCTGGCGAGCTGCTGGATGCTGCTGAAGGTAAAGGTGCTGCTGTTAAGAAGCGTGAAGACGTGCACCGTATGGCCGAAGCTAACAAAGCTTTCTCGCACTACCGCTTCTAATTTTAGCTTCACTAATTTTGCGAGGGCTTTATGGCTCGTACTACTCCGATTAGTCGCTACCGTAACATCGGTATCGTCGCTCACGTGGATGCTGGTAAAACCACCACCACCGAGCGCGTCCTTTTTTACACTGGCAAAAGTCACAAAATGGGCGAGGTGCATGACGGCGCCGCGACCACAGACTGGATGGTTCAGGAGCAGGAGCGTGGTATTACCATTACTTCTGCTGCCATTACCGCCTTCTGGAAAGGTTCCGAGAAGCAGTACGCTCACGAGCATCGCTTCAACGTAATCGATACCCCGGGCCACGTAGACTTCACCATTGAAGTAGAACGTTCCCTGCGCGTACTCGACGGCGCTGTCGTTGTGTTCTGCGGTACTTCGGGTGTTGAGCCTCAGTCGGAAACCGTATGGCGTCAGGCCAACAAATACGGCGTTCCACGTCTTGTTTACGTAAACAAGATGGACCGTGCTGGTGCCAACTTCCTGCGCGTGATCGGTCAGATCAAACAGCGTCTGGGTCACACTCCGGTGCCGATCCAGCTGGCTATCGGTTCGGAAGACAACTTCCAGGGCCAGATCGACCTGATCAACATGCAAGCCGTTTACTGGAACGACTCTGACAAGGGTATGGTTCCGGTTCGCAAGGAAATTCCTGCGGACATGGCTGAGCTGGCTGCTGAGTGGCGCAACAACATGGTTGAGGCTGCTGCCGAAGCCAACGAAGACCTGATGAACAAGTACCTGGAAGGCGAAGAGCTGTCGATCGAAGAGATCAAGGCTGCTCTGCGTGCACGTACTATCGCCGGCGAAATCGTTCTGGCTGTTTGCGGTTCTTCCTTCAAGAACAAGGGTGTTCCCCTGGTTCTCGACGCCGTTATCGACTTCCTGCCTGCTCCGACCGACATTCCTGCTATCAAGGGTTCCAACCCTGATAACGAGGAAGAGGAAATGGAGCGTCACGCAAGCGACGACGAGCCGTTCGCGGCCCTGGCGTTCAAGATCGCTACCGACCCATTCGTGGGTACCTTGACCTTCGTCCGTGTTTACTCGGGCGTGTTGAACTCCGGCGACGGCGTGATCAACTCGGTTAAAGGCAAGAAAGAGCGCGTGGGTCGTATGGTGCAAATGCACGCAAACGCCCGTGAAGAGATCAAGGAAGTACGCGCTGGCGACATCGCGGCCCTGATCGGCATGAAGGACGTCACCACTGGTGAAACCCTCTGCAACGCTGACAAGCCAATCATCCTGGTTCGCATGGACTTCCCGGAGCCGGTTATTTCGGTTGCCGTAGAGCCTAAGACCAAGGATGACCAGGAAAAAATGGGTATCGCTCTGGGCAAGCTTGCTCAGGAAGACCCGTCTTTCCGCGTTAAAACTGATGAAGAGACTGGTCAAACGATCATCTCCGGCATGGGCGAGCTGCACCTGGACATCCTGGTTGACCGGATGCGCCGTGAGTTCAACGTCGAAGCCAACATCGGCAAGCCTCAAGTTTCGTACCGTGAGCGCATCACGAAGAACTGCGAAATCGAAGGCAAGTTCGTTCGTCAATCCGGTGGTCGTGGTCAGTTCGGTCACTGCTGGATCCGTTTTGCTCCTGCTGACGAAGGTCAGGAAGGTCTGCAATTCGTGAACGAAGTAGTAGGTGGTGTGGTTCCTAAGGAATACATCCCGGCTATCCAGAAGGGTATCGAAGAGCAGATGAAGAACGGCGTTGTTGCCGGCTATCCGCTGATCGGCCTGAAGGCTACCGTGTTCGATGGTTCTTACCACGACGTCGACTCCAACGAGATGGCGTTTAAAGTGGCTGCTTCCATGGCGACCAAGCAACTGGCCCAGAAGGGCGGTGGTGAGCTGCTTGAGCCGATCATGGCGGTAGAGGTTGTTACGCCTGAAGACTATATGGGTGATGTGATGGGCGACCTTAACCGTCGTCGCGGCATGATCCAGGGTATGGAAGACACAGTGTCCGGCAAGGTTATCCGTGCCGAGGTTCCACTGGGTGAGATGTTCGGTTATGCGACCGACGTCCGTTCCATGTCCCAGGGTCGCGCAAGCTACTCTATGGAATTCAAAAAATACGATACGGCTCCGTCGCACATCGTCGAATCCGTTACCAAAAAACAAGGCTGATTCAGCCCCTTTAGGCTAGGAGTTAATTGTCGTGGCTAAAGAAAAATTTGATCGTTCCCTACCGCACGTAAACGTTGGCACCATCGGTCACGTTGACCACGGTAAAACCACTCTGACCGCTGCTCTGACTCGCGTCTGCTCCGAAGTTTTCGGTTCGGCCGTAGTTGAATTCGACAAGATCGACAGCGCTCCAGAAGAAAAAGCTCGTGGTATCACCATCAACACCGCGCACGTTGAGTACAACTCGACTATTCGTCACTATGCTCACGTTGACTGCCCAGGTCACGCTGACTACGTGAAGAACATGATCACTGGTGCTGCCCAGATGGACGGCGCGATCCTGGTTTGCTCGGCCGCTGATGGTCCGATGCCACAAACCCGTGAGCACATCCTGCTGTCCCGTCAGGTAGGCGTTCCGTACATCGTGGTTTTCCTGAACAAGGCTGACCTGGTAGACGACGCTGAGCTGCTGGAACTGGTTGAGATGGAAGTTCGTGACCTGCTGTCGACCTACGACTTCCCAGGCGACGACACTCCGATCATCATCGGTTCGGCTCGTATGGCGCTGGAAGGCAAAGACGACAACGAAATGGGCACCACTGCCGTTCGTAAACTGGTTGAAACTCTGGATACCTACATCCCTGAGCCAGTTCGTATGATCGACAAGCCATTCCTGATGCCAATCGAAGACGTATTCTCGATCTCGGGTCGCGGTACTGTTGTGACTGGTCGTATCGAGCGCGGTATCGTTCGCGTTCAAGACGCTCTGGAAATCGTTGGTCTGCGTGACACCACCACCACCACCTGCACCGGTGTTGAGATGTTCCGCAAGCTGCTGGACGAAGGTCGTGCTGGCGAGAACTGCGGCGTTCTGCTGCGTGGCACCAAGCGTGACGACGTTGAGCGTGGTCAGGTTCTGGTTAAGCCGGGTTCGGTTAAGCCGCACACCAAGTTCACCGCAGAAGTTTACGTTCTGAGCAAGGAAGAAGGCGGTCGTCACACTCCGTTCTTCAAAGGCTACCGTCCACAGTTCTACTTCCGTACTACTGACGTGACTGGTAACTGCGAGCTGCCAGAAGGCGTTGAAATGGTAATGCCAGGTGACAACATTCAGATGACTGTTACCCTGATCAAAACCATCGCGATGGAAGACGGTCTGCGTTTCGCTATCCGTGAAGGCGGTCGTACCGTCGGCGCTGGCGTCGTAGCCAAAATCATCGAGTAATCTCTTTTTTGAGATAGCTTTGATGAGTTGAAAAAGCCCCCGCTTAGCGGGGGCTTTTTTATTGGGTTGACACCTATCTGGGGCGTCTATAGAATTGCGCCTCCTTTTAACGGGCGTATTGCGCCCGGTGGGAATAGCAGCCGGAGTCTGAAATCCAATGCAAAATCAGCAAATCCGTATCAGGTTGAAGGCTTTTGACCATCGCCTGATCGACCAATCAACCCAGGAAATCGTGGAAACCGCGAAACGTACTGGTGCTCAAGTGCGTGGTCCAATTCCACTGCCTACCCGTAAAGAGCGGTTTACCGTTCTGGTTTCCCCGCACGTCAACAAAGACGCGCGTGACCAGTACGAAATCCGCACTCATAAGCGCGTTCTGGACATCGTCCAGCCAACGGATAAAACCGTTGATGCACTTATGAAGCTTGATCTTGCGGCCGGTGTGGAAGTGCAGATCAGCCTCGGCTAAGACTCGGTCTTAGTCGTGTAACGCTCTGAAATGGGCGGCCATAGCGGGTGAAAGCCCCGTACACTCATGAGGTTTACAACATGACTATTGGTGTAGTCGGTCGTAAAGCGGGTATGACCCGTATTTTCACCGAAGAAGGTGTCTCCATTCCGGTCACGGTCATTGAGATCGAGCCGAATCGCGTCACCCAGTTCAAAACTGAAGAAACCGATGGCTATCGTGCAGTGCAAGTCACTGTCGGCGAGCGTCGTGCTTCCCGTGTAACAGCTGCTCAGGCTGGCCACTTCGCTAAAGCGAACGTTGCCGCTGGTCGTACCGTAATGGAATTCCGCCTTGAAGAAGGCGAGTACCAGGCCGGCGATCTGATCAACGCTGAAATCTTCGCCGCTGGTCAACTGGTTGATGTAACCGGTCAGTCCAAAGGTAAAGGCTTCCAGGGTACGATCAAGCGTTGGAATTTCCGCGGGCAAGATAACACCCACGGTAACTCCGTATCCCACCGCGTCCCAGGCTCTATCGGCCAGTGCCAGACTCCTGGTCGTGTATTCAAGGGCAAAAAAATGTCCGGTCATATGGGCGCTGAGCGCGTGACCGTGCAGTCCCTGGAAGTAGTGCGCGTGGACGCTGAACGCAATCTGTTGTTGGTCAAGGGTGCTGTTCCTGGCGCTACTGGCGGCAACCTGGTTGTACGTCCAGCAGCCAAGGCTCGCGGTTAAGGGGAAGCTGACATGCAATTAAATGTAAATGACGCTCAAGCGATCGAAGTTTCCGAACTGACATTTGGCGGCGAGTTCAACGAGACGCTGGTTCACCAAGCAGTCGTGGCCTACATGGCCGGCGGCCGTCAAGGTAGCAAGCAGCAAAAGACCCGTTCCGACGTTCGTGGTGGCGGTAAGCGCCCATGGCGTCAGAAAGGTACTGGCCGTGCTCGTGCCGGTACTATCCGTAGCCCAATCTGGCGCGGCGGCGGCACCACTTTCGCAGCTCGTCCACAAGATCACTCCCAGAAGCTGAACAAGAAGATGTACCGCGCAGCAATGCGTTCCATCCTTGCTGAGCTGGTGCGTACTGATCGTCTGGTTGTGGTTCAGGATTTCGCAGTTGAAACTCCGAAAACCAAAGACCTGCTGGGCAAACTGAACAACATGAGCCTGACCGACGTTCTGATCGTGTCGGACGCTGTTGATCAGAACCTGTACCTGGCTGCTCGCAACCTGCCACACGTAGATGTACGTGACGTGCAAGGTTCCGATCCAGTTAGTCTGATCGCATACGACAAGGTGTTGATCACCGTGTCGGCCGTGAAGAAATTCGAGGAGCTGCTGGGATGAACCAGGAACGCGTATTTAAAGTTCTGCTTGGCCCGCACGTTTCCGAGAAGGCTACGGTTCTGGCAGACAAGAAAGGCCAGTTCGTTTTCAAGGTTGCTACTGACGCAACCAAGCTGGAAATCAAGAAGGCCGTCGAAAGCCTGTTCAGCGTGAAAGTTGAGCGTGTTACTACCCTGAATGTTCTGGGTAAGAGCAAGCGCACCGCTCGCGGTCTGGGCAAGCGTAATGACTGGAAGAAGGCAGTTATCTCCCTTCAGCCAGGCCAAGATCTCGATTTCAGCAGCAGTGCTGAGTAAGGAAGGGGTGCATCATGGCAATCGTTAAATGCAAACCGACTTCCCCTGGCCGCCGTTTTGTGGTCAAGGTGGTCAACCAGGAGCTGCATAAAGGCGCTCCTCACGCACCGCTGCTCGAGAAAAAATCGAAGTCTGGTGGTCGTAACAACAATGGCCGTATTACCACTCGTCACATCGGTGGTGGTCATAAGCAGCATTATCGTCTGGTCGACTTCCGTCGCAACGACAAAGATGGCATCGCTGCCACTGTCGAGCGTATCGAATACGATCCAAACCGTACTGCTCACATCGCTCTGCTGCTGTACGCAGATGGCGAGCGTCGCTACATCATCGCCCCTAAAGGCGTGAGCGCTGGCGACCAGCTGATCGCAGGTGCTCTGGCACCGATCAAGCCGGGCAACGCTCTGCAACTGCGCAACATTCCAGTTGGTAGCACCGTACACGGCATCGAACTGAAGCCAGGTAAAGGCGCACAAATCGCTCGTTCCGCTGGTGCTTCGGCTCAGCTGATCGCTCGTGAAGGCGTTTACGTGACCCTGCGTCTGCGTTCCGGTGAAATGCGTAAAGTACTGGCTGAATGCCGTGCGACCCTGGGCGAAGTCTCGAACTCCGAGCACAGCCTGCGTTCGCTGGGTAAAGCTGGTGCCAAGCGCTGGCGTGGCGTTCGCCCAACCGTTCGTGGTGTTGCCATGAACCCGGTTGACCACCCACATGGTGGTGGTGAAGGTCGTACCTCTGGTGGTCGTCATCCGGTATCGCCATGGGGCTTCCCGACTAAGGGCGCGAAGACTCGTGGTAATAAGCGTACCGACAAAATGATCGTCCGTCGTCGCAAGTAAATAGAGGGATACGACAGTGCCACGTTCTCTGAAAAAAGGTCCTTTTATTGATCTTCACCTACTGAAGAAGATCGAAGTGGCGGCGGAAAAGAACGATCGCAAACCAATTAAGACTTGGTCGCGTCGTTCGATGATCCTGCCACAAATGGTCGGTCTGACCATCGCAGTACACAACGGTCGTCAGCACGTCCCAGTTCTCGTTAACGAAGACATGGTCGGCCACAAACTGGGCGAGTTCGCCGGTACCCGCAACTATCGCGGGCACGTGGCAGACAAGAAAGCCAAGCGTTAAGGGGTAAGGAAATGGAAGTAGCCGCTAAGTTGTCGGGCGCTCGAATCTCCGCCCAGAAAGCCCGCTTGGTCGCCGACCAGATCCGCGGGAAGAAGGTGGGCGAAGCGCTCAACCTGTTGGCTTTCAGCAGTAAGAAAGCCGCCGAGATCATGAAAAAAGTGCTGGAGTCGGCCGTAGCCAACGCCGAGCATAACGAAGGCGCAGACGTTGATGACCTGAAGGTCAGCACCGTTTTCGTCAACGAAGGGCGTTCGCTGAAGCGCATCATGCCACGTGCCAAAGGCCGTGCTGATCGCATCGTCAAGCGGTCTTGCCATATCACTGTCAAGGTTGCTGACAAGTAACGGAGTCGAAGAGATGGGTCAGAAAGTACATCCCATTGGCATTCGCCTGGGAATCGTCAAGGAGCACACCTCCGTCTGGTACGCAGACGGTCGGACTTATGCGGACTACTTGTTCGCTGATCTGAAGGTGCGTGAATACCTCCAAGACAAACTAAAAAGCGCGTCCGTAAGCCGTATCGATATCCATCGTCCGGCCCAAACTGCACGCATCACCATCCACACCGCTCGTCCAGGTATCGTTATCGGGAAGAAAGGTGAAGATGTTGAGAAACTGCGTCAGGACCTGACCAAGCAAATGGGTGTGCCTGTGCACATCAATATCGAAGAGATCCGCAAGCCGGAACTCGACGGTATGCTGGTTGCGCAGAGCGTAGCTCAGCAGCTGGAGCGTCGCGTAATGTTCCGTCGCGCTATGAAGCGCGCTGTACAAAACGCCATGCGCATTGGTGCCAAAGGCATCAAAATCCAAGTGAGCGGTCGTCTCGGCGGTGCTGAAATCGCACGTACTGAATGGTATCGCGAAGGTCGTGTGCCACTGCACACCCTGCGTGCCGACATCGACTATGCCAACTACGAAGCTCACACCACTTACGGTGTGATCGGTGTAAAGGTTTGGATCTTCAAGGGCGAAGTAATTGGTGGTCGCCAAGAAGAACTGAAACCACAAGCACCAGCGCCTCGTAAAAAAGCTGCTAAGTAAGGGGTACGCCAAATGTTGCAACCAAAGCGTACGAAGTTCCGCAAGCAGATGACCGGCCACAACCGTGGTCTGGCACTGCGCGGTAGCAAAGTCAGCTTCGGCGAGTTCGCGCTGAAGTCTGTAGCTCGTGGTCGTCTCACCGCTCGTCAGATCGAGTCAGCGCGTCGTGCTCTGACCCGTCACGTAAAACGTGGCGGCAAGATCTGGATCCGTGTATTCCCGGACAAGCCGATCTCCAAGAAACCTCTCGAGGTTCGTATGGGTAAAGGTAAGGGTAACGTGGAGTACTGGGTTGCCCAGATTCAGCCAGGCAAAGTCCTGTATGAAATCGAGGGTGTTTCTGAAGAGCTGGCGCGTGAGGCTTTCGCCCTGGCTGCTGCAAAGCTGCCGCTCGCCACCTCCTTTGTTAAACGGACGGTGATGTGATGAAAGCGAATGAACTTCGTGAAAAATCCGCACAGCAGCTGAACGAGCAACTGCTCGGCTTGCTGCGCGACCAGTTCAATCTGCGTATGCAGAAAGCAACTGGCCAGTTGGGGCAGTCTCATCTGCTCTCGCAAGTTAAGCGTGACATCGCTCGCGTGAAGACTGTGCTCAACCAGCAGGCAGGTAAGTGATCATGGCTGAAGCCGAAAAAACTGTCCGTACGCTGACTGGCCGTGTTGTCAGCGACAAGATGGACAAAACCATCACCGTTCTGATCGAGCGTCGCGTTAAGCACCCGATCTACGGTAAATACGTTAAGCGTTCGACTAAGCTGCACGCGCACGACGAAACCAATCAGTGCCACATCGGCGACAAAGTCACTATTCGTGAAACTCGTCCGATGGCCAAGACCAAGTCTTGGGCGCTGGTTGATGTTCTCGAACGCGCTGTGGAAGTCTAAGGGCTAGGGGTCGGAGAAATTATATGATTCAGACTCAATCCATGCTCGATGTGGCCGATAACAGCGGCGCTCGCCGCGTTATGTGCATCAAGGTGCTGGGTGGCTCCCATCGTCGTTACGCTGGTATCGGTGACATCATCAAAGTTACCGTGAAGGAAGCAATTCCTCGCGGTAAGGTGAAAAAAGGCCAAGTGATGACTGCTGTTGTAGTCCGCACTCGTCACGGCGTACGTCGTGCTGATGGCTCCATTATCCGCTTTGATGGCAACGCTGCTGTTCTTCTGAACAACAAGCAAGAGCCGATCGGCACCCGTATCTTTGGGCCAGTGACCCGTGAACTTCGTACTGAGAAGTTCATGAAGATCGTCTCGCTCGCCCCAGAAGTGCTGTAAGGAGATCCGACATGCAAAAGATTCGTCGTGACGACGAGATCATCGTGATCGCCGGCAAAGACAAAGGTAAGCGCGGTAAGGTGCTGAAGGTTCTTGCTGACAACCGTCTGGTTGTTGGTGGTCTGAACCTGGTCAAGCGTCATACCAAGCCTAACCCGATGTCGGGCGTACAGGGCGGTATCGTCGAGAAAGAAGCGCCACTGCACGCTTCTAACGTCGCCATCTTCAACGGCGAAACCAACAAGGCTGACCGCGTTGGTTTCAAAGTAGAAGACGGTAAAAAAATTCGTGTCTTCAAGTCGACCCAAAAAGCGGTTGATGCTTGAACACTGCTAGGTAGAAGACCATGGCACGACTAAAAGAGATTTACCGGAAGGAAATCGCTCCGAAACTTAAGGAAGAACTTAAGCTTTCGAACGTGATGGAAGTTCCGCGCGTTACCAAAATCACCCTGAACATGGGTCTGGGCGAAGCGATCGGCGACAAAAAAGTCATCGAGCACGCTGTTGCTGACCTGGAAAAGATCACCGGCCAGAAAGTCGTTGTGACCTACGCTCGCAAATCCATCGCTGGCTTTAAAGTCCGTGAAGGTTGGCCGATCGGCGTCAAAGTGACCCTGCGCCGTGAGCGTATGTACGAGTTCCTGGATCGTCTGCTGTCGATCTCCCTGCCTCGGGTTCGCGACTTCCGCGGCCTGAATGCCAAGTCCTTCGATGGTCGTGGCAACTACAGCATGGGCGTGAAAGAGCAGATCATTTTCCCGGAAATCGATTACGACAAGATCGATGCTCTCCGCGGTCTGGACATTACCCTGACCACCACTGCCAAGAACGATGATGAAGGCCGCGCTCTGCTGCGTGCTTTCAAATTCCCGTTCCGCAACTGATTGGAGTAGGAAAATGGCCAAGAAGAGCATGAAAAACCGTGAGCTGAAGCGTCAGCTCACCGTTGCCAAGTACGCCACCAAGCGTGCAGCGCTGAAAGCTATCATCGTTGATCTGAACGCAAGTCCAGAAGCGCGTTGGGAAGCTACCGTAGCTCTGCAGAAGCAGCCACGTGACGCAAGCGCTTCGCGCATGCGTAACCGCTGCCGCCTGACTGGTCGTCCGCACGGCGTTTACCGCAAGTTCGGCCTGGGCCGTAACAAGCTGCGTGAAGCTGCAATGCGTGGTGACGTTCCAGGTCTGGTTAAAGCCAGCTGGTAATTGCTGTCAAAGTCTCGATGGTCGGGTTCGCAAGAACCTGACCATCGGTGGCCTTGAACATGAATCAAGCCCCTTTTGGGGCTTGATTCATTTCTGGGGTATGTCTAGAATGACCGGCTCGCCTGAGCCCGTGTTTTTTATGCCCGGAATTTCTCGGCGACAAGTAGTAGCCGCAAGGCTAATTTTTCTGTATTAGGAGCGTCTAGCCCATGAGTATGCAGGACCCGTTAGCGGACATGCTAACTCGAATCCGTAATGCCCAGATGGCTGAAAAGTCCGTCGTAAGCATGCCTTCTTCCACGTTGAAGGTGGCTGTAGCTAAAGTCCTGAAGGACGAAGGTTACATCGCGGGTTATCAGATCAGCAGCGAAACAAAACCACTGCTGTCTATCGAGCTGAAATATTTCGAAGGCCGTCCGGTCATCGAAGAAGTCAAGCGCGTTAGCCGTCCAGGCCTGCGTCAGTACAAGTCCGTCGAAGATCTGCCAAAAGTACGTGGCGGTCTCGGTGTGTCTATCGTCTCCACCAACAAAGGTGTGATGACTGATCGTGCTGCGCGCGCTGCCGGTGTCGGCGGCGAAGTTCTTTGCACTGTGTTCTAAGGGGGGATAAGCATGTCTCGCGTCGCTAAGAACCCCGTTAAGCTGCCAGCCGGTGTCGAAGTCAAATTCGCAGGCCAACAGCTTTCGGTGAAGGGTGCCAAGGGCACTCTCGAACTGAACGTCCATTCGTCCGTTGAGATCGTTGAAGAAGCCGGTGAGCTGCGTTTTGCTGCTCGCAATGGCGATCAACAAACTCGCGCAATGGCCGGTACCACTCGTGCGTTGGTTAACAACATGGTCCAGGGCGTAAGCCAAGGCTTCGAGCGCAAGCTCCAGCTGGTCGGTGTTGGTTACAAAGCGCAAGCAAAAGGCACAGTGCTGAACCTGGCTCTTGGCTTCTCGCACCCAGTGGATTATGAACTGCCGGAAGGCATCACCGCTGAGACCCCTAGCCAGACCGATATCCTGATCAAGGGCATCGACAAGCAGCTGGTAGGTCAAGTGGCCGCCGAGATCCGCGACTTCCGTCCACCAGAGCCGTACAAAGGCAAAGGTGTGCGCTACGCGGACGAAGTCGTCCGTCGTAAAGAAGCCAAGAAGAAGTAGGGCATAGCAAATGACCGACAAAAAAGTTACTCGACTGCGTCGCGCTCGCAAAGCACGCCTGAAAATGCACGAACTCGAAGTCGTGCGTCTCTGCGTGTTCCGCTCGTCGCAGCACATCTACGCCCAGGTCATTTCGGCCGACGGCAACAAAGTCCTGGCAAGCGCCTCGACTTTGGATAAAGAACTGCGTGATGGCGCCACTGGCAACATCGACGCGGCCACTAAGGTTGGCCAGCTGGTCGCTACGCGTGCTAAGGCCGCTGGCGTCTCGCAGGTGGCTTTCGACCGCTCTGGCTTCAAGTACCACGGCCGCGTTAAAGCGCTGGCTGATGCTGCTCGTGAAGCTGGGCTGGAGTTCTAAGTTATGTCAAATAACGACCAAAAGCGCGACGAAGGCTACATTGAGAAGCTGGTTCAAGTTAACCGCGTAGCCAAAACCGTTAAAGGCGGCCGTATCTTCACTTTCACCGCGTTGACCGTGGTTGGTGATGGTAAAGGGCGTGTTGGCTTCGGCCGTGGCAAGTCGCGTGAAGTGCCTGCTGCGATCCAGAAGGCAATGGAAGCTGCTCGCCGCAACATGATCCAGGTTGATCTGAACGGCACCACTCTGCAGTACGCAATGAAGTCCGCTCACGGCGCTTCGAAGGTGTACATGCAGCCTGCTTCTGAAGGTACCGGTATCATCGCTGGCGGCGCTATGCGTGCTGTCCTCGAAGTTGCTGGCGTTCAGAACGTTCTGGCCAAGTGCTACGGCTCGACTAACCCTGTAAACGTGGTTCACGCCACTTTCAAGGGTCTGAAGGCTATGCAGTCTCCTGAGTCCATCGCAGCCAAGCGTGGCCTGCGTGTTGAGGAGATCAAGTAATCATGGCTACCGTTAAAGTTACGCTGATCAAAAGCATGACCGGCCGCATCCCTAACCACAAACTGTGCGTTAAGGGTCTGGGTCTGCGTCGCATCGGTCACACTGTAGAAGTCCAGGATACTCCCGAGAATCGCGGGATGATCAACAAGGCTTACTACATGCTGCGTGTCGAGGGTTAATCGATGAAACTCAATGATCTGAGTCCAGCGCCGGGTTCCCGTCGCGAAAAGCATCGTCCGGGCCGTGGTATCGGTAGTGGTTTGGGTAAGACTGGTGGCCGTGGTCACAAAGGTCAGACCTCCCGCTCCGGTGGCACTATTGCTCCAGGCTTTGAAGGCGGTCAACAGCCGCTGCATCGTCGCCTGCCGAAGTTCGGTTTCGTTTCCCTGAAGGCCATGGACCGCGCAGAAGTGCGTCTGTCCGAGCTGGCTAAAGTGGAAGGCGACATCGTCACCGTGCAGTCCCTGAAAGATGCCAACGTGATCAACGTCAACGTACAGCGTGTGAAAATCATGCTGTCCGGTGAAGTGACTCGCGCTGTCACTATCGGCAAGGGAATCGGCGCCACCAAAGGTGCGCGTGCGGCTATCGAAGCAGCTGGCGGCAAGTTCGAGGAATAAATGGCTAAGCAAGGTGCTCTCTCTGCGCTCGGCAAAGGCGGTATGTCTGAACTCTGGGCTCGTCTGCGTTTTCTGTTCCTGGCGATTATCGTCTACCGAATAGGCGCACACATCCCGGTTCCAGGTATCAACCCGGACCGACTCGCGGACCTGTTTCGACAGAATGAGGGGACCATTCTTAGCTTGTTCAACATGTTTTCCGGCGGCGCGCTGGAGCGGATGAGCATTTTTGCACTGGGGATCATGCCGTACATTTCGGCATCGATCATCATGCAACTGATGACAGCCGTCAGCCCGCAGCTGGAGCAGTTGAAGAAGGAAGGTGAAGCTGGCCGTCGCAAGATCAGCCAGTACACCCGCTACGGCACCGTCGTCC
Source organism: Pseudomonas sp. GW822-FHT03F08 (assembly GCF_058801265.1). NCBI lineage: Bacteria > Pseudomonadati > Pseudomonadota > Gammaproteobacteria > Pseudomonadales > Pseudomonadaceae > Pseudomonas > Pseudomonas sp. GW822-FHT03F08. Next base: position 236,724 of record NZ_JBXANC010000010.1, on the reverse strand, counting down.
TCGCTCTCGTCCAGGCCATTGGCATGTCCATTGGTCTGGCGGGGCAGGGCGTTGCGTTCACTGGTGACTTTGGCTTCCATTTCGTCGCGGTATCCACTTTTGTGGCTGGTGCGATGTTCATGATGTGGCTGGGTGAGCAGATTACTGAGCGTGGTGTAGGCAACGGTATCTCGATGTTGATTTTTTCGGGTATCGTCGCCGGTCTTCCGAGAGCAATCGGGCAGTCTTTCGAGTCTGCGCGTCAGGGTGATATCAACATCTTCGCCTTGGTTGCCATCGGTTTGCTGGCAGTAGCGATTATCGGTTTCGTGGTGTTCATTGAGCGTGGTCAGCGTCGTATCGCCGTTCACTACGCCAAGCGTCAGCAAGGCCGCAAGGTTTTCGCTGCGCAGACTAGCCACTTGCCGCTGAAGGTGAACATGGCCGGTGTTATTCCGGCTATTTTCGCGAGCAGCATTTTGCTGTTCCCGGCTTCGCTGGGTGCCTGGTTCGGTCAGTCTGAAGGTATGGGCTGGTTGCAGGACATCTCGCAGTCGATCGCTCCTGGTCAGCCGTTGAATATTCTGCTGTTTAGTGCAGGGATTATTTTCTTCTGCTTCTTCTATACGGCGTTGATGTTCAATCCGAAAGACGTAGCGGAAAACCTGAAGAAGTCCGGTGCCTTTATTCCGGGCATCCGTCCAGGTGAGCAGTCCGCGCGCTACATTGATGGCGTTCTGACTCGCTTGACCATGTTCGGTGCTCTTTACATGACGGCCGTGTGCCTGTTGCCCCAGTTCCTGGTGGTTGCAGCAAACGTTCCGTTCTACCTTGGCGGGACCTCGTTGCTGATCGTGGTCGTGGTTGTGATGGACTTCATGTCCCAAGTACAATCGCACCTCGTTTCGCACCAGTACGAATCCCTGATGAAGAAAGCCAACCTGAAGGGTTACGGCAGCGGCATGTTGCGCTGAGTACCCATAAGGTTCGAGGAGTTGGTGATGAAAGTTCGTGCATCGGTGAAAAAGCTGTGCCGTAACTGCAAGATTATTCGCCGCGAAGGTGTTGTTCGAGTAATTTGCAGCGCGGAACCGCGTCACAAACAGCGCCAAGGCTGAGTGTGATTGTGCTTCAAGCCCGGCAGCTAGTGCGCTGCCGGGTTGATTATTTGTTATTACAGCGATATTATCTCGCGCCCTATTTCTTGGCTTCCGGGGCGTAGGTAGCTGTCAATTGGAGTCCCACTGAATGGCCCGTATTGCAGGCGTTAACATTCCAGATAACAAGCATACTGTTATCTCGCTGACCTACATCTATGGTGTTGGTCGCACTACTGCACAGAAGATTTGTGCAGAGACTGGGGTAAACCCAGCCGCAAAGATCAAGGATCTGAGCGACGAGCAGATTGAACAGCTGCGTGGCGAAGTGGCGAAGTTCACCACTGAAGGTGACCTGCGTCGCGAAATCAACATGAAAATCAAGCGCTTGATGGACCTCGGTTGCTATCGCGGTCTGCGTCATCGTCGTGGTCTGCCAGTACGCGGTCAGCGTACCAAGACCAACGCGCGTACCCGTAAAGGTCCGCGTAAGCCGATCCGCAAGTAATCGCCCCAGCGAATCGACAGGAATTTAATCATGGCAAAACCTGCTGCTCGTCCTCGTAAAAAAGTTAAAAAGACAGTGGTTGATGGCATCGCCCACATCCATGCTTCTTTTAACAACACCATCGTGACCATTACCGACCGTCAAGGTAACGCTCTTTCCTGGGCTACCTCCGGTGGTTCGGGTTTCCGCGGTTCCCGCAAGTCCACCCCGTTCGCTGCTCAAGTAGCTGCTGAGCGTGCTGGTCAAGCTGCGCTGGAATACGGCCTGAAAAACCTCGACGTGAACGTCAAGGGTCCAGGTCCAGGTCGTGAATCCGCAGTCCGCGCTTTGAACGGCTGTGGCTACAAGATCGCCAGCATCACCGACGTGACGCCAATCCCGCACAACGGGTGCCGTCCGCCGAAGAAGCGCCGCGTGTAATCCAGGAGATTGTAAAGAATGGCTCGTTACATTGGTCCAAAATGCAAACTCGCTCGTCGCGAAGGCACCGATCTCTTCCTGAAGAGCGGCGTGCGCGCGATCGAATCGAAGTGCAACATTGAAGCAGCACCTGGTATCCACGGCCAACGCCGCGGTCGCCAGTCCGACTACGGCACCCAACTGCGTGAAAAGCAGAAGGTCCGTCGTATCTACGGCGTTCTCGAGCGTCAATTCAGCGGCTACTACAAAGAAGCTGCTGGCAAGAAAGGTGCAACCGGTGAAAACCTGCTGCAACTGCTCGAATGCCGTCTGGACAACGTCGTATACCGTATGGGCTTTGGTTCGACTCGTGCCGAATCCCGTCAGCTGGTATCGCACAAGTCGATCAGCGTTAACGGTCAGACCGTAAACGTTCCTTCGTACCAGGTTCGTGCTGGTGACGTGGTCGCTGTTCGCGAGAAAGCAAAAAATCAACTTCGCATTGTCCAAGCTCTCGATCTGTGTGCTCAACGTGGCCGCGTAGAGTGGGTAGAAGTAGACACTGAGAAGAAGTCGGGCGTTTTCAAGAACGTTCCTGCTCGCAGTGATCTGTCCGCCGACATCAACGAAAGCCTGATTGTCGAGCTCTACTCCAAGTAAGGGCTAGAAAATAGGTGCATCCATGCAGATTTCGGTAAATGAGTTCCTGACACCCCGCCATATTGATGTGCAGGTTGTCAGTCCAACCCGCGCCAAGATCACTCTCGAGCCTCTCGAGCGTGGTTTCGGCCACACCCTGGGCAACGCGCTGCGCCGCATCCTGTTGTCCTCAATGCCCGGCTGCGCAGTAGTCGAGGCCGAGATTGACGGTGTGCTCCACGAGTACAGCGCCATCGAAGGTGTACAGGAAGACGTAATTGAAATCCTGTTGAACCTTAAAGGTCTGGCTATCAAGCTGCACGGCCGTGACGAAGTTACGCTGACCTTGTCGAAGAAGGGTTCGGGGGTGGTTACCGCTGCCGATATTCAGCTGGATCATGATGTCGAGATCGTTAATCCCGATCACGTAATCGCTAACCTGGCGTCTAACGGCGCCCTGAACATGAAGCTCACCGTAGCTCGTGGTCGTGGTTATGAACCAGCAGACTCGCGTCAGAGCGATGAAGACGAAAGCCGCAGCATCGGTCGCTTGCAGCTTGACTCTTCGTTCAGCCCGGTTCGCCGTATCGCATACGTGGTGGAAAACGCCCGTGTCGAACAGCGTACCAACCTGGACAAGCTGGTTATTGATCTGGAAACCAACGGTACTCTGGATCCTGAAGAGGCTATCCGTCGTGCTGCAACCATCCTGCAACAGCAGTTGGCTGCGTTCGTCGACCTCAAAGGTGACAGTGAGCCAGTGGTTGTCGAGCAGGAAGACGAGATCGATCCGATCCTGCTTCGCCCGGTTGACGATCTGGAACTGACTGTACGTTCGGCTAACTGCCTTAAGGCGGAAAACATCTATTACATCGGTGACCTGATCCAGCGCACCGAAGTAGAGCTGTTGAAGACTCCGAACCTGGGCAAGAAATCCTTGACTGAAATCAAGGACGTTCTGGCCTCCCGCGGTCTGTCCCTCGGCATGCGCCTCGACAACTGGCCGCCTGCAAGTCTTAAGAAGGACGACAAGGCGACTGCCTGATCGTCGTAATCACCGAACGTAGTGTTTGGTAAGGAATGAACCATGCGTCATCGTAAAAGTGGTCGCCACCTGAGCCGCACCAGCTCGCACCGCAAGGCCATGTTCCAAAACATGGCAGTGTCGCTGTTCGAGCACGAGCTGATCAAAACTACTCTGCCAAAAGCCAAAGAACTGCGCCGCGTTGCCGAGCCGCTGATCACTCTGGCCAAGACAGACAGCGTTGCTAACCGTCGTCTGGCTTTCGACCGTACTCGTTCGAAAGCTATCGTTGGTAAGCTCTTCAACGACCTGGGCAAGCGTTACGCTACCCGTGAGGGTGGCTACCTGCGCATCCTCAAGTGCGGTTTCCGCGCTGGCGACAATGCGCCTATGGCGTACGTCGAACTGGTTGATCGTGCTGTCGGCGGTGAAGCTGTATCCGCTGAGTAAGACGTCAGTCTGAAACAAAGAACCGGGCTTAGTGCCCGGTTTTTTGTGCCCGCAAGAAATGCGCGGTTCGTACAAGCTTCTACCCTGTTTGTGTCTGCACTATGTGTGGGGATTTATCGTTAGCTTTTTTCTATTGATGACCATGAGTTAATGAATTTGTGGCTGTCATGTTGATGATCGATACTCCCCAACAAGCCGATTAGCCGGCAGTTCAAGACTGACAGAGGAAGAAGATCGCATGAGCCAGAACAAGACGCTTACGACTGCCAGCGGTGCGCCAGTCGCCGATAACCAGAACTCCCGCTCTGCCGGGCCGCGTGGTCCGTTGCTGCTCGATGACTTTCACTTGATCGAGAAGCTTGCCCATTTCAACCGTGAAAACATTCCTGAGCGCCGCGTGCACGCCAAGGGCTCGGGCGCCTACGGTACTTTCACCGTCACTCGCGATATCACGCAGTACACCAGCGCCAAACTGTTCTCTGTGGTGGGTAAGCAGACACCAACCTTTCTGCGTTTTTCCACGGTGGGTGGTGAGCGTGGCTCGGCTGACACCGAACGCGATCCTCGTGGCTTTGCCCTGAAGTTCTACACCGAAGAAGGCAACTGGGACATCGTCGGCAACAACACGCCAGTGTTCTTCATTCGTGATCCGCTGAAATTCCCCGACTTTATCCACACCCAGAAACGCCTGCCGCAGAGCAATCTGAAAAGTGCGCAGATGATGTGGGATTTCTGGTCGCACTCGCCTGAGGCACTGCACCAGGTCACCATTCTGTTTTCTGACCGAGGTATTCCTGACGGCTACCGCCACATGCACGGCTTCGGCAGTCACACCTATAGCTTGATCAGTGCGCAAGGCGAACGTCATTGGGTGAAGTGGCACTACAAAACCAAGCAAGGGATCAAGAACCTTGCGCCGGCAGATGCGGCACGCCTGGCGGGTACCGATCCTGATTACGCGCAACGTGATCTGTTCGAGGCCATTGAGCGCGGCGACTTCCCGAAATGGAGCGTGTGCATCCAGATCATGACCGAAGCCCAGGCCGCAGCACATTACGAGAACCCGTTTGACGTGACCAAGACCTGGTCGCAGAAGGAGTTCCCGCTGATCGAAGTCGGAGAGCTGGAGTTGAATCGCAACCCGCTGAACTACTTCGCCGAAGTCGAGCAAGCTGCATTCGGCCCGAGCAACATGGTCCCGGGTGTTGGTCTTTCGCCGGATCGCATGCTGCAAGGTCGCGTGTTTGCCTACGCCGATGCGCATCGCTATCGCGTAGGCACCAATCACCAGCAACTGCCGGTGAACGCCCCACGCAGTCCAGTGAATACCTACCAGCGTGATGGTTCGATGGCTTTTGGCAGCAACGGTGGTGCGACGCCTAACTACGAGCCGAACAGCTACGTAGAGTCGCCAAAGCAGGCGCCGCATTACGCTGAGCCTGCGCTGGCCTTGAGTGGCGCGGCTGATCGCTACGATCACCGCGAAGACACCGACTACTACAGCCATGCCGGTGCGCTGTTCCGTTTGATGAGCGACGAACAGAAAGCGCTGTTGGTCAGCAACATTGCCGGTGCGATGACGGGTGTTTCGAGTGATGTCGTCGACCGCCAGTTGCAGCATTTCTACAAGGCCGACCCGGCGTATGGAGAAGCAATCGCAAAGCTGCTCAACGTACAGCTTAACGAAGTCTAAACGAGAAGCAGAACCGCCCTCATTAGGGCGGTTTTTGCGTGATTTAACCTGCTTTTCTCAGAATATCTTCGCTTTTATTGCGCGAAGTGAGTGACCTCGCAGTCAGGTTGGTTCAAACTACAGACTTTCAAGAAGGGAGATGTAGGGCGATGCAAGGCCACCCAGACGTTATCGATTACCTCAACACGTTGCTGACCGGCGAACTGGCCGCGCGTGACCAATATTTCGTTCACTCGCGGATGTATGAGGACTGGGGATTCACCAAGCTCTACGAACGAATCAACCACGAGATGGAAGAAGAAGCCGGTCATGCTGACGCTTTGATGCGCCGCATTCTGATGCTGGAAGGCACACCGCGCATGCGTCCGGATGACCTGGACGTCGGCACCACGGTGGAGACCATGCTCGAAGCGGATCTGCGCCTTGAGTACAAGGTGCGTGCCGCGCTGTGCAAAGGCATTGAGCTGTGCGAAAAGAATGGCGACTACGTAAGCCGCGACATCCTCAAGCTTCAGTTGCACGACACCGAAGAAGACCACACCTACTGGCTAGAAAAGCAGTTGGGCCTGATCAAGCTGATCGGCATTCAGAACTACCTGCAATCTCACACATCCTGATTGCGTCAGATACAAAAAAGCCCCTGTCACTGGTGAAGTGACAGGGGCTTTTTCATGCCTGGCAATCAGGCTCGATCGCGGATCAGCAGCGGCTTGAGGTAATGGCCAGTGTGAGATTGCTTCATCTCGGCCACTTCCTCCGGTGTGCCGGTGGCGATGATCTGTCCACCTTTTGAACCCCCTTCGGGGCCTAGGTCCACCAGCCAGTCGGCCGTCTTGATCACGTCGAGGTTGTGCTCGATCACCACCACGGTGTTGCCGTGGTCACGCAGGCGATGCAGCACGTCGAGCAGTTGCTGGATGTCCGCGAAGTGCAGGCCTGTGGTCGGCTCATCGAGTATGTACAAGGTCTTGCCGGTATCGCGCTTCGACAGCTCGCGAGACAGCTTGACCCGCTGCGCTTCACCGCCGGACAGCGTGGTCGCCGACTGCCCGAGCTTGATGTACGACAGACCCACATCCATCAGTGTTTGCAGCTTGCGCGCGAGCGCCGGCACCGCGTCGAAGAACTCCCGCGCTTCCTCGATGGTCATCTCGAGGGTTTCGTGGATGCTCTTGCCCTTGTATTTGATCTCCAGGGTTTCGCGGTTGTAGCGTTTGCTCTTGCACACATCGCACGGCACATAGATGTCCGGCAGAAAGTGCATTTCCACCTTGATCAGGCCGTCGCCCTGGCAAGCCTCGCAGCGACCGCCCTTGACGTTGAAGGAGAAACGCCCCGGACCATAACCACGGGAGCGGGACTCGGGCACGCCGGCGAACAGTTCGCGAATCGGCGTGAACAGCCCGGTATAGGTCGCCGGGTTAGAGCGCGGTGTACGACCGATAGGGCTCTGGTCGATATCCACGACCTTGTCCAGATGCTCCAGGCCCTTGATGCTGTCGTGGGCTGCCGCTTCCAAAGTGGTTGCGCCATTGAGTGCCGTGGCGCTCAGCGGGAACAGTGTGTTGTTGATCAGCGTCGACTTGCCCGATCCGGAGACGCCAGTCACGCACGTCAGCAGGCCGATCGGGATCTCCAGGTCGACGTTGCGCAGATTGTTGCCGCGTGCGCCCTTGAGCGACAGCACCTGTTTCTTGTTGCGCGGCGTGCGCTTGGCCGGCACTTCGATCTTGACCCGGCCCGACAGGTATTTACCGGTCAGCGAGTCAGGGTGTGCCATGACTTCGGCCGGCGTGCCTTCGGCGACGATCTGCCCGCCATGAACGCCGGCGCCCGGGCCGATATCGACCACGTAATCTGCCAGTCGGATCGCGTCTTCGTCGTGCTCGACCACGATCACTGTGTTGCCGATGTCGCGCAGGTGCTTGAGGGTGCCGAGCAGACGATCGTTGTCGCGCTGGTGCAGGCCGATGGACGGTTCGTCGAGAATGTACAGGACACCGACCAGGCCGGCGCCGATCTGGCTGGCCAGACGGATCCGCTGGGCTTCGCCGCCGGACAATGTGTCGGCACTGCGATCCAGCGACAGGTAATCCAGCCCCACGTTGACCAGGAACTGCAGACGCTCGCGGATCTCCTTGAGGATCTTGTCGGCGATCTCACCGCGCCGGCCAGTCATCTTCAGCTCGCCGAAGTAGTCGCAGGCATCGCCGATCGGCAGGTTGGTCACCGCCGGCAAGGTTTTCTCGCCCACCCACACATGCCGAGCTTCGCGACGCAAACGGGTACCACGGCAGTCCGGGCAGGACTGGGTGCTGAGGAACTTCGCCAGTTCTTCACGCACGCTGGCCGATTCGGTTTCGCGGTAACGACGCTCCAGGTTCGGCACGATGCCTTCGAACGGGTGCGAGCGTTTGACGATGTCGCCCCGGTCATTGAGGTATTTGAAATCGACGTTCTGCGAGCCACTGCCGTGCAGGATGAACTTCTGCTGATCGGCCGGCAGTTCGTTGAACGGTTGCTCCAGGCTGAAGCCGTAATGCGCAGCCAGCGAGCCGAGCATCTGGAAGTAATAGACGTTGCGCCGGTCCCAGCCGCGAATCGCGCCCTCGGCCAGCGTGAGTTCGCCGTTGACCAGGCGCTTGATGTCGAAGAACTGCTTCACGCCCAGACCATCGCAGGTCGGGCAGGCGCCGGCCGGGTTGTTGAAGGAAAACAGCTTGGGTTCCAGCTCGCTGATCGCATGGCCGCAGATCGGGCAGGCGAAGCGCGCGGAGAAGATCATCTCTTCGCCCGGCTCATCGTCCATCGGTGCTACCAGGGCGATGCCGTCGGCCAGCTTCAACGCGGTCTCGAAGGATTCGGCCAGGCGCTGTTGCAGGTCGGCGCGCACCTTGAAGCGGTCGACCACGACTTCGATCGTGTGCTTCTTCTGCTTATCCAGTTTCGGCAGCTCGTCCAGCTCGCAGAGCCGACCGTTGACCCGGGCCCGGACGAAGCCCTGTGCACGCAGCTCTTCGAATACCGAAAGGTGCTCGCCCTTGCGCTCACGGATCACCGGGGCCAGCAGCATCAGTTTGCTGCCTTCCGGCTGAGCCAGCACCAGGTCGACCATCTGACTGACGGTCTGGGCTTCCAGCGGGATGTCGTGATCCGGGCAGCGCGGTGTGCCGACGCGTGCGTAGAGCAGACGCAGGTAGTCGTAGATTTCGGTGATGGTGCCGACCGTGGAGCGCGGGTTGTGCGAGGTCGACTTCTGTTCGATGGAGATCGCCGGCGACAGACCTTCGATGGTGTCGACGTCGGGTTTTTCCATCATCGACAGGAACTGCCGGGCATAGGCCGACAGGGATTCGACATAGCGGCGCTGACCTTCGGCGTACAGCGTGTCGAAGGCCAGGGACGACTTGCCGGATCCGGACAGGCCGGTGATGACGATCAGTTTGTCCCGTGGCAGGGTCAGGTCGATGTTCTTCAGGTTGTGGGTACGGGCCCCACGTATCAGGATCTTGTCCAAAGTGGCCTCGCTCGGCGGGCGTCGAAAACACAGGAGTATACGGCCAAATACTGGATGGATGCACACTATCAAATGAAGGGATTTCTGCCTTACATGAAGAGAGTTTCATCTGTACGTGGCAAAGCGTCGCGATATACCCCGTCTTTCGATGGGACTGGTAGAATCGCCGCCGGTTCACACGAGGTTTTTCCATGCACGATCCCCACAGCGAACGCATGAGTGGCAGCGAGACCCGCGCGGCGAGCGGTCTGGCCCTGGTGTTCGCCTTCCGTATGCTTGGCATGTTCATGGTGCTGCCGGTACTGGCGACCTATGGCATGGATCTGGCGGGAGCGACCCCGGCCCTCATCGGGCTGGCGATTGGCGCTTACGGCTTGACCCAGGCGATTTTCCAGATCCCGTTCGGGATCATTTCCGACCGCATAGGCCGTCGCCCGGTGATTTACCTGGGGCTGATCGTCTTCGCCCTCGGCAGTGTGCTGGCGGCCCAGGCCGACTCGATCTGGGGTGTGATTGCCGGCCGGGTCCTGCAGGGCGCCGGCGCTATTTCCGCGGCGGTCATGGCGTTGCTGTCCGATCTGACTCGCGAACAGCACCGCACCAAAGCGATGGCCATGATCGGCATGACCATCGGCCTGTCGTTCGCCGTGGCCATGGTGGTCGGTCCGCTGCTGACCCGCGCATTCGGTCTGTCCGGCCTGTTCCTCGCCACTGGCGGGATGGCACTGGTCGGCATCGTGATCGTGATGTTCATGGTGCCGAAGTCCACCGGGCCGCTGAGTCATCGTGAGTCCGGCGTGGCGCGTCAGGCGTTGATGCCGACGCTCAAACACCCGGACCTGCTGCGGCTGGACCTGGGCATTTTTGTGTTACATGCGATGTTGATGTCGAGCTTCGTCGCGCTGCCCCTGGCCCTGGTCGAAAAGGCCGGTCTGCCCAAGGAACAGCACTGGTGGGTCTACCTCACAGCCTTGCTGATCTCGTTCTTCGCCATGATCCCGTTCATCATCTACGGCGAGAAGAAACGCAAAATGAAACGAGTTTTGCTCGGCGCCGTGATGACGCTGATGCTCACTGAGCTATTCTTCTGGCAGTTCGGTGACAGCCTGCGGGCTCTGGTGATCGGGACGGTGGTGTTCTTCACCGCGTTCAATCTGCTGGAAGCTTCGCTGCCGTCGCTGATCAGCAAGGTTTCACCGGCAGGTGGCAAAGGCACGGCCATGGGCGTGTACTCCACCAGCCAGTTCCTCGGTTCTGCACTCGGTGGGATTCTCGGCGGCTGGATGTTCCAGCATGGCGGTCTGTCGGTTGTGTTCCTCGGATGTGCCGGGCTGGCTGCACTTTGGCTGGCCTTTGCTGTTACCATGCGCGAACCTCCCTACGTGACGAGCCTGCGCCTGCCGTTGTCGCCCGAAGCGATCCGCGAAGCGGGTCTGGTCGAGCGCCTCAAGGCCCTCGTAGGGGTAACTGATGCAGTCATAGTCGCTGATGAAGCGGCGATCTACATCAAACTGGACACCGAATTAATGGATCGCACCACTCTTGAGCGCCTGGTGAACAACCCGGCGCAGACTGCGTGCGAAGCCTAGGAGAACGTTATGGCCCGTGGGGTTAACAAAGTCATTCTGGTCGGTACTTGCGGCCAGGATCCCGAAGTACGCTACCTGCCCAACGGTAACGCCGTGACCAACCTGAGTCTGGCGACCAGCGAGCAGTGGACCGACAAGCAGACCGGTCAGAAGGTCGAGAAGACCGAGTGGCACCGTGTATCGATGTTCGGCAAGGTTGCCGAAATCGCCGGCGAATACCTGCGCAAGGGTTCGCAGGTGTACATCGAAGGCAAGCTGCAGACCCGTGAGTGGGAAAAAGACGGTATCAAGCGTTACACCACCGAAATCGTGGTCGACATGCAAGGCACCATGCAACTGCTGGGCGGCCGTCCACAACAGGGCGACCAACAAGGCGGTGGCAACAACTATCAGCAGCAGGCTCCACGCCAACAGGCTCCGCGTCCGCAGCAGTCGGCACCTCAGCAGCGTCCGGCCCCGGCTCCACAGCAGGCCGCACCGCAACCGGCTCCGGATTTCGACAGCTTCGATGACGATATCCCGTTCTGATTGAAGCGCCCGAACCCCTTCCGGTTTGCATTCGAAGCCCCCGCATTGCGGGGGCTTCGTCGTTTCTGGCGTCGTAAACATCTTTTGGATGATCGTGAACTGACTGATCGGTCCCGGCAGTCAGGGCAATAAAGTTTCGCGTAGAGTCTTGAAGGCCGCGGCAAGCCAATCCATGATCGGTCCGGCGCTTTCGAGCCCGTCCATTTTGCAAGAGCGGGCTCCCCGGCGTCGGGTGTCAGTTCCACCACAAGAACAAGAGAAAACAATGAGCAGTAGCAAGAACAAGGAAATCGAGTACCTGCGCGGCGTGGCTATCCTGATGACGGTGTTTGCTCACAGCTCGCTGTTACTGCCGTTCCATGCCGAGTTCATGGAAAAGCTGTTCAACGTCTATTCCCCTTGGTCGGGGGTGGATCTGTTTTTCTGTATTTCAGGTTTTGTCGTCAGCAAGGCCTATCTCGACTATTTCGACAAGAACCGCGAGCAAAACCGGTTCGGCCTCGCCGCCACTTCATTCTGGATTCGTCGCGCCTATCGTCTGCTGCCTACGGCGTGGCTGTGGGTACTGATCCCGTTGGCGTTTTCGATCTTTTTCAACCAGTCGAATGCCTTCCAGTCGTGGTTCGAGAATCTGCGCAGCTTCACCGCCGTCGCGACGTTCACGGGGAATCTGGCGAACCAGTACGGTGTACTGCTGGGGCCGAACTCGGTGTACTGGAGCCTGGCGCTGGAGGAGCAGTTTTACTTCATTTTCCCGCTGTTCCTGCTGCTGATCACCTCCACGCGCTGGCGGGTGATTACCCTGATCGCGCTGATTGCCGTGCAGTTCCCCTTCAATCGCTATGCGTTTGGCGGGCCATTGGCCGGCATGCTGTTCTCGTTCCGTCTGGATGCGATGATGTGGGGCATTTTGCTGTGCCTGTTCACGCGCACATCGCTGTACAAGGACATTGAACCCACGGCATTGGGGGCCAGCTTGTTCAAGCGGCTGGCGCTCACGCTGTTCCTGCTTTACATGCTCGGTGCCATTGCCGGTCAGATGGTCGCCATGCCGATCGCGGTGGGGCTGATCGCAATCAATGCGTTGATTCTCGTCTGGCTTTCCAGCTACCAGAAGGGCTACATCTACTGCCCGGCGATTTTGAGTGGGCTCGGGCAATGGCTGGGGTCGCGCTCGTATGCCTTGTACGTTGTGCATATGTTCGCCTACCACCTGAGCACCGAGATCTGGAGCCGGGTGGCCAGCGAACGGGGTGTCGCGTTGGGTGCGGAGTTCACCGTGCCGATGTTGCTGACCTCGTTTGCAATCATGCTGGTGTGCAGCGAGTTGAACTATCGTTTTGTCGAAACCCCATTGCGTCGTCGCGGTGCGGAAATCGCACGCCGGAGAATGGTCGGGGTCAGCACCGTCGAGCCGGTCAAGGAAAAGCGAGCGTCCGAGGTGCCGGTGCGTACGACCGAATTGTCGTAACCGATGCCGGAAACGAAAAACCCGTAGCGCGCAAACGCTACGGGTTTTTTATTGCCAGCCTCGAATCAGTCAAGAATCAGATGCGGTAAAAACCGGCTTGAATCCTTGGTGATCAGACTGTTGTCTTCGCGCACGCCTATTCCTGCGGCCTGATCACCAATCACCCAGGAGCCGATCAGCGTGTAGCTGTCATCGAACTTGGGCAGCGGCGCAAATTCCTGCAGGATGAAGGGCGCGTCCGTGTAGGGGCCGTCCTCTTTGACGACCAGACCGTCGGCGGTTTGCAGCTCGATGTTGGCGCCTTCCCGGGAAAAGTACGGTTTGCGTACCCAGCCCTTGGGCACCGCGCTGCCCGGATTCGGGTCGAGATGCGCCGCCAGCAGGTTCGGATGGCCCTTGTGCAGCTCCCAGAGCAGGGGCAGGGCGCCCTTGTTGGAGAGAATGGATTTCCAGGCCGGTTCGAAAAACTGCGTGTCGCATTCGGCGATGGCTGCGCCGAATGGCTCATGGAAAATGAACTCCCAGGCGTGCAGCTTGAACAGGTGCGGGATCCAGCGATCTTCAAGATCGACAAAACGTCCCTCGGGAGTCAGGCCGATGTCTTCGATATCGATGTGCCGTGATTCGATGCCGACCTTTTCCGCGATCAGTCGCAGGTAGTCCGTGGTGCCCTTGTCCTCGACCGAGCCTTTCATCGAGGCAAAGTAGAACGGGCGCTTGAGCTTCAGCTGGGCAAAGGCTTCGTGCAGGCGGGTGTCGATGCTGTTGAACTGGTCGGCATGGCGCGGCAGCATTCCGCGCTCGATGCATTGCTCCAGCCAGCCCCACTGGAACGCCGCTGCTTCGTACAGGCTGGTGGGCGTGTCGTAGTTGAGCTCCAGCAACTTTGCCGGGCCGTTGCCGCTGTAGGAGAAGTCCATGCGTCCGTACAGATGCGGATGACCTTCCAGCCAGGATGTTCGGATCATGTCGTAGTACGACGCTGGGATGCTCAGGCGATCGAGCAACTCTTCGCTGTGCACCACCCGGTCGACCAGGTCCATGCACATCTCGTGCAGTTCGGTAGTCGGATCCTCGAGATCGTTTTCGATCTGCGCGAGCGTGAACTGGTAGTACGCGCGTTCGTCCCAATAGGGTTCGTCGTCGATGGTGTGAAACAGGAAGCCGAGGCTTTCGGCGGTCTGTTTCCAGTCGGGGCGCTCAGCGCAATGGATCTTCTTCATGATCAGCTGCTCGAACTGCCCCAGCCGCCCCAACCGCTGCGTGCACTGGACTGGCTGCCGAAACCGCCACGGGAAGTCGAAGACGCCACGTTGACCGATTTGCTTCGGGAGCTGGTGTAGTCCGAATCGTTTCGAGTCGTCGGAGCCGATTCGATCCGGCGGTTCAGCGTCGAAGTGTCGTACGTCTGGCGAGTGTCACGATCGCGATAGACCGTCCGCGTGTCGCTTGCGCGATTGTTGCTCATGGCATTGCCGATCAGCCATCCGCTGAGCCAGCCGTTACCACCGCCACTGGAACCATGGGAAGTGCTCTGTGTGGTCTGGGCAGGTGCCGGGTCACCCGCTGGCATCTGCGCATTGGCGATCGCATCGAGGTTCTGCGCCGGCTCAACGTTCTGCGGCACCTTGAAGCCACCCAGCTTCGGTACAAAGCGGCCGTCGGAATTTTTCTGACACCAGCCGGCGGCGAAGTCTGCGTCGCACTGCGCTTTATCGTCATAGGCCGGGGCGATGCGCCGGTGTTCGGTCAGGGCCGCGACGTAGGCGTTCGAGCAGGCATCGGCGGCCACTTCGGCGTCAACGCACTGTTCCACGCTCTGGAAGTTGCGTTGTTCCTGGGCGGCCACTTCGCCGGAAATCGCCAGCGCCACGGAGGCCGCCAGGGACAGTTGAACGTACTTGCTTCGTTTCATCTCAGGCTTCCTGCCGATCAGTAGGACGGTGTCATGCACGCGGCGTTGAGCATGCCGACGCTGATCGCCACCGCCGCGACGTAGATGCCGGCGGCGATTTCACCATTGGCGATGCGTTGGGACGTGCCTTTGAGCACCAGGCCGGTCGCCAGGAATGCCAGCAATTGCACCGCAGCGGCGATCACCGCCCAGAGCACGAAATCGAGGACGTTGATCGAGTGGGCGATGATGTTGCTCGCCGGAATCGCGAAACCGATGATCGCACCCGACAGGGCGATGGCGGCAGCGTTGTTGCCGCCGCGAATCAGTTCGAATTCCTTGTGCGGCGTGATGCGGGTGTAGACGAACTGAAACAGCATGAACAGCAGCACGGCGCCGATCAGGTAGGCGGCGAAACCGACCAGCGCGGCCTTGTTCAGGGAAACGGACAGCACTTCCAGCATGGGGAACTTCCTTTTAAATGGTGCTCAGATCGGTGGTGTACAGCGAGATGCCCAGCGATGTGCTCAGGCTGACGGTGCCTTCTTCGTCCTGTTCGACGGAGAACAGCAGCAGCTCTCGACGGTCGGTCAGGCCGGTTTCCCGGGCGTACAGCATCGAATGGTGTTCGATGGTGTAGGACTCGTCGGGATTGATCACTTGTTCGGTGAGCGGGACCAGTTCGGTCTGGCCGCGTTCGGTGCCCCATTCACGGGTGAAGGACACGCCGTCATGGGTGTAGGCCGGCAGGCCGATCAGGCTGTTCGGGCCCGCCAGGCGCTGCAGCTCGGCGTCACTGTTGACCGTGACGTAGCTGAGGTAATTGAACAGTGTCACCGATTCGATCTGATCGTCGCCGGTGACATGCACCTGCAGCCAGAAATCTTCGTTGTTCAGGTAATAGCGATGCAGCTTGTTCGACTGGCCGAGGTCGATCCAGCCGGCGCTCCAGATGGCCTGGGCATCGGGAACCCGTACCGAGGTGCTGCCATCGAGCAGCAGGCCGAGCGTCGTATCGAACCGGATCCCCTTGCCCTGCGCCAGGCCAAGCGGGCCGCCGACAGCTTCAGGTGTTGGAGCCGGGGTCCCCAGCAAGTTCTTTAACCATCCCATGGGTACATTCCTTGAAGCGGGTGGAGGCGTTCGTTGGCAAAACGCCGCTAGTGTACCGGCCTCGTGACAAACGAGCAGGCGAAAAAGAAGGGCACCCGGTGCCCTTCTTTTCTCTGGCTGCCCTTACTGGGCCGACTTCTGCTTCAGTCGCTCGAGGATCGCGTTGGCGCTGCCCTCGTTCGGCGTGATGCCGGCGTCGCGCAGTTTGCGTTCCAGGTCGTTGCCGGTCGTGGCATCGGCCAGTTCGTCCTGAGCGTTCAGCTCGGCGGCGCGTTGCTTTTGCTTCTCTTGCAGACGGTTCAGGGTGCCGACTGCGGTTTCCAGCTTGCCGTTGGCGCCGCCGCTGGCGATGGAGGCGCTGACCTGTGCTTTCTGCACGCTTTCACGGGCCTTGGCCATGTCCACTTGCTGACGCAGGCTCTTGATCCGCGCTTCGGCCTTGTTGATGTCCTTGCGCATGTTGTCGGCGTAGGTGCCGAACTCGTCGCTCTGGGCCTTCTCGGTGGTCAGGTCGTTGGTCAGGGTCGAAATCGCCTCGGCCACTTCCATCGCCAGGTCTTCACGGCCGGCGTTCAGGGCAGAGACTGCCTTGGCTTCCAGATCCTTGATCTTGGCGTCGTACTCGCTCACGCGGTCGGCGGACAGCTTGTGCTTGGCCATGATGGTGACCAGTTCGCGACGGGCGTTGGACAGGGCGCTGTCGGCGTCACGGATTTCCTGATCGAGGATGCGCAGGGCCTGTTGATCGACGATCGCTTCGCCGACTTCATTGGCGCCGCCGCGCAGCGCGGTGAACAACTTGTTCCAGATGGACTGAGTCATTGGACTTTCCCTGTTGATTACTTGAAGAAATGTTCGAAGGCTTCGCTGGCGCGCTGCACGTTATCGACCAGGGTTTTCACCTCGGTGACCACGTTGGTCAGGCTCGAATCTGCACTCAGCGCGCCGAACATGTTGTAGACAGTCTGGCCGTTGGGCATGGTCTCGATGCCGATCGACGACAGCGGGAACATTTCCCGGCTGCGCAGGACCGCATCGTTGAAGGTGCGCACGTCGGTGATCGAATCGATGTCCACCAGCACGGTGTCGACGATGATCTGCTGACCCGCGATGGCGATGTGAATCGGCAGGCCGCCGAATTCGTTCATTTCCAGCTTGAGGCTGGGTTCGGCGCTCTGGATCAGGGACAGGGTGATTTCTTGCGAAGCCACTTCGTCCAGTGCCTTGAAAGCGTTGTAGAGGCTATCGATGTTCCAGTTGTTGCCTGCGCTCATGTAATTCTCCGACATGAAAGAGCCAGCCAGAATCGGTTGGCGTAGCTGTTGCTCCATTTGCTTGAGCAAGCTTCGGTTCTCCGGAAGCACCCAAGTTTCGTGTTTCACATAACCGGCGGCCGCCAGGCCCGCACGCATCTGCTTCATATAGAAACTCGATGGTTTTTTCGCGGACGTTGTCGAGCGTACTCCCTTCGGGCTCTCCGATTTTGTTGCTGGGGAGTTGCTTTTCATGGCGATGACTCTGTTATGAATAACTCACGCGTGAGCCACACTACAACCAATTCAAAGTGCCATCAATGGCTCACGCGTGAGATTTTTTCAGCGCACGAAAAAAGGCCCGCAACATGGCGGGCCTGTGTCTATTGCGAAGGTTCGCGGACGAGGATTAACGGCTGGCGGCGAGGAATTCGTCTGCCGAGACCACGCTGGCGTAGGCAAAACCCAGCGATGACATGAATGCCGCGTGTACGTAGGCCGCCGGCACGGTCAGGCCATTGAATTCCAGATCGCGGGTGGCGCAGGCATCGTGGATCACCGTGACGGTGTAACCCAGATCCGCCGCCGCACGGGTGACGCCATCGATGCACATGTGGCTCATGCTGCCGACCACCACCAGTTCCTTGATGTCTTGCTCATCAAGGATCGATTGCAGTTCGGTTTCGCGGAACGAGTTGACGAAGTGCTTGAGCACCACCGGTTCGTCGGCGCGGTTGAGGACTTTCGGATGCAGTTTGGCGCCTTCGGAGCCGGGGGTGAAAAACGGTGCTTCGGGGGAGGTGAATTCGTGGCGGATATGCACCACCGAATCACCGGCCTCACGAAACGCCGCGATCAGCCGGGCGGCGTTGTCCGCGGCGGCGTCGACACCGGCCAGCGGCCACTTGCCTTGGGGGAAGTAGTCGTTCTGGATATCGACTACGATGAGTGCTTGCCTGGCCATGGGTGTGTCCTCGAAGTGTTTGTTGGGTGTGGAATCAGTATCGGCGCCAGCTACGTCTTCGAGGATTGGCCGCACCGACAATAGACAGGGGAAAACTGACAATGGGTGTTGAAAGGGCCGTTGCCGAATTGGGCGTGCTGATTTATCCCGGTGCGCAACTGGCGGCGGTGCATGGTTTGACCGACCTGTTCGGCGTGGCCGACCGGATCGCGGTCGAGCATCAGGCCGCGCAATTGCCAAGGCTGCGGGTGAGTCACTGGCAGGTCGAAAACGAACAGGCTCCGGTCAGGGTTTACGACAGTCATCCTGCAGCCGAAACAGGCTTGCTGGCGGTGCTGATCCCACCTTCGATCGCCGGGTTCAGTGCAGAGCAGACATCGCCGGGATTGCTGCAATGGCTGCGCGATCAGCATGCCCGTGGCGCGACGCTGGGCGGAGTCTGCGTGGGCTCGTGGCTGCTGGCCGAAAGCGGCCTGCTCGACGGTCGCAGCGCCACCACTCACTGGACCTCGGCCAAGGCGTTTGCCGAGCGTTATCCAGACATCAAGCTCAAGGCCGACACACCGATTGTCGATGACGGCGACCTGATCACCACCGCCGGGCTGATGGCCTGGTCGGAGCTGGGGCTGCGACTGGTCGATCGTCTGCTCGGGCCGAGCATCGCCAGCGCCACTGCGCGGTTCCTGGTGATGGAACACAGCGACAGCGCCAGTGCCTGCGGCAGCAATTTCGCGCCGATCCTCAGCCATGGCGATGCGTCGATTCTCAAGGTCCAGCACTGGCTGCAAAGCACCGGTGCGACTGACGTTTCGCTGGCCTCGATGGCTGAGCGCTCGGGGCTGGAGGAGCGCACATTCCTGCGTCGTTTCCGTGCCGCGACCGGCCTGAAACCCACCGAGTACTGTCAGCACCTGCGGGTCGGCAAGGCACGGGAAATGCTCGAGTTCACCAACAGCACCATCGACCATATCGCGTGGACGGTGGGTTATCAGGATCCGGGTGCATTTCGCGCCATCTTCAAGAAAATCACCGGGCTGGCGCCGAGCGATTATCGGGCGCGGTTTGGCGTGACACCGCCGACGGCGCTGGCGAGATAGCGTCTGACGTTCGTGCAAAATGCCGGGGCCATTGCGGCAGTCGTGCAGATTGAAACGGGCGGGGTGCCAGTACGAAAAGGCTAATTCACTGATTTGCGTGGGGTTTCGCGCAGCAGCCGTTTGGCCTGATCTCTGCACCCTCTGACCTACATTCATCGAGCCGCAGGAAGGGGGACGCATGACCCCGACACCTCGCAACAAAATAGTGGTCGCCCATTCCGTACGCCCCGACGCACCTCAACACGAAGTGCAGACCAACAAGGCGCTGGCCCGCTGGCTGGCGCAGATTCTCGGGCTGACATTCGGTGGCAGTTACGACGCGCAAAAGCATCGTGGTCGCGACCTGTATCTGCTGCCGACCCAAACCATCGTCGGCGCTGCCAAGGCCCATGAGCTGGGTATCAAAGGCCCGGACGATCTGTGGGGCGGTTTCGTCGAGCACGATTTCATCTGCACCAAAGCCATCAGCCACGGTTTGCGCAGTCATCTGGCCCGCGCGCCGCAAGGCTGGTCGCCGCAGTTCTCCGAACGCACGCGCAATGTCGTGCTCGACGGGCTCAGCGTGTTTGCCCTGGAGGATGCACGACCCGCCGCCGAACATCTGCTGTACAGCGGACCGATCCGCCTCAAGCCGATTCATGCGTGCGCCGGTCGCGGACAGGAAGTGATCAAGAGCCTCGACGCTTTCGACGAGATCCTCACTCGCCCGGACATTGCAAAACAGTTCAGCGAAGGCGTGGTGCTGGAGCAGGACTTGAGCCAGGTAGTTACCCACAGCGTCGGTCAGTCATTCATCGGCGACCGGGTGCTCAGTTACTGCGGTGATCAATACTTGACCGAGGATGCCCACGGCGAAGACGTGTACGGCGGCTCGAACCTGCTGGTGGTGCAGGGCGGCTACGAGGAACTGCTGAAACTGGATCTGCCGGACGATGTGCGGCTGGCCATCGAACAGGCGCAGGTGTTCGACCGCGCGGCGGATGAAGCCTATCCACGGTTCTACGCTTCGCGACGCAACTATGACATCGCTCAAGGTCTGGACAGCAACGGCCAACGGCGCAGCGGCGTACTCGAACAATCCTGGCGCATGGGCGGCGCGAGCAGTGCCGAAGTGGCGGCGTTGCAGAGTTTCGTCAACGATCCGTCGATGTGCGCGATCCGCGTGTCGTCGGTGGAAACCTACATCGACCAGGCCCTGCCAGCGGATGCTATCGAGGTCTATCGCGGCCCTGCCGAGAACAGCGACTTTCTCCTCAAATACGTGACGGTCAAATCCTATGACGGCTAGAAGCGAAAGCATTCAGATCGACATTGATGACGAGCAGATGAGCGGGACCTTCCTCAGCCCCAAATCGAAAGTCCCCGGTGTGTTGTTCGTGCACGGTTGGGGCGGTAGCCAGGAGCGAGATCTGGAACGGGCCAAAGGCATCGCCGGCCTGGGCTGCGTGTGCCTGACTTTCGACTTGCGCGGGCACACCGGCGGCACCGGTATTCCGCTGAGCCGGGTCACCCGTGAAGACAACCTGCGCGACTTGCTGGCGGCCTACGACCGGCTGCTCGCGCACCCGGCGCTGGACACCTCGGCCATCGCGGTGGTCGGCACCAGCTACGGCGGTTATCTCGCTTCGATCCTCACCTCATTGCGCCCGGTGCGCTGGCTGGCGCTGCGGGTGCCGGCGCTGTATCGCGATGAGCAATGGCACACACCCAAACGCGAATTGGACAAGGCTGACCTGCGCGATTATCGCGGTACGCTGGTGCGCGCCGACAGCAATCGGGCGCTGCATGCCTGCTCGCAATTCACCGGCGACGTGCTGCTGGTGCAATCGGAAACCGATGACTACGTGCCCCACGCGACGATCATGAGTTATCGCGCCGCGTGCCAGCAGACCCACTCGCTGACTCACCGCATCATCGACGGCGCCGACCATGCCCTGAGCGATCCAACTTCTCAGCAGGCCTACACCTCGATCCTGGTCGACTGGATCACCGAAATGGTGGTGGGCGAACGGTTGAGCATCATTCAGTCGCGCTGATCAGATTTGGGTTTCTTCTCGATCCGCAATGCCTTGGCCTTGGCTTCCACCACCAGGTACATCAGCACGGTAATCACCAGCGGCAGCAGGAAATAGATCGCCCGATAGGCCAGCAAGCCTGCCACCAGACTGCCGCGCGAAGCCTCGTGTTGCAGCA
Organism: Pseudomonas sp. GW822-FHT03F08; assembly: GCF_058801265.1. Classification (NCBI taxonomy): domain Bacteria; kingdom Pseudomonadati; phylum Pseudomonadota; class Gammaproteobacteria; order Pseudomonadales; family Pseudomonadaceae; genus Pseudomonas; species Pseudomonas sp. GW822-FHT03F08. The sequence goes on along the minus strand of NZ_JBXANC010000010.1, from coordinate 215,316 downwards.
GCGCCACGAACACCGCTTCGAGTACGCCGAGCCCGGCCGGAATGTGAGTGATGACCCCGGCAATCGCGCTGATCAGCAGCACCCCGAGCACCAGTGGGTAGTCGAGTTTGTCCGGCAGCAAGGTGAAAATCACCGCCGCCATCAACGACCAGTTCAGCGCGCCGAGCAACAGTTGCAGGACGGCCATGCGCAGCGACGGCAGGTTGATTTCCACCCCGCGAATCGACCACTCGCGCCGCCGGGAAAACTGGCAGGCGACCAGGTAACCGGCACTCAGCAACAGCAGCAAAACGCCGATGCCCTGCAACGCATTGCTGCTGACTTTCCAGCCCGGCGGCATGCGCACCAGACCGCTGCTGAACACCGCGCCGGCGATGGTCATGTAGCCGAACCAGTTGGTGGCCAGGCTCAGCCCGAGGATCTTGGCGATGTTGCTTTTGCTCACGCCGAGTCGCGAATACAGCCGATAACGCATGGCGATCCCGCCGACCCACGCGCTCAGGTTGAGGTTGAACGCGTAACTGATGATGCCCACCGGTAGGATCTGTTTCCAGGTCAGCTCCTGGCGAATGTAAGTGCGGCCGATCAGGTCGAAACTGGCGTACACCAGAAAACTCAGCAGCGTCAGGCTGGAAGCGATGATCAGCGTGCGCACCTTGAAGTCGGCGAGGGTTTGCAGCACCTCGGCCCATTCGATGCGGCTGGCGAACATCGTCAGCAGGACGATCAGCGCGAGGAAAAAAAGGAGCGTCAGCGGACGCTTCCAGCGGCTCCAGCGAGATGTGGCAGCGGGTTTCAAATGTGTGGCGGCGGGAGCATCGGAGCGGCTCATGACGGATCGCTCCCGGCAGTGTGAATGAAGGGCTTCAGCCGAGGCTTGTGCGCTGGCAACCAACCGGCCATGGCCGGGAAATGACGCAGGAAGTGAAACACCAGAAACCCCACGGTCATGTGCCAGAGGCGCCCGCGCGGAGCCTGATCAACGTCCATCGCTTTGCAGTGGTTTTGGCTGAGATCTTCCAGGCGGCGAAACAGCTCCTGATTGAAGACCCGGTCACGGATCAGCACGTTTGCTTCCAGGTTCAACGAGAGACTAAGCGGATCGAGATTGCTCGACCCCACGGTGCTCCATTCCTCATCCACCAGCGCGACTTTGCCGTGCAGCGGACGCTCGCAATATTCGTGGATCTGCACCCCGGCCTTGAGCAGGTAGTCATAGGTCATGCGCGCCGCAAGTTTGGCCACCAGCATGTCCGGCTGGCCCTGCAGGATCAGCCGCACATCGACGCCGCGCCGGGCCGCGTTACGAATCTCGCGCAGCAAGCGGTAACCGGGAAAGAAATACGCGTTGGCGATCACTACCCGACGCCGGGCGCGGCGCAACACCTGCAAATAAACGTCTTCGATATCGGTGTGGTGCTGGTCGTTGTCGCGAAATACCAATCGCACCTGACCGTCATGTTCGGTGAACGCCATCTCCGCCCGCCGCTGGCGTCGACGCTGCCACCAGAACCGCGCCCGGCCGGGACGACCGCTTTGCAGCAGGGCGAAGTGATGGATGTCGGCCACCGCCGGGCCCTGAACTTGCACCGCGTAATCCTGCTTCGCCTCGGGGCCGAAATCCGCCAGGTGATCGCCGGAAAAATTGATCCCGCCGATGAATGCAATCAGCCCGTCGACCACCACGATCTTGCGGTGCAGGCGCCGGAACCAGTTGGTGCGAAAACCCAGGCGTTTGGGCGCAGGGTCGAAGATTTGCAGGTGCACACCGGCCTCGCTCAACGCGGTGAGGTAGCCGGTGCTCAGTTCGCCACAGCCGAAGCCGTCGAGACTGACGGTGGTGCGCACGCCACGCCGGGCGGCGTCGATCAGAATCTGCTGCAACTCGTTGCCGACCTTGTCTTCGAAAACGATGAAGGTCTCCAGCAGGATTTCACTCTTCGCTGCGCGCATGGCGTCGAAGACTCGCGGGAAATAATCCTCGCCGTTTTCCAGCAGTTCGACGCGGTTGTTGCCCTGCCAGCCATAGTCGACATCGACTTGGCCGGGCTCGCGGATCGGTGGGGTGATGGTGATCGGTTCCACGGCGGATTTTTCCAGCGGCGCGCTGCTCATAGTTCGATCTCCACTGACAGCGGCACGTGATCGGAAAGATGTGACCAGGGTCGGTTGGCGAGCACCTTCGGCTGGCTGGTCTTGAGGTTGCGCACGTAGATCCGGTCCAGCCGCAACGCCGGCCAACGCGCCGGAAAACTGCGCGCCGGTTTGCCCTGATGTTCGGCAAACACTTCACGCAGACCGCAAGGTTCCAGCAGCGCATCGGCGCGCTGGCGCCAGTCGTTGAAGTCGCCGGCGACGATCACCGGTGCATCGTCGGGCAGGTCGGCGAGGCGTTTTCGCAGCAGTTTCAGCTGTGCGTTGCGATGACTTTCACGCAGGCCCAGGTGCACGCAGATCGCGTGCAATTCGCGAGCGTCTCCCGGCAGGCGCAGCACGCAATGCAACAGGCCACGGTTTTCATGACCGCTGATGGAAACGTCGAGGTTGTCGTGGCGCACGATCTGGAATTTCGACAGCAGAGCGTTTCCGTGATCGCCCTCCGGATACACCGCGTTGCGCCCGTAGGCGAACTGCGGCCACAGGCTGTCGGCGAGGAACTCGTATTGCGGCATCGTCGGCCAATTGTTGTAGCGCTTGGGATGGTGTTCATGGGTGCCGTGGACTTCCTGCAGGAACACCACGTCGGCGGACACGCTGCGGACCGCTTCGCGCAGTTCCGGGAGAATGAAGCGGCGGTTCAGCGCGGTGAAGCCCTTGTGGGTGTTGACCGTCAGTACCGTGAAACGACGCACCGTGGTGATGACGGTGGCGTGTTCATCGGTGACGCCGACCGGCTCGGGAATGCTCATGACGGCATGCCCGCAGGGGGGTGGCGCTGGTCGCGCCAAGGGGCAGGGCGCCCCTTTGAGTCATCGATGCGAATCGCCGCCATGCCGTCCTCCCGTCGAAAGTCCTCGTACCGCCTCTGTCTATTGGTGACTGCGGGCGGTTCGAGAAAGTTTCGGCGGGACTACGGACGGTCGGTATTCGCCGGATCAGTGGCCGGTAATGACGCGAGCAGAGCCTTCAGCGGGTTCGGCATACATCGGGCCCAGCCGGTCGAGGCGACCGCTCAAGGCTGTCAGGGCCAATGCCACCAGCACCACCAGCCCGCCGATCCACGCGGTGTGGATCAGGCCGATGTGCTCGACAATCAGCCCGCCACCCCAGGCACCGCCGGCGATCCCGAGGTTGAACGCCGCAATGTTCAGCCCTGAAGCCACATCGACTGCCTGCGGCGTGTGATGTTCAGCCTGACGCACCACGTACACCTGCAAACCCGGCACGTTGCCGAAGGCGACCGCGCCCCAGACCAGCACGGTGGCCAGTGCCAGCCACGGGTTGCCGGCGGTGAAAGTGAGCACGAACAGCACGGCGGCGAGCAGGGCGAAGATGATTTTCAGGGCGCTGATCGGCCCGCGCTTGTCAGCCAGTTTGCCGCCCCAGATATTGCCGACGGCGACCGATACGCCGTACACCAGCAGCACCAGGCTGACCGTGCCGGCGCTGAAGCCCGAGATGTCCTGAAGAATCGGCGCCAGGTAGGTGAAGGCAATGAACGAGCCGCCGTAACCGATGGCGGTCATGGCGTAGACCAGCAGCAGGCGCGGCTGTTTGAGCACCTGCAACTGTTGCAGCAACGAAGCCGGCTTGCTGTGGGCGATGTTTTTCGGCACATACAGCAAGCTGCCGATGAACGCGATGACGCCCAGCGCCGACACGGCGAGGAAGGTTTCACGCCAGCCGAAATGCTGACCGATGAACGTGCCCAGCGGCACGCCGGTGACCAATGCCACGGTCAGGCCGGTGAACATGATTGCAATCGCGCTGGCGGCCTTTTCCTTGGGCACCAGGCTGGTGGCAATGGTCGAGCCGATGGAGAAGAACACGCCGTGGGCAAGGCCGGTGACGATCCGCGCCAGCACCAACGATTCATAACTCGGTGCCAGCCAGGCCAGCAGGTTGCCGAGGGTAAACAGCACCATCAGCGACAGCAGCAACAGTTTGCGCGGGACTTTGCCGGTGAGCGCGGTCAGCACCGGCGCACCGATGGCCACGCCGAGGGCGTAGAGACTGACCAGCAGACCGGCGGACGGCAGACTGACGCCAAGATCGGCGCCGATGGTAGGAAGCAGGCCAACGATGACGAACTCGGTCGTCCCGATGGCAAATGCGCTGAGCGTCAGCGCGAGCAAGGCAATGGGCATGACAGCACTCCGGTTGAGGATTGAATGGAGCGCAGTGTCGGGGTTTGGCGAGGGAGGAAAAATACAGGGATGGGCATTTGATATTTGACCTGGGAGCAAAGATCAAACGCTGCCCTCAAGGCGTTCTTGAGCTCAATGCCGAATCAGTTTGTTGCGCACCTGTTCCATGGAGACCTGATCCAGCTCCGGCCAGAACTGCTGCTTGCCGGCAATCTCGGCCGCCACCGGCAACCCGTCGCGATACACCAGCCGGTTGCTCGTCAGCGCCGGCACTTTCGCGCCCGGCAACAAAGTGCCGGCGAGGTTCAGCGGATCGACCCCGCACACCGCGATCAGGCTGCCGTCATGGGGGCGACGGCGCACTTCGCGCAGCAGCGGAATCGCCTCGGGCAGGGCGAATTGTTCACCGGCCAGGCCACTGACAAACCGCCCGCCGCGAATCTCGCCCCGGGCCTCCAGCCGGTGAAAGGTGCGCAGGAGTTCGCGCCAACTCGGCAGCCAATCGGCTTCGCGTTCCAGCAGGCGCCAGAACACCACGCCGTAACGGCGCAACAAGGTCATGGCGATGTGTTCAAGCGTCTCGGGCGGCGCTGTCTGGCTGCTTTCCGCAACTGACCCACGACGTAAAAGCGCCCAGCGCCCGGCATCGTCCATGCCACCCACGAACGCCCCGCGCCCGCGTCGACTGCTTCGCTGCTGGCGCTTGCTCGCCGGGGTGATCAGTGCCCGCAGGCCGGCAAAACTGTCGGCGTTCACCAGGCCAGCGCCGACCAGTTCCTGCAAGGCGATTTCCAGTTCGGTGCGCAGCAGGTGCGCTTCATGAATCAGCTCATCGAAAAACAGCGCCCCGTGCTGACTGAGGGCCTCGAAGACTTTCTGCGTTTTAGGCGACAGTTCACTGATCGGCGTCTGCTCGGCCAGTGCGCTCCACAACCCGACCTGACTGCGCGGCAACAGCACCACGGGCGTACTGCGCAGCGCCGTGCCGCTGGTTTTTTGCCGGGCGCTGAGGCGTGTCCACACCAGTTTTCCGCTGCGGCACAAATCATCCAGCCAACTCGGTGAATAGTCCTTGAGCCGCGCCGGAAGAATGTTGCTGTCCCACGCCGAGGCGGCAGCCGGATAGCCTTCGAACTGACCGACAATCGCCGGCAACACGGCGCTGCCCTGACCCCGGGTGGACGGGGAGACATGCTGCCAGTCGAACAGGAAACGCATGAAATCCTGCAACGCCACCGGTTCGATTTCCCGGCGCAGGCGCTTGACGGTGTAGCGGTGAATTCGCGCCAGCAGATGCCGTTCGCACCATTCTTCAGTCTTCAGCCCCGGCGTGAATTGACCGCGCAGTACATAGCCTTCGCGTTCCAGTCGGGCGAGGGCTTGATGGACGTGAGCGGGCGGCAATGACAGCGGTTGCGCGATGGTCTCCAGTGGCAGCGGGCCGAATGCACTCAGTCGTGCGCGGATGACTTCCACCAAGGCATCGTCGGCGGTCCAGACTTCGTCAAAACCGGGCAGGGCTTGCAGTACTGAAGATGCCTGTGAATAAAGCGCTTGCAGACAGGTCAGGCGTTCTCGCGCCAACCAGAGCGAATGCTCGGGATCGATTTGCAGTTGGCAGGCTCGACCCGTGTCGGCCAACGCATTCAGCCAATCGCGCCAATGCAGGTTGGCCTCGACTTCGCGGTCGCTGATGCAGGCCAGGCTCATCAGCGCTTCGTGCATTTCATCGGGGCTGTTCGGCGTTGGCCAGGCTTCTTCACGTACGGCGGTGATCGCGTCGGCGTCCAGCGCACCGAGGTCATCGGTGGATTGTGGATCGCTCCAGCGGCGGTTGAGCACAGCCTGGGTGCGACGCTCTTCCAGCGGCGCGTCGTCGAGAAAGGTGTAGGGGCGTGCGCTGAGGATTTCCGCCGCCAGCGGCGAGGGCGCCGGCAGATCGCGGGCGATCAGGCGCACTTCGCCGCGTTCCATCCGTCGCAGGAGATCGAGCCAGCCCTCGCTGTCCATCGCTTCGTGCAGGCAATCGTCGAGGGTCTGTTCCACCAGCGGATGCTCGGGGATTTCTCGTTCGCCGGCGAGATTTTCCAGGCAGGCGATCTGATCGGGAAACACGCTGGCGATCAGGTCTTCGCTTTTCATTCGCTGCAACTGCGGCGGGACTTTTCGCCCGCCGACAAAGCGCGGCAGGGCCAGCGCCACCCCGGCGTTCCAGCGCCAGCGTACGCCGAACAACGGCGCATCCAGCACCGCTTGAATCAGGATGTGCTCGGCGCTGTTGCTGTGCAGATAACGCCAGACTTCGTCGAGTTCGAAACTGTGGCTGGTGGACAGCGACAGCACGATGGCGTCTTCGCTGGCGGCGGCCTGCAATTCGAAATTGAAGGTGCGGCAGAAGCGCTTGCGCAGTGCCAGGCCCCAGGCGCGGTTGATACGACTGCCGAACGGCGAATGGATGATCAGTTGGGTGCCGCCGGATTCGTCGAAAAACCGCTCCATCAGCAGCGTGTCCTGGGACGGCAGGGCGCCGAGGGAGAGGCGGGCTCGGGCCAGATAATCCACAAGCTGTTCGGCGCTGGCCAGGTCCAGTCCCAGGGTTGCGGTCAGCCAGTCGAGGGCCGGTTGCAGGTCGCCGGGGCTGGCGCTCAGCAGTTGATCGAGCTGTGCCTGCAGGCGGGCCACGGCCATCGACAATTCGGCGCTGCGACCGGGCGCTTCGCCGAGCCAGAACGGAATGGTCGGCGGTTGGCCCTGGGCATCCTCGACCCGCACCTTGCCGGTTTCCACCCGCAGGATTCGGTAGGAGGTGTTGCCGAGCTGGAACACATCGCCGGCAATGCTTTCCACGGCGAAGTCTTCGTTGACGCTGCCGATGTTCAGGCCCTGGGGTTCCAGCAGCACGCTGTAGTCGGCGTTGTCGGGGATGGTGCCGCCGCTGGTCACGGCCGTCAGCCGCGCACCGCGTCGTCCGCGCAAGGTTCGGCTCACGGCATCGCGGTGCAGGTAGGCGCTGCGGATGCCCTGACGGCCGTTGTAGCCCTCGGCGAGCATGGTCAGCAGCGCCTGATAATGCTTTTCGTCGAGGTCGGCGTAGGGTTCCGCGTGACGAAGCAGTGCGAGCAACGCGTCCTCGGCCCACTCCTGGCAACTGACCTCGGCGATGATCTGTTGCGCCAGCACATCCAGCGGCGCTTCGGGGATGTGCAGGGTGTCGAGTTCGCCCCGGCGCACGCAGTCGAGCAGCGCGACGCATTCGATCAAGTCATCGCGGGTGGTGGCGAACAGGCGCCCCTTGGGCGTGCCGCCAACCTGGTGTCCGGAACGGCCGACCCGTTGCAGAAAACCGGCAATCGAGCGCGGCGAAGCGATCTGGCACACAAGGTCGACTTCACCGATGTCGATCCCCAGTTCCAGCGATGCAGTGGCGATCAGCACTTGCAACTCGCCACGCTTGAGTCGCTGTTCGGCGTCGAGACGAAACTCCTTGGCCAGACTGCCGTGGTGCGCGGCCACCGCGTGTTTGCCGAGGCGTTCGCTCAGGTGCCGACTCAGGCGTTCGGCGAGGCGCCGGGTGTTGACGAAAATCAGCGTGGTGCGGTGTTCGCGGGCGAGCGTGGCGAGGCGGTCGTAGACCAGCTCCCAGACATCATTGGCCATGACCGCCGACAACGGCACCGGCGGCACTTCGATGCCCAGATCCCGTGGGCGCGCGTGGCCGATGTCGATGATTTCGCACGGGCGCTCATGGCCGACCAGAAACCGTGCGACCGCATCGATCGGTTTTTGCGTGGCCGACAGCCCGATGCGGGTCAGTGGTTCGACGCACAGCGCCTGCAAGCGTTCTAGGCTCAGGGCCAGGTGGCTGCCACGTTTGCTGGCGGCAATGGCGTGGATTTCATCGACGATCACCGTGCGCGTGGTGCCGAGCATTTTGCGCCCGGACTCGGAACCTAGCAGCACATAGAGCGATTCCGGGGTGGTCACCAGAATGTGCGGCGCACTTTTGCGCATGGCGGCGCGGTCTTTTTGCGGGGTGTCACCGGTGCGTACGGCGGTGGTGATTTCCAGTGCCGGCAGGTCCATTTGACGTAACTGGTCGGTTATCCCGGCCAGCGGATTTTGCAGGTTGATGCGGATGTCGTTGGACAACGCCTTGAGCGGCGAAACGTAGACCACCAGCGTCTCGTCCGGCAGACCGTCCGGGGTTTCCAGGCCACGGTGGACCAGATCGTCGAGCACCGCGAGAAATGCGGTGAGGGTCTTGCCGGAGCCGGTGGGCGCGGCGATCAGCGTCGAGCGACGCTGGCGGATCAACGGCCATGCGCGGGCCTGGGCGGCGGTGACCGTCGCGAATGTGTGGCTGAACCAGGCGCTGACAGCGGGGTGGAAGCCTGCCAGGGCCGCGTCCTTGGGGAGGGGCAGATTCATGGCTTCAGTTATGCGGGTGAGCGGGCGAAGTTGCAAGTACCGCTGGGGATCTACACTTTACGGGTGACGGTTGCGCACTAAACCCGCAAAATGCAACGATTCCGGCAATTATCGACGACGGTGCCACGCGCATCGTCGCTAAAGCCATCGTTCCAATCAGACTGGGCCTGCTGACTCTATGCGAATGCGCCTTATGTTACTGGGCGGCGGAAATGCCCTTGGGCAGGCGCTGATTCGCCTCGGTGCGGAGGAAGACATCGGTTTCCTCGCCCCCCGCCCGCCCGAAGACGGCTGGGATGCCGCGAGCCTGACACAACTGCTCGACGACACCCGTCCCGATGCATTGATCAACCTCGCCTACTATTTCGACTGGTTCCAGGCCGAGACCGTCAGCGAAAGCCGTCTGTCGGGTCAGGAACGCGCTATCGAGCGTCTGGCCGAACTGTGCCAGCACCACAACATCGTGCTGGTGCAGCCGTCCAGCTACCGGGTATTCGACGGTTCCCGTGCCACCGCCTACAGCGAAAAGGACGAGCCCGTGCCGTTGGGCCTGCGCGGTCAGGCGCTGTGGCGGATCGAGCAGAGCGTACGCGCCACTTGCCCGCAGCACGTGTTGCTGCGCTTTGGCTGGCTGCTCGATGACAGCCCGGAAGGCACCCTCGGGCGATTCCTGGCCCGTGCCGAACAGCCGGAAGAATTGCTGCTGGCTGACGACCGTCGCGGCAATCCGACCCCGGTCGACGATGCGGCCCGGGTGATCATTTCGGTGCTCAAACAACTCGATTGCGCCGCGCCGCTGTGGGGCACTTACCACTACGCCGGCCACGAGGCGACCACACCGCTGGCGCTGGGGCAGGCGATTCTCACCGAGGCTCGCAGCCTGCATCCGCTGGCGATCGAAGAACCGACCGCCCAGGCCCACGCCGCGCGTGAGGATGCCGCTGAAGAGCCGCAACACGCGGTGCTGGCCTGCAAGAAAATTCTGCACACTTTCGGGATCAAGCCGCGCGCCTGGCGTGCCGCACTCCCGGGCTTACTGGATAGGTTTTATCGCCATGGCTGACGGCCCTGTTTTAATCACCGGCGGCGCCGGTTTCATCGGTTCGCACCTGACTGACGCGTTGCTCGCCAACGGCCACTCGGTACGGATCCTCGATGACTTGTCGACCGGCAAACGCAGCAACCTGCCGCTGGACAATCCCAAGGTCGAGCTGATCGTCGGCGACGTCGCCGATGCCGCGCTGGTCGCCCAGGCGATGCTGGGTTGCAGCGCAGTCGCGCACCTGGCCGCCGTGGCTTCGGTTCAGGCGTCGGTGGATGATCCGGTGAAGACTCACCAGAGCAATTTCATCGGCACGCTCAACGTCTGCGAAGCGATGCGCGAGGCCGGCGTGAAGCGCGTGCTGTTCGCCTCCAGCGCCGCGGTCTACGGCAACAATGGCGAGGGCGAGTCGATCAACGAAGACACGCCGAAAGCGCCATTGACGCCGTATGCATCGGACAAACTGGCCGGTGAGCACTACTTCGATTTCTACCGCCGCCAGCACGGTCTGGAGCCGGTGATCTTCCGCTTCTTCAATATTTTCGGCCCGCGTCAGGATCCGTCCTCGCCGTACTCCGGCGTGATCAGCATCTTCAGCGAACGCGCGCAGAAAGGCTTGCCGATCACCGTGTTCGGCGATGGCGAGCAGACCCGGGATTTCATGTACGTCGAAGATCTGGTCGACGTGCTGGTGCAGGCCCTGGAAAAACCTGAAGCACAAGTCGGCGCGGTGAACGTCGGCTGGAATCAGGCGACCAATCTCAAGCAGATGCTGGCTGCGCTGGAAGCGGTGGTCGGCGAGTTGCCGCCGGTCAGCTATGGCCCGGCGCGCTCCGGTGACATCCGTCATTCGCGGGCGAACAACGCTCGGTTGCTCGATCGATTCAAGTGCCCGACGCCAACGCCGATGAGCGTCGGCCTGGCACGTTTGCTCGGCCGCTGAGCTTCTCGCAGACATGAAAAAGGCGCCTTTTGACAGGCGCCTTTTTCACGGCCGGAAATCGGATTTCAAACACATTTCCTGTAGCGAGGGAGCTTGCTCCCCGGTCGATTGCGTAACATCGCCGTCAGTTCTGAGTCTGCCCGCCACCAAGCCTCATTCACCACCACGTGAACGTTCTTTGATTGCTCGCTTAGAACTTGTAGCCCAGACCGACCATGTACACAAATGGATCGACGTCGACGTTCACTTTTGCGCGAGTGCCTGGAGCCACGGCGTTGTTTTCGACGGTGGCGCGGGTGTCGATGTCGATGTAGCGCACCTGGGCGTTGAGCATGATGTTGTCGGTCAGCATGTAGTCAGCGCCGACCTGCCAGGCCAGGCCCCAGGAGTTTTTCGCCTTGAAGTTGCTGAAGCCGTTGGACTGGGCTTCGCTGCCGACGTGTTCGTCGTAGATCCAGGTGTAGTTGATGCCGCCGCCGATGTACGGCTGGAAGGCCGACTTCGCGTCCAGCGGGTAGTAGACGACGCTCAGGGTCGGCGGCAGGTGTTTCAGGGTGCCGAGCTTGCCGTTGGCCGCTGGCAGTGCAGTGCCCTTGAGCTTCACGTCATGCTCGAACGGGGATGCGGCCAACAGCTCGATACCGATGTTGTTGGTCAGCATGTAGGCGAAGTTCAGACCCAGTTGGGTGTCGCTGCTCATGGTCGCCTTGCCGCCCAGGTTGGTGCCGCTCAGCGGACCCTGATCGACCTTGACGCTGGAGCTGTCGGCCTTCGGGTTGACGGTGATCGCACCGGCACGAACGATGATGTCGCCGGCTTCATGGGCGTGGGCGAGCGGGGCTGCGAGCGCGAGGGCAAACAGCGAAGCGCTGAGCAAGGACTTGTTCATGGAAGCTCCCAAAGGACGTTAAAAATGTTTGATGTCCTATGGTACGAATCCGTCTGATACGGTCTTTTGACTCAGCTCAATGAAACAGTGATGGACGGTTTTTTTGTGGAACCTTTGCTCGCGAAGCCGATTTGGCGGGCTATAACTGATTGCCGGAATTACTCCGGCAGCTCGTAGACGTAAATCTTGTCCGCTTCCATCTGATACCCGGCATCGGCCAGTTCGCTGGTGGACGCCTTGACCTGCAACGGCCCCTCGACCCAGTACGGCTGATACAGCTCGTCGAGCTTCACGCCGACGGCGCTTTTCACATGCACGATCTGGTTCGACGGTGGTGGCGGCACGTGGATGCAGGCGCCGAAATACGGCACCAGCAGGAAGTCCGTGGTGCGGCCTTCCTCGCTGACTTCCAGCGGTACGATGTAGCCCGGCAGGCGAATGTTCTGGCCGTCGAGGCTTTGCACCACCGGGGCGTTGGGCAGGTCCTGCTTGGCCGCTGGCGCCGATTCTGCGGACAGCGCATCGCTCATCTTCGACAGGTCATGCAGCGGCGTCATGTTCGGCACTTCGGGCGCCGCGTCCGGCGGGATCATCTCCGACCAGGTCAGGTCTTTCGGCGCCGCTGCCCACACGGGCAGGGCGACCAGCAACAGCAGCGCAAGGACAGCGCGGGGCATGGTGAACATCCTCATAAACGGATCGACAGGCCATCGGCCAATGATTGGCGATACGCGCGCCAGGCCGGCACGCTGCCCATCAGCAGCGCGGCAGCCAGAATGCCACCGAGCAGCGTCCATTCATACTCGCTTGGCCATGCCAGCGGCAGATACAAGCCGTAATTGGCCTGCACATAACCCTGTGCCGCGGCGATGCCGATGTACAGCAACGCCAGCCCGGCGATCACCCCGGTCAGCGCCAGCGCAAACGCTTCCAGCACCAGCAGGCTCGCGATGTGCCACGGCCGCGCGCCCACCGAACGCAGGATCGCCATCTCGCGGCGACGTTCGTTGAGGCTGGTGAGAATCGCCGTGAGCATGCCGATCAACCCGGTCAGCACCACGAACAGCGAGACCACGAACAGCGCTTTTTCAGCGGTGCTCATCAGGCTCCAGAGTTCCTGCAGGGCCACGCCCGGCAGGATCGCCAGCATCGGCTCGCCGCGGAATTCGTTGATCTCCCGTTGCAGCGCGAAGGTGGAAATCTTGCTGTTGAGGCCGAGCATGAACGCGGTGATCGCTTGCGGCGTCAGGTCCATGTTGCGCGCCTGATCGGCACTGATCCGCCCGTTGCCACGGGCCGGCACACCGTTGTGCCAGTCGATGTGGATTGCCTCCATGCCACCGAGGCTGATGTGCAACGTGCGATCCACCGGCGTGCCGGTGCGCTTGAGAATGCCGACCACGGTGAACGGTTTGTCATCGTGCTTGACCAGACTGATCGCCGCCACGCCGTGGGCCAGTACCAGTTGGTCGCCGAGTTTGTAATGCAGCGCCTCGGCCACTTCGGCACCGAGCACCACTTCAAACGGATCGGTAGCAAAGGCGCGGCCGTCGGCCAGTTCCAGATGCTGCTGGCGACCGTACTGGTAATGCTCGAAATAGGCTTCGGTGGTGCCCATCACCCGATAGCCGCGATGGGAATCGCCGAGGGACATCGGGATCGCCCACTTCACTTTCGGGTTGCTGGCGAAATGTTCGAAGCTGTCCCAACGAATGTTGTTGGTGGCGTTGCCGATGCGGAATACCGAGTACAGCAGCAGGTTCACCGAACCGGAGCGAGCGCCGACGATCAGGTCGGTGCCGCTGATGGTGCTGGCGAAACTGGCCTTGGCTTCGGTGCGCACCCGTTCCACGGCCAGCAGCAGGCAGACGGAGAGGGCAATGGCGAAAGCGGTGAGCAGGGCGGTGAAGCGGCGGTTGGCGAGGCTGGCCATGGCCAGACGGAACAGATACATCTCAGACCTCGGCAGACGTGGCGGCGCGATTGAGTTCGGCCAGGGACAGGTGACGGTCGAACAGCGGCGCCAGACTCTGGTCGTGGCTGACGAACAACAGGCTCGACCCGGCCTCACGGCACTCGGCGAACAACAGGCGAATGAAGTTTTCCCGGGCGTCGTAGTCCAGCGCCGAGGTCGGCTCGTCGGCGATCACCAGTTCCGGCTGACCGATCAACGCGCGTGCTGCGGCAACCCGTTGCTGTTGACCGATCGACAGCGAATCGGCACGTCGTCCCAGAATGCCTTCGTCCTTCAAGCCCAGGTGGGCGAGCAGGGTGGCGGCTGCCTGATCGACGCTGCCGTGACGTTGCTTCGCGCGTTCTGCACGCAGCTTCGAAAAGTGGCACGGCAGCTCGACGTTCTCGCGCACCGAGAGAAACGGCAGCAGGTTGAACTGCTGAAAGATGTAGCCGGTGTGATCGACACGAAAGCGATCGCGAGCGCCGGCACCCAGTTCGGTCAGCTCCTGGCCGAGCAGGCGAATGCTGCCGCGACCGGGCTTCTGCACCCCGCCGAGCAGGCCGAGCAGGGTGGTCTTGCCGCTGCCACTGGGGCCCTTGAGGAACAGGGTTTCACCCGGTTCCAGACGAAACGCCGGGATATCCAGCAGCGGCGGGTGACCGGGCCAGTTGAAGCCCAGGTCGGACAGTTCGATGAGTGCTTGGGTCATGGTGCCGGTTCGTGATCAGAATTTCAGGGCGGCGGATTTGGCCGTCACTTCCGTGCCTTGCTGGCCGTTCGGGCTGATCAGTTGTACCTGAATTTTCTGGGTCGCCGGGAAGGTATTGAAAATGTTCGCCAGATCCAGAGTAGTCAAGGCGCCCGGTGCTGCGCAGGTGAACTGGTAGTGAGCGTGGATTTCGCTGTGATCGTGGTGATGCGCTTCGCCGCCCTTGGCGTCTTCATCGTGGTCATCGTCGTCATGATCGTCGGCATCCGGCTTGTCACCGAACAGCGGGCTCGACAGTTCCTGACTGGTGACCTTGCAACCGGCGGCGGCCGGCAGGCTGAACAGCGCCAGCGGTTTTCCGAGTTGCGAGCGAGCGGCAGCGACCTTGGCCTTGTCGGCATCGCTGGTGGCGACGTGTTCGAAGCCGACCAGGTTCATCGCCGGGCTTTCCAGCTCCAGTTCCAGGGTCTGGCCGTCGAGCGCAGCGTTCAGGCGACCGACGCCATGTTCGTGGGCACCGAGGCTGCCGTGTTCATGATCGTGGTCATGCTCATCGGCAGCCTGGGCGATGGCCAGCGGCAACAGGGCAAACGGCAAAGCGAGCAGCAGACGACGCATGGCGAACTCCGGGAAGTAAAGTGAAGAGTTTGTTATGTAATCTTATAACGAAAGTGCGCAGAGTTTGCCCGCCCCGCACGCTTTGCGCAAGGCATCACTGAGCACCGTCCGGGATGTTCCCGGAGCGGCACGTAGATTGAATGTCACGATTTTTGAATCAGAATCCGGCGCCGGGATAGTCGAACCAGTAGCCTCCCGTTAGCACATGGCGGATCAGACTTTCGTCGAGCAGGTTCGGAGCATCGCGAGTGAAGCGCTGGCGCCAGGCTGGAAGCCACCAGTAGTTGATCGCCGTTCCACGCGGAAGTACCACCACCTTCATGACCTCCGGATCTATTTTGTGCTCTGAGTAGAGTTGATGGCTGCGATCCATGAAGCCCATGTACTGACTGATCGGCAACTGGAACATCAACGCCGTAGTGAAGATTTTTTCACTCTCACTGAACGCGGGATTTTGCAGTATCTGTAACGCTTCACATGCGTACGGCTTTGGTTGGCCGGCAATTTTTTGGCCTTCGGGAGTAGAGAGTATGTCGAAGCGGTCATCCATATCGCGCCATCCGATACGTCTATTACTTTCAAAGTAATTGTGAATGATGGCGCTCAACGGCCCTGGTGCTGCGCCTTCGGAGGTGCAGGCTGAAAGGTCGGCAGGCGACCAAAAGCGCCATGCCACAACGAGCAGGAGTGAAGCAGCCAGGATTATCCAGAGTCGTTTCATTGTGGTTTGCTGTACTTGTAACGTCGGAAGATGGTGAAGTCGTGGTCACTGCGAGCAGCATTACCCGATGCGATTCGAAAACCTGCGTCGTTGACTTCGATTTTGTCCCAGCCTGCTGAAATGCAGACACCTTGAGTCAGAACAAATCCGACGTGACCGCTGGCATCAGAGTAATTGACAGCATACGCACCAACGTCTCCGGGTAGGGGAGATTTCTCTGCGTTCCAACTATTGAGCAGCCGGGTCCCATCTGCCCATTCCCCTGCGGTTGGCGGGCTCACTTTGGAATAGCCCGGGATGTATTTTGAAGAGCCATGTTCGATCATCGCCACGTTGACACCGATGGCAGTCAATACGTCATAGACGAACACATTGCACTTGTTTGATTCCGCCCTGAACTCCACGCTTTTCTTAAGCGTTGGATGCGGTAAAGAATGTTTGACTTTGTTGCCGGCCCATTCAGTCGAACCTCGGTGTGATAGCGCCTCCATCAGTATGCGGCGCGGCATGTCCTGGATGACCACCTTTACGGTGCGGGTTTCATCCCTCCGTTTGACGCCATACTCGACCTCGTAGAATGTGTCGTTAGAGACTTTGCCGCTGGTGGATAGGGGCACTTTTACCCAAGGTGATACTGCAACTATCGACAGCGATTTACCTGAATTCAGCGTGGCTGTATGCATTGCCTTTTTTGCGCCGGAGTTACCAACAATTTGAACGGTGACTTCGTAGCTGTCACGGCTTTTTATCGAAGGTAATTTCTGGGCGTCCAAGCGGGTAATAGCGGTTTGAGTCTTGTCCGAAACGAGTGAGTAGATGCGGGGTTTGTCATCGTTTTGAACGATGTTGTCATCAATGACAAGTCCGTCGATCAGCAACTGAAACTTCACGCCTTTTGGTGGCTGCATCAGAAAGTCTTTAAAGACGAGTTTGATTTCCGACTTCATGGCAAGTCCTGATTCAGGGATTCTTCATAAGCGTAAAACGTCCACTCGGACTCTTCACCGACCAACAGAGTGTCGTAATCCGAATGGCTTTCCACAGGGTGTTCGCAACCTTCGCCTGTTGCATTACAGGTGATGTCTTGCAGGACGGCTGTTTTTTTCTTGTCTTTGAGTCTGTAGGCAAGTCCTGGTTTCTGGGAGTCGTCCAGGCGTTCGATAATGACTTGCAGATAGCGATGTGAAGTCGGGGCGGTAATCGAAGGGCCCATATCGATGGGAGCTGGACGGCCAATGCCGGCGAAGCCGCTGTGTTGCTGAGTGAGCAGTTTGTTGGCCATGGGCGGGCAGCCGCAGGCGATATAGTCACCCTCCAGTGCAGCTGGGCCGGCGGGCAGGATCAGAGTTCTTTCGCCAACGGCGACAATCGGTCCTTGGCCAGCACTGCACGCCGGGCAACTGGCAAGTTGCCCGATCGAGGCGATGATTTTGCCTTCGATACGCAGGTTTTCGTTTCCTTCGAGAATCACGCCACCTGTAGAGGTGGGGCCTCCCTTCGACGCCAGTTTTCTTCCTGAAGACATGGGGTTCCTTCCCATGAAAAAAAGAAGAAATGTAGCCGATAAGGCAAGCGTCGCCAGCTTCTGACACTTGGCGTTACACAAGTCCCATGGGAGCATGCAGGTCAGAAATGTGCGGGAGCGAAGTTATGTTGCGGATACGCGGAACCGTCGGTGAGTTGCCGGTGGATTTGACCCTGGAACTGGATGAAAGCGACTGGGCGCGGCTCGGTTCGCAGTTTGGCGTGCAGGTGCAGGCGGCCCAGCCGCAAGCAGCCGTGGCGCCGGTGGCGAAACCGGTGAATCAGGATGACGCGTTGTGGCAGGTCGCCAGGGATTTGTTGCGCAAGGCCGGGCAACTCAGCGGGCCGGAGCTGCTGGATCAACTCGAAGGGCTGACCGGCAGCGCGGCGGCGGGCAAGCGCTTGCTGGTGCGCCTGCGTCATTCATCCGACGTGAAAGTGCTGAGCGGCGGGGATACGCCGCTCTACAGCTGGATCGAGTAAGCGCTTAGTACAGCGCCGCAAACACCTTGCGCCGGTAAGCGGTCACCAGCGGGTGATCGTTGCCCAGCAGTTCGAACACTTGCAGCAAGGTCTTGTGCGGCAGGCCTTCGCCGTAGCTGCGGTTGCGGATGAACAGCTTGAGCAGAGCGTCCAGCGCCGCTTCGTATTGCTGACGGGCCAGTTGCTGGATCGCCAGTTGATACACCGCTTCATCGTCCTGCGGGTTTTGCGCCAGACGGCTTTTCAAGTCGGCGGCGTCCGGCAGGTCACGGGCCAGACCAAGGAACTTGATCTGCGCCTTGGCACCGGCCAGTGCGGCTTTGTGTTCGTCGCTCTTGACCGCGTCGAGCACGGCTTGCGCTTCGCCCAGTTCACCGCGTTCGGTCAGGCAGCGGGCGTAGAGAATCAGCGCCTTGGCGTTGGTGTTGTCTTCATTGAGCATCACCACCAGCGCGGCTTCGGCATCGGCGTAACGGCCTTCGTCGAACAGCGCCTGAGCCTGTTCGAATGGATCGGCGGCGGCGGGTGGCGGCATCTTCACATGCGGTTCGAGCAGGGCACGCACAGCGGACTCCGGCTGGGCCCCGGCGAAACCGTCCACCGGTTGACCGTCCTTGAACAGCACCACGGTCGGCAGGCTGCGGATACCGAAGCGGGCGACGATGTCCTGCTCGACGTCGCAGTCGACCTTGGCCAGCAGCAACTCGCCCTGATAGCTCTCGGCGATGCCTTGCAGCATCGGCATCAGTGCCTTGCACGGCGCGCACCATTCGGCCCAGAAATCCACCAGCACCGGTTTTTGAAAAGAAGCCTCGATCACCGACTGGTCGAAGTCGGCCGTCGTGGCGTCGAAAATGTACGGCGTTTGCTGACTCATGGGGTATCTCGTAAAAGCGTGAATGGGGCAACTATACGGTCAGGCGCGGGCCGCGTGGTAGAGGCTGACATGGCGAAACTCTTCGGGCTCGGCCAGATCCGGCAGGGTCATGGCTTCGAGCATTTCGATCCGCCGGTACAGCGGATGACGGAAATCCCGGACCCGCGAATCCGCCACCAATGCTTCGCGACCGCGACTGAGAAACGCATCGAGCAGCGGCAGGTTCTCACGGTCGTACAGAACGTCGGCCACCAGGATCAGATCAAAGCGATCCGCCTCGGCGAAGAAGTCCGTGGAATAGCTCATCTGCACATCATTGAGTTCAGCGTTGGCCCGACACGCGGCAATCGCCAGCGGGTCGAGGTCGCAGGCCACCACTTCCAGCGCGCCTGCCTTCACGGCGGCAATCCCGGCGATCCCGGAACCGGCGCCGAAATCCAGTACGCGTTTGCCACGCACCCACTCGGGAAATTCCGCCAGGTAACGCGCCACCGCCAGGCCGCTGGCCCAGCAGAAACTCCAGTACGGCGGTTCGTGCAGGATTCGCCGGGTTTCGTCCGGGCTGAACTCCCGGGCCATGTTGTCGCCGTCGATCAGCCACAGTTTCAGATCAGTGTCCGGCAGCGGGCAGGCCACCAGCCGGGCATCACCGAGCAACTCGCCCAGCGCCTGTTGCAGGTCTAACGGTGCATTCATGGGGCTTTGACAAATTGCAGTTGGCCCAGCGCCTGGGTGGTCGGCTGGCTGATGGTCTGCGACGGCAGGTGCAGGATCAACTGGCCGGATTGAGTGGCGCGGCCCCGCAGTTCGACTCGCGCGCCGGCCGGGAAGGCGTCAGGGTTGAAACGCAGGCGAAACGGCAGAACCTGGTTGTTGCCGATCAGACTGGAGCTGGCGAGCAATTGTTGCGGGCGCCCCTTCTCGTCGATCACCAGCAGCGCCAGTTCGACTTCGGCGCCAGCCGGCACGCCTTGCAGGGTGCCGCTCAGTTCACGTTGATACGCAGGCAGCGGGCCGAGGTCGGCAGCTTCCCTGGCCTTTTTCTGCGCCTGTTGCGGCGCCGGGCCCGGTGTTGGCGGCTGCGGCTTGGGCGCGTCGCTGCCACAGGCCACCAGCAGGCTGAAAACACTGAGCAAAACGAGCGGTCGTAACGACATTGGCGGCTCCAGCAAAATGAAATCCATGGATCAAACGATCATGGCAGTCTGTATACCGCAAAGCCTATGGCTTGTCTTGCCACCGGGATGCGCTACCATGGCCCTCCCTTTTTTTGTTGCCAGCCACCATGCACTGTCCCTTCTGCGGTGCCAACGACACCAAGGTCATCGACTCGCGTCTGGTCGCCGAGGGCGAACAGGTGCGCCGCCGGCGTGAATGCCTGGCCTGCGGCGAACGTTTCACGACGTTCGAGACGGCCGAACTGGTGTTGCCGCGCCTAATCAAAACCGACGGCAGCCGCCAACCGTTCGACGAAGAAAAACTCCGCGCCGGCATGCAGCGCGCCCTGGAGAAACGTCCGGTGAGCGTCGAGCGTCTCGAGTCCTCGCTGGTGCACATCAAACACAAGCTGCGCGCCACCGGCGAACGCGAGGTCAAATCCCTCGTGGTCGGCGAACTGGTGATGGCCGAGCTGCAAAAGCTCGATGAAGTCGCCTACATCCGTTTCGCTTCCGTGTATCGCCGCTTCCAGGACCTCAACGAGTTCCGCGAAGAGATCGACCGCCTCGCCCGTGAACCGGTGAAAGAATGACCGCCGCTGCCGAACAGGCCATCCTCGACGCCCACTTCATGGCCCGGGCCCTGGAATTGGCGCGCAAAGGGCATTACACGACCCATCCCAATCCACGGGTCGGCTGCGTGATCGTGCGCGACGGGCAGATTGTCGGCGAAGGCTGGCATGAACGTGCTGGCGAACCCCACGCTGAAGTCCACGCCCTGCGCGCCGCCGGTGAGCTGGCCCGGGGCGCCACGGCTTACGTCACCCTCGAACCTTGTAGCCACCACGGCCGCACACCGCCCTGCGCCGATGCGCTGGTGAATGCCGGCGTCGGTCGGGTGGTTGCGGCGATGCGCGATCCCAATCCGCAAGTCGCCGGACGCGGTTTGCAGCGTCTGGCCGATGCCGGTATCGCCACTGAAAGCGGTGTGCTGGAAAGCGAAGCGCGCAAGCTCAATCAAGGTTTTCTGAAACGCATGGAACACGGCTTGCCGTTCGTGCGAGTCAAGTTGGCAATGAGCCTCGACGGCCGCACAGCGATGGAAAGCGGCGAGAGCCAATGGATCACCGGGCCTGCCGCGCGTTCGGCGGTGCAGCGTTTGCGCGCCCAGGCCAGCGTGGTGCTGACCGGCGCCGACACGGTGCTGGCCGATGGTGCACGACTGACCGTGCGCGGCGATGAACTGGGGCTGGATGCCGAGCAAACCGCGCTGGCCCTGAGTCGTCCGCCGCTGCGCGTGCTGATCGACGGGCGTCTGCGGGTGCCGCTGGATGCGCCGTTCTTCAAGGCCGGCCCGGCGCTGGTCGCCACCTGCGTGGCCATCGAAGAACAGTACGCCCACGGCCCGGAATGCCTGATCGTGCCGGGCGATGACGGTCAGGTCGATCTGCGCCAATTGCTGATTGAACTGGCCAGCCGTGGCGTCAACGAAGTGCTGGTCGAGGCCGGTCCGCGACTGGCCGGTGCGTTTGCCCAGCTCGGTCTGGTCGACGAGTTCGTGATCTTCATCGCCGGCAAGTTTCTCGGCTCCACGGCGCGTCCGTTGCTGGACTGGCCGCTAGCCTATATGAAGGATGCGCCGGAGCTGAAAATCACTGAAATTCGCGCGGTTGGCGATGACTGGCGAGTCACTGCAATCCCTGTCTCATCGGCGAGCGTATAATTCCCGGCCATCGCGTTAGCGCTGGCTTCGTTCTCAAGGAGAACCCCATGTTTACCGGCATCATCGAATCCATCGGCAGTATCCGCGCACTGACCCCAAAGGGCGGTGATGTGCGGGTGCATGTTGAAACCGGCAAGCTCGACCTGAGCGACGTCAAACTCGGCGACAGCATCGCGGTCAACGGCGTGTGCCTGACCGCTGTGGAGCTGCCGGGCGACGGCTTTGCCGCCGACGTCAGTCGCGAAACCCTCGACTGCACCGCCATGAATGACCTGAAGAGCGGCAGCCCGGTCAACCTGGAAAAAGCCCTGACCCCGACCACCCGTCTCGGCGGGCATCTGGTCAGCGGTCACGTCGACGGTGTCGGCGAAGTGGTCTCGCGCAGCGACAATGCCCGCGCCGTGGAATTTCGCATCCGCGCGCCGAAAGAGCTGGCCAAGTACATCGCCCACAAAGGCTCGATCACCGTCGACGGCACCAGTCTGACCGTGAACGCGGTCGATGGCGCCGAATTCCTGCTGACGATCATCCCGCACACCTTGAGTGAAACCATCATGGCGTCCTACAAGCCAGGTCGCCGGGTGAACCTGGAAGTCGACTTGCTGGCGCGTTATCTGGAGCGTCTGCTGTTGGGCGACAAGGCTGCAGAGCCAACGTCCGGCGGCATCACTGAAAGCTTTCTGGCCGCCAACGGCTACCTCAAATCCTGACTGAAGGGGGTGCCTTGTGGCGCTCAATAGCATCGAAGAACTGGTTGAAGACATCCGCCAAGGCAAGATGGTCATCCTCATGGATGACGAAGACCGCGAGAACGAAGGCGACCTGATCATGGCCGCCGAATGCTGCAAGGCCGAGCACATCAACTTCATGGCCAAGCACGCCCGTGGCCTGATCTGCATGCCGATGAGCCGCGAGCGCTGCGAAACCCTGAAGCTGCCGCTGATGGCACCGCGCAACGGTTCCGGTTTCGGCACCAAGTTCACCGTATCGATCGAAGCTGCCGAGGGCGTGACCACCGGCATCTCCGCCGCTGACCGCGCGCGCACCGTGCAAGCGGCTGCGGCGAAAGACGCGAAAGCCGAAGACATCGTCAGCCCCGGCCACATCTTCCCGCTGATGGCTCAGGCCGGTGGCACCCTGGCCCGCGCCGGTCACACCGAAGCGGCTTGCGACCTGGCGCGCATGGCCGGTTTCGAACCGAGCGGCGTGATCTGCGAAGTGATGAACGACGACGGCACCATGTCCCGTCGCGCCGAACTGGAAGCTTTCGCGGCCGAACACAACATCAAGATCGGCACCATCGCCGACCTGATTCACTACCGGATGATCCACGAACGTACCGTTCAGCGGATTGCCGAGCAGCCACTGGACAGCGAACTGGGCCAATTCAACCTGGTGACCTATCGTGATTCCGTGGAAGGCGACGTGCACATGGCACTGACCCTGGGCACCGTTTGCGCCGAAGAACCGACCCTGGTTCGTGTGCACAACATGGACCCGCTGCGCGACCTGCTGATGGTCAAGCAACCGGGCCGCTGGAGCCTGCGCGCCGCCATGGCTGCGGTTGCCGAGGCCGGCAGCGGTGTGGTGCTGCTGCTCGGTCACCCGCTCGATGGCGACGTGTTGCTGGCGCATATCCGTGAAACCGGCGATCAGGCGGCGGTGAAAAAACCGACCACCTACAGCATCGTCGGTGCCGGTTCGCAGATCCTGCGTGACCTCGGTGTGCGCAAAATGCGCTTGATGTCGGCACCGATGAAATTTAATGCGATATCCGGTTTCGATCTGGAAGTTGTAGAATACGTGCCCTCCGAATAATGACCGGTTGTTTCCGGACCCGAATTCGCGGCAAATAAATCACTGAGGGACGCGAAACAGACGCGTCCCGGCTCTTTAAGAGATCTGACGAATGACCCTGAAGACCATCGAAGGTACCTTCATCGCCCCTAAAGGCCGCTACGCTTTGGTAGTGGGCCGTTTCAACAGTTTCGTGGTTGAAAGCCTGGTCAGCGGTGCAGTTGATGCCCTGGTTCGCCACGGCGTGAGCGAAAGCGACATCACCATCATCCGCGCGCCTGGCGCCTTCGAAATCCCGCTGGTTGCGCAAAAAGTCGCCCAGAAAGGCGAGTTCGCAGCAATCATCGCCCTGGGCGCGGTCATTCGTGGCGGCACTCCGCACTTCGAATACGTGGCTGGCGAGTGCACCAAGGGCCTGGCCCAGGTGTCCATGGAGTTCGGCGTACCGGTCGCTTTCGGCGTCCTGACCGTTGATTCCATCGAGCAAGCCATCGAACGTTCCGGCACCAAGGCCGGCAACAAAGGTGCTGAAGCTGCCCTGTCCGCTCTGGAAATGGTCAGCCTGCTGGCGCAGTTGGAGGCCAAGTGATTAGCGACGAAAGCGATCGTTTCAACCCGCGCGATCCGAAACCTGCGGATGCCGGCAAGCCATCGAAGAGCGTCAAGCGCCGCGAAGCCCGTCAGCTCGCGACTCAGGCTCTGTATCAATGGCACATGGCCAAGGCTTCGCTGAACGAGATCGAAGCGCAATTCCGGGTCGATAACGATTTTACCGATGTCGATGGCGCGTATTTCCGCGAAATCCTGCACGGGGTTCCGGCCAGCCGCACCGAAATCGACAACGCGCTCACGCCTTGCCTGGATCTGGCGATCGAAGAGCTGGACCCGGTTGAACTGGCGGTTCTGCGCCTGTCCACCTGGGAGCTGCTCAAGCGCGTCGACGTGCCTTACCGCGTTGTGATCAACGAAGGTATCGAACTGGCCAAGGTGTTCGGTTCCACCGACGGCCACAAGTTCGTCAACGGCGTTCTCGACAAGCTGGCTCCGCGCCTGCGTGAAGCTGAAGTCAAGGCGTTCAAGCGCTGATCAGCGCTTGATATCGCAATGGGCGAGTTTGAGCTGATCCGCAATTTCTTCGCCGCCGCGCCTTGTGCGCAGGGGGGCGAAGGCGTTGCACTGGGGATCGGCGACGACTGCGCCTTGCTGGCGGTTCCTTCCGGGGAACAGCTGGCGATTTCCACCGATACGCTGGTGGCCGGCGTGCATTTCGCCGATCCCTGCGATCCGTTTCTGCTCGGTCAGCGCTCGCTGGCCGTGGCGGTCAGCGATCTGGCTGCCATGGGCGCCACGCCCGTTGCCTTTACCCTTGCCCTGACCTTGCCGACGGTGACTGCCGATTGGCTGCAAGCCTATGCCCGTGGTTTGAACCGTATGGCGCAAAGCTGCAGCGTGGCACTGGTTGGCGGTGACACGACGCGTGGGCCGTTGAGCCTGACCGTCACCGTGTTCGGTCGTGTCCCGGCCGGAAAGGCCCTGACCCGCAGCGGCGCGCAGCCGGGCGATCTGCTGTGCGTCGGCGGCGAACTGGGCAATGCCGCAGGGGCCTTGCCGCTGGTGCTCGGCCAGCGCGAAGCCGAGCCGGGCATCGCCCAGCCGCTGCTCGATCATTACTGGTCGCCGCAACCGCAACTCGCCCTCGGTCAGGCCCTGCGTGGCAAGGCTACGTCGGCGCTGGATATCTCCGATGGCTTGCTCGCCGATTGCGGCCACATTGCACTGGCCTCGAAGGTTCGCCTCGAAGTCGAGCGTGAGCGCGTGCCGCTGTCGGAGGCGCTGGTGGCGTTTCTCGGTCAGCGCGGCGCCGAACGTGCGGCGCTGAGCGGTGGCGATGATTACGTGCTGGCCTTTACCTTGCCGTCCGTCGAATTGCCGGCGCTGCTGGCCGATGGCTGGCCGATCCATGTGATCGGGCGCGTGGCCGAGGGGCAGGGCGTGGTGCTGCTGGATCGCGAAGGGCATGACATCACCCCGCAAATCCGGGGTTATCAACATTTTCAGGAGTCACCGTGACAGATCACCCGAAACAGGTTCCCGGCGAGTTCGTTCCGCCGTCGGTCTGGCGCAACCCCTGGCATTTCCTCGCGTTCGGCTTCGGTTCCGGCACCTTGCCGAAAGCACCGGGCACGTGGGGCTCGTTAGTTGCGCTACCCTTTATTCCGTTGTGGCAGATGTTGCCCGACTGGGGTTACTGGCTGATGCTCGGGATCACCATGCTGTTCGGCTTCTGGCTGTGCGGCAAGGTCGCCGACGATCTGCGGGTACACGACCACGAAGGCATCGTCTGGGACGAGATGGTCGGGATGTGGATCACCCTGTGGCTGGTGCCGGAAGGTTGGTACTGGCTGCTCGCCGGGTTTTTGATGTTCCGCTTCTTCGACATCCTCAAGCCATGGCCGATCCGCTGGATCGACCGGCATGTGCATGGCGGCGTCGGCATCATGCTCGACGATGTGCTGGCGGGCGTATTCGCCTGGCTGGCGATGCAGGGACTGGTGTGGATTTTCGCCTGATTTCAAGGCGTGGATGAGGGACACAGGGATGGCTCGACGCGGCTTGTTGGTACTGTTTTTTACCCTGCTGGGTGTGCTGGCCGGTGCGGTGGCACAGGCGCAGGACGCAACGCCGTCGGTGATTCACCTGGCCAGCGAAGAATGGGAAGACTACACCGCTGCCGATGGCCACGGCCTGGGCTGGGACGTGTTGCGCAAAGTGTTCGAGCCGGCCGGCGTGACTCTGGATATCCGCTCCGTGCCGTACACCCGTTCGGTGGGCCTGGTGCAACTGAAGGAAGTCGACGCACTGGTCGGTTCCTATCGCGGTGAAGCCGAGCAGGTGCTGTACCCGAAATGGAACTTCGATTCCGACCACATCTACGCACTCGGCCTTGCCAGCAACCCGTCGCCGACCCAGGCGAACCTTGGCAAGTACCGACTGGCCTGGGTGCGGGGTTATCGGTATGAAACCTACCTGCCGAACGTCAAACGCTTCAACCAGATCGAACGCCGCACCGGAATCCTGTCGATGCTCAAGCAGGGGCGGGCGGATTACTACATCGATGCGCTGACGGAAATCGAAGCGGTGGTGAGAAACGCCGCCGACCCTTCGCAATACCATTACTCGCATCTGGCGGAGTTGCCGCTGTACCTCGGTTTCGCCGACACCCCGCAGGCCCGCGCACTGATGTCGATCTACGACCAGCGCATGGAACAACTGGTGAAAAGCGGCGAGCTGAAACCGATCTTCGAGCACTGGAAGCAGCCGTATCCGTTCGAGTAAACGCGATGATGTCGGGCCTGTTATCAAACTTTTTGATCGTTATGGCCGATAATTCAGCCTAAGCGCCTGCAGGAACCTGCTGTTACAATGCCGCCCAGCGAATCTTCAGACTTTTTAGATCAGGAGCACACCGGTGCCTGTCGTTTTTGTCGCCGCTTCCAAGCTGCCAACGCCTTTTGCGCAATTCACCATGCACGGTTTTCTCGATGAAGCCACCGGCCGCGAGCACGTTGTGCTGAGCCTGGGTGAGATTGCCGACGGTGCCCCGGTACTCGGCCGGTTGCACTCCGAATGCCTGACCGGCGATGCCTTGTTCAGTCAGCGTTGCGACTGCGGCTCGCAACTGGAGGCCGCCCTCAAGGCGATCGCCCGTGAAGGTCGTGGCGTGTTGCTGTACCTGCGTCAGGAAGGCCGTGGCATTGGCCTGCTGAACAAGATCCGTGCCTACGAATTGCAGGACGGCGGTGCCGACACCGTTGAAGCCAACGAGCGTCTGGGTTTTGCCGCCGACCAGCGTGACTACGCCATGTGCCTGCCGATGCTTGAGCATCTGGGCGTGAAATCCCTGCGCCTGATGACCAACAACCCGCGCAAGGTCAAAGCCCTGACCGACATGAATATCGTCGTCGCCGAGCGCGTGCCGCTGCACACAGGCCACAACCCGCACAACAAACTCTACCTGGCGACCAAAGCCAGCAAACTCGACCACATGATGGGCAACGAACATCAGGGCGAGGTAGACCGCGCGTGACTCGCGGTCAGGTGCGGCGCCGTCTGTCAGTCGCCTGGTGGAAATACCTGGCGCTGGCGCTGGTGCCGCTGTTTGTTCTCAATGCCGTGTTCGGCGAGAGCGAAGCGATCATGCCGGTGCTGGCGATGCCGTTTTTCATTGCCGGCGTGGCCTCGATGTTTGTCAGCCTGAAGTTTTTCGGCCGTTACAAACATGCGCTGATCGCCACGCAAAAAGCCCTCGATACCCCTGAAGAACCCGCTGCGTGGATAGCCCTTGCGGCTCGTCGTCGCACAGCGTTTCTGGTGGCGGGGTTGCCGGCGTGGATCGGTGCACTGGCGGTGTTCGTCGGCCTGGAGGCCGTGCCGCTGATGTTGCTGGCGCTGTCCACGGCGGTGCTGTTCTACCTCTACCGTATCCCGCGTCAACTCGGTTGATGCGTCGTCTCTGGCTGGCGGTTCTGCTACTGGCCGTCAGCAGCGAAACCCTGGCCGCTCTGCGAGTGGTCAGCCTCGCGCCATCCCTGTCTGAAATCGTTGTTGAGCTTGATTCGGCCGATCTGTTGGTCGGCGTGCTGGATGCCGGTGACCGGCCGTCTGCGATCAAGGATGTGCCTTCGGTGGGTCGTTATGGTCAGCTCGACATGGAGCGGCTGCTCAGCCTCAAGCCTGACTTGTTGCTGCTGTGGCCCGGCAGTGTCGGCCCGGCCCAGCGTGATCAGCTCAAGCGCCTGAACATCCCGACTTTCGTTGCCGAACCTCACAGTTTCGAGCAGTTGATCACGCAAATCGAAGCCATCGCTGCGCAGCTTGGTCGTCCTGAACGCGGGGTTGAGCGAGCGGCCGAGCTGCGGCGCACACTCGATGAGCTACGCCAACGCTATCGGCGGGTAACGCCGTTGCGGGTGTTCTATCAAGTCTGGGACAAGCCGCTGTACACCGTCGGTGGCGGTCAGATCATCAGCGATGCGCTTGAAGTGTGCGGTGCACGCAATGCGTTTGCCGACCTGACATTGCCGGCGCCGCAGGTGAGCATCGAAGCCGTTTTACAGCGTGACCCCGAAGTGATTCTGGCCGGCGACCAGTCGCAACTGAACGCATGGAGCGCCTGGCCGCAGGTGGCAGCGGTCAAGCACAGGCAGTTGCTGCTGGTCACCGACAAAGGTCTGGAGCGTCCGAGCGGGCAGATGATCGAGGCGACCGCCAAGCTCTGCCAACTGATCGCGCCAGACCGTTGATCGCTAGAGCTGCGGTGTCCAGGTCACTCCGAACATGAACGCCCGACCTTCCTCGCGATAGCCATACTGACTGCCGTCATGGCTGTACAGCGCTCGGCTGTAACCCTTGTCCAGCAGGTTATCCACCTTGAAATCCAGCTTGATCTCACGGTTCAGCGCCCAACTGCTGCGCAGTCCGAGTAGCGCATAACCACCCAATGGTTGTTGATTGTTCAGGTCGTCATAACTGCTGCTGACGGCCTGCCAACTGGCACCGAGACCGAGACGATCGAACTGCCGGTCCAGATCCCAGCTCAACGTCCGGCGTGCACGGCGCGCCAAGGTGTGGCCGGTGTCGCGGTCGCGGGGGTCGATGATTGCGACGCCGAGGTTGCTCTGCCAGCCCAGCAGTTCCTGTTTCAGCGCTGCCTCAAAGCCGTTGATCCGCGCCGACGCGACGTTCTCTGGCCGGGAGTTGCTGCCGAAGATGATCGCGTCTTCCAGATCGGTCCGATACAACGAGGCCTCAAGACGGCTGTTGTCGCTCAACTGGCTGCGCCATTGCAGCTCGTAGCTTTTCGAGGTTTCCGGTTTCAGATCCGGGTTGCTGAAGTCCGGGTAATACAGGTCGTTGAAGGTCGGTGCACGGAAGCCTTCGCTGTAGCTGAGAAGCAGATCGTTGTCCGGGTTGACCGGCAATGTCAGCGTGCCGCTCCAGCTGTTCTGGCCGCCGAACTGCTGATTGTCGTCACGGCGCAGGCCGAGTTCGGTGGAGAAACTGTCGGCCTGGAAGCGATGCTGAATGAACGCCGCACGGTTCCAGCGGCTGTCTTCGTCGAACGCGGTGCTGCTGTTGACCCGGTCTTCGTACCAGTCACCGCCGAGGATCAGGCTGTTGCGCGCATCCAGGGTCAGGTCGTTCTGCCAGGTCACCGAGTCGCGGTAGGTGTTGAACACCGAGCGTTCGTCGCTGAGCTTGTCGAACGTCTTCTCGCGGTTTTCGCTGTGGCCGAGTTCCAGGCGCGATTTCCAGCGCTCGTTGATCCGTGCGTCGATGTAGCTGCTGAAACTGCTGACGGTGAAATCGCTGTAGGGCTGCTGCTGGACGGAGTCGAAGGTGACTGGGTCGAAGCGTCCGAACGGGTTGTCGAACTCGCTTTTGCCACGGTTATCCAGCAGGTTGGCGCCGACTTCGACATCATCGGTCAGCGCATGGCTGAGGCTCAGACTGATGGATTTGTTGCGGTAGGCGTCGTGGTCGCTGTCGCTGGGATACGATTCGTGGGTGCGGTCGAGACCGGCGGTTTCATCGAGGCTGGCACCGAGGTTGAAGCGGGTTTTCTCGTCGCCGCCGGACAGGCCGACACTGCGCTCCCAGGTCTGATGGCTGCCGAATCCGACATGCATCCGCGGCTGCAAGCCTTGTTCGCCGCCGCGCCGGGTGAAGATTTGAATCACCCCGCCAATTGCATCGCTGCCATAGATCACCGAACGCGAACCGCGCAGCACTTCGACGCGTTCGATTTGCTCGATGTTCAGGTGTTGCAGGTTACTGTCGCCGGAGGTGGAGTTGCCGATGCGCTGGCCGTCGACCAGCACCAGACTTTGCGCCGATTGCGTGCCACGAATGTAGATCCCCGGCAGGCTGCCGCGTCCGCCGAGTTGCGCCACTTGCACACCGGGCACACGTTGCAGCAGATCGGTGACGCTGCTCGGTTGCAGGCGCTCGATGTCTTCGCGGGTGAACACGGTGTTGGCGGCGCTGCTGTCGTTGCGGGCTTCCACCTGGCGGTTGGCGCTGATCAGCATGTCCGGCAGCTTCAGGGCCTGATCGCGTTCGAAGGTATCGGCGAGGGCGTTGGCGGTTGGCAGCAGGAGAAGGGGCAGGGCGAGACGCGAGAGGTTCATCGGTATTCCGTCGGTATTTCCGGTGTGCGCAAATCAATGTGGGAGCGAGCCTGCTCGCGATTGCGGTGTGTCAGTCGGCATTGAAGTGACTGACAGTACGCTATCGCGAGCAGGCTCGCTCCCACATGGGCATTGCGTTTTACTTGTTAAGCAGCTCCAGGCGCTCACGCACCGCCGCTTCGATCCCGGCCTCGTCCAGCCCGCACTCGGCCAGCATCTGCGCCGGTTTGGCGTGCTCGACGTAAACGTCCGGCAAGCCCAGGTGCAGCACCGACTTGAGAATGTTCTCGCGGGCGAGGAATTCGCTGACCGCGCCACCGGCGCCGCCCATGATCGCGTTCTCTTCGATGGTCACCAGCAGGTCGTGGCTGGCGGCGATTTCACGCACCAGCGCTTCGTCCATCGGTTTGACGAACCGCATGTCGACCACGGTCGCGTCCAGTGTTTCGGCGACGTTCAGCGCTTCGGCCATTTGCACGCCGAACACCAGCAGGGCGACCTTGTTGCCCTGGCGACGAATCACACCCTTGCCGATCTCGATCGGTTCGAGGTCTTTCTCGATGGTCGCGTTCGGGCCGGTGCCGCGCGGGTAACGCACCGCCGCCGGGCCGTTGTACAGGTGACCGGTGGTGAGCATCTTGCGCAGTTCGTTTTCATCGCTCGGGGTCATGATGACCATGCCCGGGATGCAACGCAGGAACGACAGATCGAAACTGCCGGCGTGGGTCGGGCCGTCTTCGCCCACCAGACCGGCGCGGTCGATGGCGAACAGCACGTCGAGGTTCTGCACCGCAACGTCGTGCACCAACTGGTCGTAGCCGCGTTGCAGGAACGTCGAGTAGATCGCCACCACCGGTTTCGCGCCTTCGCAGGCCATGCCGGCCGCGAGGGTCACGGCGTGCTGCTCGGCAATCGCCACATCGAAGTAGCGCAGCGGGAAACGCTCGCTGAACGCCACCAGATCCGAACCTTCCTTCATCGCCGGGGTGATGCCCACCAGACGCGGGTCGGCAGCGGCCATGTCGCACAGCCATTCACCGAACACGCCGGAATACTTCGGCCCGCCGGCCTTCTTCGGCGCGGCAGCCGGGGCGCCCAGCGGTTCGAGTTTGGTAATGGCGTGGTAACCGATCGGGTCGACTTCCGCCGGGGCGAAGCCTTTGCCTTTCTTGGTGACGATGTGCAGGAACTGCGGGCCTTTCAGATCGCGCATGTTGCGCAGGGTGGCGATCAGGGTCGGCAGGTCGTGGCCATCGATCGGGCCGATGTAGTTCCAGCCCAGTTCTTCGAAGAGGGTGCCGGGGACCAGCATGCCTTTTGCGTATTCTTCGGTGCGACGGGCGATTTCCCAGGCGCCGGGCAGGCGCGACAGGACTTTCTTGCTGCCTTCACGCATGCTCGCGTAAGTGCGGCTGGAAAGGATCTTCGCCAGATAGTTCGACAGCCCCCCGACGTTGCGCGAGATCGACATGTCGTTGTCGTTGAGGATCACCAGCATGTTGGCGTTCACTTCCGGCGCATGGTTCAGCGCCTCGAAGGCCATGCCGGCGGTCAATGCGCCGTCACCGATCACGGCAATCGCCTTGCGATCACTGTTCTGCAGGCGAGCGGCGATGGCCATGCCCAGCGCGGCACTGATCGATGTGCTGGAGTGGCCGACGCCAAAGGTGTCGTACTCGCTCTCGGAGCGACGCGGGAAGGCCGCAATGCCGTCTTTCTGGCGCAGGGTTTCCATGCGCTCGCGGCGACCGGTGAGGATCTTGTGCGGATAGGCCTGATGACCGACGTCCCACACCAGCCGGTCGTCCGGGGTGTCGAAGACGTAATGCAACGCGATGGTCAGCTCGATGACGCCCAGGCCGGCACCGAAATGCCCACCGGTCTGGCCGACCGTGTAGAGCAATTCCAGGCGCAACTCATCAGCCAGGGTTTCCAGCTCGGCTTCGCCTAACCGGCGCAGGCCGTCCGGCGTGTTCGCGCGGTCGAGCAGGGGCGTGGTCGGGCGCTTGCGGGGAATCTCATGGAACGTCGTGGGCATCAGGCGAATCGTTATAGGTATAAAAGATGCGGCAGTTTACCTGATGCATCGTCCCCTGCCCACGCGTTGGTCTTTTTTGGCTGATTAGCCTTTAGTTGCGCCGGTCGACGATATACCGGGCCAGATCGCGCAATGGCTCGGCGGCCGCGTCAAACGGTCGCAGTGCATGCAACGCCTGATCGCGCAGTTCCAGGGCATAGGCCTTGGCTGCGTCCAGACCCAACAGGGCCGGGTAGGTCGGCTTGTCGCGGGCAATGTCGGCGCCCTGGCGCTTGCCGAGGGTTTCGGTATCGCTTTCGACGTCGAGGATGTCGTCCTGCACCTGGAACGCCAGGCCGATGGCCTGTGCATAACTTTGCAGGGCCTTGAGTTCATCCTTCTCGGCGCGGCCGCTGGCCAGGGCGCCGAGCTTGACGCTGACTTCGATCAGCGCGCCGGTCTTGTGCCGGTGCATCTGTTCAAGGGCTTTCTGATTGAGCTTCAGACCGACCGAACCGAGGTCGATGGCCTGACCGCCGACCATGCCGGCCGGGCCTGCCGCGTGCGCCAGCGCCGTGACCTGTTGCAGACGGATATCCGCGCTCAGGTCGCTCAGGCGCGGGTCGAGCAGGGCGCTGAACGCCAGGCTCTGCAAGCCGTCACCGGCAAGAATCGCGCAGGCTTCATCGAATTTTTTGTGGGTAGTCGGCTGACCGCGACGCAGATCGTCGTCGTCCATCGCCGGCAAATCGTCGTGTACCAGCGAATAGGCGTGGATCAACTCCACTGCACTCGCCGCGCCGTTGGCCTGCTCGGCCTTGCCGCCGAGGGCTTCGCACGCGGCGTAGGCCAGCAATGGACGCACGCGTTTGCCGCCGTTCATCACGCTGTAGCGCATTGCTTCGTAAAGCCGCGCCAGCTCTGGCAGTGGTGCGTTGAACAAGGTTTCCAGTGCCGCATTGACCCGCGCCTGGCTGGTCGCCGAATACGCCGCGATCATTCTGGCTGATCCGCGTCGAAGGGTTCCTCGGCCAGCTCGCCATCGCGCTCCAGCAACACCTGGACCTTCTGCTCGGCCTGGGCCAGCGCTGCCTGGCAGTCACGGGTCAGGCCGATGCCCTGCTCGAAAGCGGTCAGCGAGTCTTCCAGCGACAATTCACCGTTCTCCAGACGCTCGACCAGCGTTTGCAGGTCGGCGAGGGACTGTTCGAAATCCAGTGCAGCTTTTTTGCGGGCCATGGCGGCTAATTCCGGTTGACGTTAAACCGGCGCGACACTAGCAGATAGGGGGTTTATGGGCAAATGAGCGGGCCGACGGAGAATGGTGTCAGTCAGTCGATTCGACCGGATAACGGATCTGATAACGAGTGCTCCGCCCGCCGCCCGGAAGACGTTGCAGGCAGCCTTTTTCCAGCAGTTCCGCCAGATGTCGGGTCGCCGTGGCTTTGGAGACCTTGGCCACACTCTGGTATTGCGCCGCACTGATGCTGTGCTCGAAACCGCGCTCACCACCGTCGAGCAAACGATTGAGCACTTTGATCTGCTCCGCCGACAGCCCGGACTCGCGGTGTGCCTGCCAGAAGCGCGACTTGCCCAACACACTTTCAATCCGTGCGATGGCCTGCTGCAGGCTGCGCAGCAGGGTTTGCAGGAACCATGCGAGCCAGTCGGTGATGTCCAGCGTGGCTTTCTGACTGGATTCCAGAATTCGGTAGTAGCCCGCGCGGTCATCGAGAATGCTGGCGGACATCGCGTAAAAACGAATCGCCTGCGCTTCGCCCTGCGCCAGTGCCAGATCGGTGAGGGTGCGAGTCAGGCGTCCGTTGCCGTCATCGAACGGGTGCAAGGTGACGAACCAGAAATGTGCGATACCGGCTCGCAGTAAAGGATCGAGGCCTGCCTGATGCTGACTGGCGTCGAACCACTTGAGAAAACTGTCGAGTTGTCGCTCAAGGCCTTGTCGCGGTGGCGCCTCGAAGTGCACGGTCGGACGGTCGATTCGTCCGGAAACCACCAGCATCGGCTCATCGCCGCGTAATGCGCCGACATTGATTGCTCGCGCAAGGAAACCACTCTCCTGTTCTGGAAACAGCCATGAATGCCATTCCAGCAATCGTTCCAGCGTCAGCGGTTCGGCAAAACGTTGAGTGGCATCGAGCATCAGTTGCGCCAGCCCCTCGCTGCGCTTGCTGACGTTGTCGCCATCCGGTGATTCCAGCCCCAGACGTCGTGCCAATGAAGAACGCACGGATTCAACATTCAACTGCTCCCCCTCGATGGCCGAGGAGGTCACGATGTTCTGCAGCAACGCGTCCAGCTCAGTCTGAGCGCTCAGTGAATTGCCCACTGATCCCGCCATGCCCATCAATTGTCCCTGCGCCTGAACGCATTCGCGCAACAGCGCAGTGAGACGCTCTGCCTGCCAATTGAAGTCGGGCCAATCGGGTTGCTGCCAGATCCAGTGAGTTGCCATGAAATGCTGTTCCTGAGTGCGTGAGCCGAATAGAAATGCTATTCGGCTCATTTTGTGAGCCGAATATGACGCCTATTCGGCTCATCGTCCACCCGGGTGCGTGATTCCCACCGCATTTCAAGATGTATCCGATTGTTAAAAAACTGCCGAATCGCTAACCTTCGCGCCTTCTACGACCCGACAGTCACGGGTCTTTCAGACGAAACGCAGTTTTCACCGCTGTGAAGTACCGAGGATCGGGTGCAAGGTTTCGTTCAGGCATGGCAGGAGGCATCACATGCGTTCATTTCTTTTGCTGCTGGTCGGGTTGGCCTGCGCCCCCGCTTTATGGGCGGCGCCGAGCGCTGATCTGTCGGAACCGGTGGGCGGCTGGCGCTATAACGGTTTGCTCGACCGCAGTGAAAACCCGCAAGTCGCCTATCCCACGCCGCCGATCGATCGCGGCATCCAGCGTAATCGCACGATGATCCAGGGCCAGCTCAAGGCCATCGGCAACCAGCGCGGGCCGCACACCCTGGCGGTCAACGGCAATCCGCTGAATCTGTACACCGACGACGATGGGCGTTTCGCCCGGCCTTATGCATTTGGCGCAGGCTCCAACAGCGTCGAAGTGCGCAGCGCCGAA
The DNA here is from genome assembly GCF_058801265.1 of Pseudomonas sp. GW822-FHT03F08. Classification (NCBI taxonomy): domain Bacteria; kingdom Pseudomonadati; phylum Pseudomonadota; class Gammaproteobacteria; order Pseudomonadales; family Pseudomonadaceae; genus Pseudomonas; species Pseudomonas sp. GW822-FHT03F08. Next base: position 179,836 of record NZ_JBXANC010000010.1, on the reverse strand, counting down.
GGCCAGTCGCTCAAGCGCGTGCAGTTCTACGAAGCGAACAACCTGCGCACTCCGGCGCGAATTCGCGTGGTGCTCGGCTGGGATGATCCCAAGGCCGAACTCGACCTGCACATCATTACGCCTGACGGCCAGCATGCGTTTTTCGCCCACACGGCGTTGACCAATGGCGGCGGTCTGGACCCGGACGGCGTCGACGGCCCCGGCCCGGAAATGTTCACCATGACCGCGCCGCTGCATGGCACCTATCTGGTTTACGTCAACTATTGGGGCAACTTCGGCGACGGCGGCTATAACTTCGAGGAGACCAGCAACCAGAACGAGGTCATCACCTCGCAGATCACGCTGGTGCTCAACGAAAACACCGTCGACGAAAAACGCGAAACGTTCATCGTGCCCCTGCGGGCCATCGGTGATCTGCTGCTGGTCAAGACTTTCAACTATTAAGCATCCCGCCACGGATGAACTCGGGTTCTGGAAAGATGAGCGATAACACTGCTACACCGGCCGCCGTAACGCCTGCCGGCAAACCCTCCCGGCGCTGGCCGTTGCTGGTGGTCGGGCTGTGCCTGGTGGCCGGCGTGGCGGGCGGGCTCGGCTGGCTGATGCACAAGCCCAAGCTGCCTGCGGCGGCACTGGCCAGCGACAAGCTCGGCCTGAGCCGCCCGGACGCGCTGCTGGAAACCCGCTCCCTGAGCCAGTTGCCCAAGGACTTGCTGACGGTGCCGTTCCTCAAGGCCACGCTCACCGAGGATTTTGTCTTCTATTACGAGACCCATGCTGATCGCCTCGGGCTGATCGGCAGTCTTCGGCGGATCATCTACGAGCATGATCTGAAGCTGCAGGACAGCCTGATCGAACAGCTCTTCGATCAACCGGCAGACGTAGCGCTGTGGCGTGGCGCCGATGGTCGTCTGAAGGATTTCCTGTTGGTGATGGATCGCGGCGGTTTGGCCAAACTGCTGGAGCCGCTGGCGAAAGTCGCGCTGGATGATTCGCAACTGAGCGTGTTGAGCACCCTGAAAGTCGGCAGTGACGAGGTGCCGCTGTATCAACTGACCTACAACGCCAGCAAATCACTGTTGTTCGCTTCCCGTGGCGACAAACTGGTGGTGCTTTCCAACCCGACCAAATTCTACGACCCTGAAAGTGGCGCCTCCGAAGAGTCTGGCCATGTTTCGCCACAAGCGCTGGCGGCGCTGCTCAATGGCGAAAAACTGTTCCCCGAAGCGTTCGGGCTGCCAGCTAAAACACCTGAAACCAAACAGCGTCTGTCGGTCAATTCCAGCGTCCTCGCCATGGGCTACCAGCGCTTCATCCCGAACTTCGCCGGCCTGCGTTTCGACATGGACGACAAGGGCTGGCACAGCTTCCTGGCCATGGATGAACTGGAGAACCAGCCGGACTTCGATTTCAAACCGGTCTGGCAAGCCATGCCGCTGGGTGCCAGTGCCTGCGTGACCTTGCCGGTAGCTGCCGAGCCGCAGAAACCATTGCTGGTTAAACTCGGCGCCGAAGAAGTAGTAGCGCAGACACTTACCGAACACGTGGCCGGCGCGGCGGGTCTGTGCTGGTACGCCGATTCGCGGCTGTATACGCCATTGCTGGTAGCCAGTCTGAAGGACGAGGACAGCGGCAAACTCGATGGTGATATCGGCACGCTGTTCGATTCGATGGTCGGCGCCTATGAAGGCAACGTCGATGAGCACGCGTTCCCGGTGGTGGAAAAACAGGAAGGCCAGAGCCACCTCTGGCAACGTCAGGTCAGCTCCAACTTCGGCCCGTATGCGGCCAAGGATGCCGAGAATCCGGACGCGATCACCGGCAAGGCTTTCATGAAAGTCAGCCTGGCGCGCCACGGTTCGACGCTGCTGTTTTCCCTCGACGACAAACTGGTCGACAAGGCTCTCGGCACCCTCGACAAACGCTTCCCGCCGATGGCCGATGTGCTGCCCAAAGACGTGCTGATGCCGATCTACTTCGGCCCGGATTCGATGGCGCAGCTGATGCAGCAGGAAACCCTCGACAGCCTGCCGCAGGACATGGAGCCGGTGTTCTACAACGCCGCGCAAACCTACCTGATCCCGAAACTGCGCACCCTCGGCGGTTACGGCAAATACGCCCTGACGTTGCCGGAAGGCAGTGAGCCCGACGGTCACTGGCAATGGCTGCCGCTGGAGTGGAAAGCGCTGTGACGGCACTGATCCGCAGCCTCGGCTTGCTCGCGCTGTTACTGAGCGCGGGTGCCCGAGCGGTCGAAGCGCCGGCGCTCGATCCTGCGCAGTCCCAGGTCTTTCGCGCCTGGTTCGTGCGCATCGCTCAGGAGCAGTTGAGCAAAGGCCCGAGCCCGCGCTGGTATCAGCAGGACTGCGCCGGACTGGTGCGGTTTGCCGCCAACGAAGCGCTGAAAGTCCATGACGACAAATGGCTGCGCAGCAATGGCGTGTCCAACCGCTACCTGCCGCCGGAGCTGGCGTTGAGCGACGAGCAACGCAAGTTTGCCCAGCAATGGCAACAGGGCGGCGGCAAGGTCGGGCCCTACGTCAACGCGATCAAACTGATTCAGTTCAACAGCCATCTGATCGGCCGCGACGTGTCTCAGGCACGGCCCGGCGATCTGATGTTTTTCGATCAGGGCGACGACCAGCACCTGATGATCTGGATGGGCCGTTACATCGCCTATCACACCGGCACGACCACCCCCACTGACAACGGCATGCGTTCGGCAAGCCTGCAGCAACTCATGACATGGAAGGACACCCGATGGATACCCGACGCAGCCAACCCCAACTTCATCGGCGTCTATCGACTGAACTTTCTCTCCCAATGACCGGTGCCCGCATGCTGCGTTTACTGCCTTTTCTGTTGCTGTTCGCCCTGCCATTTTCGGCCGTGAATGCCGAAGATTCCGTCGAGCCAAGCGGCTACACGCCGGTCTCCGGTGAAAGCTTCTTCCTGCTGGCCGACAGCAGTTTCGCCAGCGACGAACAGGCGGTTGTGCGCCTCGAAGCGCCGGGCCGTGACTACCGTCGTTTCCGCATGGAACCGTACGGCGGCGCCGACATTCGCGTGTACAAGATCGACAAGCCGCTGGACTTCCTCAAGCGCCAGAAGAACCTGCACCGCGTGGTCAGCGACGGCCAGTTCAAGGGCGAAGGCCTGTCGAACACCCTCGCGTACCTGTGGGACAACTGGTACCGCAAATCCCGTCGGGTGATGCAGCGTGCGTTCTCCTACGAATCGCGTCAGCAAGTCACCGAAGAGGTGCCGGAGCTGAAGATGGGCAGCGCCATCGCTGCGCCGACGCCTTACGACGCGCAGCCGCAGTTCGCCTTGATTCCGGGCCTGCCGGTGGTCAGTCAGTTCCGTTATCCGCTGTGGCAAGCCAAGCCAATTCAGCCGCCGGAAGGCGTGAATCTGGCCGGTTCTTCCAGCGAGTTCGTCAGCGTTGCGCCGGGCAACGTCTACATCCCGCTAGGCAACCTGAAACCGGGCCTGTACCTGGTTGAAGCGCTGATCGGCAAGTACCGCGCGACCACCATGGTGTTCGTTTCCAACACTGTGGCGGTGAGCAAGATTGCCGGTGATGAGTTGCTGGTGTGGGCCGCGCGCAAACACGAAGGCAGTTCGGTGCCGAAGGTCAATGTGCTGTGGACCGACGGCCTCGGCGTGATGAGCAGCGGCGCCACCGACACCGATGGTTTGCTGCGCCTGAAACACGTCAGCCCGGAGCGTTCGTTCGTGATCGGCGAGGACGAAGAGGGCGGCGTGTTCGTCTCGGAAAACTTCTATTACGACAGCGAAATCTACGACACCAAACTCTACGCCTTCACCGACCGGCCGCTGTATCGCCCGGGTGATTGGGTGTCGCTGAAAATCGTCGGACGCGAATTCAAGAACGCACGGGACTCGGTATTGCCGGGTGCGGCGGACGTCAATGTCAGCGTGCTCGATGCGACCGGCACCGAGTTGCAGCGTCTTGACCTGAAACTTGATTCCAAGGCCGGCACTCAGGGCCGTTTCCAGTTGCCGGACAACGCGGTGGCCGGTGGTTACGAGCTGCGTTTCAACTACAAGGATCAGGCTTACAGCAGCGCGTTCCGGGTGGCTGAGTACATCAAGCCGCACTTCGAAATCTCGCTGAATCTGGCCAAGCAGGATTACCGTACCGGCGAACCGGTGAAGGGCAGCCTGGTGCTGCTGTACCCGGACGGTAAACCGGTGGCCAACGCCAAACTGACCCTGAGCCTGCGTGCCCAGCAACTGTCGATGGTCGACAACGAGCTGCAATACCTCGGGCAATTCCCGGTGGAACTGACCAGCACCGAACTGACCACCGACAGCAAGGGCAACGCGACTCTCGACCTGCCGGCCGCCGACAAACCGAGCCGCTACATGCTCACCGTGTTCGCCAGCGATGGCGCGGCGTACCGGGTCAAGACCACCAAGGAAATCCTCATCGACCGTGGCGCCGCCAGCTTCCGCCTGACTGCGCCGCAGCGTTTCAGCGCGGTGGGCGACAAGGTTGCATTCAGCTACGCCAACGAGGGTGGCAGCGTGCAGGCTCAGGCCGTTGTGCCGAGCAGCTACAGTTGGGTGCGTCTGGAAGACCAGACCACCGGCGAAGGCAAACTGGCGGCGAAAGACAAAGGCTTCAGCGTGACGTTTGATCGTCCGGGGACCTACAACCTGTCGCTGAAGGATCAGTTCGGCCGGGTGCTCGGTGGCACCGGTCATTCGGTCACCGGCGACGGCGTCAAGGCGGTGCCGGGCACCGTGGAAATCGTCCTCGACAAACCCGAGTACAAGGCCGGCGACGAAGCACTGGCGCTGATCACGTTCCCGGAGCCGGTGAGCGATGCGCTGCTGTCGCTGGAGCGCGACAAGGTCGAAGCCACCGCGCTGCTGGCCAAGGGCGGCGACTGGCTGAAACTGGAAAAACTCAGCGACACCCAATACCGCGCACGCATCCCGGTGAAGGACAACTTCGCGCCGAACCTGACGTTCTCCGTGCTCTACACCAAGGGCGGTCAGTACAGCTTCCAGAACGCCGGGATCAAGGTCGTCGCGCCGCAGATCGACGTGGCGATCAAGACCGACAAAGAGACTTATCAGCCGGGCGATACCGTGACGGTCGACCTGACCACGCAGTTCGCCGGCAAGGCAGTGCCGGCGCACCTGACGGTCAGCGTCGTGGATGAAATGGTCTACGCGTTGCAACCGGAAGTCGCGCCGACCATCGACCAGTTCTTCTACCACCCGCGCCGCAACAACGTGCGTACCAGCGCCAGCCTGTCGTTCATCAGCTACGACGTGGCATTGCCGGGCAGCCCCGGCGCGCCGGGCAAGGCCAACCGCAGCGAACGCGGGGTGAAAGTGCTGGAGCGGCCGCGTCGCGAAGACGTCGACACCGCCGCATGGCAGCCGGAATTGCTGACCGACGCCGACGGCAAGACTCGTTTCACCTTCAAGATGCCTGACTCGCTGACCCGCTGGCGCATCACCGCGCGGGCGATTGCCGATGACGGTCAGGTCGGGCAGAAGAAGCAGTTCGTCCGCTCGGAAAAACCGCTGTACCTGAAGTGGAGCGGGCCGAGCAAATTCCGCAAGGGCGATCAGCCGCAACTCGGCGTGTTCGCCTTCAGCCAGGCCGAGAAACCGGTCAAGGCTGAACTGGTGACGCACTACGCCGGTGCCGAACAGCGCCTGCCGGTGACCCTCAATAACGGCATCAACTACCTGCCGCTGCCGGCGTTTGCATTGGGTACCGGCGAGTGGACAGCCGAGCTGGTGCAGGACGGCAAGACCGCCGACGCCCTCGCTGTGCGCCTCACCGCGACCGGTGAAGGCTGGCAAGTGACGCAGACTCAGAGCCTCGACGTGGCCAGCGGCGACACGCCGTTGACTCTGCCGGCGGACGCCACCGACATTCGCCTGCGTCTGGATGACAGCCCGCAAGCGCTGTTCCGTTCGGCCCTCGACGATCTGCTCAGCTATCCGTACGGCGGCGTCGAGCAGACCGCCAGCCGCTTGCTGCCGCTGAGCATCGCTTATCCGTCGCTGGCGTCGAGCCCGCAGGTCCGCGATCGCTTGCGTCTGATCATGCAGAACAGCCGTCTGCGTCTGGTGCAAATGGCCGGGCCGTCGGCGAGCTTCACCTGGTGGGGCTTCGACGGCGAGCCGGATGCGTTCCTCACCGCTTACGCCTATTACGCCGACTGGAACGCCAGTCAGGTACTGGAACTGACCTTGCCGCCGGAGCACTGGCAGCGGGTACTGGAGGTCTACGCCAAGCAGGCGCCGAACACGCCGTTGCTGCAACGGGCGCTGATCCTGTCGTTCGCCAAGCAGATGCATCTGCCGGTCAACACGCTGCTCAGCGGCTTGATGGACGATCTGGCCAAGGCCGGTGAAGGCAATGCCGCGAACCTGATGGACGACGGTGAAGACAGTCTGGTGATGAGCGATCCGGATTCGGCGCTCGGTCTGGCGGCGGCGCGGATCCTGACCGCATCGCTGGCGACCCAGTCGAAAGTCGCTTTGCCGGATGCGTTCAATCGTCAGTTGGGCGCTGCGCAACAGCGCTTGTCGGTCAGTTCGCAGCCGTTTATCGAAGCGCTGAACCTGTCGCTGCAACCGTTCGATCAGGCTCGTGCGAACGCGCTGCTGCAACGCCTGTTGCCGCAGCAATCAACCCTCGAACGCGCGCTGGCGCTGACCTGGCTGCAACGCAGCATCGCTCAGGCGTCGCCGACCATCGCGCTGGCACCGGGTGAAGGCTGGAAGAAAAACTACGGCGCGACCGGCGAGATGTTCTGGACGTGGCAAGGTGCTGCGCCGGTGCCGAGCGTGTTGACGGTGTCGGGTACTCAGGAGCGTCCGTTGCGTGCCGCGCTGAGTTTCCAGACTCAACAACCGGCAGTCGATCCGATGGCTGTAACTATCACCCGTCGCTTGTCGCGTCTGGTGCCGGGTGACGAAGCCTTTACCTTCAAACTGGAGCCGGTCGGTACTAAACCACTGTCCAGCGACAGCCTGTATCTGGACGAAGTGATCCTCACCAGCAAGGCACCGAAACCGCTGCGCTACGGCATGCTCGAAGTGCCGCTGCCGCCGGGCGCGGATGTCGAGCGCACCACATGGGGCATCAAGTTGCAGGGCAAGGATGGCATCGAGCCGACCGCTCTGGAAAAAGCACGGTTCGAACCGGGCCAACTGGCCTACGCGGTGCCGGTGGATGCGCTGAGCGGTGAATTGCGTCTGCGGCATCTGGTGCGGTTCTCGCAGAAGGGCCAGTTCAACCTGCCGCCGGTGCGTTTCACTCAGGTCTACGCGCCGCAGCATCAGGCCCAGGAAGCGAAAGCCGCCCTCGGTCAGGTCACGGTCAACTGACATGACCCGGCCGCTGCTGTGGCTGCTGATGTGTGTGATTCCTGCGCTGGCGACGGCGCAGGATGAACCGTTGCGCATGGCCTACAAGGGCGAGTTGCTGTCGCTGAACACCACGCAACTGACCGCTCGCGAGCCGCTGCCTTCGTCTCTGGATACGCCGCTGGGCAGTCTGTGGAAGATGTTCGTTTACGCGTGGCTGGTGGATACCGGCGCGCAAGAACCGGCGTATGAATGCCGCGGGCAGTCGAAGGAAGAAGTCTATTGCTGCACCGCGGGCGGCAAGATCGAACGTGATCAGGCGCTGGTGAAATCCTGCGGGCTGTATTTCGAGCCGGCGCGGTTGGGCATAACCGCTGGCGATTGGAAAACCTATTGGCAGGCGCGACAGGCGCCGTCGTGGTTGCTGGACCTGCCATCGGTGCAACCGGCTACTCGGGTTTCCGTGGCTGACTTGCTGAAGGTTTTGGCTTTGCTGCCGGCTCAGGATCAGATGCGTCGTGTGCTGCTCGACGTGGTGCTGAACGCGGCGGACGGCAATGTCGTCGGTGAACTGGGTGGCCGCTTGCGGGTGAAAACCTGGAGCTGGCTCGGCGATCAGGACCCTCAATCACGCCAGGGCGGATTCGCCGGCTGGACGGCGGATGGCACGCCGATCTGGGCCGGTGGCCGTGGCACCAGTCAGATGGTTCTGCGGCATTACGGCCCGGCGTTGGCGACGGTGTTGCCTTCTTCCTGGCCGGCAGAAGCGGGGCGTTGCGTTGAGGTCGGACTGTTCTCGCGTTATCCGGTTTCGCGGGTTCTGTCGGGTGAGCGCGTTGCTGGCTCAGGCCCATTGCAGGGTGATTACCGCGTCGAATTCGCCAATGGCAATGCGCTGGATATCCACAGCGACGGCGAACTGTTTCTGCTCAACGACAAGCTTGTTGCTCGGCTCGATCGTGAAGAGTACGTCGCCCGTGTGCTGGAGCGTGAAGCCAAACCCGAACCCGCCGAAGCCGCCAGAGCATTGGCCGTGGCAATCCGCACGTATCTGCTGCAAAACGCCACGCGCAACGGCGAATGCCTGAGCATCGATGACAGCAGCACCCGCCAACGGGTCGCACCGCGTCCAGCCTCCGCCGAGTCGCGCAGCATTGCGGCGTGGACGGCAGATCTGGTGTTGGCCGGCAGCACCGTCACCTATCACTCCGATCAACCCGGCCCCGACAAACTTGCCTGGCAGCAAGCCGTCGAACAAGCCAATGCCGGCCAGCGCTACGACGCGATTCTGCTGCACGCCTATCCCCGGGCCAGCCTTAGCCGTTGGGACAACCCGGTGGCGTCCTGCGAAGCGTTGCCCGCCGCGCAAGACTGGCTGCAAAAACAACGGCGCGGCTGGCGTCCGAGGCTGGAAAGCGAAACCGGCTACAACGAAGTCAGCACTTTCGCCGTCTGCAAACTCGCCTTCGGCCGACCCTTCGTCGACCGCGAACGTCAGCGCATCTACGTGCGCGGCGTGCTGTCTTTGCAGGATCGCCTCGACCTGACTCACGAATACCTGCACCTGGCCTTTGAAGCACACCCCAACGGCCAGGATGAAACCTATATCGAAGGGCTCGCCCGTCACCTTTTGTTGGAATAGACCATGACACTCCGTTATCCACAGGTCTTGCTGTTGCTCTGCGCGCTCAATGCATTGCCAATGGCGATGGCCGCCGACAGCGTCAAACTCGACACCCCGATCGGCGGCTGGCGCAGCGGCGCGCCCGAGGGCGAAGGCGAAAATTTCCGTCAGACCGTCAACTACCCGGCCTCCTCGGTGAACACCCCGGTCGGTCAGGCCAACACCGCACGCATCAGCGGCGAAATCAAAGCCACACCGAAAAACAAAGAGCCCGGCCGGCTGATCGTCAACGGCGTCAGCATGCCGCTGAAAATCGACGACAGCGGCCGCTTCGACCGCCCGTTCTCGTTCCCCAACGGCAGCAACAGCGTCGAAGTCCGCAGCCCCGACGGCCAGCAACGCCACCGCACGCAATTTCTCAACGTCAGCGGCGGCGCCACCCCGGCCAAACTGCGCGTGCTGCTGTCCTGGGACAGCGACGGCACCGACCTCGACTTGCACCTGGTCACACCGGACGGCGCGCACATCTGGTACGGCAACCGCGTCGCCCCCAACGGCGCTGCATTGGACGTTGACGTGACCACCGGTTACGGCCCGGAAATCTTCGCCATGCCGGCGCCGATCAAGGGGCAGTATCTGGTGTATGTGAACTACTTCGGCGGTGGCTATCGCGGTGATGACGAGGGCGGGGAAGAGGCGGTGCAGCCGCTGACCACCGCGCAGGTGACGGTGATTACCGAGGAAGGGACACCGAGCGAGAAGATGGAGACTTTTATCGTGCCGATGCGGGCGGTGGGGGAGTTGACGTTGGTGAAGTCGTTCAGCTATCCGTGAGGCTCAGGTACAGCTTGCGCAAGGTTTGCACGCGGTTGCGTCCCCGATCCTTGGCGCCGTACAGTGCTTCGTCGGCTTCCGAGAGCAGGCGTGACAGTTCGTAACCCGACTCCCGTGTCGTCACGACACCGATGCTGACGCTGAGGACGCCGGCTCCCAGAGTCGTCAGTTCGGAAAACGCCTCACGAATCCGCTCGGCCACTTGCACGGCAACCTGTTCATCGGCGCCTGTCAGCAGACAGGCGAACTCTTCGCCACCGATACGCCCAAACGCGTCACCCTTACGCAACTGATTGCCCATCACCCGACTGAAGGCGATCAGTGCCTGATCACCGGCCGGATGGCCAAAGGTATCGTTAAGACGCTTGAAGTGATCGAGATCGCAGAGCAGTAATGCGGCGGTTTCCGTCCGGCGTTTGCCGAGGGTCAACAGTTGTTCGGCTTGCTGCAGAAAGGCCCGACGATTGCCAATCCCCGTCAACGGATCGGTCAGCGCAGCCGCCTTGAATTTCCGTTCGGCGCGTTCCTTCACCATCGCCAGCGTCATGTAGGCGATGCCGATGACGTAGAGCATCGACTCGAACAGCATGAAAGAGAAAAAATGCGCGCCATCGCCGACGCCGGATCGCGATTGATCCAGCGGCAAACCCTCATCGATCAGGCTTCTGATGCCGTAGAACGCGGTGTGCCACAACGTCAGGAGCAGCGCGGGCGTGTAGGCAACGTCCAGACTTTTGCGGCTGCGCCAGAGCTCCATTGCCGTCAGCAGCCCATAGCCGAACGCGAGCAGCGAATACGCAACAACGCGGGCCGGCATCGCGTTGTAGAAAGCGGGGATCAGACACAGGGTCAACCAGATGGTCGCACCGCCCACGATCCCCGACACTGACGGCGCCCGACCGACAAACACCCGCATGGCCGTCCAGTTCAGCCCGGCACTGAGCAGCAGGATCACATTGCCGATCACGATCGGAATGAAATCGACCCCTTTACCCCGCCAACTGACCAACAGCATGCCCAGCGCGGCCAGCAACATCATGCAGCCCAGATACGCCAGCGGCCGCTCACGGGTTTCGCGATACCAGGCGTGGAGGGTCAGCAGGCCCATTAACAAGAAAACGAAGACCGAGACGACCAGCAGGGTCGGGATGTGGAGCGCCATTCCTTGGGTTCCCCGTGGGGTTCAATACCGAAATCCGGCCGGTGAAGGGTGTTGTCGCGCGGGATTTAGCACTGTGGGGGTTGGGGTTGGCAAGTGTTGGGGGGCAGTTACAGATCCGCCATCATTTCGGAAAAACGCCGCAAAGCGCATTGCCTTGGTAACCATGGACGATCGGTCCCAACATCATGAATGGGCCGCAGGCGTAGAACGGGGATGGCACCGTTTGTTGCGAGTCGAGCAGAACGGCTTCGTTTCCGAATTCGTCGTTGCCGAAGGACTGCTCGAAATACGATGTGCACACCGGTAGTTTCAATGGCACCGGAATGATCAGTGCCCAAACGGTTATCCCGCACCATTCCCGTGTAGGCGTTGACGTGACCGTTCTGCTGATTTGCGGTGTGATTGACCGATAGCTTTGCGCTTTGTAAGCGTCTGTCTTGACGGTTGTCTTTTCCGGGAGCGATACGATTGCTCCAACGCATCCTGAAAGACAAAGGCACAAGGCGGCTGCCAGGCCAGTTGATTTCACGTGGGAACTAATGGATTGGGGCATCAATAATGAACGTCCTTGTGGGGTGACTTGAGCAATCAGAGTTGCCGTTGCTTCCAGCAGGCGGGGCTCTGTTGTGTGATGAGTTGTGCAGGCGCCCTTGCACAGCGCTCTGACTGTAAACCGACACCCGACCGGCTTTTCAGCAGGCATTAAAAAGCCGGCTTGTGGCCGGCTTCTCGGGGACTGGCTTGGTTTATTTTTGGTAAACCGCGCCAGCCTTCAAAACGTACACCCGGATCTTGCGTCCGGCTGTGGGACTTGGTCAGACAGTGGTCTGCCGCGTCAGGCGTCATCTGTGCCGCAGGGCGGTCGATGCGCGAATGTGGGGCGCAGGATACTGAGTTTTGCCGGGGATTCCCAGCCTGAAGTGCGGTTTAGAGCGACCGCAGCAGAACAAATTCGGGATTTGTACTGATTTTCCGGGCCTCATCGCCAGCCGGCGAGTTCCCACAGCAGCAGTAACCTCAGAGAAACGGCACCACCGGCCGCCGCTTGCCCAGCGTCGACCACCAGAACACCCACCCCAACACATGAATCCTCTGCTCCTCGATCTGCGCTGCCCGGAAGATCTCGTCCGGGTATTCGGCGCTGTTGTGGCTGCGCAGGCGCAGGGCATTGCCGGGCATGCGGTGCAGGTATTTGATGCGCAGCATGCCGTCGTGTTCGATGGCGTAGATTTCGCCGTCCACCACCTGGGTGAGGCCGCGGTCGATGGCGAGGGTGGAGCCGTCTTCGATCTTCTCGGCCATGCTGTTGCCGATCATGTGTGTGCAGATGGCGTCGGTGTGGCGGATTTCCAGGGTTTCGAGGTGGCTGCGGGGCAGGCGGATGGTTTGCTCCGGGTCTTTGATGACATGGGTCTTGTCGGAGCCAGGGGCAGTCGGGGCTTCCTTGTAGAGCGGCAGTTCGATGTCGGTGGATTCGAGCACCGTATAGACGCCCTGAATCGCCTGTGCATCCAGCGTGTCGCCGGCGGTGTACAGGTGCGGCGCTTCTTTCGGGCCTTCACCGGTTTTCAGCCATTGGCTGTTGACGGACAGCAGGCGCGCGACTTCTTCCATGCGGTACGCGGGTACGCCCCGGGTGTACCAGTTATGAACGTTTTGGGCTTCCGTGCCCCAGAACTTTGCGAATCCCGTGGTGGTGATATTCGCAGCTTCCAGGAGTGCCTTGAATCTTGGACCGCTAGTGTTCTTTCTCATAAACACGAGTCTACGGCCGGCCTAGAGCGGTTTGAATAAACCTGGCGTTCAAAATCGCGGCAAATTTTGCGACGGGATGTAAGACGTACTTGTGGGAAATTACACACACTAAAACTTTTCTGTAGGCAGCCATAAACAAGCTGTTTAAGCCCCTGCCAGTCAGGCACAAAAAACCCCGGATCAACCGGGGTTTTCTTCAAGCGTGTCGCAGGTCGCGAGGCTTAGCCTTTGTAGGCAGCAACCGACTTGGTGATCGCTTCGCGGGCGGCGTCTGCACCGGCCCAGCCTTCGATTTTCACCCATTTACCTTTTTCGAGATCTTTGTAGTTCGCGAAGAAGTGCTCGATCTGCTGGATCAGCAGGGCTGGCAGGTCGGTGTATTCCTTCACGTCCACGTACAACTGGGACAGCTTGTCGTGTGGGACTGCGATGACTTTGGCATCGCCGCCGCCGTCGTCGGTCATGTTCAGGATGCCGACTGGACGAGCGCGGATCACCGAACCTGGAGCAACCGGGTAAGGGGTTACGACCAGCACGTCCAGGGGATCACCGTCGTCAGCCAGGGTGTTCGGGATGTAACCGTAGTTGGCCGGGTAGAACATCGGGGTGGCCATGAAACGGTCAACGAACAGGCAATCGCTGTCTTTGTCGATTTCGTATTTGATCGGCGCGTGGTTGGCCGGGATCTCGATCGCGACGTAGATGTCGTTCGGCAGGTCTTTGCCAGCCGGAATCTTGCTGTAGCTCATTGGGCGTTGCCCCCGTTAGTAGACCAAAACACTTGGCCGGATTGACCAAAAAGTGGCGGCGATTATAGGCATATTCCACCCGCGATGCCATGCACCGAAGGTCGTCCAGGCCTTACTCGTGTGCCTGATAGACCGGGTCCGTGGCCTGAAGTTGCTTCAGTCGTGCCAGCGGATCCTGTCGATAGAAAAGCCGCAGCTGCGCATACACCTGTGGATAAGCCTCGTGCAGCAGATCCGGGGCGCTGAAAAAGTACTCGCTGGTGACGGCGAAGAACTCGGCCGGGTTCTCGGCGGCATACGGGTCGATGGCGGTTTCGGCGTCGGGATGGCGGTCGAGCTGGCGGTTGAGATCGTCGTAGGCCGCTTGCATCACCTGGGCCCAGTCGCTGACCCGCATGTCGGCATGCAGCGGCGGCAGGCCGTTGGCGTCGCCATTGAGCATGTCGAGTTTGTGCGCCAGTTCGTGGATCACCAGGTTGTAGCCTTCCCAGCCACCACTGGCCATCACCCCGGGCCAGGCGAGGATGATCGGCCCTTGCTGCCAGGCTTCACCGCTGTGTTCGCCGTCCCATTCGTGTTCCACCCCACTGGCATCGCGATGGCGCTGGGGGCTGAGGAAGTCGTCGGGGTAGAGGACGATTTCGTGAAAACCCTGATACCAGTTCAGATCGTCGAGGTGTAAAAGCGGCAATTGCGCCTGGACGGCGAGCAGCAGGCGTTGTTCCTGATGCAGCTCGACACCGGGCAGGGCGGTCAGGTGTTTGTCTTCAAGGAACAGGACGCTGGTTTCGCGCAGCCACTGATCCTCCTCGGCGCTGATGCCGTCGAGAAAGGTCAGGTGGTGGCGCACCCGCTGCCACATATCATCGGCAATCGGGTGCTTTGCCAGGATGCGCCGGCGTCGCCAGGCGCTCAGCGACCACATCGACTTAGTTCGATTGAGCTTTGGCGCCGCCGAAACGACTGCGAACCACGCCAATGATCATCGGTACCAGCGACAGCAGGATGATGCCGACCACCAGCAGCGACAGGTTTTTCTTGATGAACGGCACGTTGCCGAAGAAGTAGCCCAGCGTCACCAGACCACCGACCCACAGAACGGTGCCGAACACGCTGAAACCGAAGAAACGCGCGTAAGGCATTTTTGCGACACCGGCGACGAACGGCGCAAAGGTGCGGATGATCGGCAGGAAGCGCGCCAGGGTCACGGTCTTGCCGCCGTGCTTGTCGTAGAAATCGTGGGTCTGTTGCAGATAGTCGCGGCGGAAGATCTTCGAGTTCGGATTGCTGAACAGTTTTTCGCCGGCCGTTCGTCCGATCACGTAGTTGGTGCTGTCACCGAGGATCGCCGCCAGCATCAGCAGGCCGCCCAGCAGCACCGGGTCCATGCCGCCACCTGCGGCGACGGCGCCAGCGATGAACAGCAGCGAATCACCCGGCAGGAATGGCATGACCACCAGGCCGGTCTCGCAAAAGATCACCAGAAACAGGATGGCGTAGATCCAGGTCCCATAGTTGTTCACCAGCATGTCGAGATAGACGTCGAGATGCAGGATGAGGTCGATCGGGTTGAAATCCATGTGGGCACCTGTGGTGACGGCCCGACTCGGCAGGCCTGTGCGGATGATTCGGTGTAAGCCTACAAGCGGGTGTAGTTTTTCTTACAAGCCGGAAAGCTCAGGATTATACGAGCTGATAGGTGAAAAGCGCGTTGGTTTTGTAGCGGGGCGTTTCGAGGGTGGAACGAGGCGCCAGCCTTGGTGGCGAGGAGGTTTGCTCCTTCGCCACGATGGCCGGCTTGCGCATTGTTAGAAAAAATCAGAGTTCGTCGCTGATCGGCAGCACGTAGTTCTTGAACTCGGTGTCTTCCTTGAATCCGATGGATTCGTAGGTTTTCTGCGCCACTTCGTTGTTGCTGCTGGTGGATACGCGCATACGCACGGCCTGGGTTTCCTTGGCCATTCTCTTCGCGGTGCGGATCAGGTTGTCGGCGACCAGCTGGCGGCGGGCGTCTTCGGCGACGTAGATGTCGTTGAGGATCCACACACGCTTGAGCGACAGCGAGGAAAAGCTCGGGTAGAGCTGACAGAACCCCATGAGCTTCTTGTCGTCGTCATCGGCCAGGGCCAGGTAAATCACCGATTCCTTGCGCCGCAGGCGTTTTTCAAGGAATGCCCGGGACGAGTCCGGATAGGGCAGGGAACCGTAGAACTCGCGATATTTGACGAACAGCGGGGCCAGCAGGTCCAGGTGTTCGAGGGTCGCTTGAATAATCCGCATGATAGGTCTCGTCTTCAAGTGGCTGTCTTCAACTGCTCTGACGGCGATGGGAAACCCGTGCGGCCGTGCATCGATCCTGCCTGAAACCGGCGCAGAAACGCAATGCGGAAACGGTTCAGGCTGGGGGCGGATCGAGTAGGAAATTACTCTTCATATCTGCACCGGCTTCCGATTCCAGCGTCTGAACCTGCGCTTCGTCCTTCAGATTGACGCCCGACAGTTGTCGCCGACAGGCTTCACGCATCAGATACAGCAAGCGATGGGCCGCCATGCCGTAGCTGAGTCCCTCCAGCCGCACATTGGAGATGCAATTGCGGTAGGCATCCGTGAGGCCGACCTTTGGATTGTAGGTGAAATATAAACCGAGGCTGTCCGGCGAGCTGAGGCCGGGGCGCTCTCCGATCAGCATCACGACCATTTTTGCGCCCAGCAATTGGCCGATTTCATCGCCAACCGCCACTCGGCCTTGCTCTACCAGCACTACCGGCGCGGTCGACCATTCGTCGGCGGTCATCTGTTCTTCCAGACGGGTGAGAAAGGGCAGGGTGTGCCGATGCACCGCCAGCGCCGAGAGGCCGTCGGCCACGACGATCACCAGGTCCACGCCGCCCGGATGCGCCAGGGCGTATTCACGCAGGGCTAGCGCCGATTGATCGCTCAATTTGCGCCCCAGGTCCGGGCGTTGCAGGTAGCTGTTGCGATCCGCAGCCGCGCTGTGCAGCAGCAGGCTGTCACGCTGACGCTCCGTCAGTTGGGCACTGAGCCCTGCATGGTCGAAGGGTAAATGCACCGCATCACGGGCCTGAGCGTGGGCGAACTGGAAATCCAGCTGCGCGCGGGTCGGCAGGCTGGTGCCGGTGCGGCCGAGAGCGATCCGCGCCGGGGTCAGGCGGCGCAGCTCAAGCCAGGGGTTTTGTGGATCGACGGGCGGTTTTTCCATCTGACTCATCCCAGTTGCGCCAACGCCTGGCGGAAGGCCGGCGGCAGGTTGTTGCCGAAGCGGACCTTGCCGTCCGCCTGGGTGAAGATGCCCATGTTCGCCAGCCACTGCTCGAACTCCGGCGCCGGTTTCAGGCCCAGGGTCTGACGCGCGTAGAGGGCGTCGTGGAACGAAGTAGTCTGGTAGTTGAGCATGATGTCGTCGGAGCCGGGGATGCCCATGATGAAATTGATCCCCGCCACGCCCAGCAGGGTCAGCAGGGTGTCCATGTCGTCCTGGTCGGCTTCGGCGTGGTTGGTGTAGCAGATGTCGCAGCCCATCGGCACGCCGAGCAGCTTGCCGCAGAAGTGGTCTTCGAGGCCGGCGCGGATGATCTGCTTGCCGTTGTAGAGGTATTCCGGGCCGATGAATCCTACGACGGTGTTCACCAGGAACGGTTTGAAATGTCGCGCCACGGCGTAGGCCCGGGTCTCGCAGGTCTGTTGATCGACGCCGTGGTGGGCATTGGCCGACAGCGCGCTGCCCTGGCCGGTTTCGAAATACATCAGGTTCTGCCCAAGCGTGCCCCGATTGAGGCTCAGCCCGGCGTCATAGCCTTCCTGCAAGATATTCAGATTGATGCCGAAACTGGCATTGGCCGCTTCGGTGCCGGCAATCGACTGGAACACCAGATCCAGCGGCACCCCACGGTTGATCGCCTCTATAGAGGTGGTGACGTGGGTCAGCACGCAGGCCTGGGTCGGAATGTCGTAGCGCTGGATGATCGCGTCGAGCATTTCCAGCATTGCGCAGATCGAGGCGATGCTGTCGGTGGCCGGGTTGATGCCGATCATCGCATCGCCATTGCCGTACAGCAGGCCGTCGAGAATGCTCGCGGCGATGCCGGACGGTTCGTCGGTCGGGTGATTGGGTTGCAGCCTTGTGGATAACCGTCCACGCAGGCCGAGGGTGCCGCGAAATTTCGTGACGACGCGGATCTTCTGCGCCACCAGCACCAGATCCTGCACGCGCATGATCTTCGACACTGCCGCGACCATTTCCGGCGTCAGGCCAGGGGCGAGGGCCCGCAGGCTGGACTCGTCGGCCGCTTCGCTCAGAAGCCAGTCGCGAAAGCCGCCAACGGTGAGATGGCTGACGACCGCAAAGGCCTGCTTGTCATGGCTGTCGATGATCAGTCGGGTGACTTCATCGGATTCGTAGGGAATCAGCGCTTCCTGCAGGAAATGTGTCAGCGGGATGTCGGCCAGCGTCATTTGCGCGGCCACCCGCTCGCCATCGTTGAGCGCGGCGACGCCGGCCAGAAAATCCCCGGAACGCGCCGGGCTGGCCTTGGCCATCACGTCTTTAAGGCTGTCGAAGCGATAGGTCTGGGCGCCGACGGTATGGGCAAATGCGGCCATGGGGCGCGTTCCTCCTGAATGAATGCTTTTAGTGCGGGCACCGAGCCCGAGGCCCGATGCCGGTGCAGCTCAGTTAGCGTTTAGATACCTTCGAGCATAGCGTCTGCCGGTGCTTCGGAGCGTTGCTTGGCGGTCAGCTGGAAGTACAGGTAACCGGCGGCCATGAACCCGAGGAACACACAACCGATCAGCGTGTTGAACCAGGCCATCGCCACTAGGCACACCACCGCCAGGAACAGCGCGATAGCCGGCACCACCGGATAACCCGGCGCGCGGAAGGTGCGTTCCAGGTTCGGCTCGGTTTTGCGCAGTTTGAACAGGCTGAGCATGCTGATGATGTACATCACGATGGCGCCGAACACCGACATGGTGATCATCGCTGCCGTCAGGGTCATGCCTTGCAGATTGACCAGTCCGTCGCTGTAGATTGCCGCGATGCCGATCACACCGCCGGCCAGAATCGCCCGGTGCGGCGTCTGGAAACGCGAGAGTTTGGCCAGACTTTTCGGCAGATAACCGGCCCGGGCGAGGGCGAAGAACTGCCGCGAGTAACCGAGGATGATCCCGTGGAAACTCGCCACCAGCCCGAACAGGCCGATCCAGACCAGCATGTGCATCCACGTCGAATTGTTGCCGACCACTGCTTTCATCGCTTGAGGCAACGGGTCGTTGATGTTCGACAGTTGACGCCAGTCGCCAACGCCGCCGGCCATCACCATGACGCCGATGGCCAGGAACACCAGGGTCAGGATGCCGCTGACATAAGCCTTGGGAATCGTCCGTTTCGGGTCCTTGGCTTCCTCGGCCGCCATGGCTGCGCCTTCGATGGCGAGGAAAAACCAGATCGCGAAGGGAATTGCGGCGAAAATGCCGGGAATCGAGCCCATCGTGAATTCGTTGGCGCCCGACCAGCCGTTCAGCACGAAGTTGCTGAAACTGAAGCCCGGCGCAACCACGCCCATGAACACCAGCAGTTCGGCGACGGCGAGCACGGTGACCACCAGTTCGAAGGTCGCGGCGATGCTGACGCCGAGGATGTTCAGGGTCATGAACACGAAATACGCACCGACCGCCGCGACTTTCGGATCAAGTTCCGGATATTGCACATTGAGATAGGCACCGATGGCCATGGCGATGGCCGGCGGAGCGAACACGAACTCGATCAGCGTGGCGATCCCGGCGATCAATCCGCCTTTCTCACCAAAGGCTCGGCGGCTGTAGGCGAACGGCCCGCCCGCGTGGGGAATCGCGGTGGTCAGTTCGGTGAAACTGAAGATGAAGCAGGTGTACATGGTCGCGACCATCAGGGCCGTGACCAGGAAACCCAGGGTTCCCGCCGTGCCCCAGCCGTAACTCCAGCCGAAGTATTCGCCGGAAATCACCAGGCCGACGGCAATGCCCCAGAGATGCAGGGTGCCGAGTGTGGGTTTGAGCTGTGTGGTGGAAGTCATAAGTCCTCTCTGTCTTTTTTATTGTTCGATCTGTTGGACTTTCGGGTGCAGCGGTTGAGTGGGTGGGCGCTGTTCACGCAGCGGCAGTGTTCACGCAAATCCTGAATGACGGGTACGCAAGGCCCGTGCCAGAGCGGCCAGGCCAGGGAGTTGTCATCGGGATGAAAAGGGCGGTACCGAAATCTCGGCACCGCCCTCGGTTTTTTAGAAGAAGCCCAGCGGATTGATGTCGTAGCTCACCAGCAGGTTTTTTGTCTGTTGGTAGTGATCGAGCATCATCTTGTGGGTTTCACGGCCGACGCCGGACTTCTTGTACCCGCCGAACGCGGCGTGCGCCGGGTACAGGTGGTAGCAGTTGGTCCACACACGACCGGCCTTGATGGCGCGCCCCATGCGATAGGCGCGGTTGATGTCGCGGGTCCAGAGGCCGGCGCCCAGGCCGAACTCGGTGTCGTTGGCGATTGCCAGGGCTTCGGCTTCGTCCTTGAAGGTAGTGATGCTCACCACCGGGCCGAAGATTTCTTCCTGGAACACACGCATCTTGTTGGTGCCCTTGAGCAGGGTCGGCTGGATGTAATAACCGGAGGCCAGGTTGCCTTCGAGTTTTTCCACCTTGCCGCCGGTCAGCAGTTCGGCACCTTCGCCCTTGGCGATTTCCAGGTACGAAAGAATCTTGTCGAATTGCTGCTCGGACGCCTGGGCGCCGACCATGGTGTCGGTGTCCAGCGGATCGCCACGTTTGATTTGCAGGACTTTCTTCATGACGACGGCCATGAATTCGTCGTAGATCGATTCCTGTACCAGCGCACGGGACGGGCAGGTGCAGACTTCGCCCTGGTTGAAGAACGCCAGCACCAGACCTTCAGCGGCTTTTTCGATGAAGCTCGGCTCGGCCTTCATGATGTCTTCGAAGAAGATGTTCGGCGACTTGCCGCCCAGTTCCACGGTGGACGGAATGATGTTTTCGGCCGCGCATTTCATGATGTGCGAGCCGACCGGGGTCGAGCCGGTGAAGGCGATCTTGGCGATGCGCTTGCTGGTGGCCAGGGCTTCGCCGGCTTCTTTGCCGAACCCTTGCACCACGTTGAGCACGCCCGGTGGCAGCAGGTCGCCGATCAGCTCCAGCAGCACGCTGATGCCCAGCGGTGTTTGCTCGGCAGGTTTGAGCACCACGCAGTTGCCGGCGGCCAAGGCCGGGGCGAGTTTCCACGCGGCCATCAGGATCGGGAAGTTCCACGGGATGATCTGGCCGACCACGCCCAGCGGTTCATGAATGTGATAAGCGACGGTGTTGCCATCGATTTCGGCGGCGCTGCCTTCCTGGGCGCGCAGGCACCCGGCGAAATAGCGGAAGTGGTCGGCGGCCAGCGGGATGTCGGCGTTGAGGGTTTCGCGGATGGCTTTGCCGTTGTCCCAGGTTTCGGTGATCGCCAGCAGTTCGAGGTTCTGTTCGATGCGATCGGCGATTTTCAGCAGGATCAGCGAGCGGGCCTGGGCGGAGGTCGAGCCCCAGGCATCGGCAGCGGCGTGAGCGGCGTCCAGGGCCTTGTCGATGTCTTCGGCAGTGGAACGCGGGAATTCGGCAATCGGTTGGCCATTCACTGGCGAGGTATTGGTGAAGTACTGACCTTTGACAGGCGCGACGAACTCGCCGCCGATGTAGTTACCGTACTTGCTCTTGAACGAGACTTTGGCGCCTTCAGTACCGGGGTGAGCGTAACGCATGATGATGTTCTCCTTGGCTTTGTACTTATTAGAGAAACGCGCATGAGCGCTTGCTATAAGCGTAGAGCAAAGGTCGGGCCACCGCCGTGCAGGTCAGGCAAATCAAGGCCTTGCGTGATTTCTGTCGGACAAGTGGCAAGCGTCTGTGACGGTATCGGTACAGCTCGGGTGACAGTTTGTACCGCTTCTGGCACAACCTGTGACCGGGCGGTCTTGCCAGCATTGCAAAGACCGGTTGGCTGGAGGATGCTGGGCACCACTTCACGCATGGGCCGATGAGCCTCGGGGAGAATAATAAGAAATGCACGACAACCATTTGAGTCGCCATGCCCAACAGGTTCTCACCGTCACCCAGGGCAAGCCGCACCTGCACGGCCCCGGTGCCGACCCGTCGATCGCCCGCTCGTGGCTGCGTTGTCTTGAGGACTATCACCTCGACCCGGCCCTGACCATGGCGCCGACCGTGCTCGAACACGGTCGTGTCCTCGAAAGCCGCGAACGGCTGCAACAGGTGTTGCAGATCGCCGGCAATGAAATGAGCAGCCTGCATCAGCAACTCTCCGGCGCCGGCCACGCGGTACTGCTGACCGACGCCCGTGGGGTAATCCTCAACTGCGTCACCGCTCCTGCCGAACGCAAGATCTTCGAACGCGCAGGGCTCTGGCTCGGTTCCGACTGGAGCGAGGCCTGTGAAGGCACCAACGGCATCGGCACCTGCCTGGTGGAACGTCAGGCCCTGACCATCCATCAGGACGAACACTTTCGCGGCCGTCACACCGGCCTGACCTGCTCGGCGAGCCCGGTGTTCGACCCGCACGGCGAACTGCTGGCGGTGCTCGATGTTTCCTCTGCGCGGCATGACGTCTCGCGCCAGAGCCAGTTCCACACCATGGCGCTGGTCAATCTGTCGGCGAAGATGATCGAGAGCTGCTACTTCCTGCGCTGTTTCGATAACCAATGGTTGTTGCGATTCCATCTCCAGGCCGAGTCTGTCGGGCTGTTCAGCGAAGGGCTGCTGGCGTTTGACGGGGAAGGGCGGATCAGTGCGGTCAATCAGAGCGCCTTGAACCTGCTGGGGCACATTCGCGGTGGTTTGCTCGGCAAACCGGTGGAGGCGTTTTTCGATTGTTCGCTGGATGAGTTGCTGGGGCGTGCGAGTGCCAATGCCAGCGCCAGTTGGCCGTTGCGCACTCGTGACGGACGGCATCTGTTCGCGGTGCTGCGCGGCGAGTCGCGCAAGCCATCCATCGTCTTGCCGAAACCTCAGGCTCCCGAGGCGCCACGCCTGGCTGGCATTTGTCTGGGCGACGCCGGGCTGCAAGCGGATTTCCGCAAGGCCTTGCGAGTGTTCGAGCGTGACGTGCCGCTGCTGATCAACGGTGAAACCGGCTCCGGCAAGGAAGCGTTCGCCAAGGCCGTGCATCAGGCCAGTCAACGCGCCGGCAAAGCGTTCGTCGCCCTCAACTGCGCGGCCATTCCCGAAAGCCTGATCGAGAGCGAACTGTTCGGCTATCGCGGTGGCAGCTTCACTGGCGCGCGCAAGGACGGCATGCGTGGCAAGTTGCAGCAGGCCGACGGCGGCACGCTGTTTCTCGATGAAATCGGCGACATGCCGCTGGCCTTGCAGACCCGTCTGTTGCGAGTGCTTGAGGACCGGCAAGTGGTGCCGATCGGCGGCGAGCCGGAAGCGGTCAACGTGCGGATCATCAGTGCCACTCACCGTAACTTGCTGGAACGGGTTGGCGACGGCAGTTTTCGGGAGGATTTGTATTACCGGCTCAACGGGCTGGAAGTGGCGCTGCCGCCGTTGCGCGAGCGCAGTGACAAGTCGCAGTTGCTGGATTTCCTGCTGGCCGAAGAGGCAGGCGGTGAAACGATCCTGATCGAAGAGCCGGCGCGCCAGGCCTTGCTGGGCTTCAACTGGCCGGGCAATGTGCGGCAGTTGCGTAACGTGCTGCGCACGCTGGCGGCGTTGTGCGATGAAGGGCGGATCGGGCTGGATGATCTGCCGGCGATGTTCCGACAGGTGCAGCCGCTGTTGGTCAAAGTCGATGAAGTGTCATCCGGGCAGCCGCTGGAGGATGCCGAACGGCTGGCGTTGCTCAATGCGCTGGAACACACGCGCTGGCATATGACCCACACGGCGCAGCAACTGGGTGTCAGCCGCAATACGCTCTATAGAAAGCTGCGCAAGCACGGGATCGCCCGCAGCGCTTGACCCCCTGAAAACGAGGATGCGGTTTTCCCCTGCCTGGGCTACCCTGCGGCCATGTTTTACGAGGTCGACTATGCACATTCATATTCTGGGTATCTGCGGGACTTTCATGGGCTCGATGGCGGTTCTGGCCAAAGAGCTGGGCCATCACGTGACCGGCTCCGATGCCAACGTCTATCCGCCGATGAGCACTCAGCTCGAAGCCCAGGGCATTCAGCTGACTCAGGGTTACGACCCGGCTCAGCTTGATCCGGCGCCGGATCTGGTGGTGATCGGCAACGCCATGTCCCGCGGCAATCCGGCGGTGGAATATGTGCTGAACAAAGGCCTGCCGTACGTTTCCGGCCCACAGTGGCTGGCTGATCATGTGCTGCAAGGTCGCTGGGTGCTGGCGGTTGCCGGTACGCACGGCAAGACCACCACCAGCAGCATGCTGGCCTGGGTACTGGAACACGCCGGCATGAGCCCGGGCTTCCTGATCGGCGGCGTTCCGCAGAATTTCTCGGTGTCGGCGCGTCTGGGCGGCACGCCGTTCTTCGTGATCGAGGCCGACGAGTACGACAGCGCGTTCTTCGACAAACGCTCGAAGTTTGTCCACTACCGTCCACGTACGGCGATCCTCAACAACCTTGAGTTCGATCACGCTGACATTTTCCCGGATCTGCCGGCCATCGAGCGCCAGTTCCACCACTTGGTGCGGACTATTCCGAGCGAAGGCCTGGTGATCCACCCGACCACCGAACCCGCCTTGCAGCGCGTGATCGAGATGGGCTGCTGGACCCCGGTGCAAACCACCGGTGCTGGCGGTCAGTGGCAGGTCAAGTTGCTGAAGGACGACGGCTCGGCATTCGAAGTGATGTTCGAGGGCGTCTCCCAAGGCGTCGTCGAGTGGGAATTGACGGGGCAGCACAACGTAGCCAACGCATTGGCTACTCTGGCGGCAGCGCGTCACGTTGGTGTTGTGCCGTCCATGGGCATCGCCGGGTTGAGCGCGTTCAAGAGCGTCAAGCGTCGGATGGAAAAAGTCGCGGAAGTGCGCGGCATCACCATCTACGATGACTTCGCCCACCACCCGACCGCCATTGCGACCACCCTCGACGGCCTGCGCAAACGCATTGGCGACGCACCGCTGATCGCGATCATCGAGCCGCGTTCCAACTCGATGAAGCTCGGCGCACACCGTGACGGCTTGCCGGACAGCGTGGTCGATGCCGATCAGGTGATCTGGTACGCCCCGGCCAACCTCGGCTGGGACCTGGCTGGCACTGCCGCGTTGTGCACCGTGCCGTCGATCGTCAGCGATTCGCTGGAAGGCATCATCGAACGCGTGAAAAGCCAGGCCCAGCCCGGCACCCACGTGGTGATCATGAGCAACGGCGGCTTCGGCGGTCTGCACGGCAAACTCGCCGAGGCGCTGAAATGAACAACAACGGCCCGGAACGCATCACGCTGGCGATGACCGGCGCGTCCGGCGCCCAGTACGGCTTGCGCCTGCTGGATTGCCTGGTGCGCGAGGATCGCGAAGTACATTTCCTGATCTCCAAGGCAGCGCAACTGGTGATGGCTACCGAGACGGACGTGTCGCTGCCGGCCAAGCCGCAAATGATGCAGGCGTTCCTCACCGAATACACCGGCGCCGCCGCGGGGCAGATCCGCGTGTATGGCAAAGAAGACTGGATGTCGCCAGTGGCCTCGGGCTCCGGGGCGCCGGCGGCAATGGTAGTGGTGCCGTGCTCGACAGGCACCTTGTCGGCCATCGCCACCGGCGCCTGCAACAACCTGATCGAGCGAGCGGCAGATGTAACGCTGAAGGAGCGTCGCCAGTTGATTCTGGTACCGCGCGAAGCGCCGTATTCGAGCATTCACCTGGAGCACATGCTCAAGTTGTCGAACATGGGCGTGACTATCCTGCCGGCCTCGCCTGGCTTTTATCACCAGCCGCAGACCATCGATGACCTGATCGATTTCGTGGTGGCGCGGATTCTCAATCTACTGGGCATCCCCCAGGACATGCTGCCGCGCTGGGGCGAGCATCACCTGAGCAGCGATGAATAAGCTGCTGGCGATCCTGCTGATATTGCAACTGACCGGCTGCGCCACGGCACGCACGCTCGATGCCGCCAAACCCGGCGCACCGGTGGTGTATTCCGGCACTCGGCTGGATTTGTACGCCATGAATGGCGGGTGTTGCGCGATGGATCGGTTCGGTGCCGAGGCGCCAAGCTATCCCGGGGTGGATCTGCCGGCCAGTGCATTGCTCGATACGCTGCTGTTGCCGTTGTCGTTGCTGACGGTGATCGGCGTAGGCTTTCAGGCGACTGGCGGGCTCTAAAAAGATCGCAGCCGATGGCTGCGATTTTTGTTTTTACTTGCCGAGCTTTCTCAATTCATCCGACTCGACGATCCGCACTCCGTCCTGTTCCTCAAGCGCCAGCCGCCACATGGCTCGGGCCAGTTGGCAGGCTTCGATGCCGCGGTATTTGCCGGGAATCAGTTTCGAAAACGGTGCGGCAAGCTGCTCGCCCAGCCGTGGCTCGCTGCGATCCCCCAGCAACAACGAAGGCCGGCAGATGGTCAGTTGTGGCCAGTCCTGCGCGCGCAATGCGTGTTCCATCTCGCCTTTGACCTTGTTGTAGAAAATCGAGGATCGGCGATCAGCCCCCAGGGCACTGATCACGATCAGGTGCCGTGCGCCCATTTCCCGGGCGCGTTTGGCAAACGCCACGACCATGTCCAGATCCACGGCGCGAAACGCCTCTTCGGAGCCGGCCTGTTTGATGGTGGTGCCGAGGCAGCAATAGGCGATGTCGACGCGACCGGCCAGTTGCGGCAGGAAGGTCTGCGGGTCGCCGACCGGGTTTTCCAGATGAGGATGTTCGGCCAGCGGCCGGCGTGAAGGGGCCAGGACGCGAGTGATCGTCGGTTCGTTGAGCAAACGGTCGAGCAGGTGTTCACCGGTCAGCCCGGTGGCTCCGGCAAGCAAGACATGCTGAGGCGTCAAGTACATAGTGTCTCTCCCTTGATACTGTTCAGCTTAGTTGCTCTTTGTCGCTCCGTCGTTCAGCGCAGCACTTTGCAACGCTTTTCTCGCTTGCTGCTTGCGCAGCAGCTGCCAATGGGCGAGCACTGTTTTCGGCGCCCAGATCTGCGGTTCCGAGGCTTCGAAGTTGTCCGCCAGTTCGCGCTCGGCGACGGTGGCCTTGGCCAGTTTGAAGGCTTGCTCCAGATCATCGGTCTGGTTCAGCGCCTGGGCAAACAGGGCATCGCCGAAGTAGGTGAAGTTGGCTTCTTCGGAGCAACCGAACGAGACCCGGTCGGCGCGCGACGCGGTCATGATCAACGTACGTTCGTCCTTCAGCGCCGGAATGAAACCACCGGAATAGCACGAGGAGATGACAATGATCTTGTCGCGGTTCTTCAGCGGTGCGAGCACGGCGGCGAGTTCGTCGGCGGGCAGGTCGGCCAGTTCCATGCGCGGTTGGTCGAGCACCAGTTCATGTTCGGCGGTGCCGTGGCTGGTCAGGTAGATGAACACCAGATCTTCCGGGCCGCTGCGTTCGGCCAGGGTCAACGCCGCGCGGCGCAGATTTTCGCGGGTGGCCATCGGCCGGTCACCGAGGTGGTCGCGATGGTTGACCAGGCGGATCTGGCCAAAGGCGCCGAAGCGGCTGGCGAGCATGTTGGCCACGTAATCGGATTCGCGCAGGAACACGCTCTGTTTGCCGTCGCCGCCGAGGGTCAGGGAGTACAACTCCACCGCCGGGGTCGAGGTTGGCACATTGGCCAGCGCTTCCTCGAGCAGGCGGCCCTGGGCCAACAGGCCAAGTTCGAGCGTATCGGGCAACAATTTGCCGTCGGCGTCGCGCACGCGCTGGCCGTTGATCCAGGTGCCGCTGAGCACGCTGCCGTCAGTCAGCACCAGCGTGCCTCGGCCCGCGTAGCTGTCGCTGTCGAACCCGCCAATGTAGAAACTGCCGTCGGACAGGTTCAGTCGGCCCTGACCGCTGAAGCGCCAGTCATTGAAGTAGCCGGTGTAATGGCTGCCGTCGGCGCCGATCAGTTCGCCCTTGCCGGTCAGCGCGCCTTCCTTGAACTGGCCGAGCCAGACGTCGCCGTCAGCGTTTTCGTAGCGGCCCTTGCCGTGTAGCTGATTGTTCTTGAAGCCGCCGACATAGATATCGCCGTCGGCGCTGTTGAAGGTGCCGTTGCCTTCGAGCTGGCCGTTCACGAAATGGCCGGTGAACTGATTGCCGCTGGCATCGCCGCGCTGGCCCTCACCGTTGGGTTTGCCGTTTGCGAACTGGCCTTGATAGGAGCTGCCGTCGTCCAGCTCCAGACGACCGAGCCCGGAATACTGGTCGGCCTTGAATTCGCCGCGATAGGTCATCGCGTTTTCTTTGAGGGTGCCTTCGCCTTCGCGTCGGCCGAGCTTGAAACCGCCGGTGTAGCTGCCACCGTGGGTGGTCAGTGTGCCCTGGCCGTCGAACAGGCCTTGCTGGAAATTCCCGCGATAAACCTCGCCGTTGCTGCCGTGCCATTCGCCCTGACCGTGCCACTGGCCCTTGTCGAACTCGCCCGCGTACCAACTGCCGTTCGGGTAGTCGACCCGGCCCTGGCCTTGCAGCAGACCGTTGACCAGCTCGCCGCGATAGCGTCCGCCATCGGGCAGGCGCGCATCCGGGGGCAACAGCGATTCGCCATCGCCGCAAGCGGTGAGCATCAGGGTCAAGGCAAGCGGTGCAAGAGCAGCAAGTGAGCGCATAGCGGGATCCGGGCAATTAGGCGACCGAGTATGCCGCAGCTATGTGACCTTATACAGCCGGCGGAGGGGAGTGGATGCGAAACAGCGTGAGCCGCTTCGCATCCCGGCACTCAGACGAAGCAGAGCGACAGCGGTTCGGCGATGTAGGCCGGTTTGTCCGAGCCTTCGATCTCTAGGGTGGCGGTGGCCTTGAGCAGCCACTGGCCAGGTTTCTTCTCGGTCACTTCACCGAGGTCGACCTTGAGCCGGACTTTGGAATTGACCTTGACCGGCTGGATGAAACGCACGCTGTCCAGGCCGTAGTTGACCACCATCTTCACGCCTTGCGGCAGGATCAGGATGTCTTCCATCAGTTTGGGGATCAGCGACAACGACAGGAAACCGTGTGCAATGGTGCTGCCAAATGGCGTTTGCGCGGCTTTGACCGGGTCGACATGGATGAACTGATAATCCCCGGTGGCTTCGGCGAACAGGTTGATGCGCTCCTGATCGATAGTGAGCCATTCGGAACGTCCGAGTTCCTTGCCGACATAATCTTTGAGCTCTGCAACTGGAACATAGGGCATTGAGACTCTCCTTGGGTTCATCGGTTTTATAGTTTTTCAGGTGGGGGATTTGACCGCCCTGCGAACCACTGTAGATCATCATGACGATTTGCTCAGGTCAACCGACCATGCTTTTGGCGAATGCCGATCCATAGCGCTGGCGTGCTTATAATGCCCGGCCCGTGCTTGGCGGGATGTCGGACGGAGATGACGGATGTTGCTACGCGGCCTGACCATGCTGGTGCTGTTTCAATTGCTCGGCACCGCCCTCAATCATTTGCTGTTGCCGGTGCTGCCGGGGCCGATCATCGGTCTTTTGCTGTTGCTGGTGTTCCTGATCGTGCGCGGTGAAGTCGGCGAGCCGCTGAATCTCGCCGCCGGCAGTCTGTTGCGTTATCTGCCGTTGCTGCTGGTGCCGCCGGCGGTGGGTGTGATGGTTTACGCCACGGCCATTGCCGCCGATTTCTGGGCCATCGTCGGTGCGCTGGTGGTCTCGCTGATTCTGTCCATGGCCTTCGCCGGTGTGCTGATGCAACGGCTGGTCAAGCGTCACGCCCCGCATTCGGAGGAATCCTGATGCTGTTCGACTGGCAAGGTGCCTGGGCTTCGGTGATTCACCATCCACTGTTCGGCATCGGTATCACCCTGGGGGCTTATCAACTGGTGTTGGCGGCGTTCGAGAAAACCCGCTGGATTTTCCTGCAACCGGTGCTGGTCTCCATGCTGTTGGTGATCGGTGTGCTGGTGGGTTGCGGCCTGACTTATGTCGAGTACCGCAAGAGCACCGAGATCCTCAGCATTCTGCTGGGCCCGGCGACCGTGGCACTGGCGGTGCCGCTGTATCTGAATCTGCGGCGCATCCGCCAATTGTTCTGGCCGATTTTTACTACGCTGGTGATAGGCGGGGTGGTCGCCACGGGCATGGGCGTGGCGCTGGGCTGGTGGTTCGGCGCCGATCACATGATCCTGATGACCATGGCGCCCAAGTCGGTGACCTCGCCGATCGCCATGCTGGTGGCCGAACAGATCGGTGGCGTCGCGGCGCTGGCCGCGGTGTTCGTGTTGATCACCGGGGTGATCGGCGCGATCTTCGGTCCGGCCCTGCTGACCCGCCTCGGCGTACACAGCCCGGAGGCGCGCGGCATGGCGCTGGGCATGACGGCGCATGCGGTCGGTACGTCGGTGGCGTTGCAGGAAAGCGATGAGTGCGGCGCCTTCGCGGCGCTGGCGATGAGTCTGATGGGCGTGGCCACGGCGGTGTTCCTGCCGTTGGCGGTGTCGATGGTGGTGTAAGGAAATGTCTATGAGTCTGCCGCTTTTTCCGCTGAACACGGTGCTGTTTCCCGGCTGCAATCTGGATCTGCAGATCTTCGAAGCACGCTACCTGGACATGATCGGCCGCTGCATGAAACAGGGCGGTGGGTTCGGCGTGGTGTGCATCCTTGAAGGCAGCGAAGTCGGCGCCGCCCCCGAAGGTTTTGCCATGGTCGGCTGCGAAGCGCGCATCACCGATTTCCAGCAGCAGGACAATGGACTGCTGGGCATCCGGGTGCAGGGCGGGCGCCGGTTCATCGTGCAGTGCACCGAAGTGCAACGCGATCAACTGATCGTCGCCGAAGTCGAGTGGCTGGACGACGAACCCGAGCAACCCTTGCAGGATGAAGACGCTGATCTGGTGGCGCTGCTCAAGGCCCTGGCCGAGCACCCGATGGTCGAGGCGCTGAACATGGGCATCGAAGCGGCCGGGCAGCAATCACTGGCCAATCAGTTGGCGTATCTGCTGCCGTTCGCCGAGGAAGACAAGATCGACCTGCTGCAACTCGACGACCCACAGCAGCGACTGGATGCGATCCAGGCGCTGCTCGATGAATTGCAGGGCGAGTTGTTCGCTTAAGACGCGTTCAGGTTATTCGGGCCAGACGATGTCGTTGGCGAACCAGTCCTTGCCGCTCGGCAGTGAAAGGGTCGTCTCGTAATTGCGTTCGGTGTCCAGCTCCATGTCTGAAACATCGAAGAATATCGGCAGCTACTTCGAACTGGAAACCTACGAGGGAAAGCTGAAGTCCTTTGGCGACCTGCCCTCCAATCCGGCCCCTGTGGCGTTGTTCAGTGTCGAGAAGAAGTTGGGGCTGTTTCAGCACGAAACAAAGGGCGGTCTCAAGCACTTCCTCGACAGGAATCCGAACGACCCCGAGCACAATGCCTACAATCCCGTGTCAGCGTCGTTCGTCTTGAGGCCCCAGCCTTCGGCGCTGTCTGCCGTCGCCTAGTACGAATATCGCAACAATGTATGCGGCAAATGCCGCAACACGAAAAAACCGAACAAGGCGACCAGTGCCGGCAGCACCAGCCACCAGACTTTCTGCGGCATCGCTTCAAGGGGCGAACGGCGCTGAATCAGCCACAGGCTCGCGGCGCAGACACAGGCGGCAAGCATTGCACCGGCCAGCACATCGGTTGGCCAGTGTGCCCCTAGGTACACCCGTGACAAGGCAATCGCCAGTGCCGGAATGCAGCCGACCAGCAGCCAGGTCAATCGCATTCTTGGCGGTTGCCCGCGTCCGGCCAGCACGGCCAGGGTCAGGAACAGCGCGAACGATCCGGACGCATGGCCGCTGGGCATGCTGTAGCTGGTCAACGGGTCGGTCAGCACCTCCGGGCGTACCCGGGCGAAAAACAGTTTGGTCCCGGTGTTGGCCAGCGCGGTGACGAGCAGGGTACTGCCGGCGAAGATTGCCTGACGCCACTGGCGGCACAGCAGCAACAGGCCGGTCAGCAAAATGCTGAACACCAGCATGTTGCGGAACTCGCCGATCAGGGTAAAGACCACCGCGACCTCGTCGAGCACCGCGTTGCGGTGTTCCTGTACGAGGGTCATGACGCCCTGATCGAGCGCAGTCAGGTACGGGTAACCGATGAACAGACCGATCAGAATCAACAGGCTCATGCTGCTGATCCAGATTGTTGCCCTACGATGGCGGCGCAGGCTGCTGTTGGCACTCAGGCCGACCATCACCGCAATGCTGGCGGCGACGATCCCGGCCTGCAGCCAGAAGCCTTCCGGCAATGGCAGACGAATCGCCGCCCCGGTGGCCCAGCCCGGCAGCAGGTACGCGATGCTCCAGCCCGCCGCCGCCAGCAGGCTCACGGCCGCGAAGCGCGGGAAGGGCATGTCGCACATCCCGGCGACCATCGGCAACATCGGTCGCAATGGGCCGATGAAACGCCCGACCAGCAGGCTGGCGATACCGTAGCGCTGGAAATAGGTCTCTGCGCCGGCCATCCATTCCGGGTGATGGCGCAAGCCCGGCAGGCGCCGGATGTTCTGGTGGAAGTGGCGGCCCAGGAAGTACGAAATCACGTCGCCGAGAATCCCGCCGAGGAAACCCAGCAACAGGGTTTCGCTCAACGACAGCGCACCGCTGCCGGCCAGCACTGCCACGGCAAACAGCAACACGGTGCCGGGAACAATCAGCCCGGCAATCGCCAGGCACTCGACGAAGGCCACGAGGAACACCGCAGCGGCCAGCCACTGCGGATTGGCGGCCAGCCACCCGGTCACGCTATCGAGCCATGGGCCCATACAACACACTCCATTTCATTGATGTCCCTGACCGGCGTACCGCAGAGGGGAAATTCACAGCAGAAAATAATCGCGTCCTTCGACCTGACCCCGGCGCAGCGGGTTCCGGGTGCACCACTGGGCGTAGGCCGCATCAACGAAGCGATACATCAAATGCTCGTCACGCCCATGGGGGATGCCCAGGCGGGTGGTCTGAATGATGTGGCCTGGCGCGGGGCCGGTGTCTTCCACCAGCAGTATGTCGTGATCGAAACGCTTGGCATCCCACACCGGCACTTTCAGCCCCAGGGCCTTGCACAGCAGGGTCTGCCCAGCGCAGAGCTTTTGCGACGGTCGCGGGCGGCCCTGTGCATCGGGGTTGTTCAGCAGCATCTGCGCCAGACTGGCCGGGCCGCTGATTTCATCGACCCATGGATAGGCCGATTTGATCAGCACCGCATTGCCGGGTCCCTGTGCACTGAAGTTCAACGAATCGCCGCCACGGGCGTAGTACATATAGATGTGGCCGCCATCCAGAAACAAAGCCTTACGCTTTTCCGTGTAGCCGAGGGAGGCATGGCTGCCTTTTTCTTCGCAGTAATACGCTTCGGTTTCGATGATCCGGGCGCTGAGCCACAGGTCGCCGACCCGGTGACGAATGACTTTGCCGAGCAGGTCCCGGGCAAGCGTCTGGGCGTCACGGTCGAAAAAAGCGTCCGGAAGGCCCATCGGCAGGCGCTCGGCGTGGGCACGAACGGTCAGATTGGACATGGCAAACGGTGTTTATCCAGGCGAAAGAGGTCGTGATGATAACAATCCGAGCCTTAATTACGGCTGAACATCGGCAAATCGCCGTCCATTTCGACCATCCGCCCGTCACCGCTGTTAGTCCCGGGACGCGACAGCTATAATCTGCCGCTTTCCTCTTTGCCAAGACCCCAGCAGACCATGACTGAGTCCGTTCTTGACTACATGACCCGATTGGGTCGCGCCGCCCGCGAAGCTTCCCGGGTCATCGGCCGTGCCAGCACCGCGCAGAAAAACCGCGCCCTGCTGGCTGCCGCCAATGCCTTGGACGCCGCCCGCGCCGAGCTTGCGGCAGCCAATGAACAGGATCTGGCCGCCGGTCGCGCCAACGGCCTGGAGCCTGCACTGCTGGAACGTCTGGAACTGACCCCGGCGCGTATCGACGGGATGATCGTCGGTCTGCGTCAGGTGGCGGCCTTGCCGGACCCGGTCGGTGCGATCCGCGACATGAGCTTCCGTCCGTCGGGCATTCAGGTGGGCAAGATGCGCGTGCCGCTGGGCGTGATCGGGATCATCTACGAGTCCCGTCCGAACGTGACCATTGATGCCGCGAGCCTGTGCCTGAAGTCCGGTAACGCGACGATCCTGCGTGGCGGTTCCGAGGCGATTCATTCCAACCGTGCGATTGCCGCCTGCATCCAGCGCGGCCTGGCCGAAGCCGAACTGCCTGCCGCCGTGGTGCAAGTGGTGGAAACCACCGACCGCGCCGCCGTTGGCGCCTTGATCACCATGCCCGAGTACGTCGATGTGATCGTGCCGCGCGGTGGCCGTGGCCTGATCGAGCGCATCAGCCGTGACGCGCGGGTGCCGGTGATCAAGCACCTGGACGGCATCTGTCACGTCTATGTCAGCGAACACGCCGACCTGCCGAAAGCCCAGCGCATCGCCTTCAATGCCAAGACCTATCGCTATGGCATCTGCGGCGCGATGGAGACCTTGCTGGTCGATCAAAGTGTTGCGAAGGATTTCCTGCCGTCGATGGCTGCCCAGTTCCGCGAAAAAGGCGTCGAGCTGCGTGGTTGCGAGCGCACCCGGGCGATCATCGATGCGGTGCCGGCCAACGAAGAAGACTGGGGCACCGAGTATCTGGCGCCGATTCTGTCGATCCGTGTGGTCGACGGTCTGGACCAGGCCATCGAACATATCAACCATTACGGCTCCCATCACACCGATTCGATCGTCAGCGAAAACCTCGCCGACACCCGCCAGTTCGTGGCTCAGGTCGACTCGGCGTCGGTGATGATCAACACCCCGACCTGCTTCGCCGATGGATTCGAATACGGATTGGGTGCCGAGATCGGCATTTCTACTGATAAGCTGCACGCCCGTGGCCCGGTGGGCCTCGAAGGACTGACCTGCGAGAAGTACATCGTGGTCGGTGATGGCCAGTTGCGCGGCCAGGCGACGGTCTGACTTGTCCGACCTCGACCTGAAAGCGCCGAAATCCGGCAGAAAGTCTCGCCCCCGGCGCATTGGCGTTCTGGGCGGAACGTTCGATCCGGTGCATGTCGGTCATTTGCGTGGCGCGCTGGAAGTCGCCGAAGCGCTGGCCCTCGATGAGCTGCGCATGATGCCCAGCGCCCGGCCGCCGCATCGCGATACCCCGCAGGTGTCGGCGCAGGATCGGCTGGCAATGGTTGAATGTGCGGTGGCCGGAGTGCCGCCGCTGGTGGTGGACGCCCGCGAATTGCAGCGGGACAAACCGTCCTGGACCATCGATACCCTGGAGTCGCTGCGTGCCGAAATGGCCGCCGAGACCCAGGTTTTTCTGCTTTTGGGCTGGGACGCATTTTGCGGCCTGCCCACTTGGCACCGCTGGGAAGAGTTGCTCCAGCATTGCCACATCCTGGTGCTACAGCGCCCGGACGCCGACAGCGAACCGCCGGATGCCTTGCGCAACCTGCTGGCAGCGCGTTCGGTGAGCGACCCGCTGGCCCTGAAAGGGCCGAGCGGACAGATTGCATTCGTCTGGCAGACACCGCTCGCGGTCTCCGCCACCCAGATCCGTCAACTGCTGGCCAGCGGTAAGTCGGTACGTTTCCTGGTGCCCGACGCGGTCCTGGCCTACATCGATGCGCACGGTCTGTATCGTGCGTCGAACTGAACAAGGCGTGCTCAAGTAACACGATCATCGTGGGACGAGACGCCGAATACATGAGCAAAACGAGTTTTATATGACTGACAAAGACCAAACCAAAGTAAAGCGCAAAGGCACGTTCAAGAGCGCTCCGCTGCCAGAGCCGGTCAACACCAACGAGCCGCTGAAAGGCGACGAACTGGTCAAGATTGCCGTGGCCGCCCTGGAAGACGTCAAGGCCCAGGACATCCAGATCATCGATGTGCGCGACAAGCAGAGCATCACTGACTACATGATCATCGCCACCGGTACGTCCAACCGCCAGATCAACGCGATGCTGGACAAGGTTCGCGAAGAAGTGAAAAAGCAGGGCGCCAAGCCGCTGGGCGAAGAAGGCAAGGGCGACAGCGACTGGGTGCTGCTGGACCTGGACCTGGTGATCGTGCACATGATGACCGCCTCGGCTCGTCAGTTCTACGACCTGGAGCGCCTGTGGGCCGGTGCCGAGCAAAGCCGTGCGGCGGACGCCAAGCACCACAGCCCGGAAAACACCCACGAGCATTTCACCAAGCTCAACAAAGACCAGCTGTAAGGGACGCGCTGTGCGACTGCGACTGATCGCCGTCGGTTCACGCATGCCCAAATGGGTGGAAGAAGGCTGGCATGAATACGCCAAGCGTCTTCCGTCCGAGCTGGCGCTGGAACTGGTGGAAATACCGCTCAATACCCGTGGCAAGAATGCCGACGTGGCACGCTTCATCCGTCAGGAAGGCGAAGCCATGCTGGCCAAGGTCGGGCAGAACGAGCGGATCGTCACCCTCGAAGTGCACGGCAAGCCCTGGAGCACCGAGCAACTGGCGGTCGAACTCGACCGTTGGCGGCTGGATTCGCGCACGGTCAATTTCATGGTCGGCGGCCCGGAAGGGCTGGCGCCGGAAGTCTGTGCCCGCGCGGATCAGCGCTGGTCGTTGTCGCCGTTGACGCTGCCGCACCCGTTGGTGCGCATCCTCATCGGCGAGCAGTTGTATCGTGCCTGGACCGTGTTGTCCGGCCACCCTTACCACAAGTAACCCTGCCCTCATGTCCCAGCCGATCCGCATCAAGGACCACGAAAAAGACGCCCGTCTGGTGCGTAGCCGCGTCGTGTTCGGGGCCATTGCGGTGGTGTTGCTGATCTGCGTGCTGATTGCCCGGCTGTATTTCCTGCAGGTCATCCAGTACGAGTATCACTCGACCCTGTCGGAAAACAATCGGGTGCATGTCCAGCCGATTCCGCCAACCCGCGGGTTGATCTTCGACCGTAACGGCGTGGTGGTGGCGGACAACCGCCCGAGCTTCAGCCTGAGCATGACCCGCGAGCGCTCCGGCGACTGGCAGCAAGTGCTCGATGTGATCGTCGAGGTGCTGGAGCTGACGCCGGAAGACCGGGTGATCTTCGAGAAACGCATGCGTCAGGGGCGCCGGCCGTTCGAGCCGGTGCCGATCCTGTTCGAGCTGACCGAAGAGCAGATCGCCCGCGTCGCGGTGAACCAGTTCCGCCTGCCGGGCGTGGAAGTGGTCGCGCAACTGGTGCGTCACTACCCGCAGGGCGCGCATTTTGCGCACTCGGTGGGTTACATGGGGCGGATCAACGAGAAAGAGCTGAAGACCCTCGATCCGGTCAATTACAGCGGTACCCATCACATCGGCAAGACCGGCATCGAACGTTTCTACGAAGCCGAACTGCACGGTCAGGTGGGTTACGAAGAGGTCGAGACCAACGCTCGGGGTCGCGTGCTGCGCGTGCTCAAGCGCACTGATCCGGTGCCGGGCAAGGACATCGTCCTGAGCCTCGACATCAAATTGCAGGAAGCCGCCGAAGCCGCGCTGGGCGGGCGACGCGGTGCCGTGGTGGCGCTGGATCCGAGCACCGGCGAAGTACTGGCGATGGTCAGTCAGCCGAGCTTCGACCCGAACCTGTTCGTCACCGGCATCAGCTTCAAGGCTTACGCCGAGCTGCGCGATTCCATCGACCGGCCGCTGTTCAACCGCGTACTGCGCGGTCTGTACCCGCCGGGCTCGACGATCAAGCCGGCGGTAGCGATTGCCGGTCTTGACGCGGGCGTGGTGACGGCGTCGAGCCGCGTGTTCGACCCGGGTTACTACATGCTGCCCAACTACGATCACAAATACCGCAACTGGAATCGCACGGGGGACGGCTTCGTCGACCTCGACACAGCGATCATGCGGTCCAACGACACCTACTTCTATGACCTGGCGCACAAGCTCGGCATCGATCGGTTGTCGGCGTACATGAACAAGTTCGGCATCGGCCAGAAGGTCTCGCTGGACATGTTCGAAGAATCCCCAGGCCTGATGCCGTCCCGCGAGTGGAAACGTGCGACCCGTCGTCAGGCGTGGTTCCCGGGCGAGACCCTGATTCTCGGGATCGGCCAGGGCTACATGCAATCGACCCCGTTGCAACTGGCCCAGGCCACTGCGCTGGTGGCCAACAAGGGTGTGTGGAACCGCCCGCACCTGGCCAAGACCGTCGAAGGCGAGAGGCCCAAGGATGAAAATCCGATGCCGGACATCGTCCTGCGCGATCCGTCGGACTGGAACAAGGTCAATCACGGCATGCAGCAGGTGATGCACGGCGCCCGGGGCACCGCGCGCAAAGCGGCTATCGGCTCGCAATACCGGATCGCCGGCAAATCGGGTACCGCCCAGGTGGTCGCGATCAAGCAAGGCGAGAAGTACGACCGCTCCAAAGTGCAGGAACGCCACCGCGACCACGCCTTGTTCGTGGGGTTTGCACCGGCCGACAACCCGAAAATCGTGGTGTCGGTGATGGTCGAGAACGGTGAGTCCGGTTCCGGCGTCGCCGCGCCGGTTGTGCGTCAGGTGATGGACGCCTGGCTGCTGGATCAGGACGGACGCTTGAAGGCCGAATACGCCAGCCCTATCAGTGCGGAGGCTACGGCCCGTGAAGAATAATTTCGATCGCATGCTCTCCAGCGAGGATGTGATGCGTCGCCGGGCGACGCTGTTGCAACGCCTGCATATCGATGGCCCGTTGTTGGTTCTGCTGTTGATCCTCGCGGCCGGCAGCCTGTTCGTGCTGTATTCGGCGAGCGGCAAGAGCTGGGACCTGCTGGCCAAACAGGCCACATCGTTCGGCATCGGTCTGGTGTCGATGATCGTCATCGCCCAGTTCGAACCACGGTTCATGGCCCGTTGGGTGCCGCTCGGCTATGTGGTCGGGGTGGTGCTGCTGATGGTGGTGGACATCATGGGCCACAACGCCATGGGTGCGACCCGCTGGATCAACATTCCCGGGGTGATCCGCTTCCAGCCGTCGGAATTCATGAAGATCCTGATGCCGGCGACCATCGCCTGGTACCTGTCCAAACGCACGCTGCCGCCGCAGCTCAAGCACGTCGGGATCAGCCTGATGCTGATTGGCGTGCCGTTCATTCTGATCGTGCGTCAACCGGATCTGGGCACTTCGCTGCTGATTCTGGCCGGCGGCGCGTTCGTGCTGTTCATGGGCGGGTTGCGCTGGCGCTGGATCCTCAGCGTGCTGGCCGCCGCCGTACCCGTGGCGATCGCCATGTGGTTCTTCATCATGCACGACTACCAGAAGCAACGGATCCTGACCTTCCTTGACCCGGAAAGCGATCCGTTGGGCACCGGCTGGAACATCATTCAGTCGAAGGCCGCCATCGGTTCCGGCGGCGTGTTCGGCAAGGGCTGGCTGCTGGGCACTCAGTCGCACCTGGACTTCCTGCCGGAAAGCCACACCGACTTCATCATCGCTGTACTCGGCGAAGAGTTCGGCCTGGTGGGGATTTGCGCGCTACTGCTGATCTATCTCTTGCTGATCGGTCGCGGCCTGGTGATTACCGCCCAGGCCCAGACGCTGTTCGGCAAACTGCTCGCCGGCGCCTTGACCATGACGTTTTTTGTTTATGTTTTCGTCAACATCGGTATGGTCAGTGGCCTGTTGCCGGTGGTGGGGGTGCCGTTGCCGTTCATTAGCTACGGCGGAACTTCGCTGGTGACACTGCTGTCAGCGTTTGGGGTTTTGATGTCGATCCATACGCATCGCAAATGGATCGCACAGGTTTGAATAAGGTGAAGAGTTCAATGCAAGTAATGCGTGACTGGGCGACACGATACGCACCGTGGCTCGGCCTGGTAGGCATCCTTGGCAGCGCGCAGGAAGCGCTGGCCGGCGATTACGAAGGCTCGCCCCAGGTGGCCGAATTCGTCGGTGAAATGACCCGCGACTATGGTTTCGCCGGCGAACAGCTGATGGCGGTGTTCCGCGAGGCGCAGCGCAAGCAGGCGATTCTCGACGCGATTTCCAAACCCGCCGAACGGGTCAAGCAGTGGAAAGAATACCGGCCGATGTTCCTCACCGACGCGCGCATCGCCCGGGGTGTGGACTTCTGGCGCCAGCACGAGGCCGTGCTGGCCCGCGCCGAGCAGGAATACGGCGTTCCGGCCCAAGTGATCGTGTCGATCATCGGCGTTGAGACCTTTTTCGGACGTAATACCGGTAATTACCGGGTGATCGATGCCTTGTCCACGCTGGGATTCGACTATCCTCCCCGTGCCGAATTTTTCCGCAAGGAACTGCGTGAGTTCCTGCTGCTGGCGCGTGAAGAGCAGGTCGACCCGCTGACCCTCAAGGGGTCCTACGCCGGGGCGATGGGCTTGCCGCAGTTCATGCCGAGCAGCTTTCGCGCCTACGCGGTGGATTTCGACGGCGACGGCCACATCAATATCTGGAACAACCCGGATGATGCGATCGGCAGCGTCGCCAGCTACTTCAAGCGTCACGGCTGGGTGGCCGGCGAGCCGGTGGTCAGTCGGGCCGATGTGCGCGGCGAGCAGGTGGATGAGGGTTTGACCACCGGGATCGAACCGACGAAAACCGTCGGGGAGTTGCGAGCGCTGGGCTGGTCAAGTCATGATGCGCTGCGCGATGATATGCCGGTTACTGCATTTCGCCTGGAAGGCGACAACGGCCCGGAATACTGGATGGGCCTGAAGAATTTCTACGCGATCACGCGTTATAACCGCAGCGTGATGTACGCCATGGCTGTACATCAACTGTCTGAAGAGCTGGTAAAAGCACGGGGCGTCAAGTAATGCAGGCATTGCCTATCAACAAACCCCTGAAGCTGGTGGCATTTGCTGCGTTGGCAGTGTTGGTCGCCAGTTGCTCGACCAGCCGTGCGCCGAGCCAGAAGACTTCGTCCACTGCTGTTCGCGCGCAGCCGGGCCTGGATATCAACCGGGCCCACAAAGATGGCGCGCCGTGGTGGGACGTCGATGTGTCGCGCATCCCGGACGCCACGCCGACCCTGCACACCGGCCCGTACAAGGCCAACCCGTACACCGTGCTGGGCAAGACCTACTTCCCGTTGCAGGAATCCAAGACCTACGTGGCTTCGGGCACAGCGTCCTGGTACGGCACCAAGTTCCACGGTCAGAACACCGCCAACGGCGAAGTCTATGACCTGTACGGCATGAGTGCCGCCCACAAGACATTACCGCTGCCGAGTTACGTTCGGGTGACCAACCTGGACAACAACAGGAGCGTGATCCTGCGGGTCAACGACCGTGGACCGTTCTATTCGGACCGGATCATCGACCTGTCCTACGCTGCGGCGAAAAAGCTCGGTTATGCCGAAATCGGCACCGCGCGAGTCAAGGTCGAGGGTATCGACCCGCAACAATGGTGGGCCGCCAAGGGCCGTCCGGCGCCTTTGATGCTCAACGAGCCGCAAGTCGCGCAGAATACTGCGCCGGTGATCACGGCTTCGGCCGGTACCATCGAGCAGTGGACTCCACCGCCGCAACAACATGCCTCTGACACTGTACCTGTACAGATCAGCGCAAAAAAAAACGCTTCTGCACCAGCGTCTGGCCAGTATCTGCAGGTGGGCGCGTTCGCCAACCCGGACGCTGCAGAACTCCTGAGGTCGAAGCTCAGCGGGATGGTGAGCGCTCCGGTGTTCATCAGCTCGATCGTGCGCAATCAGCAGACCCTGCACCGGGTACGCCTGGGACCGATCGGTTCGCCGGGTGAAATTGCCCAGGTACAGAACAGCGTGCGCTCGGCCAATCTCGGTTCGCCAAGCGTGGTCACCGAGTAAGTAATACGTAGCACTTGATTGACGGTTCACCAGCGATTGGGGGGTGGACCAGGTTGTTGGCTCGTCGAAGAACAAAAGCCCGGCAAAGGGTGACTGGAGTGAGCAACTGAACACGCGATGGCCCGTTAGAAAGCCATCTGATTAATTTTGCCCGCAAGGGCAGTTTCCATTAGCGATTTCGAGAGACGGATGAACATCACCACCTTTGCCAAACGCCTGTGTCTGCTAGTCCCGCTGCTCCTCTCGCCAGCCGCCTTCGCGGCCGAGATGATGCCGTCGCCACCTCAACTGGCCGCAAAAGCCTACGTGCTCATGGACGCCAGCAGCGGCAACGTGCTGGTGGAGAACAACGGTGACCAGCGTCTGCCACCGGCCAGCCTGACCAAACTGATGACCGCGTACATCGCTACGCTGGAAATCCGTCGTGGCCAGATCGGTGAAAACGATCCAGTGACCATCAGCGAAAACGCCTGGCGCACCGGCGGTTCGCGGATGTTCATCAAAGTCGGCTCGCAAGTGACTGTCAGCGACCTGCTGCATGGCATCATTATCCAGTCCGGCAACGACGCCAGCGTCGCGGTTTCCGAGCACATCGCCGGCAGCGAAGACGCCTTCGCCGACCTGATGAACAAGACCGTCGCCGATCTGGGCATGACCAACACCCACTTCATGAACCCGACCGGTCTGCCGAACCCTGAGCACTACTCGTCGGCTCACGACATGGCGATCCTGGCTCGCGCGATCATCCACGAAGACCCGGCTCACTACGCGATCTACTCGCAGAAAGAGTTCTTCTGGAACGGCATCAAGCAACCTAACCGCAACCTGCTGCTGTGGCGCGACAAGACCGTTGACGGTCTGAAAACCGGTCACACCGACGAAGCCGGCTACTGCATGGTGTCCTCGGCTGTACGTGACGGCATGCGCCTGATCGCCGTGGTGTTCGGCACCAACAGCGAAGTGGCTCGCGCTGCTGAAACCCAGAAGCTGCTGACCTACGGTTTCCGTTTCTTCGAAACCCAGACCTTCTACCAGAAGGGCACCGAACTGGCTCAGGCCCCGGTGTGGAAAGGCACCACCAATCAAGTCAAGGCCGGCCTGGCTGAAGACCTGACCATGACCCTGCCGAAAGGCCAGCTGAAAAAGCTCGCTGCCAGCATGACCATGAACCCGCAACTGACCGCGCCAATCGCCAAGGGCGACGTGATCGGTAAAGTCGAAGTGAAACTGGACGACAAGGTGGTGCACAGCGCCGACCTGATCGCCCTGGACGCTGTCGAGGAGGGTGGTATCTTCCGCCGCATGTGGGATAGCATCCGTCTATTCTTCTACGGCTTGTTCAACTGATTCGAGTTGACCTGCATGGCCCCGTTCCGATCCGGAGCGGGGCCTTGTTCGTTACCGGGCTTACGCTTACGAGGCCGTTACGCCATGACCGATACCGAAGTAAAGGCGCCAAAGATCGAATTTCCGCAGGTTGATTATCCGGTTAAGGTGATCAGCGATACGGGCGTCGGCAACAAAGACAAGATCATCGACATCGTCAAGAAGCACGCCAAGATCAACGATGAGCGTGTGGACGAGCGTCAAAGCAGCAACGGCAAGTACACCACCATCCAGTTGCACATCGTCGCGACCGACCAGGATCAGCTGTACAACATCAACAGCGAACTGCGGGCGACCGGTTTCGTGCACATGGTGTTGTGATGTCCGGCACGCTGGGCTTTCGCGAGCTTGGCCAGATGGCTTACGAGCCGGTCTGGCATGCCATGCAACGTTTTACCAACGAACGCGGCAGTGATGCCGCCGACGAAATCTGGCTCGTCGAGCACCCACCGGTGTTCACCCAGGGCCAGGCCGGCAAGGCCGAACACCTGCTGCTGCCGGGGGATATCCCGGTGGTGCAGGTCGACCGCGGCGGGCAGGTGACTTACCATGGCCCCGGCCAACTGGTGGCGTACCTGCTGCTGGATGTGCGCAAACTGGGTTTTGGTGTACGAGACCTGGTCACGCGCATGGAGCGGTGCCTGATCGAGCTGCTGGCCAGCTATGACGTCACTGCAGTGGCCAAGCCAGACGCTCCCGGCGTCTACGTCGACGGAGCGAAAATCGCTTCTCTGGGTTTGCGGATTCGCCACGGTTGTTCCTTTCATGGCCTGGCCCTGAACGTGGACATGGACCTGGAACCGTTTCGACGGATTAATCCCTGCGGCTACGCCGGGCTGGCGATGACCCAGCTGAGCGACCATGCAGGATCGATTGAATTTGCCGAGGTAAGTGCCCGGCTGCGTGCGCAGCTCGTCAAACACCTCGACTATGCTGAGCAGACGACCCTGACGGGCGGAATCGACTGATATGACTACTGATGCAGTGCAAACCATGATCCCGACGCTCGACGTGACCGAGCGCCCGGCCCCGCGTCCCAAGGTTGAAGCGGGCGTCAAGCTGCGCGGCGCCGAGAAGGTTGCACGCATCCCGGTGAAGATCATTCCGACCACCGAACTGCCGAAGAAACCCGACTGGATCCGCGTGCGCATCCCGGTTTCGCCGGAAGTCGACCGCATCAAGAGCCTGCTGCGCAAGCACAAGCTGCACAGCGTCTGTGAAGAAGCGTCCTGCCCGAACCTGGGCGAGTGCTTCTCCGGCGGCACCGCGACCTTCATGATCATGGGTGACATCTGCACCCGTCGCTGCCCGTTCTGCGACGTTGGCCATGGCCGTCCGAAGCCACTGGACGTCAACGAGCCGGAAAGCCTGGCCATCGCCATCGCCGACCTGAAACTCAAGTACGTGGTGATCACCTCGGTTGACCGCGACGACCTGCGTGACGGCGGTGCCCAGCACTTTGCCGACTGCATCCGCGAAATCCGCAAACTGTCGCCGAACGTGCAGCTCGAGACCCTGGTCCCGGACTACCGTGGCCGCATGGACATCGCCCTGGAAATCACCGCGGCCGAGCCGCCGGATGTGTTCAACCACAACCTGGAAACCGTGCCGCGCCTGTACAAGGCTGCGCGTCCGGGTTCGGACTACCAGTGGTCGCTGACCCTGCTGCAACGCTTCAAGCAGATGATGCCGCACATTCCGACCAAGTCCGGCCTGATGCTGGGTCTGGGCGAGACCGACGACGAAGTCATCGAAGTCATGAAGCGCATGCGCGAACACGACATCGACATGCTGACCCTGGGCCAGTACCTGCAACCGTCCCGCAGTCACTTGCCAGTGCAGCGTTTCGTGCACCCGGACACCTTCGCCTGGTTCGCCGAGGAAGGTTACAAGATGGGCTTCAAGAACGTCGCGTCCGGCCCGTTGGTGCGCTCTTCGTACCACGCCGACGAGCAGGCGAAACTGGTCAAGGCCGAGCTGCTCGGTTCCTGATTCAGCGCTGAATGAAAAAATGCCCGCCGGGGTTTATCGCCCGGCGGGCATTTTTTTGCCCGGCCTACA
Source organism: Pseudomonas sp. GW822-FHT03F08 (assembly GCF_058801265.1). NCBI lineage: Bacteria > Pseudomonadati > Pseudomonadota > Gammaproteobacteria > Pseudomonadales > Pseudomonadaceae > Pseudomonas > Pseudomonas sp. GW822-FHT03F08. The sequence continues at coordinate 134,984 of NZ_JBXANC010000010.1, read as the reverse complement.
CTCGTTACTGACTTTTCCTGCAATCTGCGGCGCAGCCGAGCCTCTTCTGTTTGTCGCCGTTCCTGACTACTGTGTGAGCATGACTTCACACAGGGAGATCCATGGATGACCGTTCGACCGACCCACACCCTTTGTCCGCACAAGCCTGTCCCCGCACTGCCTTCGGAAGGGCTGATAGGCGTCATCGCTCCAGCCGGCCCCGGCACGCTGGATACTGAAAAGGCTGTTCAATGGATGCGCGCCCGGGGTTACGGATTGCGGGTGTTCCCTGGCGTCTACGAAAAGGATGGCTATCTGGCCGGTAGCGACGAGGTGCGGCTCAACGATCTGCACGCGGCGTTCGCTGACGAGGAAGTCGATGCAATCATTTGCCTGCGCGGTGGTTACGGCACGCCAAGGTTGCTGGACCGGATCGACTACGACTTGCTGAGCCGCCATGCCAAACCCTTCGTCGGTTACAGCGACATCACCGCACTGCATCTGGCCATCAGTCGCTACGCCGGGTTCGTGACCTTTCACGGGCCACTGTTGAATGCCGATCTGCTGGGGGACAAGGAACCGCCGACGGTGACGTCGTTCTTCGCCATGCTGCGCGGCCAGTTGACGGCCGGTAGCGTATTGAGCCATCCGGTGGTCTACCCACTGACCACGGTTGAGCCCGGCATTGCCCATGGGCGTTTGCTGGGCGGCAATCTGGCGATGATCGCCGCGACCCTGGGCACGCCTTACGAAATCGACGTCGAAGGGGTGATTCTGCTCATCGAGGACGTCAACGAGCCGCTGTATCGGATCGACCGCTTGCTGACCCAGATGCGTCTGGCCGGCAAGTTGGCCAGATTGCGTGGCGTGTTGGTCGGGGATGTGGCGGGCGTGGATACCGAGGCCTTGAACCGCCTGCTCAAGCAGACCTTTGAACCGTTGCGGATTCCGGTGCTGTCGGGTTGGCGCAGCGGGCATTGTGATCCGAACCTGACGTTGCCGATGGGGGCGCTGGTTCGGCTGGATGCGGGGAAGAAGGAGTTGATGCTGGAGCAGGATGTGGTGATTCGGTAGCCGAACCCCAAAACAAGACCGCCGCCTGAAGAGGCGGCGGTCTTTTTTTACTGGCTACGCAAGCTTTCCAGCAGCTTGTGCGTCGGGTAACCGTCCGCGGGCCAGCCAAATGACTGCTGCGCACTGCGGATCGCCTTGCGCGTATTGGCACCGATGATTCCGTCGGCGGTGCCCGCGTCGTAGTTGCGTGCAGTCAGCAGATTTTGCAGCTCGATGCGCTCGGTGCGACTCAGCGGCAGATCATCTTTTGGCCAGGTGCCGTTGATCAGGCCTGCGCCGTTGAAACGCTCTGACAACAGGCTCACGGCCAGGGCATAGGACGACGAGTTGTTGTACTTGAGGATCGCCCGGAAGTTATCGAGGATCAGGAACGCCGGGCCACGATAGCCGGCCGGCAGCAGCAGGGCGGCCGACAGTTGCTCGGAACCGGCCGGTGCCTGGCCGGCGTTGGGCAGAATCACACCCAGTTGCCGCCATTCGGCGACACTTTTGCGAATTGCACCGTCGGCCAGGGTGTAGTTGAAACCGCTCGGCAGCTGCACCTCGAAGCCCCACGGCTGACCACGCTGCCATCCGGAGCTTTGCAGGTAATGCGCGGTGGAGGCCAAGGCGTCAGCCGGGCTGCCCCAGATGTCGCGGCGACCGTCACCGTCGAAATCCACCGCGTGGGTGTTGTAGGTGGTCGGGATGAACTGGGTCTGGCCCATGGCGCCGGCCCAGGAGCCGAGCATCTTCTCTGGCGTGATGTCGCCCTGTTGCAGGATTTGCAGCGCCGCGATCAGTTGCGCGTGGGCAAAGCCCGGGCGGCGGCCTTCATAGGCCAGGGTCGCCAGGGAATTGATCACCGACTTGGTGCCCTGGAACTGGCCGAAATTGCTTTCCATCCCCCACACCGACACCAGCGCCTGGCGATCGACGCCGTAGCGTTGTTCGATGCGTTGCAGGATGTCGGCGTACTGGTTGATCAGCGCCTGGCCTTTGCGCACTCGCAGCGGCGACAGGGCGCCATCCAGGTATTCCCACACCGGCCGGGCGAATTCCGGCTGGCTGCGGTCGGCACGGATCACGCTGGCATCGAAGCTGACGTTGGCAAAGGCGCGATCGAAGACGTCGGCGCGAATCCCGGCGGCCAGGGCGTCCTTGCGGAAACCGGCCTGCCACTCGGCGAAGGTCTGGGTCGGTTGCAGGTCGAGGTCGTCACCGGACGGCACTACCGGCGGGATGATCGCGGGGGCCGTGGCAACAGGAGCGGTCTGAAGCGGTTGAGCGTCGGCGGCGGTGGGTTTTTCCGCGCAGGCGACAAGCAGTACGAAACTTGTGGCAGCGATCAGTTGGCGAAAGGGCCAACGACGGGAAAGACTAAGGGGCATGCACAGGTCCAGAGGATACGAATCAGGTGCAGACCTTAACATGAGGAAGGGGTGCTGCGCTTCAAGCGGCCAGAAAGTAAGAAGCCTCCCAGCTGTCAGACTGGAAGGCTTCGCGGCGGTAGCTGCCTTTACCCTTGGTGGGGCGTTCCTGGCGGCTGCGGAACAGGGGTTGGGCGACGATGGATTTGGCCTTGTTATGGCCATGTTTCGATGGCTTTTTGCTCATGAGGGTTCTCGCGAGTGAGTGGGTTTTGCGCGGCAAATGATCTGCCGATGTCGAGCGTCTGTCTATAGGACAGAAGGCGGGATGTTCTGTAGGAAATGGTCTGTACAAAAAAACGGGATCGCGGTGTGCGATCCCGGGTTTCATTCGGCAGGTAAGGTCAGACGCTGACCGGCCATCAACAGCGCCAGCCGACTGAGGCTCATCCACGGCGAGCCAGCCGCCTGACCCTTGATCTGTGCGTCGATGCGCTGGGCCTCGAGCAACAATTGCGCCCAGCGTTGCGCCGAGTAGCGTTGCAGGGCTTTGCTCATCAGCGGTTTGCGCTTGTCCCAGACCGGCGGTTTCGCCTGACTGAAGCACTTGTCCAGCGGTGTGCCCTGGCTGTACTGCAACGAGATATTGGCCAGCAGGCGCAACTCCCGCGCCAGGGCCCAGAGAATCACCGGCGGCTCGACACCTTCGCCGCGCAGCCCTTCGAGCATGCGCAGGGCGTGAGCCGGTTCGCCGTTGAGCACCGCGTCGGTCAGGCCGAACACGTCAAAACGCGCACTGTCGGCCACGGCCGCCTGCACGGTTTCGACGCTGATCTGCCCACCCTCGGCCATCAGCTTGAGCTTTTCGATCTCCTGCGCCGCAGCCAGCAGGTTGCCTTCGACTCGCGCGGCAATCAGTTCGACGGCGTCCTGACTGGCTGACAGCCCAGCCTGGGACAGGCGTTGGCGAATCCAGCTCGGCAACTGGTTGGCATCCACCGGCCAGATCTGGATGAACTGAGTCTGCTGACCTTCGACCAGCGCCTTGCCCCACTTGGTCTTCTGCGCGCTGCCGTCCAGCTTGGGCAAGCTGATCAGCAGCACCGTGTCTTCAGCGGGGCGCGAGCAGTATTCGATCAGTGCAGCAGCGCCTTTGTCACCAGGCTTGCCGGACGGCAGGCGCAGTTCCAGCAGGCGCTTTTCGGCGAACAGCGACATGCTGGCGCCGGCCTGCAGCAACGTGCCCCAATCGAAATTGGCGTCGGCGGCGAAGACCTGGCGTTCGTCGAACCCTTGCTGACGGGCAGCGGAGCGAATGGCGTCGGCTGCTTCCTGACACAGCAGCGGATCATCGCCGCTGATGATGTAGACCGGCGCGAGGGCACCTTGCAGGTGTTTGCCGAGTTGGGCGGGAGCGAGCTTCATAAGAAACGGCGAACGGGGCGCCTGAGCGCCCCGAACGTCTTACTGCTGCGGCAGTTCGAGCGGCGACTGACGCGGAGTTTCCGCTTCAGCCTTCTGCGCCGCTTCCAGGGCGTCGGCTTCTGCCTTGGCCCGGTCGTTGGCAGCTTGTTGCAGAGCTTCCAGCTGAGCCGGAGTCAGCTGTTGCAGGCGCAGCATCATGCGCTGTACCAGCTCGCGGCGTGTCTCGTTGCGGGCATCGTTGGCTTCCTGGTCGGAACCCACCAGGTTGTTGCCGTCGTGGATGAACACTTTCTGCACTTCAAGCTTGTCGCTTTTGAGCAGCAGGTTCTTGTCGCCACGGATGTCGTAGCTGAGCACAGTATTTACCTGATACTCGCCAGTACGGCCGGCGCCGGCGTAGCTGAGGATACGCTGGTTTTCCTGCTCGTCGGCCAGGTACAGCTTGTACGGCGCACCGGAGACGATCTTGACGCCGCTGGCCTCCAGCAGCTGACGCAGTTGCGTCACAGTTTCGCCGTAGGCGTTGCGGGCGCTCAGGTCGAGTTCCTTGATCGCCAGTTCGGTGGTGCCGGTGCCGCGCAGCTGGAAACCGCAGGCGCTCAACAGGACCGCGAGGCCCATCACCAGCAGATTGCGTTTGATCATTGTGTTGCTCCCCTTGAAACCATGTGGGCCGACCTTGCGGCCCGAAAGGTTTTACAGGGCGCCAGGCAAACCCGGCGCCCGATCCAATTAGCTGGCGACGATATTGACCAGTTTCCCGGGCACTACGATCACTTTGCGAATAGTCAGGCCGTCGACGAAGCGCAGCACGTTTTCGTTGGCACGGGCGGCGGCTTCGACTTCTTCACGGGTTGCGGCGGCCGGCATTTCGATCTGGCCGCGCAGCTTGCCGTTGACCTGGATGACCAGCGTCAGGCTGTCCTGCACCAGTGCGCTTTCGTCCAGCACCGGCCAGCCGGCGTCGATTACCGGTTCGGCGTGGCCCAGTCGGTTCCACAGCTCATGGCTGATGTGCGGCGTGATTGGCGCCAGCAGCAGCGTCACGGCTTCCAGGCCTTCCTGAACCAGTGCGCGATCCTGTTCGGTGGCCTGGGCGGCTTTTTCCAGCACGTTCATCAGCGTCATCACCTGAGCGATGGCGGTGTTGAATTTGTGGTTCTGGCCGACGTCATGGCTGGCCTGCTTGATCGCCTGGTGGATCGAACGGCGGATGACTTTCTGTTCGTCATTCAGGCCGGTCACGTCCAGTTTGCCCGGCAGGCCCTGAGTCACGTGGGCCTGAGCCAGACGCCAGACGCGCTTGAGGAAGCGGTGCGAGCCTTCCACGCCGGAGTCGGACCACTCAGCGCTCATGTCAGGTGGCGAAGCGAACATCATGAACAGACGGCAGGTGTCTGCGCCGAACTGATCGATCATCGACTGTGGGTCGACGCCGTTGTTCTTCGACTTGGCCATCTTCTCGGTGCCGCCGATTTCCACCGGCAGGCCGTCGGCGATCAGCTTGGCGCTGATGACCTTGGCCTTGCTGTCGCGCTCGAGTTCCACGTCCGCCGGGTTGAACCAGGTGTAGGCACCGTTGGCTTCACGACGATAGTAAGTCTCGGCGACCACCATGCCCTGGGTCAGCAGGTTCTTGAACGGCTCGTTGGAACTCACCAGGCCTTCGTCGCGCATCAGCTTGTGGAAGAAGCGCGCGTAGAGCAGGTGAAGAATAGCGTGTTCGATACCGCCGATGTACTGATCCACCGGCAACCAGTGGTCGGCTGCGGATTTTTCCACCAGGCCGCCTTCGAAGTGCGGCGAGGCGTAACGGGCGTAGTACCAGGACGACTCGACGAAGGTGTCCATGGTGTCGGTTTCACGCTTGGCAGGCTGGCCGCATTTCGGGCAGGTGCACTCGTAGAACTCGGGCATGCGCGCCAGCGGCGAGCCGGCGCCGTCCGGCACCACGTCTTCCGGCAGTACGACCGGCAACTGGTCTTCCGGCACCGGCACGTCACCGCAGGCATCGCAGTGGATGATCGGGATCGGGCAGCCCCAGTAGCGCTGGCGGCTGATGCCCCAGTCGCGCAGGCGGAACTGGGTGCGCGAGGCGCCCAGCTCTTTCTTGATCAGGGCGACTTCCATGGCGTCGAACGCGCCGGCGAAGTCCAGGCCGTCGAACTCGCCGGAGTTGATCAGCGTGCCGTGCTCGCCATAGGCGTCCTGCCACGGAGCCGGGTTGGTTTCACCGGAACTGGTGCGAACCACGGATTTGACCGGCAGGTTGTACTTGTGGGCGAACTCGAAATCGCGCTCGTCGTGAGCCGGCACAGCCATGACCGCGCCGTCGCCGTAGTGCATCAGCACGTAGTTGGCGACCCAGACCGGCAGTTTTTCACCGGTCAGCGGGTGCTCGACGAACAGGCCGGTCGGCAGGCCTTTCTTCTCTTGAGTGGCGACGTCGGCTTCGGCGACGCTGCCGCCCTTGCATTCGGCGATGAACGCTTGCAGCTCAGGGTTGTTCTTCGCGGCAAGGGCCGCCAGGTGGTGCTCGGCAGCCACGGCAACATAGGTTGCGCCCATCAGGGTGTCCGGACGGGTGGTGAAGACTTTCAGGGTGCCGCTTTCGCCGATCGAGTCGACGTTGTACGGGAACTGCACTTCCATCCCGCGGGACTTGCCGATCCAGTTGCGCTGCATGGTCTTGACCTGTTCCGGCCAGCCGGTCAGTTCGTCGAGACTCTCCAGCAGCTCATCCGCGTAGGCGGTGATCTTGAAGTAGTACATCGGGATTTCGCGCTTTTCGATCAGCGCGCCGGAACGCCAGCCGCGACCGTCGATCACCTGTTCGTTGGCCAGAACGGTCTGGTCGATCGGGTCCCAGTTCACGGTACCGTTCTTGCGGTAGATCACGCCTTTTTCGAACAGGCGAGTGAACAGCCACTGTTCCCAACGGTAGTAATCAGGCTTGCAGGTGGTGACTTCGCGCGACCAGTCCACCGCCAGGCCCAGGCTGCGCAGCTGGGATTTCATGTAGGCGATGTTTTCGTAGGTCCACTTGGCCGGGGCCACGTTGTTCTTCATCGCGGCATTTTCTGCCGGCATGCCGAAGGCGTCCCAACCCATCGGTTGCAGAACGTTCTTGCCGAGCATGCGCTGATAGCGGGAGATCACGTCGCCGATGGTGTAGTTGCGCACGTGCCCCATGTGTAGCTTGCCGCTGGGGTAAGGGAACATCGACAGGCAGTAGTAAGTCTCCTTGCCTGGCTGTTCACTGACTTCAAAGGACTTTTGCTCGTCCCAGAACGACTGGGCGGCGGCTTCGATTTCACGGGGCTGATATTGTTCGTGCATGGCTACTTTTGTACTGGATAGGGGTGGCCTAATCCTCTTCAATGCGACATCCGGAGCGGGCCGGACGGGCTGGAAGTGGAGTTACAGGAAGCGCCGTAGCATACATGACCGCGCTTGGCCTAGGGAAACCCTGATTGCAGCCGTTTGACCGGGCAAAATCGCGGCGAGGGCCGTTGGTCGCGGCGTGCAGCCGGTTTGTGCAGCGAAGCTAAGCTCTAACTGGGGAGTGAGTCTTATCTTCAATGAGGTGAGGGATGGTGGAGTCACAGCAAAAAAACGTTACCAAACCCGAGTTGTACGAGCGGTTGATCGATCGCCTGGGGACGGCCCTGGACGCTGCAAAAACCGCTGTCCGGCTGCGCGACGAGCGCCCCCTGGAGCTGGAATTGCGTGGCTTGAGCCCCGCCGAGTTCGAACTGGTCAAGGCCTATCTGGATCGCAGTGAGCGTGAAACCCATGGATATCTGTCTCAGGCAGTGAAGCAACTCGATGCACCCCGTTCGGCCAAAGTCATCTGGCTCAAGGACAAGGCGCCCGGCAGAGACACCGTCAAGGTTCGGACTCTGCAGGCCAAGTAAACGCATGGCAGGTCAAAAAGCGGATCTTTTTCAGCGGATCCGACCCTACTGGTTGTCGCGCTGTACTAACCCACTTAGGCTTCGGGCATCTCTGGAGATGCTCGATGCCTTTTCGTTATTTCATTAAACAACTTCTATTGCCGCCCGGCCTTCTCTTGCTGCTGTTGCTCGTCGCCTGGTGGCTGCGTCGCTCGCGGCCGCGACTGGCGGGGCTGTGCTTTGCCTTGGGTTTTGGCGGTTTCCTGCTGATGAGTCTGCCGGTGGTCGTGCAATGGGGGGCCAAGGCCCTGGAGCGCGAGCCGCCGCTGGCCCGGGAAGACTGGACAAACCTTGCACAACGCGCCGATGCCATCGTGGTGCTGGGCTCCGGTCGCGAGCGCGGTGATCTGGCCTGGGGCGAGGATCAGCCGACCGGTATCGGGCTCGAACGGCAGCGTTATGCGGCGCGGTTGGCCAAGGCCTCAGGGTTGCCGATTCTGACCAGTGGTGGCCTGCATTACGGTACGCCGCCGAGCGAAGCCAGACTGATGGCCGATTCGCTACGCGATGATTTCGGTGTGACGGTGCGTTGGCAGGAAGGGGAGAGCCGCACCACGTGGGAGAACGCCGCCTTCAGCGCCAAGATGCTGTTGCCGGAGGGCGTCAAGCGTGTCGTGCTGGTGACCCAGGCCTGGCACATGCCGCGAGCGGTGTGGAGTTATCAACAGGCCGGATTCGAAGTGGTGCCGGCGCCGGTCGGTTTCCTCGGCACTGACAATGCCCGGCCGTTTGGCGGCTGGATGCCGGAGTTCAAGTCGATCTGGCAAAGCGGGCAGTTGTTGAACGAGGCGGTGGGGCAGATCGGCTATTCGTTGTTTTACCGAGGGGAAGACAGCGCCGACTGATCACTCCCGCGCAGAACGCGGGAATGAGCGGGTTTTCACAGAGTCTTGGATATCCGGTTGGTCATCAGCGCCCAGCCAAACAGCACCACGCACAGGATGATCAGCGGCCACGAGCGCCATTGCAGGTAAGGCGTCAGGTTGTGCATCGGCACCACTTCGCCGTAGAGCACGCCTTGCTCGAACTGCGGAATGCGCTCGGTGATCTGCCCGAACGGGTTGATCAGGCCGGTCACGCCGTTATTGGTCGCACGAATCATCCAGCGCCCGGCTTCAAGGGCGCGCATCTGCGCCATCTGCAAGTGTTGCAGCGGGCCGATCGAGGTGCCGAACCAGGTGTCGTTGCTGATGGTCAGCAGCAGGTCGCTGCGTGCCGCCAGACTGGCGGCGAATTCCGGGTATACCACTTCGTAGCAGATGAACGGTGCAATCTGATAACCCTTGGCCTGCAACAGCGCTTGATCGGCAGGGCCACGGGCGAAATCGGACATCGGCAGGTCGAAGAACGCGATCAGCCCGCGCAGGATGTCCTGCAGCGGTACGTACTCGCCGAACGGCACCAATTTTTGCTTCAGGTAAGTGCCGTCGCCTTCGCCGACCACGGTGATGCCGTTGAAGAAGCGCTTCTCGTGACGCACTGTCTGGCGGATCGGCACACCGGTGATCAGCGCCGATTTACGTTCGGCGGCGAAGTTGCCCATCATGTTCAGGTAGCCCTCGGCGGACTCCTTGAGTACCGGTACGGCGGTTTCCGGCCAGATCAGCAGGTCCACGGGTTTCGAACGGAAGCTCAGGTCGCGGTACAGCGCCAGCTGCGCGTTGAGCTCGGCCGGGTCCCATTTCATGCTTTGCGCGACGTTGCCCTGAATCGCAGCAACACTCAGTGGTGCGCCAGCCGGGCTGGTCCAGGCATGGCCCTTCAGCGCGATACCCGCCACCCACGGCCCGACCAGCAATACCAGGCCCGCGGCGATAAAACCTTTGCGACCGGTCTGCAGCAGGCGTGGTGTGTTGTAGATCAGTGCAGCGGTCAGCGCCAAAACGAACGACACCAGCCACATGCCGCCCACTGGCGCGAGCCCGGCCAGCGGGCCATCGAGCTGGCTATAACCGGAGTACAACCACGGGAAACCGGTAAGGAACCAGCCACGGAACGCTTCCTGGCCAACCCACAGCGCAGCGAAGGCCAGGGCATCGGCCAGCGGCGCCTCGTTGCGACGCAGCCAGCGCGCCCAGAGCCAGGCAGGCAGGGCGAAGAACCAGGCAATGGCCGCCGTGAAAATCAGCATCAGGAACCCGGCCAGCAGCACCGAAGCGCCGCCGAAGTGGTGGATGCTGTAGTAGATCCAGCTGGTGCCGGCGCCGAACAGGCCGAAACCGAAGCACCAGCCGCGACCCAGCGCCTGGCGCGGGCTCAGCTCGCGCAGGCCGGCATAGAACAGGCCGACCGCCAGCAAGGCCAGCGGCCAGAGATCGAACGGTGCCAGAGCGAAGGTGGTGATTGCACCGGCCGCCACGGCCAGCAGGTTACCGGGCCAGCCGGGGCGGGTTGTCCAGCGCATTTCAGTCCTTAAATTTACCGGGCGATTGGCGTGAGTCGCAGCAAATGAATCCGACGGCTGTCGGCGTTCAGGATGCGGAAACGATAGGCGCCGATTTCAGTGATTTCATTGCGTTTTGGCAAGTGCCCGAACGCGCTCATCACCAGCCCGCCGACGGTATCGAACTCGTCGTCGGAGAATTCGCTGTCGAAGAACTCGTTGAAATTCTCGATCGGCGTCAGGGCCTTGATCAGGAAATCACCGCTGGGCAGCGGTTTGATGTAGCTGTCTTCTTCGACGTCGTGCTCGTCTTCGATGTCGCCGACGATCTGCTCAAGCACGTCTTCGATGGTCACCAGACCCGCCACACCGCCGTATTCGTCGATCACGATGGCCATATGGTTGTGGTTGGCGCGGAATTCACGCAGCAACACGTTCAGTCGCTTGGACTCCGGCACGAACGTGGCCGGGCGCAGCAGGTCCTTGATGTTGAAGCTGTCGCCGTTCTCCTTGAGGATCAGCGGCAGCAGATCCTTGGCCAGCAGCACGCCCATCACGTCGTCATGGCTTTCGCCGATGACCGGGTAGCGCGAGTGGGCCGAGTCGACCACGGCGGGAAGGAATTCGCGGGGTGTCTGGGTCGCCTTGATGCTGATCATCTGCGAGCGCGGCACCATGATGTCGCGTACTTGCAGGTCAGCCACCTGAATGGCGCCTTCGACGATGGCCAGCGCTTCGCTGTCCAGCAGTTTGTTCTGATGTGCATCGCGCAGCAGCTCCAGCAGCTCCTGGCGGTTCTTCGGCTCGTGGGCAAAAGCCTGGGTCAGTTTACCCAGCCAGGACTTCTGCCCGTTGCTCGATCGATCTTCGCTCATAGCGATTACTCTGAATCCTTTGTTGTAACGATAGGGGATGTTTCGGTTTCGTCGTCCGCGTACGGATCGGGATAACCCAGTTCGGCAAGCAACTCGCGTTCCAGTGCTTCCATTTCCTCGGCTTCCTCGTCATCTATATGGTCGTAACCAAGCAGATGCAAGCAGCCGTGAATGACCAGATGTGCCCAGTGGGCGTTGAGTGACTTGCCCTGTTCGGCGGCTTCACGCTCAACCACGGCCACGCAGATCACCAGATCGCCCAGCAATGGAATGTCGAGAAACTCGTCGGGCACTTCGGCGGGAAAGGACAGGACGTTGGTCGCGTAATCCTTGTGGCGCCAGGTGTGATTCAGTTCGCGGCCTTCTTCTTCGTCGACCAGACGAATGGTCATTTCCGAATCGGCGGTGCGCTGGCGCAGGGCCAGTTCGCACCATTGGCGGAATTCGGCTTCGGTCGGCGCGGACGCTTCGGTCGCGATTTGCAGGTCAAGCTCAAGCATCGTGGCGAGTGTCCTTCGGTGTTTCATCGGCCACGCGATTCTCGAAGCGCTCGTAAGCTTCGACAATGCGTTGCACCAGCGGATGGCGCACGACGTCTTTGGGCATGAAGTGGGTGAAGCTGATACCCGGCACATCCTTCAGGACTTCGATGACGTGATGAAGTCCGGATTTGGTGCCGCGCGGCAGGTCGACCTGAGTGATGTCACCGGTGATCACCGCCGTGGAACCGAAACCGATCCTGGTCAGGAACATCTTCATCTGCTCGACCGTGGTGTTCTGGCTCTCATCGAGAATGATGAAGCTGTTATTCAGCGTGCGACCGCGCATGTAAGCCAGCGGGGCGACTTCGATCACCTGACGCTCGATCAGCTTGGCCACGTATTCAAAGCCGAGCATCTCGTAGAGCGCGTCGTAGAGCGGGCGCAGGTACGGGTCGATTTTTTGCGACAGGTCGCCGGGCAGGAAACCGAGTTTTTCACCCGCTTCGACCGCCGGACGCACCAGCAGGATGCGGCGGATCTGCTCGCGTTCCAGGGCATCCACGGCGCAGGCCACGGCCAGGTAGGTCTTGCCGGTACCGGCCGGGCCGATGCCGAAGTTGATGTCGTTGCCGAGGATTTCCTTCACATAGCGCAGCTGATTCAAGCCGCGAGGGCGAATCATGCCTTTCTTGGTGCGCAGGGCGACGGAGGCTTCGGCGGGGGCGTGGTTGTCCAGCTCGACGACGGACGATTCCTGGAGGAACAGGTGAACCGTATCCGGCGACAACTCTGAACCCTTGGTTTCCCGGTACAGGCGGCGAATCAGGTTTTCCGCAGAAGTGGTGAGCTTGGGTTCGCCGATCAGCTCGAACTGATTGCCGCGGTTGCGGATCTCGATGGCCAGGCGCTGTTCGATCAGGCGCAGGTGCTCGTCGAACTGCCCGCACAAATTGGCGAAGCGGCGAGCCTCAAAAGGCTCGAGGATAAAACGATGAGGTTCTATGGGTGCGTTCAAGGTCGTATTTAGCCGCCCTGGGGCAATTAGGATGAAATCAAGGATAACGCCAGTGGCCTGGGTGCGAAAGCTCTTAAAAAGCCTGGCACCGATTCAGCCGTCTGGCGGGGTCTCCTTGCGGTGTTACTGGATCAGCGAGCCGCGCAGCGAGTGCGGTTGTGCCGCATCGATGTGCACGTCGGCGAACTGGCCGATCAGGGTCGGATTATCGCAGCGGAAGTTGACGATACGATTATTCTCGGTGCGCCCTTGCAGCTCGCCCGGATCTTTCTTCGAATAGTCGGTCACCAGAATCCGCTGGATCGAACCGACCATTTGTCGGCTGATCTCGAAACCTTGCTGGTTCAAACGGTGCTGCAAGGCGTTCAGGCGTTCTTTCTTCAGCTCTTCCGGGGTGTCGTCGGCCAGGTCGGCAGCCGGGGTGCCTGGGCGCTGGCTGTAGACGAAGGAGTAGGAAAAGTCGAAACCGACGTCGGCAATCAGCTTCATGGTCTGTTCGAAATCTTTCTCGGTTTCCCCCGGGAAGCCGACGATGAAGTCCGAGCTGATGCAGATGCCCGGTACGGCAGCGCGCAGTTTGCGCAGCTTGGACTTGTACTCCAGCGCTGTGTGGTTGCGCTTCATCGCCGCCAGGATCCGGTCCGAACCGGACTGCACCGGCAAGTGCAGATGCTTGACCAGTTCCGGCACGTCGGCGTGGGCCTGGATCAGGCTGTCGGAGAATTCCAGCGGGTGCGAGGTGGTGTAGCGGATGCGGTCGATGCCATCGACAGCGGCGACAACACGGATCAATTCCGCCAGGTCCGCCAGGCGACCGTCGTGGGTCAGGCCGCGATAGCCGTTGACGTTCTGCCCCAGCAGGGTCACTTCACGCACGCCGTTTTCGGCCAAGTGAATGATTTCGGCGATCACGTCGTCGAACGGCCGGCTGACTTCTTCGCCGCGGGTGTAAGGCACTACGCAGAACGTGCAGTACTTGCTGCAGCCTTCCATCACCGACACGTAGGCGCTCGGGCCGTCGATGCGCGGCTCGGGCAGGTGGTCGAACTTTTCGATTTCCGGGAACGAGACGTCGACTTGCGGCAACTTGCTGATGCGCGCGGCGTCGATCATTTCCGGCAGACGGTGCAGGGTCTGCGGGCCGAAGACCACGTCGACGTACGGGGCGCGATCCCGGATCGCCGCGCCTTCCTGGCTGGCCACGCAACCGCCGACGGCGATCACCATGTCCGGGTTGGCCAGTTTCAGTTCGCGCCAGCGACCGAGCTGGGAGTACACCCGGTCCTGGGCGCGTTCGCGGATCGAGCAGGTGTTGAGCAGAATCACGTCGGCATCTTCGGCGCGCGCCGTGACTTCCAGGGCCTGGTGTTCGCCCAGCAGATCGACCATGCGCGAGCTGTCGTACTCGTTCATCTGGCAACCGTGGGTTTCGATGTAAAGCTTCTTGGCCATGGAATAGGGTCGTCACGTGGTTCAAAGAACCGCGCATTATAGGGAACATGTCCCCAGGTTCCTACCGTTGCGCGTCCGGCGGCTATGCTATAGTTCGCGCCCTCATTTTTACCCCGATGTGTTGTCCGCCCGCCATGACCAAACGCGAAGCTCCAATCTACAAGGTGATATTCCTCAACCAGGGCCAGGTGTTCGAAATGTACGCCAAGCAGATCTATCAAAGTGATCTGTGGGGCTTCCTGGAAGTGGAAGAGTTCGTCTTTGGCGAGCGCACCCAGGTCGTCGTCGACCCGAGCGAAGAGAAGCTCAAGGCGCAGTTCGAAGGCGTGGTGCGCAGCTTTGTGCCGATGCATTCGATCGTGCGCATCGACGAAGTGGAACGCCTCGGTACGCCGAAAATCAGCGAAGCTCGCGGTGCGGTCGGCAATGTGATGCCGTTTCCGGTGCCGATGCCCGAGAAGTAAGCGGGGCGGGAGAAGGGACTACGGAAGCGGCGAGAACGGCGTACGGCCGTCAGCGCTCTGCAGTTCCATCAGGTATTTACGGAAAATTTGCCCGAGCACCTGGGTGGCGGTTTCCAGGTCTTCGCGGGGCATTTTCTCGGCGACTTCGTCGGCGGTGTCCAGGGCATCTTCGGCGCCGTTGACCGCGGCCATCTTCAGCACGATGTACGCCTGAATGTTGTTGGCCTGCACGCCTTCACCGTGGAAGAACATGGTGCCGAGCTTGAATTGCGCCTGGGCGTGGCCTTGCAGCGAGGCCTTTTCGAAATAGCTCAGGGCTTGATTGAGGTCGCGCGGCGCATTCTTGCCGTCGTAGTAGAACTCACCCAACTCGTATTGCGCTTGCGCATCCCCCTCATCCGATGCCTTTTGGCAGGCGGCGAGGGCCTGCGTGACATCTTGCGGCTGAGTATTGAGGGTGCAACGACCCATCGCCGGGATCAACAACGAGTTGCCGCCTGCTTGTGCATGTGCGAGCAGTGGCTGAAGGAGCAACAGGCAGCCCAAGGCAAGGGTGCGGCCGGTGCGGTTCATGAGAATCGACTTACCTCTGAAGGGCGCGCGGACCCATCGAGGGATCCAATAAGCGCGCATTATGAAATAAGCAGGGCCAACCTTACAAAGTCTTTACTCGATTTTCTGCTGTGTGGGGAATATATCACCCGGTTTGCGGGATGTTTTTGGCAGAAGCGTCGGAGAAAGCGCTGGAATGTAGGTGAAAGCTGACGCTGGCAATGGCCAACGTCAGCGATCAAGCCATTACTTCAGTTTGGCGAACGCGCGCTCGGCAGCGTCGAGGGTCAGTTTCAGCTCGGCTTCGCCGTGGGCGATCGAGGTGAAACCGGCTTCGAACGCGCTCGGTGCCAGGTACACGCCACCTTCCAGCATCAGGTGGAAGAATCGACCGAACAGCGCTGCATCGCTGGCCATCACGTCTTCGAAAGTAACAATGTCGTCAGCGCCGCTGAAGTACAGACCGAACATGCCGCCAGCCTGAGTGGTCACGAACGGAATGCCCGCCGCGTCAGCGCGCTGTTGCAGGCCGTCGAGCAGGCGAGTGGTGTAATCGGTCAGTTCGGCGTGGAAGCCTGGACGGCTGATCAGGCGCAGGGTAGTCAGACCGGCGGCCATCGCCAGCGGGTTACCCGACAAGGTGCCCGCCTGATAGACCGGGCCCAGCGGTGCGATGCGCTCCATGATTGCGCGCTTGCCGCCGAAGCAGCCGACCGGCATACCGCCGCCGATGATCTTGCCAAAAGTGGTCAGATCCGGGGTCACGCCGTAGTAAGCCTGGGCACCGCCGAGGGCTACGCGGAAACCGGTCATCACTTCGTCGAAAATCAGCACCACGCCGTGCTTGTCGCACAGGCTGCGCAGGCCTTCGAGAAAACCCGGCGCCGGCGGCACGCAGTTCATGTTGCCGGCCACTGGCTCGACGATGATGCAGGCGACGTCCTGGCCGACTTCGGCGAGCATTTTTTCAACGGCGTCGATGTCGTTGAACGGCAGGGTCAGGGTGTGTTTGGCGAACGCGGCCGGTACGCCGGCCGAGCTTGGTACGCCTTGGGTCAGTGCGCCGGAACCGGCCTTGACCAGCAGGCTGTCGGAGTGACCGTGGTAGCAGCCTTCAAACTTGATGATGCTGTCGCGGCCGGTGAAGCCACGGGCCAGACGGATCGCGCTCATGGTCGCTTCGGTGCCGGAGCTGACCATGCGCACCATCTCCATCGACGGCACCAGCGAGCAGACCAGGTCGGCCATCTCGGTTTCCATCGCGGTCGGCGCGCCGTAGGACAGGCCGTGTTGCAGTTGGTTACGCACGGCGTCCAGCACGTCCGGGTGGCTGTGGCCGAGGATCATCGGGCCCCAGGAGCCGACGTAATCCACATAACGCTTGTCGTCTTCGTCGGTGACGTAGGCGCCTTCGGCGTGCTTGAAGAACAGCGGCGTGCCGCCGACGCTCTTGAACGCGCGAACCGGCGAGTTCACGCCACCGGGAATGTGTTTCTGGGCGTTGGCAAACAGGGTTTCGGAACGAGACATGATCGGGCTCTCAAAAATCAGGATTTGAATAATTCGTTGAATGCACGGGTGCGGCGGGTCACTTCGGCGGTGCTGTCAGCGCCGAACAGGCCATGGACCACGGCCAGCAGATCGACACCGTGGGCCACCAGCGGCGCGGCGTTGTCGAGGGTGATGCCGCCAATCGCGCAGATCGGCAGGTGCAGCGTCTGGCGGGCCTGATCGAGCAGATCGAGGCTGCAGGTCGGCGCACCGGGTTTGGTGTTGGAGTTGAAGAAGCGGCCGAAGGCGACGTAGCTCGCGCCTTCTTTGGCGGCTTGTTCAGCCAGTTCAAGCTGCGCGTGGCAGGTCGAACCGATGATTGCCTTGGAGCCGAGCAGGGCGCGGGTCGGCGACAACGGACCGTCGGTCTGGCCCAGGTGCACGCCGACGTTCAGGCGTGCGGCCAGTTCGGCGTCATCGTTGATGATCAACTGGGTCTTGTAGCGTTCGCACAGATCACGCAAGGCCTCGGCCTCACGCAAGCGCCGGGCTTCGTCGCTGCTCTTGTCACGGTATTGCAGGAGGGTGACACCGCCTTCCAGCGCCGCCTCCACGTACGGCAGGAACTTGCCGGCCAGCAACGGACCGTCGGTAATGGCGTACAGGCCACGTAGTTTCATCAGGCAGACCTCACGACGTTACGAGCAGAAATCCAGCGGCAGACGACGCGGCACGAACTGGCCTTTGCCCAGTTGTTCGGCATCGCGCAGGGTGCGCCAAGTGTAATCCAGCGCGGTACGCACGGCGCTGGCAAGGTTTTCGCCCAGTGCCAGTCGACCGGCGAGGGTACTGGCCAGTGTGCAGCCGGAGCCGTGGTAGCTGCCGGGCAGGCGCTGGCACTTGAAGGTTTCGCGCAGGCCGTCGCGGCTGTACAGGCGATTGTGGATTTCGGTTTCGTCGCCGTGACCGCCGGTGATCAGCAGGTTCTTGATGAACGGCAGGAGTTTTTCAGCGCACTCGTCCGCGGTGCCTTCTGGCAGTTCGGCGAGGATCCGGGCTTCGGGAAGGTTGGGAGTGGCGATGATCGACAGCGGCAGCAGGCGTTCGCGCATGGCGTAGCCGACCTCGTCCTTGCCCAGGCGTCCGCCGCCGCCGGCGCGCAGCACCGGGTCGCAGACCACTGGCAAGTGCGGGTGCGCCTGAAGCAGTTCGACAACGGTGTCGACCATTTCCAGGGAACCGAGCATGCCCAGTTTCACTGCCGCGACTTCGGAATCGTTGAGCACGGCATTGGCCTGGGCCAGTACCCACTCACGGTCGAGGACGCGAAAGTCAGTGACGTTGACGGTGTCTTGCACGGTCAGGGCGGTGACGGCCGGAGCCGCATGGCAACCCTGAGCGAGCAGGGCTTCGATATCTGCCTGCAAGCCGGCGCCACCACTGGGGTCGTGGCCGGAGAGACAGAGGACAACGGGGCGGGAGCTGTAGATATTCATGGTGCGCGAGCTTACCACCAAACCTGTTTTTCGGGTGTTGTGGCACAGCGTTCGGCCGATAACCTCGGTATCCGGATCCACACGGGTTCTCACAATCTGACCGAGTCAACAGCTCTAGCTCGGTGTTTTGCTCTGAAACGCCCGTTCTAGAGCCTTTGTCGGAAAAATTTCCATGGTGCTCAATGGCCATCAACGGCTATGCTAGAGTGGATCCAAACCAATAACAGGTAATACCGGTTTTACGTCATCTCAAAGGGAATGGGGGGCTTCCTGACACAACCGGACAAGCCACGCTGGGGCTTCAATGCGCTATTTGTTGATGTTGCTGTTCTGTTTGCCCCTCCTGGCAAACGCCGTCGAATTCGACGAGTTCACCCAGAGCCTCCCGCTGGGTCGATCCCTGCAAGTGTTCGAAGACCCGAGCGGTCAGGCGAGCATTGCCGACGTCCGCGCGCAAGCCGCTGCCGGACAATTCAAGGCCCACGATAAAGCCACGCTCAATGCCGGTTACTCGCGTTCGGCGTTCTGGCTGAAAATCGACCTGCATTACCGCCCGAGCAATCCGGCGGCGCAGCGTACCTGGCTGCTGGAGCTGGCCTATCCGCCACTCGACCATCTCGACCTTTATCTGCCCGATGCCGCCGGTGACTATCGTCTGGTGCGCCAGACCGGGGACGCGCTGCCGTTCGCCAGTCGCGAGATCCGGCAGAACAACTACCTGTTCAACCTCGCGTTCCGGCCGGACCAGCAACAGACCGTCTATTTGCGACTGTCCAGCGAAGGCTCGATCCAGGCGCCGGTGACGTTGTGGTCGAGCACCGCGTACCTCGAAGATCAGCCGGTGCGCCTGTACGTGCTGGGCCTGATTTATGGCGTGCTGCTGGGGATGCTGGTCTACAACCTGTTCATCTACCTCAGCGTGCGCGATACCAGTTACCTCTATTACATCTTCTATATCGGCTCGTTCGGCCTGTACCAGTTGTCGGTGAATGGCGCAGCGGTCGAGTATTTCTGGCCGGACAACCCCTGGTGGGCCAACGCCGCCACGCCGTTTTTCATCGGTTGCGCGGGACTGTTCGGCAGCCAGTTCGCCCGCAGTTTCCTGCAGACCAAGAACCATAGCCGCTGGCTCGACCGTTTGTTGATCGCCCTGATTGCCTTCGGCGCACTGGTAATCGGTCTGTCGCTGATGACCAGTTATGCCCTGGCCCTGCGTCTGGCGACGACCCTGGCGCTGACCTTTACCGTGGTGATCTTCGCCGCCGGGATCCTCGCCTGGTGGCGCGGCCTGCGAGTGGCGCGCTACTTCATCATCGCCTGGTCGGCGTTTCTGCTCGGCGGGATCGTCAACACGATGATGGTCCTGGGTTTGCTGCCGAACGTGTTCCTGACCATGTACGCCAGCCAGATCGGCTCGGCCATTGAGGTGGCGCTGCTGTCGCTGGCGCTGGCCGACCGCATCAACGCGATGCGCGAGCAACAGGCGCAGACCCTGTTCGACGCCGGCCAGAAGCTGGAAGTGCTCAACCAGCAACTGGCCCACAGCAACAAGCTCAAAGACGAGTTCCTCGCGACCCTGACCCACGAACTGCGCACGCCGATGAACGGTGTGATCGGTTCGCTGGAACTGATGCAGACCGTCGAACTGGACCCGGAACTGGAGCAATACCAGCAGACCGCCGCCGGTTCGGCGCGGGACATGATGCGCATGGTCAACGGCATCCTGACCCTGACCGAACTGCAGGCCGGCAAGCTCAAGGCGACGCCGGGCAGTTTCAGCCTGCGCGCCGTGGTCGAGGCGCTGCGTGTGCAGTTCGATGGCAACGCCTCGAGCAAGTCGCTGGACTTCAAGGTCGACGTGCTGCCGACTCTGCCGGATCGTCTGCAGGGCGACAGCGCCAAACTCGCGCAATGCCTGGAATGCCTGCTGGACAACGCGATCAAGTTCACCCGCGTCGGCGGCCTCGCACTACGGGTTACCGGTAAACCGTCGACAGACAATCGTCTGGCGCTGTCCTTTGCGGTGATCGACACCGGCATCGGCTTCACCGATCTGGGCGAGGCGACGATGTATCAGCGATTCTTCCAGCTCGACGGTTCGATGACCCGCGAATACGGCGGCCTGGGCGTCGGTCTGGCGATCTGCCGACAACTGGTGGAACTGCTCGGCGGCAAGCTCACGCACCGTTCCGAGCCGGGGCGCGGCAGTCGCTTTCAGCTGGATGTCGAGTTTGAGTTGCCGGCGGTTGAAGCGGCGCCGACGCTCATTCGCGATGCCGTGCGCGCACCGCAGGACTGCACCGTGTTGCTGGTGGACGACAACAGCGTCAATCAGTTGGTGATGCGCGGCATGCTGCTCAAGCTCGGTTTCCGCGTGCGCACTGCCGACCATGGTGCCGCGGCGCTCGAATATTTGCAGCGCGAAGCGTTCGATGCGGTGCTGATTGATTGCCAGCTGCCACCGCTTGATGGCGCATCGTTGTGCTGCCAGATCCATGACCTGCCGGGCTGCGCCAACCTGCCGGTGTTCGTGATCGCGCTGGGGGCGGATCGAGAGCATTGCGCATCCGCCGGCTCGATCGATTACCTGAGCAAACCGGTGAAATTCGAAGACTTGCAGGTCGCGATGCAACGGCGCGTGTTGAGTTGTTGATAGGGTGAAAGCGCCGGCATTTAGGCCGGTATGACACTTTGATCGGTTCGGGGGCGGTGCTTAACTGAAGCTCTGGCCGATCAAGGAGCCCCGTCATGAACCTGCATCAGTTCGCCGAAACCCACGAAGTCACCAACCAGCCACCGTCGCTGGACGGCACCAACCTGTACCGCATCGACCTGCCGTTGCAGGAGTGGTCGCGGCGGTTCGGCGCCGGCTGGGCCGAGTCGCGGATCGATGCCTACGGCGCATTGGCCGGCGGGCCGCTGATGGAGGCCGGGTTCCTCGCCAACCAGAATAAACCGGTGTTCGCCAGCCATGACCGCTACGGTCATCGCATCGATCTGGTGGAATTCCACCCCGCTTATCACGAGCTGATGCGCACCGCCATCGAACATGGCCTGACGTCGTTGCCCTGGGCTCATCCACAGGACGGCGCCCATGTTGCCCGCGCCTCCATGAGCTATCTGCATAGTCAGGCCGAGGCCGGCAGCGGTTGCCCGTTGACCATGACCTTCGCCAGTGTTCCCGCGCTGCGTTTGCAGCCGGATCTGGCTGAACAGTGGCTGCCGAAAATCCTCGCCACCGAATACGATCCGCGCAATGTCGGCATGGCCCACAAGGCGGGCGTCACCATCGGCATGGCAATGACCGAGAAACAGGGCGGCACCGACGTGCGCGCCAATACCACCAAGGCTTATCCGGTCGGCGCCAGCGGCCCGGGTCAGGCTTATGAACTAGTGGGGCACAAGTGGTTCTGTTCTGCACCAATGTGCGATGCGTTCCTCACGCTGGCACAGACCGACAAGGGCCTGACCTGCTTCCTGCTGCCGCGCCATCGCCCGGACGATACGCGCAATCAGTTCTATATCCAGCGCCTGAAAAACAAACTCGGCAACCAGTCCAACGCCTCCAGCGAAGTGGAGTTCCGTGGCGCGCTGGCGTGGATGGTCGGCGAGGAGGGGCGCGGTGTGCCGACCATCATCGAGATGGTGGCCATGACCCGTTTCGATTGCATGGTCGGCTCCAGTTCGCTGATGCGTCAGGCCCTGACCCAGGCCAGTCATCACTGCGCCCATCGCAAGGTCGGCGGCAAATTGCTCAGCGAACAACCGCTTATGCAGAACGTGCTGGCCGATCTGGCGCTGGAAAGCGAAGCCGCGCTGGCCCTGAGCTTGCGCATGGGCAAGGCGCTGGATCATCTGAACGATCGCCACGAAGCGCAGTTCACCCGACTGGTGACGGCGGTGGGCAAATACTGGATCTGCAAACGCGCGCCGGCCATGATCAATGAAGCCGCCGAGTGCATGGGCGGCGCCGGGTATGTCGAAGACAGCATTCTGCCGCGCCTGTACCGCGAAGCGCCGGTGAACTCGACATGGGAAGGCTCCGGCAACGTGCAGTGCCTTGATGTGTTGCGTGCACTGTCGAAGGAGCCGGGCGTGCTCGATGTGCTGTTCAACGAGCTGGGCGACGGCCATGGCGACAAGCGGCTGGCCGCGCATATCCAGCAATTGCAGGCGTCGTTCAAGGACACCGGCGACATTCAGTACCGTGCGCGGCAATTGACCGAAGACATTGCCCTGGGGCTGCAAGCGAAGCTGTTGCTGGAGGCCGGGAACTCGGCGGTCAGCGATGCGTTTATCGCCAGTCGTCTGAGCGGTGGCGGCCGGGTCTACGGTGCCTTGCCCCGTGGGCTGGATGTCGAGTCCATCGTCGCCCGCTCGACACCGCAAGGTTTCTGAAGGGCGATTGCGACAAAGCCATTACGCCACTGTTTCCGTGACGCCACGATGCAGGCAAGATGAAGCTCTGCAAGTCAGAACACAGGAAGCTGATCGTGACCGAAGCGTTTATTGTCGTTCAAACCGCCGAACAAGCCGTGGATCGCCTGGCCGAGCTGCATGAGCGGGCCACCACGGCGCTGAACTCGGCGCTCAAGCGTTATCTCAAGGATCGCGTCGAGCCCGACGCCGAGCAACGTGCCCTGTTCCGTTATCCCGAACTGCGTCTGACCTACCACTGCCAGGGCGAAGTCCCGCAAACCACCCGCGCTTACGCCAAGGTGCAGTTGCCGGGCACCTACAGCGTGACCGTCACCCACCCGGCGGCGTTTCGCAAATACCTGCTGGAACAGCTGGTGCCGCTGATGCACGACTTCACGGTGACCGTGGAAGTCGGGGTCAGCGCACAGAACATTCCGTACCCGTACGTGGTCGAGCAGGGCGATGAACTGGCCGGCTCCGGCGTCACCGCCGCCGTGCTGGCTCGGGTGTTCCCGAGTACCGACCTGTCCGCCGCCACCGATGGCATCGCCGACGGTCTCTACGACTGGGAAAACACTGATCCGCTGCCGCTGGCGCTGTTCGATGCGGCCCGCGTCGACTTTTCGCTGCGTCGCCTGGTGCACTACACCGGCAGCGACTGGCGCCACGTGCAGCCTTGGATCCTGCTGACCAACTACCACCGCTATGTCGACCAGTTCATCCTCCATGGCCTGGAGCAATTGCGCCGCGACCCGCGTTTCGTGCGCATGGTGTTGCCGGGCAACGTGATCATCGAAAAAGGCATGGACCACGGCGAAGCCTCGGCCATTGCGGCCGGTGTGGTCTGGCACCGCTACCAGATGCCGGCCTATCACCTGATCGCCAGCGATGGCCACGGCGTGACCCTGGTGAACATCGGCGTCGGCCCGTCCAACGCCAAGAACATCACCGACCACCTGGCGGTGCTGCGTCCGCATTGCTGGCTGATGATCGGTCACTGCGGCGGCCTGCGTCAGTCGCAGACCATCGGCGACTACGTATTGGCCCACGCTTACATGCGTCGCGACGGGATTCTCGACCGGGTGGTGCCGCCGAACATTCCGATCCCGGCGCTGGCCGAGGTGCAATTGGCGTTACAACAAGCGGCTGCCAACATCACCGGCGAGAAGGGCGACGACCTGAAGAAACGCCTGCGCACCGGCACCGTGCTGACCTACGACGACCGTAACTGGGAATTGCGCTGGGCCCAGGAACGACCGCTGATCAACCTGTCCCGCGCCGTGGCCGTGGACATGGAAAGCGGCACCATCGCCGCCCAGGGTTATCGCCTGCGGGTGCCGTACGGCACGTTGTTGTGTGTGTCGGACAAGCCGCTGCACAGCGAAATCAAGCTGCCGGGTTCGGCCAACGCGTTCTACGAGCGTGCGGTCAGCCAGCACTTGAAGATCGGTATCGAAGCGGTGGACCTGCTGCGCACCGAACTCAACTCGCTGCACTCGCGCAAACTGCGCAGTTTCGACGAGCCGCCGTTCCGCTAACGGTTTGTCGTGGTCATTTGGCGGTCTGGGCACTAGCATTAGCAGCCCAGATCGCCAGATGTTGTTTTGCCCATGTCCCGTCCCCCACGTCCACCTTCCCGCCGCCCCGGCGCGAAGCCATCCTCTTCAGCCCCGCGCCGTGTCGCCAAGGCACCACCGGCCGAGCCGAAGCTGATCCTGTTCAACAAACCGTTCGATGTGCTGACGCAATTCAGCGACGGCGAAGGGCGGGCGACGCTCAAGGATTACATCGACGTTCCGGGCATCTACCCGGCCGGGCGGTTGGACCGCGACAGTGAAGGTTTGCTGCTGCTGACCAACGACGGTCAGTTGCAGGCGCGGATCGCCGACCCGAAGCACAAGCTTGCGAAAACCTATTGGGTGCAGGTCGAAGGTGTGCCGACGGCCGAGCAGTTGCAGCGTCTGCGTGACGGCGTCGAACTGAATGACGGTATGACCTTGCCCGCTGAGGCGCGGCAACTGGAGGAGCCTGAGCTGTGGCCGCGCAATCCGCCGGTACGCTTTCGCGTGACCGTACCGACCACCTGGCTGGAACTGGTGATTCGCGAGGGACGCAACCGTCAGGTGCGGCGGATGACGGCGGCGGTCGGGCTGCCGACATTGCGACTGGTGCGGGTCAGGATTGGTGACTGGACGATCGAAGGGCTCGATCAGGGGCAGTGGAAAGAAGTGCCGGCGCGCTTATAAGGCGCCGGATTCGATCAGGCCGATCACCACACTCTTGATGATGAACGCGGCCACACCCAGGCCCAGCACGAAGAACAGAATGAACGAGCCGAAGCGCCCGGCCTTGGACTTCTTCGCGAGATCCCAGACGATGAAACCCATGAAAATGATCAGGATGCTGACCAGACCGGTCATCATCCACTCTTCAAATACTGCTGGATCCATCGGGCATCTCCGGCGCTGTGCGGCTGAAAGGGCGGCCGGGAGTATACGCCAGCGGCGAACGACGCAGCATTGACCTGCGTCGGTGTGCCGCAGTCATTCGTCGATTTCAGCTACGCAAGTGAGTCAGCGGCAGTTCGGTGCTGTTGAGCACCTGATTGAGCACAAAGCTCGAGCGCACGCTGGTCACGCCTTCAATGCGGGTCAGGTGCCCCAGCAGCAGCTTCTGATAGTGATCCATGTCCGGCACCACCACTTTCAACTGATAGTCGGCATCCACCCCGGTGACCAGGCTGCATTCCAGCACTTGCGGCAAGGTGCGGATCGCTGCTTCGAAGTTCTCGAAACGCTCCGGCGTGTGCCGGTCCATGCCGATCAGCACGTAGGCGGTCAGGCTCAGGCCGAGCATCTTGCGATCGAGCAGGGCCACCTGACGGGAGATGTAGCCGTCGTCTTCCAGTTGCTTGACCCGGCGCGAGCACGGGGAGGGCGACAGACCGATGCGCTCGGCCAGTTCCTGGTTGGAGATGCGGGCGTCGCGCTGCAATTCCGCCAAAATGCTGAGGTCGTAACGGTCGAGTTTGCTCATCAATCGGTCCTTTGTCCTAACTATTGCGGCGGATTATCTATCCAGGGTTAAAAATTGCGCAAGTGATGTTTATTTGAGCAATCTTCGCAATCATCTGTCGCAGCCTCCGGCCTATTCTTATCACCAGAATCACTGCTCGGTAACACAGTCCACGCGGCCCGCCCTATCCGGCCTGCCGCGGCCGCCACCCCCACCGGGGTTGTGCCGGCCCCCGAGCTGCACACTGTCCAGAAGACGGCGTGAGGTGAGCCGACGTCAAAAGCGTCGAGCCAGGACGAAGTTCTCTAAAAGGGAGGCCGACGGGTCTCCCTTTTTTCTTGCCCGCAATTTGGCCTCGCTCGCTCAATAAATAAATGGCGTGACTGATAACCTGTAGCAGAACCCGGTGCGCCCATCCCCGGTCTTAGCTACAAGCCCTTCTTAATTACAGGGTTCAGCCCGCAGTGAGGAATTTCATGAAGTCGCGTATCTGGCGTCTGGCCAGTGTTGGTGTGCTGTGTGTGAGTGTCTGTGCGCAAGCGCTGGCCGATGAGCCGCAGAATCGCGGCCCTGAAAATGGCGGACGCGAGCGGGAACATCAGGAAAACAATCAGGGCCACGGCGGCAACAATCAGCCGCGCCCGCAGAACAACGAAATCATTCGCGGCGACAATAGCCGCCAGTTCGAGCACAACGGTCAGCAGCACAACAACGGCCAGTGGCAGAACCACGACCAGAACCGTCCAGCCTACAATCCCAATCCGGTTCGCCAACCGCCACCGCCGCCACAACTGCCGGCCAACAGCCTGCCGATCCAGCCACGCCCCGACACCGTGCGCCAGACTCAGGAACCGCGTCAGGGCTATTACCGCGATGAGCGTCCACAGAATGGTTACCACCAGAACTGGCAGACCGGCAATCGTCCCAACGACAACCGTTGGCCGGGTCGTCCGGACGGACATGGCAATGGCTGGGGCCCCGGCCCGCAATACCGGCCGGGCCATGTGATCGAGCGTTTCCCGGATCGTGACTTCCGCGTGCCATATCGTGGCCAGGATTACTTCTACTCCGGCGGCTACTGGTATCGCCCGCAAGGCCCGCGCTACATCGTGGTTCAGCCGCCACGCGGCATCCGTATCCAGTACCTGCCGGATTACGCGCGTGAAGTGTGGATCGGTGGTTCGCTGTTGTTCCTGGCGGCAGGTTCGTACTACGCCTACCAAGAAGCGACGCAGGATTACGTGGTGGTCGAGCCACCGGTGCAGCAACCTCCGCAACCGGCGAGCAACGGCTATGACGTCGAAGCGTATCCCGCCAACGGTCAGTCGCCGGAGCAGGTCCAGCAGGATGGCTACCAGTGCTATCAGTACGCGGTGCAGCAAAGCGGTTTCGATCCGCGCACTGCGACCTACCAGCCCGCGCCCGAAGTGGTGCAGGCCTACCGCCAGGCCCAGGGCAATTGCCTGAGCAGTCGCGGTTATCAGGTCAGCTATTGAGCCCTGGCGGCCTTGACCACTTCCTGCGGGTCGGCGTGCACCAGCACTTCGGCCCGCGGGTAAGCGGCATGAATCGCATCCGCCGCCTGGTCGCTGATGCCGTGAGCGACTGACAGCGTCAGATCCCCCGGCAATTCCAGGTGCAACTGCACGAACCAGTGATTGCCGGAAATTCGTGTGCGCAGATCATGCGCGCCCAAAACGCCTGGTACGCCGCACGCCAGTTCGAGCATGTGCTGACTGACATCCACCGGCAGTTCTTCATCCATCAGCACCGAAAAACTTTCCCGGGCGATCTGGATCGCGCTCCACAGAATGTACGCCGCAATCCCCAGGCCGAACCACGCATCCAGTTGAGCGAAACCCAATCCGGCCAACACCAGCGCGATCAGAATGCTGCCGTTGAGCAACATGTCCGAACGGTAATGCAGCGAGTCCGCCCGCACCGCATTGGAGCCGGTCTGCTTGATCACCCGGTGCTGCAGCATCAACAGCGCCGCCGTCAGCAGCAGGGAAAACACGATCACCCCGATGCTCAGCCAAGGCGCGCCGAGCGGCTCCGGATTGTTCAAGCGCTCATAAGCCTGAAACGCGATCAGCACCGCACTGCCGCCAATGAACAGCGCCTGTGCCATGCCCGCCAGGGACTCGGCCTTGCCGTGACCATAACGGTGATCGTCATCCGCCGGCCGCAGCGCGTAATGCACCGCCAGCAGATTGAGCAACGAGGTGACGCCATCGAGGGCCGAGTCGGTGAGGCCGGCGAGCATGCTCACCGAACCGCTCAGCCACCAGGCGATGGCTTTGGCGATGATCAGCGTACAGGCCACCGCCACCGAGGCGCGGGTCGCCAGCCTTAGCAGGCGGGCGTGTTCGGGGCTGGAGGTCATGGGGGCGTTGATTCCTTATGCGGCAGGTTGCAGGCCGAACATCGCCAGTTGCTGGGTGCTGCCCTTGTGCTGGATCAGCCGTGGGTCATCCAGAGGCAGGTTGCGGCCCAGTTCTGTTTCGAGAATAGCCTGCAACTTGAGGTTATCGACCTGGCCGTCCGGGCCGATGGCTTGCTTGAGCTTGGCCGGATCGACCTGCGCCGTGTGGCCTGGTTCGAAATAGATCGCGCCGGTGGTGAAGTCCACGGCAAACGCGATCAGGCCGGGGATGATGTAGAACAGCAGGCCCACGGCATCGAGCACGGCAATCGCCGGGTCGATCTTGCCGTCAATCTGGCCGCGCCGGTCGGGATAGAAAATCGAACCGCACGCGGTGATCTGAGTGAGCAGGGTGGCAACCAGTACACCGCCGATCAGGCGAAAAGGTAAGCGCATGGGAATCTCCTGAGTCATCTATTAACGAAGCGTCATCGTGTGAAGTTAAGACCCTGACGAACGCTCAGCAGTTCGCCGTTATACTCGGCCCGGCAGGGCATGCCCACAGTAAATTGCGGCCCCGTCTCACCCCTATCGAAATACGTTGAGGATTGAAGTTGTTTTCTCCAGATCCATATCGCGTGATGGCTACCGAATCCTTCCGGGGTTCGGCCCTCCGGGCTAAAGCTGTGAGCGCGCCATGCTGCGTTGCGGGACTTGGTAAGGAAACGACCCTTACCTGCGTCCCGCGCCTTGCCTGGCACGCTCACAGCTTTAACGCGACTCGCAATTTACTGTGGGCACGCCCTGGGGAGCCAGTATGAATTCGTTGCCAATCGATGAAGTTTTACCCGCCCTGCGTGAAGCCCTCGCGACACGCCACGAAGCCGTGCTCGAAGCACCGCCCGGCGCTGGTAAAACCACCCGCGTGCCCTTGGCCCTGCTCGATGAAGCGTGGTTGAACGGGCAGACCATTCTCATGCTCGAACCCCGTCGGTTGGCCGCGCGCGCAGCCGCAGAACGGCTGGCCAGCGAGCTGGGCGAGAAGGTCGGTGAAACCGTCGGTTATCGCATCCGTCTCGACAGCAAGGTCGGCCCCAATACGCGCATCGAAGTGGTCACCGAAGGCATTCTCACCCGGCGTTTGCAGGACGACCCGGCGCTGGACGGCGTGGGCCTGCTGATCTTTGACGAATTTCACGAACGCAGTCTCGACGCCGATCTGGCGCTGGCGCTCAGTCTGAACGGTCGTGAGCTGTTTCGAGCTGAACAACCGCTGAAGATTTTGCTGATGTCCGCCACCCTCGAAGGCGAGCGTCTGGCCGGGTTGCTCGACGACGCACCGATCCTGCGCAGCGAGGGCCGGATGTTCCCGGTGACGATGCGCTGGGGCCGGCCGTTCCAGCCCGGCGAATACATCGATCAACGCGTCACGCAAACGGTGCTCGAAGCCCTGCACGACGAAACCGGCAGCCTGCTGGTGTTCCTGCCGGGGCAGGCGGAAATCCGGCGTGTTCATCAGCAATTGGCGGACGCCATCGGTGAGCGCAGCGACGTGTTGCTCTGCCCGTTGCACGGCGAACTCGACCTGAATGCGCAACGCGCCGCCATCGACCCGGCCCCGGCTGGCCAGCGCAAAGTGGTGCTGGCCACCAACATCGCCGAGACCAGTCTGACCATCAACGGTGTGCGCGTGGTGATCGACGCCGGGCTGGCGCGAGTGCCGCGTTTCGATCCGGGCAGCGGCATGACCCGCCTCGACACCCAACGCATCTCCAGGGCCAGCGCCACTCAGCGCGCGGGCCGGGCCGGGCGTCTGGAACCGGGCGTGTGTTATCGCCTGTGGTCGCAGGATCAGCATGAGCAACTGGCGGCTTATGGCAGTGCGGAAATTCTTTCGGCGGATCTCGCCGGTCTCGCTTTGCAACTCGGGCGTTGGGGCGTGGCGCCGAGTGATCTGATCTGGCTGGACGTACCGCCAGCGGCCGCTTATGCACAGGCGCAGGATCTGTTGCAGCGCCTCGGTGCGCTGGACGGCGAAGCTCTCAACCGTCACGGTCAGGCCATGGCTGAATTGCCGGCCCATCCGCGAATCGCTCATTTGCTGTTGCGCGGTCAGGCGTTGGGTCTGGCGAGCATGGCTTGTGATGTCGCCGCGTTGCTTGGTGAGCGGGACATTTTGCGTGGCGCGGGGGCCGATCTGCACAGTCGTCTGGTGCTGCTGTCCGGCGAAGAACGTGCGGCGCGCGGTGCTCAGGGCGGCGTGCAGCGCGCCCGGCAACTGGCGCGGCAATATCGTGGTTATCTGCGCGGTAAGGCGAGTGAACCGGTCGCCGACCCGGATCATCCGCGCTGGCTCGGCGCCTTGCTGGCGCTGGCCTACCCGGATCGCGTCGCCCAGCAGCGGCGCGCCGGTGGTGCCGAATATCGTCTGGCCAACGGCCGCGCGGCGCTGTTCGCCGAAGCCGACAGCCTGATGAAGGAACCGTGGATCGTCATCGCCGACCTCGGCAGCCGTCAGGGCCAGCGTGAGGAACGGATTTATCTGGCGGCGGATTTCGATCCGGCGCTGTTCGATTCGGTGCTGGCCGAGCAGGTGCACAACGTCGATCAACTGGACTGGGACGAACGCGAAGGTGTGCTGCGTGCCGAGCGTCAGCGCAAGGTCGGCGAACTGATCCTCAGCCGCGAGCCGCTGACCGGTCTCGACGAAAACGCCCGCAGTCAGGCGCTGGTCAATCTGGTACGGCGCAAGGGTCTTGAACTGCTGCCGTGGACCCCGGAACTGCGCCAGTGGCAGGCGCGAGTCGCGTTGCTGCGCCAGCTCGATCTGGACACCAAGGGCGACAGCCAATGGCCGGATGTCAGCGACGCCACGCTGCTGCAAACCCTCGAAGACTGGCTGATGCCTTATCTGGGCAAGGTCTCGCGGCTCAGCCATTTCGTCAACCTCGACCTGTCGAACATCGTCCGTAATCTGCTGCCATGGCCGCTGCCGCAGCAACTCGACGAACAGGCACCGCATCACCTGAGCGTGCCGTCGGGCTCGTCGATTCGCCTCGACTACAGCGAGCAACCACCGATTCTCGCCGTGCGTTTGCAGGAGTTGTTCGGCCTCGCCGACACACCGCGCATCGCCGGCGGTCGGCAAGTGGTCAAGCTGCACCTGCTGTCGCCCGCGCGACGTCCGGTGCAGGTGACGCAGGATCTGGCCAACTTCTGGCGTAGCACCTATGCGGAAGTGAAGAAGGATTTGAAGGGGCGGTATCCGAAGCATTACTGGCCGGATGACCCACTGGTGGCCGAAGCCACTGCACGAGCCAAACCGCGCGGTACGTGAGGTTCAGCGACTGGCCTTGGCGGTCAATTGCTCCCGGCAATAATCGGCAAACAACTGCGCCGGTTTGGTCAGCTGTCCGCGCTTGAGCCACGCCGCTACCAGCCCTGAGCCGGTGACGTCTTCGACGATGTCGACGCACACGACTTTCTTGCCGTCGTAGGTGCATTCCGAGTGCGGGCGGGTGACCAGGATCGAGAAGCCGAAACCCTGGCCGACCATGCCGCGCACCATTTCGATCGACGGCGAGCTGAACTCGATGCGTGGCGACAGCCCGAGTTCTTCGAACAGGCTGACGAAGTAGGTGCGGCTCGGTTGTACGTCGAGCAGGATCATCGGTTCCAGGCACAAGTCCCGCAGCGAAACCTGCTTGAGCTGGGCGAAGCGGTGATCCGCCGGGAGCAGGGCGTAAGGCCGCTGGGCCGGCATCAAGGGTTCGGTTTCGATGGTGGCGTCGAGGTCGTGCTTGTACAGGATCGCGAGGTCGAAGGTGCCCGAGGTCAGGCCTTGCACCAGTTCCTGTTGTTCGCCGTCGCGGATGCGGATTTTCACCCCCGGATACAGCGCCGAGAAGCCGGCAATCAGCTGCGGCAGGTACAGCGGCGCGACGGTTTCGAAACAGCCGATATCGATCTGCCCGGCCACCACGTCGTTGTCGGCGAGGGCGTTCTGTTCGAACTCCTTGGCCATGCGCAGCAGTTCCTGGGCCTTGCGGAAAAACCGCGCGCCGCTGGGCGTCAGGGACACGCCCTGAGCGTGATGGCGGATCAACAGTTGCACGCCGAAGCTGTCTTCCAGCCCCTTGATCGCCGTGGAAATCGCCGGTTGCGCGATGTACAGCTTGCGCGAGGCTTCGGCGACGCTGCCGCATTCGACGGTGGTGATGAAGTATTTCAACTGACGCAGGTTGTAAGCGGCCACGGTGAACCTCAAAGCGAACGGATTCCACATCCAAGCAATTTGTACGCCGCCGGCCTCCGTTCTGTCGGCGGTTTTTTTGTCCCTGAACAATAGCCCCATACGCGCGCGAGGGGGCTATCGGCTGGTTACCTTTTTTATTGTCTGCGAAGACATTTTTACTGGTTTTAGCTCGCACGGGCCTGAGCGACTATCACTGCGCACTGTTCTCAAAAGAATAAAAGTCCAAGGAGCAACCACCGTGTTCGAGCTTGCAGACTGGCAGCGCAAGGCCGCTGAATTGAGCTATCCGTACCAGGCCGTGATCGACGGCAAACTGCGTGCGGCGCAGTCGGGGCAGACCTTTGCCGCGATCAACCCGGCCACCGGCCAGCTTTTGGCAAACGTCGCCGCGTGCGGTGAAGAAGATGTCGACGCGGCGGTGCGCAATGCGCGGCAGGTATTCGAGGCCGGCACCTGGGCCGGGCGTTCACCGACCGAGCGCAAGCAAGTCTTGCTGCGTCTGGCGGATCTGATTCTGGCCAATCGCGAAGAGCTGGCGCTGCTCGATTCGCTGAACATGGGCAAACCGGTGATGGACGCTTACAACATCGACGTGCCGGGCGCCGCCGGGGTGTTTCGCTGGTACGCCGAAAGCCTCGACAAACTCTACGATCAAGTCGCGCCGAGCGCTTCGAATGTGCTGGCGACCATCACCCGCGAAGCGCTGGGCGTGGTCGCCGCCGTGGTGCCTTGGAACTTCCCGCTGGACATGGCCGCGTGGAAACTCGCCCCGGCGCTGGCGGCGGGCAACTCGGTGATCCTCAAACCTGCCGAGCAATCACCGTTTTCCGCATTGCGTCTGGCCGAACTGGCGCTGGAAGCCGGGCTGCCGGCCGGTGTGCTGAACGTGCTGCCGGGGCTCGGCGAACAGACCGGCAAAGCCCTGGGTCTGCACCCGGATGTCGATTGTCTGGTGTTCACCGGCTCGACGCAGGTCGGCAAATATTTCATGCAGTACTCCGCGCAGTCGAACCTCAAGCAGGTGTGGCTGGAGTGCGGCGGCAAGAGCGCCAATCTGGTGTTCGCCGACTGCAAGGATCTGGATCTGGCGGCGCAGAAAGCCGCGTTCGGGATCTTCTTCAATCAGGGCGAAGTCTGCTCGGCCAACTCGCGATTGCTGGTGGAGCGCTCGATTCATGATGAGTTCGTCGAGCGACTGAAGGCTCAGGCCGAGCGCTGGCAGCCGGGCGATCCGCTGGACCCGGCAAGCGCCGCCGGGGCGATTGTCGAGACTCGTCAGACCGAAAGCATTCTGCGCTTCATCCACCAGGCCGAACGCGAAGGCGCGACCCGCGTCTGCGGCGGTCGGCAACTGAGTTTCAACGGTTCGGACAACTTCGTTCAGCCGACGATTTTCACCGGCGTGCAGCCGCACATGACCCTGTTTCGCGAAGAAGTGTTCGGCCCGGTGCTGGCGGTGATGCCGTTCGATGACGAGGCCCACGCCTTGCAACTGGCCAACGACAGCGTCTACGGTCTGGCGGCGTCGCTGTGGACCGATGATCTGCACCGCGCGCACCGGGTGGCGCGGCAATTGCGAGCCGGTACGGTGTCGGTCAACAGCGTCGATGCGCTGGACGTGACCGTGCCGTTCGGCGGTGGCAAGCAATCCGGTTTCGGCCGCGATCTGTCGCTGCACTCGTTCGACAAATACACCCAGTTGAAAACCACCTGGTTTCAACTGCGCTCATGACAGCCGCTCACAACAAAAAAGGAGATCCGGCGATGACCACCTCACGTGAAACCCGCGACTACCAGGCCGCCGATGCAGCGCACCACATTCATGCGTTCGTCGACCAGAAGGCCCTCAACGACGAAGGCCCACGGGTGATGGTGCGCGGTGACCGCCTGCACCTGTGGGACAACGACGGTCGGCGTTACCTCGACGGCATGTCCGGGCTGTGGTGCACCAACCTCGGCTACGGGCGCAAGGATCTGAACGCCGCCGCGAGCCGGCAACTGGAGCAGTTGCCGTACTACAACATGTTTTTCCACACCACCCACCCGCAGGTGATCGAGCTCTCCGAGTTGCTGTTCAGCTTGCTGCCGGGGCACTACAGCCACGCGATCTACACCAACTCCGGCTCCGAGGCCAACGAGGTGCTGATCCGTACCGTGCGGCGGTACTGGCAGGTGCTGGGCAAGCCCGAGAAGAAGATCATGATCGGCCGCTGGAACGGCTACCACGGTTCGACCCTGGCCGCGACGGCGCTCGGCGGCATGAAGTTCATGCACGAAATGGGCGGGATGATTCCCGACATCGCGCACATCGACGAGCCGTACTTCTTCGCCCACGAAGGCAATCTGACCCCGGCGGAATTCGGCCTGCGGGCGGCGCAGCAACTGGAAGCGAAGATCCTCGAACTGGGCGCGGACAAGGTTGCCGGGTTCATCGCCGAACCGTTCCAGGGCGCGGGCGGGATGATCTTTCCGCCGGAAAGCTACTGGCCGGAAATCCAGCGTATCTGCCGCAAGTACGACGTGCTGTTGTGTGCCGATGAAGTGATCGGCGGCTTTGGTCGCACGGGTGAATGGTTCGCCCACGAATACTTCGGTTTCGAGCCGGACACCCTGTCCATCGCCAAGGGCCTGACCTCCGGTTACATCCCGATGGGTGGCTTGATCCTGTCGAAGAAAATGGCCGACGTGCTGGTGGAGCAGGGCGGCGTATTCGCCCACGGCCTGACCTATTCCGGGCACCCGGTGGCGGCGGCGGTGGCGATTGCCAACCTCAAGGCATTGCGCGATGAAGGCGTGGTCACGCGGGTCAAGGATGACATCGGGCCGTACCTGCAACAGTGTCTGCGCGAGGTGTTCGGCAATCACCCGTTGGTGGGCGATATCCAGGGCACGGGCATGGTCGCGGCGTTGCAACTGGCCGAAGACAAGGCGACACGCAAGCGCTTCGCCAACGAGAACGACATCGCCTGGCGCTGCCGCACGATCGGTTTTGAAGAGGGGGTGATCATTCGCTCGACGCTGGGGCGGATGATCATGGCGCCGGCGTTGATTGCCAGCCGTGAAGAGATAGATGAGCTGGTGGGCAAGACGTTGAAAGCGCTGGATCGTACGGCGCAGGAATACGGTCGGCTCTGATTTGAAACCTGCATGAACCGTTAACAATCGCAGCCTTCGGCTGCGATTTTTTTTGGCTTTGCACCCACCTCGGGCACCCCCGCCCGACGCGCCCTTTCGCGGTGCGCACTACCCAGTTTTTTCATCGTTCGCGTCTAACTATTTCCTCGTTTTCCTGACGCCAAGCCTGGGTCAACATCGATTTCGCCAGCCAAGGCATTGCCCGCCAGAGTCCAGCAGAGACCGCAGCGTGCAATCGCGACACCACGGCTGGCCGTACTGCCCATGACAACTAAATCAACAGCGTTGGGAGTGCTCCATGAACAAGTCCTTGTTTACCCGTCTTGCATGTCCTCTGGCGATTTCCGCCCTTTCAGTCACCGGCGCCCAGGCCGGCACCTTGTCGATCGGCCACACCACGTGGGTCGGTTACGGCACCCTGTATCTGGCCCAGGATCTGGGCTACTTCAAGGAAAATGGCCTGACCGTCGAATTGCCGGTGGTCGAAGAAGCCTCGATGTACATGGCCGCCCAGGCGTCCGGGCAATTGTCCGGCTCGGCCTCGACCATCGACGAAGTGCTCAAGTACCGCCCGCAGTTCTGCTTCAAGGCCGTGGCCGCGCTGGATGACAGCCATGGCGGCGATGGCGTGCTGGTCGGCAAGAACGTCAAGAGCCTGCAGGAACTCAAGGGCCAGGCCGTGGCCGTCAACGAAGGGTCGACCTCGCAGTTCTGGCTGTCGTACCTGCTGAAAAAGAACGGCATGAGCATGAGTGACATCACCGTGCAGAACATGACCGCCGACGATGCCGCCACGGCGTTCATCGCCGGTCGTGTGCCGGCCGCCGTGACTTGGGAACCGCATCTGTCGATGGTGCGCGACAAGCAGCAGGGCAAGGTGCTGATCGACAGCAGCAGCACGCCGGGCGTGATCGTCGATGTGGTGGCGCTCAACTGCACGGTGATCGAGAAGCAGCCGGAAGACGTCAAGGCGCTGGTCGCCGGTCTCTACAAAGCGGTGCAGTACACCAAGGACCATCCACAGAAAGCCTACGAAATCATGGCCAAGGGCGTCGGCGGTTACCTGTCCGATCCGAAGGAACTGGCCGCCGCCGCGCAAGGCGTGCGCTTCTACGATCAGGCCATGAGCGAGAAGCTGCTGGGCAAACCCGGCGCGCCGGGTGACAGCGCACCGCTGATCAAACTGGCCAACGAAACCGCCAGCGAATTGCAGGGCAAGCCCTACAACGTCAGCAACGACGATCTGGTGGATAACCGTTTCGTCAGCCCGCTCTAGGAGATTGGTCATGTTCAAGCGCAATTCATGGCTGAGCCGCTGCATCACGCCGAAGACCGGATTGCCGGTGCCAGTGGTGTGGAGCGCCAGCGGTCTGGCCTGGGTGTTGCTGGTCGGCCTGTGGGCCGGGTTGTCCTACGGCGGCATCGTGCCGGGGATGTTCCTGCCGACGCCCGGTGCGGTGGTTGAAGCCGCCGTGCGCCTGAGCCGCGACGGCACCCTCGGCCAGCATGTCTGGGCCAGTGTCGAAGTGGTGATGGTCGGCTTCATCGTGTCATCGTTGGTGGCAGTGCCGCTGGGCTTGCTGATGGGCAGCTTCCGTATCGTCCAGGCGTTCCTCGAACCGCTGGTCAACTTCATCCGCTACCTGCCGGTGACCTCGTTCGTGCCGCTGTTCATCCTGTGGATCGGTATCGGTCTGGAGCAGCGGGTGTCGGTGATCATTTTCGGTGTGTTCTTCCAACAACTGGTGATGGTCGCGGACGTGTCCAAAGGCATTTCCAAGGATTTGATCAACGCCTCTTACACCCTCGGTTCCAACCGACGTGACGCGGTGCTGCATGTGATCGCCCCGGCGTCGTTGCCAGGTGTGCTCGACACCTTGCGGGTGACCATGGGCTGGGCCTGGACCTATCTGGTGGTCGCCGAACTGGTCGCCGCATCGAGTGGCCTCGGTTACTTGAGCCTCAAGGCCATGCGCGGCTTTCAGGTGGATGTGATTTTTCTCGCCATCGCGATCATCGGCCTGCTCGGCCTGGTCACCGATCAACTGTTCCGCTTCTTGCGTTTGAGGATTGCCGCATGGGCTCAGTAACCGCTGCCAACCGTCGTTTCATCGAGCCGGTCGCCGCACCGGCACTCGCCGCGCCAAGGTTGCAGGTGGACAAGGTCAGCCTGCGCTACACCAAACCCGGCGGCGGAACATTCACTGCGCTTGAAGAAGTGTCGTTCGAAGTGCCAGATCAGCAATTCGCGGTGCTGGTCGGGCCGTCGGGCTGCGGCAAGTCGAGCCTGCTGTACCTCACCGCCGGCCTGGCCGAGCCGACGTCCGGCGAGATCTACGTCGGCGGCCAGCAAGTGCAGGGCCCCGGCGCGGATCGCGGGATGGTGTTCCAGAGCTACACGCTGTTCCCGTGGCTGACCGTGCGGCAGAACGTCGAGTTCGGCCTCAAGCGCCGGGGCATGCCGGCGGCGCGGCGCAAGGAGATCGTCGATCACTACGTGCACGAAGTCGGGTTGTCAGGGTTTGCCGACAACTACGCCAAGCAGTTGTCCGGCGGCATGATGCAACGGGTGGCGATTGCCCGGGCGCTGGCCAACGATCCGCAGATACTGCTGATGGACGAACCCTTCGGCGCCCTCGACAGCCAGACCCGTCTGCAAATGCAGCAGCTGTTGCTGCGGGTGTGGGGCAACAGCAAGAAAACCGTGCTGTTCGTCACTCACGATATCGACGAAGCGATCCTGCTCGGCGATCGGGTGTATGTGATGGGCGCGCGGCCCGGGCGGATCAAGCAGATTCTCGATGTGCCGATCGAACGACCGCGCACGCTGGACATGGTCATGGAGCGCTCGTTCATCGACATGAAACGGCAGATCTTCGGGCTGTTGCACGACGATCTCGAAGAGGCTCACTGAGATCAGTTGGGTGGCAGGAGGAACTTCGCAATCACCGGCAAATGATCGGAAATGCGCAACGTATCGTCCTGCCGCACTGTGGCTTCGACCCGTTTGATCTTCGGGCTGTAGAACAGGTAATCGACCGTGCGGTCCGGGCCGTTGAGACCGGGGTCGTTGGGGTAATGGGTCAGCCACTTGGCGCGGTCGATGCCGCCGGCTTCGTTGTTGGTCGGGATCATCGGGTACTTGTCCCACAGCAGATGCAGCGCACTGTCCACGGAGTAGGGCGTGCGCTGTTCGGTGGGCAGGCGCCGGTACTGGCCGAGCGGCAAGAGGTTGAAGTCACCCCCGATCAGCCACGGCGTGCCGTGGCTTTCGTGTTTGTCGAGAACCTTGGCCACCGCCGCCACTTGCGCCTGCAAGGTTTCGTCCGGCTGCATGGCGCGATCCAGATGCGTGTTGAACACCACCAGTTGCCCGCCATCGCTGAACGGCAGGGTGGTGGCGAGCAGGGCGTTTTTCGGCTGGAACTGGCGGCTGATGATATTCAGCGGCTGCACCGGCAATTGCAGGCGTTCGGCGTGTTCGATGCGCAAGCGACTGAGGGTCGCGAGTTGCCGGCCGACACTGCCGAAGACATGCGGATCCGGGACGAAATCGGCCTTCCAGTCGAAGGCATGGGCACTGCACGGGTAGAGGTCGGCGAGGCGTTCCTGCAACAGCTTGAGCTGGTTCTGATAGTCGCTGGCCTTGGCGCCGTCATCCAGTTCCTGCAACAGCACCACGTCGGGCTGCTCGTCGCGGATCACCCGCGCCACTTCATCGAGGCTGAAGGCCATGTCTTCCGGGGTGGGTGCTTCGTCGTCGCCTTGCGCCAGGTCATTCCAGAACACGTAACGCTTGCCGGCCAGGTATTGCACGTTCCAGGTCATGACCTTCAGCGCCTGGCCGGGCACCAGCGTCGGCGGCTGCCCGGTGCAACTGACCGGCAGGGTCTCCCGGGCGTCGGGGCGCCAGGTCAGGCTGAAAATCATCACGCCGATCAGGGCGACGGCCAGCAGCACGGAGAGCAGGATGTAGCGCAGTAGACGGGTCATGGCTCGGCTTATAGCGATACGGAAGTGGTCCCGAGCATACCCGAGACCCGTCGCTCAGCCCAAGCGCAGAGCGGTCAGACTATTCCGTCACGTTTGTCGGGCAATTCGCTGATCAGCATGAACAGGCGGAACAGCACCACGCTGGTGAACAGTTGCAGGAAGCTGTGGCCACTGTCGATCAGCACGGCGATCAACGGATTCTGTGGATCGGGATAGACCTGCAAGGTCAGGCCCTTGAGCAGCCACAACGGCCCCATCACACAGAGGATGCACGCCAGAATCCGCAGGAAATGCCCACGGCTCAGGCGCAGGCTTTCCTTCATCGCCTGCAACGGGCCGTAGCCGCGCAGCACCAGCAGGTATTCACCGAAGGCCAGGGTGACCATCAGCCACAGGCCTGGCAGGAAATACAGGGACAGGCCCAGCAGGATCAACATCGTGTTGAGCGCAGTGAGCACGGCGAAACGCGGCCACAGGCGCGCCGACATCGCCAGCAGATCGAGGGTTTGCGGGGATTCGCCGCGGGTGCGGGCGTCGAGAAACAGGATCAGCGCGGCGGTGTAGAGCGGATAGACCAGCAGGCCGACGATCACGCTGATGGCCGAATAACCGTCCGGGTCGCTGGCGCGATCGACCACTTGTTGCAGCGCGGCTTCGAAGATCACCAGCGGCAGGCACAGCTGGACGATCCGCACCAGATTGCGTTTAAAGAAATACAGCGAGTCACGCAGCACATCGAAGGCATTCATCAGTCGGTATCGCAGGTCAAAAACAGTGGCTCACTTTAACCGATGATGTGCTGCCGGGCGCAAACGTAAACGTTCGGTAAAGACCATTGAAACATTCTGTCACTGCCTCCATTACAGAGGTGCGCCTCCTCCACTGTGGAGGAGGGCAACGTTATCCCCGGCAATCTACGAGGTCGCCATGAACAGCGAAGAGCAAACCCTGATCGATGGACTGTTTTCCCGGCTGCAACAGGCCGAAACGGAGGCAGCCCCGCGTGACGCCCAGGCCGAGGCGCGGATCAAGGAACACCTGACGCGCCAGCCGGCCGCAGGCTATTTCATGACCCAGGCGATTCTGGTGCAGGAGGCCGCGATCAAGAGCCTCGACGAACAGAACAAACAACTGACTCAACAGGTTCAGCAACTGCAGGCCGAACTGCAATCGGCCAAGGCGCAAAGTGCTGCCCCGGCGCCGAGCGGCGGTGGTTTCCTGTCGAGCATCTTCGGTGGCAGCAGCCCGCGCCCGGCGCCGACCCAGAGCGCCCCGGCTTCTACTGGCGGCTGGCGTGAGCCGGCACCGCAGCAGAACTTCGGTGCACCCCCGCCACAACAGAACTTTGGCGCGCCACCACCGGGTTATGGCCAACAGCAAGCGGCCCCGGCGGCGGGCAGCAGCTTCCTCGGCGGCGCCCTGAAAACCGCGGCCGGTGTGGCCGGTGGCGTGATGCTGGCCCAAGGCATCAGCAGCCTGTTCCATCACAACCAGCAGCCGGAAGAAATCGTCGAAGTGATCAAGGAAGAGCCTGCGCAAGTGGCCGATCAGGGTAATAACGGTTGGGGCGATGACCAGCGCATGGCCAACAACGATTCCTTCGGCAACAACCAGGGTGGCTTCACCGACACCGACTACAGCGATGACAACTCATCGTTCTTCGATGACGACGATTCCTTCGTCTGATTCACCATTCGTCCGGGGCGCCTGAGCGCCCCGGGCCGATTATTCGCGGAACCTTCCTTCGGGCTGGCATACTGAGCGCCTTTTTCGGGCCTGGTGCCTGATCCGGCTCATGCGCGTCAGCGCTCACAGGAACTCCGGTGAAAAAAATCGCAGTGTTCGCCGATGTGCAGAACCTCTACTACACCGTCCGCCAGGCCTATGGTTGCCACTTCAACTACGCGGCGCTGTGGGCGGATGTCAGCCAGCACGGGCAGATCGTCGAGGCTTATGCCTATGCGATCGACCGGGGCGACAGCAAACAGCAGCAGTTCCAGCAGATCCTGCGCAACCTCGGTTTCACCGTGAAACTCAAACCCTACATCCAGCGCAGCGACGGCTCGGCCAAGGGCGACTGGGACGTGGGCATCACCCTCGACATCATGGACGCCGCCGACCACGTCGACGAAATCGTCCTGGCCTCCGGTGATGGCGACTTCGACATGCTGCTCGAACGCATCATCAACAAACACGGCGTGCAAGCGGTGGCCTATGGCGTTCCCGGCCTGACCGCCAACTCGCTGATCCGCGCCGCCAGCCGTTATGTGCCGATTGAAGGCACGCTGTTGCTCAAGAATTGAACGGAGTTGAACCCGGTTTGGAACGCATTGCAGTCATCGACTTTGAAACCACCGGCATCTCGCCGAGCAGCAGCTGCCGGGCCACGGAAATCGCCGTGGTCATGCTGGAAAACGGCCGCATCGTCGAGCGTTACCAGAGCCTGATGAATGCCGGCGTACGCGTCCCGGCCTTCATCGAACAACTCACCGGCATCAGCAACGCCATGCTGCGCACCGCGCCCTCGGCCGAGCAAGTGATGAACGAAGTCAACGAATTCGTCGGCTGCACGCCCCTGCTGGCGCACA
Organism: Pseudomonas sp. GW822-FHT03F08; assembly: GCF_058801265.1. Classification (NCBI taxonomy): domain Bacteria; kingdom Pseudomonadati; phylum Pseudomonadota; class Gammaproteobacteria; order Pseudomonadales; family Pseudomonadaceae; genus Pseudomonas; species Pseudomonas sp. GW822-FHT03F08. The sequence continues at coordinate 93,221 of NZ_JBXANC010000010.1, read as the reverse complement.
ACGCCGCGTTCGACCAGAAGTTCTGGGACTTCGAACTGGGCCGGATCAAACGCACCCGCCTGCAGAACTTTGCCTGTTCGCTGCTGCTGGCCCGTCGCCTGATGCCGGCGGCGCCGAACCACAAGCTCGGCACGCTCACGACCTTCGCCCAACTGCCGCATACCGGCCAGGCCCACCGGGCGATGGCGGATGCGGAGATGGCGGCGAACCTGCTGGCGCATCTGGCGGATGAGTTGCGGTGCAAGCATGGGGTGCGGGAGTTGTCTCATGACCTGCTTTGCAAGTTGCAGAAAGTGCCGGCGGCGAAGGTTCGGGAGCATCTTCAGCGATTTCGCTGATTATTTGCCGTTGCCCTCGATATGACCGAGCGGCACCCGCTTCTCTATCGCACTCGACAACACGATCGACGTCTTGCTGAACCCGAATTTCGCCACCCGGTTGATCAGCTCTTCCAGCTCGGTCATCGAGCCCACGGCGGCCTGCATGATCACGCACGGGTCGCCGGTGACGCGGTGGCATTCGGTGAGTTGCGGAATTCTGATCAGTTCGTCGTACACCTTCGGGTTGCCGTGCTGGTTCAGGCGCAGTTCGATGACGCACTGGATCGGCAGGCCGAGCTTGGCCATGTCGACCTTGGCCGAGTAGCCGGTGATGACGCCGCTGGCCTCCAGTTTGGCCACGCGCTCGGCGACGGCGGGGGCGGAGAGGTTCACTTTGCGGGCGAGATCGGCGTAGGACGCGCGACCGTTTTCGAGCAGGGCGCTGAGCAGCATGCGGTCGTATTTGTCCAAGGTCGGACTCCTGAAAATGCCAGACTTTCGAAATCGCGGTTTTGGCCGTCGATCTCCGTGTTTTCAAAAGTGTACCGGCGCTATAAACAGGTTTTGTAACTTATTTTTAGCGGTTGGCCTTTCTAGAATAACCAGTCTCCCTGCCTTGATGTCGAGTCGTCTCATGTCTGCCGTGCGCCGTTTTTCCTTGCCGCTGATCGCCGCGTTTTTTGCGTTGTACGTGATTTGGGGATCGACCTATCTGGTGATCCGCATCGGCGTCGAATACTGGCCGCCGCTGATGCTAGGCGGCGTGCGCTTCGTGATCGCCGGCAGCCTGATGTACGCGTTCCTGCGCTGGCGCGGGGCACCGGCGCCGACCTGGGCGCAGTGGAAAGCGGCGGGGATCATCGGGATTCTGTTGCTCAGTTTCGGCAACGGTGCGGTGACCCTGGCCGAACACAGCGGTGTGGCGTCGGGTGTTGCCGCACTGGCAGTGGCGACGGTGCCGCTGTTTACCTTGCTCTGCGGTTATTTCTGGGGCGCTCGCAACACGCGTCTGGAATGGGCCGGGGTGGCGATGGGGATTATCGGCATCGCGATGCTCAACATGGGCTCCAATCTGCAATCGAGCCCGCTGGGCGCGGCGTTGCTGATTTTCGCGGCGGCGAGCTGGGCGTTCGGTTCGGTGTGGAGCAAGCACCTGCCGTTGCCCCAGGGCGCAATGGCCAGTGCCGTGGAAATGCTGGTGGGCGGCGTGGTGTTGTTGATCGGCAGCGCGGCGAGCGGTGAGCACCTGCAGGCCATGCCGCCACTGGAAGGCTGGCTGGCGCTGGCGTACCTGATCTTCTTCGGCTCGATCATCGCTTTCAACGCCTACATGTATCTGTTGAAAAACGTCCGCCCGGCGGCGGCCACCAGTTATGCCTATGTGAACCCGGCGGTGGCGGTGTTGCTGGGGATCGTGTTTGTCGGCGAGACCATCGGCATCGAAGAGGCGCTGGCGATGCTGGTGATCATCGGCGCGGTGGTGCTGATCGGTCTGCCGCAGTGGCGCCGCCCACGGCAGCTGCCGGTGGTCACCGAGCCGGCTGCCGCAACGAAGGCCATAGCGACGGAGCAGCGTGCGAATTAGGGTAAACTGCGCGCCATCGCACACTTTGCTCTGATTTTTCCTACGGTACTCCCATGACTTTCGCCACCCTTGGCCTGATCGAACCCTTGCTGCGCTCCCTCGAGAAGCTCGGCTACCAGACCCCGACGCCGGTGCAGGCGCAAGCCATTCCGGCCGTGCTGGCCGGTCGCGACCTGATGGCCGCGGCCCAGACCGGCACCGGCAAGACTGCCGGTTTCGCCTTGCCGCTGTTGCAGCTGCTGAGCATGGAAGGGCCGAAAGTCGCTGCCAACTCGGTTCGTGCATTGATCCTGGTACCGACCCGCGAGTTGGCCGAGCAAGTCCACGAAGCCGTGCGCCAGTACGCCGAAAACCTGCCGTTGCGCACTTACGCGGTGTACGGCGGCGTCAGCATCAACCCGCAGATGATGAAGCTGCGCGGCGGCGTTGATCTGCTGGTGGCAACCCCGGGCCGTTTGCTCGACCTGTTCCGCCAGAAGGCGCTGAAATTCAATCAGCTGCAAACCCTGGTGCTGGACGAAGCCGACCGCATGCTCGACCTGGGCTTTTCCGAGGAGCTGGCGAACATTTACCGCGCGCTGCCGAAGAAACGTCAGACGCTGCTGTTCTCCGCGACCTTCTCCGATGACATCCGCCTGCTGGCCGGGCAGATGCTCAACGATCCGCTGAGCATCGAAGTCAGCCCGCGCAACGTGGCCGCCAACACCGTCAAGCAATGGGTAGTGACGGTGGACAAGAAGCGCAAGCCGGAACTGTTCGTGCACCTGATGCGCAAGAACAAGTGGAAGCAGGTGCTGGTGTTCGCCAAGACCCGTAATGGTGTGGACGCGCTGGTCGAGAAGCTCCAGGGCCTGGGCGTGAATGCCGACGGCATCCACGGCGACAAGCCGCAAGCGACTCGGCAGCGGGCGCTGGACCGTTTCAAAATGAGCGAAGTGCAGATTCTGGTGGCCACCGACGTCGCCGCCCGTGGTCTGGATATCGAAGACCTGCCGTTGGTGGTCAACTTTGATCTGCCGATCGTTGCCGAGGATTACATCCACCGTATCGGCCGGACTGGCCGCGCAGGTGCGACCGGTGAGGCGATTTCGTTGGTGTGTGCCGATGAAGTGAACATGTTGTCGGCGATTGAAATGCTGACCCGCAGCACGTTGAAGCGCGAGATTGAGCCGGACTTCGTGCCGGAGCACCGTGTGCCAGACACCGATGCCAGTGGCCAGGTGATCAAGAAGCCGAAGAAACCGAAAAAGCCCAAGGCTTCCGGTGGCGGCGGCAAGCGTAATCTGGGCAAGTGGGTGGACAGCGGGGATACCCCGGCGCCGGAGGTGGCGATCAAGCCTGTGCGCAAGGTGCCGGTGTTCAATACCGGGCCGCGCAAGCGTAAGCCTTAAGCATTAGATTGGGTCGTTCCCGTGCAATGCGGGAACGATCAGTTGCGCTGTTTCAACCAGTCCAGCATTCCAGCTCCGGCCGCCCGGCCACTGGCAAAACACGCCGTCAGCAAATACCCTCCGGTCGGCGCCTCCCAATCCAGCATTTCCCCCGCACAGAACACCCCCGGCAACGCCTTGAGCATCAGCCGCTCATCCATCGCCTCGAACGTCACGCCACCGGCACTGCTGATCGCTTCGTCCAGCGGACGGGTTTTCACCAAGGTCAGCGGCAAGGCCTTGATCGCCCGGGCCAGCCGCGCCGGATCGGCAAAGGTTGCGGCGTCAGTGAGTTCACGCAGCAACGCCGCTTTCACCCCATCAATCCCGACCTGACTGTGCAGATGCTTGGCCATCGAGCGCGAACCCCGTGGTTTGCTCAATGCCGCCTGCAATTTATCCACAGGTCGGCCGGGGAGCAGGTCGATGTGTACAGTCGCGGCACCGTGCACATTGATCGCCTCGCGAATCGGCGCCGACAACGCGTAGATCAAACTGCCCTCGATGCCGGTCGCGGTAATCACGCATTCACCCAGGCGCGGAACATCGTCGTTCAAACCGATGGCGATATTTTTCAGCGGCGCGCCGGCGAATTTGCTGACTATCACTTCGCTCCAGGTCTGCACCTCGAAGCCGCAATTGCTCGGCTGCAACGGCGCCAGTCCTACGCCGCGCTGCTCCAGCGGCAGCATCCACGCGCCGTCGGAACCCAGCCGCGACCAACTGCCGCCGCCGAGGGCCAGCAGGGTGGCGTCGGGATTCAGGGTTTTCTCGCCTTCCGGGCTGTCGATGCGCAACGCACCCTTTTCATCCCAGCCGAGCCAGCGGTGGCGGGTGTGGATAACCACGCCGCTGTCGCGCAGGCGCTTGAGCCAGGCACGGAGCAACGGCGCGGCTTTCATGTCGGTGGGGAATACCCGGCCGGAGCTGCCGATGAAGGTTTCAATGCCCAGTTCGTGAATCCATCGGCACAGTGCATCGGCGTCGAACGCGCGCAGCAACGGGGCGATGTTCGGGGCGCGTTCGGCGTAGCGCGAGAGGAACGCCGGGTAGGCTTCGGAATGGGTGATGTTCATGCCGCCGACCCCGGCCAGCAGGAACTTGCGGCCCACCGAGGGCATGCCGTCGTACAAATCGACGCGGACTCCGGCCTGGCTCAGCACTTCGGCGGCCATCAGGCCGGCGGGGCCACCGCCGATGATGGCGACGTGAGCGGGAAGGGCGGCGGAAGTCTGAGTCATGGCAGCGGCAATAGCGTGGCGGAATAAGCCGCGCATTCTAGCAGCAGCGGCCATTGTCAGGCCTGATCAAAAAACAACCAGCTTGCTGCAGGCTATGTTCAGCGTGGGCTGTAGTCCGTTTCGCTCAGGTTATCCACAGGCCGTTCCACAGCCATTGTGGGTAACGCAGCACAACTCAATGACAACCCGATGACTGCCAGACGCGTTGCGCACTGTGATGAAGGATGCCGTGACGGCGGGCCAAGGCCTGGCGATCCTTGCTGTAACCGCCGCCGATCACCCCAACCACCGGGATGTCGCGGCCCAGGCAGTGGCGCATCACGCTTTCGTCGCGGGCGGCTACGCCTTCGTCAGTCAGTTGCAGAAAACCGAGGGCGTCGTCCTTGTGCACGTCGACACCGGCGTCGTACAGCACCAGATCCGGTTGATACAGCGGCAGCAGGTAGTTGAGCGCATCGTCGACCACTTTCAGGTAATCGGTATCGCCCATGCCGTTGGGCAGCGGAATGTCCCAGTCGCTTTCGGCCTTGCGTGCAGGAAAGTTCTTTTCGCAGTGCAGGGAAACGGTGATCGCTTCCGGGGTGTTGTGCAGAATCCGTGCAGTGCCGTCGCCCTGATGCACGTCGCAATCGAAGATCAGCACCCGGTTCACCCGGCCGCTTTGCAGCAGGTAGTGGCTGATGATCGCCAGGTCATTGAAGATGCAGAACCCGGCGGGGTAGTCGTAGTGGGCGTGATGGGTGCCACCGGCGAGGTGACAGGCCAGACCATGTTCCAGCGCTTTTTCCGCTGCCAGAATCGAACCGCCGACGGCCCGCACCGTGCGCCGGGCCAGTGCTTCGTTCCATGGCAGGCCGAGACGCCGCTGGTCTTCACGGGACAACTCGCCACTCATGTAGCGTTCGATATAACCGCGGTCATGGGCCAGGGCGAGGATGTCGGCAGGGCACAGTTCAGGGCGCAGCAGGTCTTCGTCGCGGGTCAGACCGCTGTCCACCAGGTGATCGCGCAGCAGGCGGAACTTGTCCATGGGAAAGCGGTGATCCGCCGGAAACTCGGGGCTGTAGTCTTCGTGGTAGATCAACGGCAATGGCATGGCGGACTATTCATAAAGGCTGTAGGAAAGAGTGCAAAGCCTACCAGCGATGTAGACTTGCGGCATGGAAACGGAGGGGCACGATGGAGCCGATACTTGAGCTGGAAAGCGCGAGACTGCTGATGCGTCAGTGGCAGGACGCGGATTTGCCGGCATTTGCGGCGATGTGCGCCGATCCGCAGGTGATGCGCTACTTTCCTGCCCCCTTGAGTCGGCTGGAAAGCGCCGCGTTGATCGGCCGTGTACGCGGTCATTTCGCCGAGCATGGTTACGGTCTGTGGGCGCTGGAGCGCAAGGACACCGGCGAATTCATCGGTTTTACCGGGCTCGGCGTGGTCGGTTTCGACGCGCCGTTCACCCCGGCGGTGGAAATCGGCTGGCGCCTGGCGAAAGAACACTGGGGCCTGGGTTATGCCAGCGAGGCGGCGTGGACCGCGCTGCGCTGTGGCTTTGACCGGTTGGCCCTGAAGGAAATTGTGGCGTTCACTGCGCAGAGCAATCTGCCGTCGGAAAAAGTCATGCAGGCCATCGGCATGCATCACGACCCGGCCCATGATTTCGATCACCCGAAAGTGGCTGTCGATCACCCGTTGCGTCGACATCTGTTGTACCGCATCACCAGGGAGCAATGGCTGCAGACCCTGCATGGCTAAGCCGACACGGACGTTTACAATGGCGCGATCATGGCTCGCGCCAGAACCTGAATTGGCCGCCGCAGCCAAGACTGCGCGGCATAGCGTTGTGTGAGGAGAGTCTGAATGAGCCAAGTGTTGGAAGATCTGGTGGATCTGCTGACCCTCGAACCGATCGAGGAAAACCTGTTCCGTGGTCGCAGTCAGGATCTGGGCTTTCGCCAGTTGTTCGGCGGCCAGGTGCTCGGCCAGTCGCTGTCGGCGGCCAGTCAGACCGTTGAAGAAACGCGTCATGTGCATTCGATGCACGGTTATTTCCTGCGCCCGGGCGATGCCAAGTTGCCGGTGGTCTACTCGGTGGATCGCGTGCGTGACGGCGGCAGTTTCAGCACCCGCCGCGTGACCGCGATCCAGAAGGGCCACCCGATTTTCACTTGCAGCGCTTCGTTCCAGTACGACGAAGAAGGCTTCGAACACCAGAGCCAGATGCCGCAAGTGGTCGGCCCGGAAAACCTGCCGTCGGAGCTGGAACTGACCCAGCAACGCGCGCACCTGATCCCGGAACACATGCGTGAAAAGCTGCTGTGCCCGAAGCCGATCGAGGTGCGCCCGGTCACTGAAAAAGACCCGTACAACCCGCAGCCGGCGGATCCGATCAAGTACGTGTGGTTCCGTGCCGACGGTGCGTTGGCCGACATTCCGGCACTGCACAAATACCTGCTGGCCTACGCCTCGGACTTCGGTCTGCTGACCACGTCGATGCTGCCGCACGGCAAATCGGTCTGGCAGAAAGACATGCAGGTCGCCAGTCTCGACCACGCCTTGTGGTTCCACAACGATCTACGCGCCGATGACTGGTTGCTCTACGCCATGGACAGCCCGTGGGCCGGCAATTCCCGCGGCTTCTCCCGTGGCAGCGTGTTCAACCGCGCCGGGCAACTGGTGGCGTCGGTGACTCAGGAAGGCCTGATCCGTCATCGCAAGGATTGGGCATGAGTCTGGCGGATGTGCGGCACTGGGTGTTCGACATGGACGGCACCCTGACCGTCGCCGTGCACGACTTTGCGGCGATTCGCGTGGCACTGGCGATCCCGCCGGAGGACGACATCCTTACCCACCTCGCGGCGTTACCCGCCGAAGAAGCGGCGGCGAAACATGCGTGGCTGCTGGAGCATGAGCGCGATCTGGCGCTCGGCTCGACCCCGGCGGTCGGTGCGGTGGAGCTGGTGCGCGATCTGCACGCGCGGGGCTACCGCCTCGGCATCCTGACCCGCAATGCGCGGGAGCTGGCCCATGTGACGCTGGAGGCCATCGGCCTGGCGGACTGCTTTGCGGTGGACGATGTACTGGGCCGCGATGAAGCGCCGCCGAAACCGCACCCGGGCGGTTTGCTGAAACTGGCCAAGGCCTGGCAAGTGCCGGCGAGCGAGATGGTGATGGTCGGCGATTACCGCTTCGACCTCGACTGCGGTCGGGCAGCGGGCACCCACACGGTGCTGGTGAACCTGCCGGATAATCCGTGGCCGGAGCTGACCGACTGGCATGCGAAGGATTGTGTGGAATTGCGGCGGATGTTGTCCGCTTGAAAAAAAACGGGGGCTTCGGCCCCCGTTTTTTATTGGTCGAATATCGCTTTCTGGCCTTCCGGCGATGTCAGCATGCCGTCGCCGTTATGTCCGACGCCGGGCACTTCCACCAGCCGCTGATTCACCCCTTCCGGATGCCGACGCAGCAGATAGCTGAAGAACATTTTTCCGCGCATCAGGCGATAGGCGCCTTGCGCTTCGGCGGCGCAGCTCTTGTCCAGCGCCGGGTGTTGCGGGTCGGTGTCCTGCTGGCCGAGCAGATAAATCACCTCGCGTTTGACGTAACTGCCTTCAAGCTGCGCAGGCGTTTGCCCACCGGAGTAGATCGGCGGATCCACCAGACCGTACTTCCAGCGATTGAAACCCGGGCACTGCGCGTGATCGAACGCCACCGGCCGTTGTTCATTGAAGTAGGCGTACGAGGACGGGTTGGCCACCACATAACGCAAGCGAATGCCTTCGGCCTTGAGCGCCGGCTGTTCGCGGGCCAGCAGGGCATAGCGCTGCACCACCTGACCACCGCCGGAGTGGCCGAAGATCACGATCTGCTTCACGTCCGGAAACTGCTTGCGATCACTGAGCCGGCCAATGATTTCGTCGAGGGCGGCATAGGAGCTGAGCGCGTTTGGCCCTGTGGATAACCCGCCGCCCATCCACTCATTGCCTTTCCAGCGCAGGACGCTGGCGGGCAACGAGTAGAGAGCGACATCGCTTTCGTTGAGAAACTGCGGGGCGATCACCAGGGTGTTGGCGGTTTGCCCGGCCAGTTCGGCGGCGCTCTCGCCACTTTTGCGATAGGTCTCGGCGTTGCGCAGCTTGCCATGAATGACGATCAGCACCCGCTCGATTTTCGCTGGCGCCGGGCCGATGCCCACCGCCATTTCGCCGGCCTGCAACTGCAGACGTCCGGGGCTGATCGCGTCGACGCCGGCCGCTTGTGCGGTGCCGCCGATGAACAGTAAAGCCAACAGCCATTTATGCATTTACAGGTTTTTCGCCGCAAAGGTATCGCACTGGCCGACCTGGCCCTGGGCGAATCCGGTTTTGAACCAGCGCACCCTTTGCGCCGACGTACCGTGGGTAAACGAGTCCGGCACCACACGGCCCTGACCCTGTTGTTGCAGGCGATCATCACCGATGGCGTTCGCCGCGTTCAAGGCCTCTTCGATATCGCCCGGTTCCAGCCAGTTCAGACGCTTCTGCGCGTTGTAGGCCCAGACCCCGGCCAGGCAATCGGCTTGCAGTTCCTGGCGCACCAGCAGACCGCCGTCACCTTCCATCTGGCGACCTTGCTGGCGGGCGGCCTGGATTTTCGCCGAGACGCCCAGCAGCGTCTGCACATGGTGTCCGACTTCGTGAGCGATCACGTAGGCCTGGGCAAAGTCGCCGGCCGCCTTGAAGCGTTGGGACATTTCCTGGAAGAACGCCATGTCCAGATAGACCTTCTGGTCCGCCGGGCAATAGAACGGGCCGGTGGCCGAGGTGGCCATGCCGCAGGCCGAATTGACCCGGTTGCTGAACAGCACCAGGGTCGGATCCTTATATTGGCGGCCGGCCTGCTGGAAGATCGCGCCCCAGGTGTCCTCGGTGTCGCCGAGGATCGAACGCACAAATTCAGCCTGTTCATCGTTGGCCGGCGGTGCCTGACGGGTTTGCGAAGTCGGTGCGGCTTGCTGTGTGCCTTGGCCGGTGAGTTGGCCGAGAATCTGTAGCGGGTCCTGCCCGGTGATCCAGCCGATACCGACGATCAACAGGATCGCCCCGAGGCTCAGGCCTTTGCCGCCACCGAAGCGCATGCCTCCACCGCCACCGCCACCGCCCATGTCATCGCCACGGGCATCGACGACGTTGTCACTGCGTCGACCTTTTCTCCATAGCATGTGGGAATCCTCGTCTGTTCAGGTGGAAAGTGTGTGGTGATGAGTGTTGCTGGTGTGTGAGTGTGGCGCCAGTCCGGTCGTCCGTCCATTCGCACACAGACAAACAGGCCCGACCTCGCGTGACGAGGTCGGGCCTGTTATTGACGAGCACGGGCGCCGGGAATTCAATCCGCCGGCGAATTTCTTTCGCCGGGTCAGGTGTCAGCGGTCGAAGGCGTCCCACACCGGCGCGAAGTCCGGGCTGACCTGACGTTCGCGTTTGGACAACGCGGCGATCAGCGCACGATCGTCATCGTCCAGTTCGACCTTCAGTGACGCCAGGTTGGCCAGTTGATTGGCCCGGCTGCTGGCCTTGGGAATCGCTGCGACATTGTCCTGATCCAGCAACCACTTCAGCGCGACCTGAGTCGGCAGCACACCATGTTTTTCGGCGATCTGCTGAATCTGCGCAATATCCGAGACTTTGTTACGCGCCAATGGCGTGTAGGCCGTCAGCGCCAGATCGTGTTGACGGGCGTAGTCGAGCAGGGCGTTTTGTCCGAGCAGGACGTGGTACTCGACCTGAATGGCTGACAGAGGAATGCCGTATTCCTCGACGGCTGTGCGCAGCAACGGCAGCGGAAAATTCGCCACGCCGATATTGCGAGCCAGACCTTGCTCTTTGAACGACGCGAGGGTCTCAAGAGTGCGCGGCAAGTCCCAGTCAGTAGTCGGCCAATGGATCATGAACAGGTCGACGTACTCGCTGCGCAAGGCCTTGAGGCTGCGATCCAGCGAGTGACGCATGGCATCCGGTTGCAACTGGTCCCACCAGACCTTGGTGGTGACGTGGATCTGTTCGCGGGGTGTCGGTGTATTCGCCAGTGCCTGTCCGACCGCGTCTTCGTTGTTGTAGGCCGCTGCCGTGTCGATGTGCCGGTAACCGAGCTCCAGCGCTTGCTCCACGGCGCGGGTGCATTCGTCGCCGAGCATCGGCCAGGTGCCGAGGCCGAGTTTGGGCAGGTTCAGTCCTTGTCTGTTGACGATGTGCTGCATGGTCGGCGCTTCCTGCATTGATGGGGTTTCAGAATGGGATTGCGAAAACTAAACAACGCCAGCCAGTAGGGGCAACTCGTCAGCCGAGAAAGAGGGCGATTATCGAGCGGTCGGTTCCAGATTTCGCAATCTCTGATATGTATTTTAGAATCGGCAAAATTTCACTGAGATCGCACCATGGCCGGCAGTCAGATCGAACGGGTTTTCAGCGTACTGGAGAGCCTCACCCACGAGCCGCGCGGACTGCCGCTGCAAACCCTCGCCGAACAAATCGACATTCCGAAAAGTGCGACACATCGCTTGCTCGCCGAATTGTCCCGGCTGGGCTATGTCCGGCAGAACCCGGAAACCCTGCGTTATCACTTGTCGACCAAATTGGTGGCGATGGGTTTTCGTTACCTGTCGAGCAGCGGCGCCGACATCGTGCAGCCGGTGCTTGATCGACTGGCGCAGGAAACCGGCGAGCTGGTACGACTGGGCGTCACCGACGGCGAGCGCCAGACCTGGATCGCCAAGTCACAGGGCGCGCGCAGCGGATTGCGCTACGACCCGGACATGGGCCGCGATGCGCCGCTGTTCTACACCGCGTCCGGCCATGCGTGGCTGGCGAGCATGAGTGATGCCGAGGCCTTGTCGCGGGTTGAACGTCAGGCCGCCGAAATGCCGGCGGATATCGGCCCGAATGCACCACGAACCAACATTGAATTGCTCGAGCATCTGCGCGTGGCACGGGAGCAGGGTTACGCCTGTGTCGAAGAGAGTTCGGCGGTGGGCACATCGGCCATTGCCGCCGTGGTGCGGCATCCGGCGGATGGCCGAGTGATCGGGGTATTGAGCATTGCCGGACCGAGTGCGCGGATGCCGGGGGCGAGGTTGCATGAACTGGCGCCGCTGTTGTTGAGGTTTACCGAGGAGTTGTCGGCGGCGAGCCTGGCTTCGGAGCTGTTCGTCTAGCCGCGCAACGGAAGACGGGATCGGGTTGTCTGTAAAGCTGTGCGTTGATCGCACAGAATTTGGCTTGAAGGGTGTGAGAATTTGGAACCTGGTTCTAAATTATCGCTGGAGGCTTTTTCCTCATTTTGATTTCTAGAGATAGCCAATGACCGTCAGCACTCCGCTTTCCGGCGTCAACCAACCCTTCAAGGGGATCTTGCTGATTGTCGTGGCGACGTTCCTGTTCTCCAGCCACGATGCGCTGTCGAAATACCTCTCGGGTTTTTATCCGATCATCATGGTGGTGTGGGCGCGGTATCTGGTGCACACGCTGCTGATGGCGGGGATTTTTCTGCCGCAGTCCGGGTTGCGTGTTTTGCGCACCAAACGCCCGTTGTGGCAGTTGGCGCGGGCGTTGTGCCTGCTGGGCACCAGCCTGTTTTTCACTACGGCGCTGCTGTACATCCCGCTGGCCGAGGCCACAGCGGTCAACTTTCTTGCACCAGTGCTGGTGACGGCGCTGTCGGTGCCGTTGCTCAAGGAGCGGGTGACGCGGGGCCAGTGGATCGCGGTGATCTGCGGGTTTATCGGCGTGCTGATCATCGTCCACCCCGGTGGTGAATTATTCACCCCGGCGATTCTGTTGCCGTTCTGCTCGGCGCTGTTTTTCTGCTTCTATCAATTGCTCACCCGCAAGCTCAGCGAGATCGACAGCCCGACCACCAGCAACTTTTTCGCCGGGTTGTGCAACACGCTGGTGATGAGTGCGCTGGTGCCGTTCTTCTGGCAGGTGCCGAGCCTTGGGCACGCTTTCTTGATGCTGGCGCTGGGCACGTGCGGGATGACGGCGCACCTGTTTCTGACCCAGGCGTTTCGCCATGCCGCGCCAGCGTTGCTGGCGCCTTTCGGCTATTGCCAGATCGTGTTTGCGGGGTTGCTGGGCTGGCTGCTGTTTGCCCACACGCCGACCCTGATGACGGTGATCGGGATCGCGGTGATCTGTTGCAGCGGACTGGCGGCAGCGTGGCAGCAGAGCCGTCGCTGAAGACGTGACCGGCCTGAAATCAGGCCGGTCGGTGCAGGAAGGTTATTCGGTAACGGTAGGAATTTTGCGCGGTGCCATGAAGTACATCCAGGTCAGTGCGATGAAGTACATCGCCGGAATCAGGGTGAACAGCACGGTGTAGTTGTTGTTGGTGACGGTGAGGATGTGGCCGACGATCTGGGTCATGAACATCCCGCCGATCGCCGCGCACATGCCGCCGAAACCGAACACCGTACTCATCATGTGCTTGGGCGTGTAGTCCATCACCAGGCTCCAGATGTTCGCGGTCCAGGCCTGGTGCGCGCCGATGGCCAGGGAGATGGCAGCCACCGCAACCCACAGGTTGGCGGAACCGGCCGCCATGACCACACCGATGATGCAGCAGGCGAACAGGAACATCGACAGCAGCCGTGCCTTGATCGAATTCATGCCGCGACCGATCAGGAACGAAGACAGAATCCCGCCGCCCACGCTGCCGAAGTCGGCGGTGACGTAGATGATGATCAGCGGAATGCCCATCTGGGTGACGTTGATGCCCAGGTTGTATTGCTGATTGAGAAACGGCGGCAGCCAGTACAGGTAGAACCAGAACACCGGCGCAGTCAGCGAGTAGGCGAGGGCGAAGGCCCAGGTGCCGCGCATGCGCAGGATTCGCGAGAACGGTACGCGGGCCTGTTCCGGTTCGACTTCTTTCTGGATGTAGTCCAGCTCCGACTGTTTCACGCTCGGGTGATCTTCCGGGTTGAAATACTTCAGGCCCCAGAACAGCAACCAGATCCCGCCCAGTGCCGACATGCACAGGAACGCGGCCTGCCAGCCCCACACATGAAGAATCAGTGGCAGCAGCATCGGAGTGAACATCGCGCCGACGTTGGTGCCGGCGTTGAAGATGCCAGTGGCGACAGCACGTTCGCCGGCCGGGAACCACAGGCGCGTGGTTTTCACACAGGCCGGATAGTTGGCCGCTTCGGTCAGGCCGAGGATGAACCGGCAGACCATGAAGCCCACCGCCGAGGTCGCCAGACCATGGGCGCCGGTGGCCAGGCTCCAGAGCAGCACGGCGCAGAAGAACACGCGTTTGACGCCGACCCGGTCGATCAGCCGTCCTTGCAGCACGAAGCCGATCGCGTAGCCGACCTGAAACCAGAAGTTGATGTTGGCGTAGTCCATCGCCGTCCAGCTCATTTCCTTGGCGAGGATGGGCTGCATGACGCCGAGGGCCGCACGGTCGATGTAATTGAGGGTGGTGGCGAAAAACACCAGCGCCAGCATGCCCCAACGGGTCTTGCCGACGGCCATGGCGCCGCGGATCTTGTCGCCGATGCCACCCGTGGCAGTGCTCATGGCCGGGGCCATGCGGGAAGTCTGTGAAGGAATCATGTGTTCCACCCGTTTTTGGATTTGTTATTTGGTGTGCTTTTTTTGTGCACGCTGCGACCGGTGGTTCAGATCCGGACTCAAGGTGAAAGGGATGTTGGGCAGTGGGCGAAAAATCGTCAATTCGCCAAACCGGCATTGTGTTCGATAATCGCACGCAAAACTAACCGGGTAGTACAGTTTAAATTGCTCAATGAAAAACCGGGACCAATAATTCGCTCACCTTATAAAAGCGGCGCAATCCTCGTAGCCGAAGTCTCCACCGGGAGTTGAAACATGCAGCGATCCATTGCCACCGTTTCCTTGAGCGGAACCCTGCCGGAAAAACTCGAGGCCATTGCCGCCGCCGGGTTCGACGGGGTGGAGATTTTCGAGAACGACCTTCTGTACTACGACGGCAGTCCCCGGGAAATCCGGCAGATGTGCGCCGACCTCGGGATTGCCATCACCCTGTTCCAGCCGTTCCGCGATTTCGAAGGCTGCCGCCGCGATCGTCTGGAGCGCAACCTGGAGCGGGCCGAACGCAAGTTCGACCTGATGCAGGAACTGGGCACCGACCTGGTGCTGGTGTGCAGCAACGCCTCCCCTGACAGTATCGGCGATCAACAGATCCTCATCGATGACCTGCGCCTGCTGGCCGAACACGCCGGCGCCCGTGGCTTGCGCATCGGTTACGAGGCGCTGGCCTGGGGCCGTCACGTCAATACTTATCAACAGGTCTGGGACATCGTGCGCCAAGCCGATCACCCAAGCCTCGGCGTGTTGCTCGACAGCTTTCACACGTTGTCGCTCAAGGGCGATCCTCGGGCGATTGCCGAGATTCCCGGCGACAAGATTTTCTTCGTGCAAATGGCCGACGCGCCGATCCTGGCGATGGATGTGCTGGAGTGGAGCCGGCATTTCCGCTGCTTCCCGGGACAGGGTGAATTCGATCTGCCGGGCTTCCTCGCGCCAATCATCCAGAGCGGCTACACCGGGCCGCTGTCGCTGGAAATCTTCAACGACGGCTTCCGCGCCGCGCCGCCTCGGGCCAATGCGGCTGACGGTCTGCGTTCGCTGCTGTATCTGGAGGAGAAAACCCGCCAGCGTCTGGAGCAGGACATCCGCCCTGTGGATAACCGCGAAATCCTCTTCGAGACGCCGAAGGCCAGCGCCTACAACGGCATCGAGTTTCTTGAGTTTGCCGTCGACGAAGCGCTCGGCGCCAAACTGTCGAACTGGCTTGAACGACTGGGTTTCGTCAAGGCCGGGCAACATCGCTCCAAGAGCGTCAGCCTGTTGCGCCAGGGCGATATCAACCTGATCCTCAACTCCGAACCTTACTCGTTCGCCCACAGTTTCTTCGAGTCCCACGGCCCGTCGCTGTGCGCCACCGCCGTGCGGGTCAAGGACAGCGCCAGTGCGCTGGCCCGCGCCGTCGCCTATAAAGGTCAGCCGTATCGCGGACTGGTCGGCCCCAACGAGCTGGAACTCGCAGCGGTGCGTGCGCCGGATGGCAGCCTGATTTATCTGGTGGATGAAGAGGCGGATGTCTACGGCACCGACTTCAATCTGCTGCCGGATGCGGTGGCTCGCGGCGGCCTCAAACGCATCGATCACATGGCCATGGCGCTGCCGGCAGACAGCCTCGACAGTTGGGTGCTGTTCTACAAAAGCCTGCTGGATTTCGAGGCCGACGACGAAGTGGTGCTGCCGGATCCGTACGGTCTGGTGAAGAGTCGCGCGCTGCGCAGTCGCGACAGTTCGATCCGCTTGCCGCTGAACATTTCCGAGAACCGCAACACCGCGATCTCACACGCGCTGTCGAGTTATCGCGGTTCCGGGGTGCATCACATCGCCTTCGATTGCGACGACATCTTTGCTCAGGTCAGCCGTGCCAAAGAGGCGGGCGTACCGCTGCTGGATATCCCGCTCAACTATTACGATGACCTCGCGGCGCGTTTCGATTTCGATGACGAGTTCCTCAGCGAGCTGGCGTACTACAACGTGCTTTATGACCGCGATGCTCAGGGCGGCGAGCTGTTCCACGTCTACACCGAGCCGTTCGAAGGGCGCTTCTTCTTCGAGATCATCCAGCGCAAGAACGGTTACGCCGGTTATGGCGCGGCCAACGTCGCGGTGCGACTGGCGGCAATGGCCAAAGCACGCAGTGGCGCTGTTCGCCAGGCGAAGTTGTAGGAAATTCGTAAACGCGGGATTAAACACGGGTCGCGCGGCTTCCTTCGCTGGGGCGCGCGGCCCATAATCGCCAGCCTGTGCAGTGATGGCCGTGAGCCCGCAATGACAATGACTTCAGAACTTTCCGCAGCCCCCGTTTTACCAGCGGTAGAGCCGCGCAAGAGTCGCAAGAACAACCCGGAAAAAACCCGCGAAAACATCCTCCAGGAAGCGATCGTCGAGTTCGTCCAGCAGGGCCTGTCGGGTGCTCGCGTGGACGCGATCGCCGAGCGTATCCACACCTCCAAGCGCATGATCTATTACTACTTCGGCAGCAAGGAGCAGTTGTACGTCGAGGTGCTGGAGAAGCTCTACGGCGATATCCGCAGCACCGAAAGCCGTCTGCACCTGGCCGAGCTGCCGCCGGTGGAAGCGATCCGGCGCCTGGTGGAGTTCACCTTCGATCACCACGATCGCAACGTCGATTTCGTGCGCATCGTCTGCATCGAAAACATCCACAACGCTGAATACGTGAAGCGTTCCGATGCGATCAAGGCGATGAACAACACGATCCTCGATTCGCTGGGCGAGATCTTGGCGCGCGGTGCCGCTGAAGGTGTGTTCCGCGCCGGGCTCGACGCGCTGGACGTGCATCTGCTGATCAGTTCGTTCTGCTTCTATCGTGTGTCGAACCGTCACACGTTCGGTGAGATCTTTCAGATCGACCTGCCGGACGAAACCATCAAGCAGCGTCATCGCGAAATGATTTGCGAGTCGGTGCTGCGTTACCTGCAGGCCTGATCGGTATCGAGGGGGGCGTCGCCCCCTCACGGTTTTATCCTTTCATGCTTTGAAAATGCGCCAGCATTCGCTGCGCATCCGGCGCTACGCCGCTGAACAGTTCAAACGCCTTCACGGCCTGAAACACCGCCATGTTGCCGCCATCCAGGGTTCGGCAACCCAGGGCGCGGGCGTTGCGCAGCAGTTCGGTTTCCAGCGGGAAATACACGATCTCCGCCACCCACAACTCTGGACGTAGCAATGCTGCCGGCACTGGCATGCCCGGTAGTTTGGCCATGCCCATTGGCGTGGTGTTCACCAGCCCGTCAGCGTGACTCAACGCACTCGGCAGATCATGTCCGGCCACGGCGCGGCCCGCGCCAAAATGCTGATTGAGGTTGTTGGCCAGGCTTTCGGCCCGCTCAATGTCCACATCAAAAATGCTCAACTGGTGTACGCCTTCGCTCAGCAGGGCGTGGGCCACCGCCGCACCGGCGCCGCCAGCCCCCATCTGGACGACACGCTCGCGGGCAACGTCTGGCAGGCCGCGACGAAATCCTTCGGCGAACCCCAGGCAGTCGGTGTTGTGGCCGACGCGTTTGCCGTCCTTCAACACCACGGTGTTGACCGCTCCGATGCCTCGGGCCTCGGGTGACAGTTCATCGAGCAGCGGGATGATTGCCTGCTTGCACGGGAAGGTGATGTTCAGTCCGGTGTAATTCATGCGTTCGGCGGCCAGTAGCAGGTCGGGCAGGGCGTTGCTGTCCAGTTGCAGTTGATCGAGATCGATCAAGCGGTACAGGTAACGCAGGCCCTGTTCGTCGCCTTCGTGTTCATGCAGCGCCGGGGTGCGGGACGCCTGGATGCCGGCGCCGATCAGCCCGGCCAGTATGACGTTGTCGCGGATCATGCGGTTCACCCCTTCAGACGCTGGCTGAAATGTTCCAGGGCCAGGCGATAACCGTGGCTGCCGAAGCCGCACATCACGGCCGTGGCGATGGCCGAGACGAACGAGTGATGACGGAACGGCTCGCGAGCGTGGACGTTGGACAGGTGGACTTCGATCACCGGCAATTCGCTGGCGACCAGGGCATCGCGGATCGCTACCGAAGTGTGAGTCCAGGCGGCCGGGTTGATGACGATGCCGGCGCAGCGCTGGCGGGCGCCGTGAATCCAGTCGAGCAGTTCGCCTTCGTGGTTGGTCTGGCGAAACTCCACGGCCAGGCCGAATTCTTCGGCGGCGCGCCCGCACAGGGCAGAGATGTCGGCCAGGGTTTCGTGACCGTAGGTCGCCGGTTCACGGGTGCCGAGCAGGTTCAGGTTCGGGCCGTTGAGCACCAGAACGATAGGGGGCATGGGGGCAAACTCCACTTATTGTTTTTGGCTTGGGTCGAGGGTTTCGACCTGTGGAGTTAAATTGTACTAGCTGGTTACTTTAATCAATTGCTCTACATCGACAGTCCTGTTTTGTGTGCGGTGATCGCACACAGGCGAGAATCAGCGCGGCAATTGCTCTACCAGAAAATCAATGAAAGCCCTGACGCGCAGCGGCATATGGCGATTCTGCGGGTACAGCAAGGTGAACGGTCGCGAACGCCCGCTGTAGGGTTTGAGCACTTCCACCAGCGAACCGTCGGCCAGTTCCTTTTCCACGATGAAGCGATAAGTCTGGAACAACCCGGCGCCGTGTCTGGCCAGGGTCACGCCGCCGAGCACGTCATCGGAGCAGCAGAAATTGCCCTCGGCGAGAATTTCCCGTGGCGTGTCCTCGTTGTAAAACAGCCAGGTGATCCGCCGCCCACTGCTGGGTAATTCGTACTGGATGCACTCGTGCTGTTCGAGGTCTTCGAGGGTCAGTGGTGTGCCGGCACGTTTCAGGTAATCAGGGCTGGCGACCATCACCAGCGCCGCATCTTCCAGGTGTCGGGCGATCAGGCCTGAGTCGGGAATGGCCCGCACGCGGATCGCCATGTCGTAACCCTCGCCGACGAAGTCGATGTTGCGATTGCTGATGTGCATGTCGACCTTCACCTGAGGAAAGCGCGCGCGAAACGCCGGCAGCAGCGGCAGGATCCGGTGGTGGGCGTAGGTTGTAGGAATACTGATGCGCAGGGTGCCGGACGGTTCCTGCTGCTGGCCCATGACTTCCCGTTGCGCCTCGACCAGTTGCGCCAGCGCCTGACGGCATTCTTCGTAGTAGCGCCGGCCGCTGTCGGTCAATTTCACACTGCGGGTGGTGCGCGCAAACAGCCGCACCCCCAGGCGTTCCTCCATGCGTGACACCGAGCGGCTCACGGCAGCCGGCGTCACCGAAGCCGCCTGCGCCGCGCCGGTGAAACTGCCGCACTCGGCGGCCAGGCAAAACAACTCGATGCTGCCTAGCTGAAGATCGTCGAAGTGTCGCTGCATGATTGATTACACCGGGGAATGAGTCTTCGTATGTAGCAAATGCGCGGCCGCTGCGAAAGAACTGCTTACCATTTTGCGCGGGGCTTTCCTGAATCCCGCACTAGGCTCGAAAACGTAATGACCATTGAAGGCAACAATGCCGATGGTCGGAATTGTCAGGGAATGGCAGTTTTCGAAACTCTTTAACCTAACGGATGGGTTAGCATGAAAGTGTGCAGTTACAAGGGATTGTCGGTGGTGATCATGCTGCGAGACGAACATTGTCCGCCCCATGCGCACGTAGATTCAGGTGCATGGAGTGCCCGCTTCAAATTCAGCTTCTGGCACAACGGCGTGGAGTTATGGGATGTGGTGCCGCTGTCGCGTCGGCCACCGATTGCAGTGCTTGAGGGGTTGCGCCAATCGCTCCGTGAAACCGTTCATCTGCGGCGGGCTCGCCGAATCTGGTGGACTCGTTTGCAGACGGCGTGTCTCGATAATCAATGGTGGGACGGGGACTCGAACGAAGTGGCCGTCATGCGCGAAGTCACCAATGCAACCTTCAGAATCGGATCGGCGTATTACGAGCCAGAAGAAAACAAAACCTTGCTGGCCCTGGTCGGTGCTCAGGAAGGTGTGGAGATCGAACTATGAAAACAGTAAAGGCCGGTTTGCATGCTGATCGACCGGTAACGGAAAAGCGCCTCGATGAAGCTGTCGATCGTGGGGGGCTGCGCCGACGCAGCAGCCTGCAAGCCGTATCGGTGTCCTTTCAGAAGCCGTGCCTGGTGATTCACTTTGAAGATGACAGCGGCGTGCTGCTACCAGTGAATCTTTACCGGGAATTCGATGATTTCGAACCGGAAGACTTCAGCGGATTGAACGTCGGCTTTGCCGGCACAGCCCTTTGCCATGAAGGCAGGGATCTGCAGATTTCCATCGCCGGCATGATCTCGGCCAGTCAGCCATTGATGGCCATGGCCGCCTCGGTGATCGCTTCTCGCAACGGTCGCCAGAGCAGCGCTGCCAAGGCCGAGGCTGCCCGGGCCAACGGCAGGAAGGGCGGGCGCCCGCGCAAGATCGATCCCGTGTCATGAACAGGCACAAAAAAGCCGTCGGTCAGGACGGCTTTCTTGTTTCTGGCACCTGCGATCAACGCCGGGTCAACAGCACCCCGGATTCCATGTGGTGAGTCCACGGGAACTGGTCGAACAGCGCGCAGCGGGTGATGCGGTGCGTGTCGTGCAGTTGGGCGATGTTGGCCGCCAGGGTCTCCGGGTTGCAGGAGATGTACAGGATGTTGTCGAAGCGACGGGTCAGTTCGCAGGTGTCCGGGTCCATGCCGGCCCGTGGCGGGTCGACGAACACGCTGCCGAACTCGTAGCTTTTCAGATCGATGCCGTGCAGGCGACGGAACGGGCGAACTTCGTTCAGGGCTTCGGTCAGCTCTTCGGCGGACAGACGCACCAGGGTGACGTTATCCACAGCGTTTTCGGCCAGGTTGCTCAACGCAGCGTTAACCGACGTCTTGCTGATTTCCGTGGCCAGCACTTTGCGCACGCGGGTCGCCAGCGGCAGGGTGAAGTTGCCGTTGCCGCAGTACAGCTCCAGCAGATCGTCGCTGCGATCGCCCAGTGCTTCGTATGCCCAGTTGAGCATCTTCTGGTTCACGGTGCCGTTGGGCTGGGTGAACGCGCCTTCCGGCTGGCGATAGCTGAAAGTGCGGCCGCCGACTTCGAGTTTCTCGACCACGTAATCGAGGCCGAGCACTTCGCGCTTGCCCTTGGAGCGACCGATGATGCTGACGCCCAGGTCCGCCGAAAGCTTGGTGGCCGCCGCATGCCAGTGCTCGTCCAGCGGACGGTGATAGCACAGGGTGATCATCGCGTCGCCGGCCAGGGTGGTCAGAAACTCCACCTGGAACAGCTTGTGGCTCAGCGCCGCGCTGGCCTGCCATGCCGCTTTCAACTGTGGCATCAACTGGTTGATGCGCAGGCTGGCGATCGGGAATTCCTCGATCAGGATCGGCGTACGTTTGTCGTCCTGGGAAAACATCGCGTAATGCCGCTCACCGCCCTCGCGCCACAGGCGGAATTCGGCACGCAGACGGAAGTTCTGCAGCGGCGAGTCGAACACCGCTGGCTCCGGTGCGTCGAACGGGGCCAGGAGGTCACGCAGGCGCGTGACCTTGTCTTCGAGTTGTGCGGCGTAGGCCTGGGAATCAAAAGTCATGCGTTGAACCAACCCAGCTTGATCACGAACAGAATCGACAGGATCACCAGCGCCGGGTTCAGCTCACGGGCGCGGCCGGACAGCAGTTTGATTGCAGTCCAGGCGATGAAGCCGAAGGCGATGCCGTTGGCGATGGAATAGGTGAAGGGCATCGCCAGTGCGGTGACCACGACCGGCGCGGCGACGGTGATGTCGTCCCAGTCTATTTCCGCCAGGCCCGAAGTCATCAGCACGGCGACGAACAGCAGCGCTGGCGCGGTGGCGAAGGCCGGCACGCTGGCGGCCAGCGGCGAGAAGAACAGCGCCAGCAGGAACAGGATCGCGACGACGATGGCGGTCAGGCCGGTGCGGCCGCCGGCGCTCACGCCTGCAGCGGACTCGATGTAGCTGGTGGTGGTCGAGGTGCCCAGCAGCGAACCGGCCATTGCCGCTGTACTGTCGGCGATCAGCGCACGGCCCATCTTCGGCATGTGGCCGTCCTTGCCCATCAGGCCGGCGCGCTTGGCGACGCCGATCAGGGTGCCGGAGTTGTCGAACAGATCAACGAACAGGAAGGCGAAAATCACGCTGACCAGACCGATGTCCAGTGCGCCCTTGATGTCCAGTTGCAGGAAGGTCGGGGCCAGCGAAGGTGGCATCGAAGTCACGCCGCCGAACGGGGTGAAGCCCATCACGATCGAGACGATGGTCACCGCGAGAATGCCGATCAGCACCGCGCCGCGCACTTTCAGGGCTTCAAGGGCAACGATCAGGGCGAAACCGAGGGTGGCGAGGATCGGTGCCGGTTGCTTCAGGTCACCGAGGCCGACCATGGTCGCCTGGTTACTGACCACGATACCGGCGTTGTGCAGGGCGATCAGTGCCAGGAACAGGCCGATACCGGCGGCAATCGCCGAACGCAGCGGCAGCGGGATGCTGTTGATGATCCATTCACGGATGCGGAAGATCGACAGCAGGAAGAAGCACACGGCCGAAATGAACACCGCACCCAGCGCCACTTGCCAGGTGTGGCCCATGTGCAACACGACGGTGTAAGTAAAGAAGGCGTTCAGACCCATGCCCGGCGCGAGGGCGATCGGGTAGTTGGCGATCAGGCCCATCACCGTGGAGCCGATGGCAGCCGCAAGGCACGTGGCGACGAACACCGCGCCTTTGTCCATGCCGGTCTCGCCGAGGATGCTCGGGTTGACGAACAGAATGTAGGCCATGGCCAGGAAGGTCGTGACGCCCGCCAGAATCTCGGTCCGCACGTTGGTGTTGTGTGCCTTGAGTTGAAACAGCCTTTCCAGCATGTCTGCTCCCCGTGGCGCGCGTGGCGCCGTGAATGTATCGACCTCAACAGCAAAGCACAGACCGTCGCAAGCGCCTGGAAAATTGTGGTGGGCCGGAAAAAGCCGCGCATCATACCAGCAGCGTGAGGAATATGGCGGATGTTGGTATCGATCGTCGGCGAAGTTTTGTGTCGCGGCCAAACCGGCCATACTGCGCGCTGATTTTTCGGGAATGGATCGCATGAACAAGCATTGGATGAAGGCCTGCGGGTTGATCGCACTGTTGCTGACCGGGGCACCCGCTGCATTCGCCGCATCGGCACCGCCGCTGAGCGAGGTGAAAGTCATCAAGGTTCAGTCGGCGTCCTGCGGGCTCGAAGACATTACCGATGGTCAGGTGCAGACCCGGTGCGATCACAGCGCGCCGGGCATCAAGGTTTATGTGCTGGAAATCGGCTATGGCCAGAGCCAGCCCCAGGCCGCACTGGACGGTTTTGAAGTGAACGGCACGCGAAGCCCGGTGTGTGCCTTCGATAACGGCAATCTGACTGAGTGCACGCCCGGCAGTAAAACCGTTGGTTCTCTCTATACCTTCGATCTGGCGGGCCGGCAGGAGGGCACTTTCACGTTCAGCAACACATCGATCAACGCCCCGCGCAACACGATGTCGACTCAGCTTTACATCAAGTAACGGCACAGGCTGAACGGTTCGGGACAAAGCTGACTAAGCTTAATGAACCACTCAGCGGATTGCGCCCATGACCTTTAGAGCCCTGATTACCCTCGCCGAGGGCATCGATGATCTGCAATGCGTGACCCTGATCGACGTGCTGCGTCGGGCCGGCGTCGAAGTGGTGGCGGCCAGCATCGAGGGACGGCGCATGCTGACCTGCGCCCGAGGTACGCGACTGACCGCCGACGGCATGCTTATTGATGTGCTGGCCCAGACCTTTGACCTGATCGTCCTGCCCGGTGGCGCTGTTGGCGCACAACACCTGGCGGCGCATCAGCCGCTGCAGCAATTACTAAAGGACCAGGCCAGCGCCGGACGCCTGTTCGCCGCCATCGCCGAATCCCCGGCGGTCGCACTGCAAAGTTTCGGTGTTTTGCGTCAAAGACGCATGACCTGCCTGCCCGCTACCAGTCATAACCTGTCTGGTTGTACGTTTGTTGATCAACCGGTGGTGGTCGACGGTAATTGCATCACCGCGCAGGGCTCCAGCGCCGCACTGGCGTTTGCGCTGACGCTGGTCGAGCAACTGGCGGGCAAGGCCGTCAGAGCGAAGGTCGCGGGGGAGTTGCTGGCCTGAGAAAGTCAGGCCTTCACCTCATCTACCGGCACATGCATCCGGTCGCGGTTGGCCAGGGTCGGGAACAGTTTGATCCAGGTCCCGGTCACCACCAGCGTACCGATCCCGCCCATCACCACTGCCGGTACGGTGCCGAACCAGTGGGCGGTGAGGCCGGATTCGAATTCGCCCAACTGGTTCGAGGCGCCGATGAACAGGCCGTTCACCGCGCTGACCCGGCCGCGCATTTCGTCCGGGGTTTCCAGCTGCACGAACGAGGCGCGGATCACCATGCTGATCATGTCCGCCGCGCCCAGCACCACCAACACTGCGAGCGAGAACCAGAACGACGTCGACAGACCGAAGGCGATGGTGGCCACGCCGAATACACCGACAGCGGTGAACATCACCCGGCCGACGTTGCGTTCGACGGCGAAGCGCGCCAGGAACAGCGACATCATCAACGCCCCGACCGCCGGTGCCGAACGCAGCAACCCCAGGCCCCACGGCCCGGTCAGCAGAATGTCCTTGGCGAATACCGGCAACAACGCCGTGGCACCGCCGAGCAGTACGGCGAACAGGTCCAGCGAGATCGCCCCGAGAATGTCCGGGCGGCTGCGGATGAAACGAATCCCCGCCAGCAACGAGTCCAGCGTCGCCTTGCCCTTGTTCAGTGGGGTTTGCCGTGCAGGCAGGTTGAGCATCAAGGTGCAGGCGATGACATACAGAATGACCGTCGGGCCATAGACCCACACACTGCCGAAGGCGTAGAGCAGACCGCCCATCGCCGGGGCGACGATGGTGGCTGATTGCTGCGCCGACTGCGCGGCGGCGACCGCCCGTGGGAACAAAGCGCTGGGCACGATGCTCGGCAGCAGCGCCTGGGTGGTCGGCATTTCGAAGGAGCGTGCCGCACCGAGCAGGAACGCGAGGATAAAGATCATTTCCCGGGTGACATGGTCGGTGGCGCTGCCGATGGCCAGTGCCAGGGCGATCAAGGCCTGCAACGACTGACAGATCGCCGCGACCTTGCGCCGGTCGTAGCGGTCGGCAACGTGGCCGGTGTGCAGCATGAACAACACGCGTGGGGCGAACTCCACCAAACCGACCAAGCCAAGATCGAGCACGTTGCCGGTCAGTTGATAGAGATTCCAGCCGATCGCCACGGTGAGCATCTGGAAACCGCTGGCGGTGAAGATCCGGGCAAACCAGAACGCAAGAAAGGGACGGTGGTGGCGTAACAGCAAGGGCTCTTGGCTGGGCATCTGCGGGCCGGTCTTGAACGAGGGGAACCGCGAGATTATCACCAGTCTGTAACAGGAAGTTGCTATGACAAAAAATTTAGTTAGCCAGACATCGATTTTTCGGGACCCGGACACTCAACCCGGCCATCGATGTATTTCAGGGCTTTACCAAGACTCTGAGGCAACTTGTCACGCGGCAAAAGACCACGCGGTTCCCCGTCGGAAATGGGACTACTCTTTCAACGTTGATTGATCCAGATCAAGACCCTTCGCGGAACTGATCCGGGACCCGTCGGCAGACTCCCTGCGTCGCGATGCCTGTAAAAAGAAGAACGAATCCGAGTTCGCCGCACTCCATACCCGTGGGGGCAGTGGTTCAAGGCCGCCAGCCTTGGAACCGTTATCTGATAGAGGAAAGCTTATGTTCGGTTTAGAGGCACTAGATCTCGCCCGAATTCAGTTCGCGTTCACCATCTCGTTCCATATCCTGTTCCCGGCGATCACCATCGGTCTTGCGAGTTATCTCGCGGTGCTGGAAGGCCTGTGGCTGAAAACCGGCAACGACACCTACCGCGATCTCTACCATTTCTGGTCGAAGATCTTTGCCGTCAACTTCGGCATGGGGGTGGTCTCGGGCCTGGTCATGGCCTATCAGTTCGGCACCAACTGGAGCCGCTTCTCGGACTTCGCCGGTTCCGTCACCGGGCCTTTGCTCACGTATGAAGTGCTTACGGCTTTCTTCCTCGAAGCCGGTTTCCTGGGCGTCATGCTGTTCGGCTGGAACAAGGTCGGAAGCAAGCTGCACTTCTTCGCCACGGTCATGGTTGCCATCGGCACGTTGATTTCGACGTTCTGGATTCTGGCTTCCAACAGCTGGATGCAGACCCCGCAGGGTTTCGAGATCGTCAATGGCCAGGTCATCCCGACCGACTGGCTGGCGATCATCTTCAACCCGTCGTTCCCGTATCGCCTGATGCACATGGCGACGGCGGCGTTCGTGGCGACCGCATTCTTCGTCGGCTCCTCCGCGGCCTGGCACCTGCTGCGCGGCAAGGACAACCCGGCGATCCGCACCATGCTGTCGATGGCGATGTGGATGGCGTTGATCGTTGCGCCGATCCAGGCGGTCATCGGCGACTTCCACGGCCTCAACACCCTCAAGCATCAGCCGGCGAAAATTGCCGCGATCGAAGGCCACTGGGAGAACCACGGCGACGAAGCGACGCCGCTGATCCTGTTCGGCTGGCCGGACATGAAGGAAGAGAAAACCAAGTACGCGGTGGAGATCCCGTACCTCGGCAGCCTGATCCTGACGCACTCGCTGGACAAGCAAGTTCCGGCGCTCAAGGAGTTTCCACCGGAAGACCGGCCGAATTCGACCATCGTGTTCTGGTCGTTCCGGATCATGGTCGGCCTCGGCTTCCTGATGATCTTCACCGGTCTCTGGAGCCTGTGGCTGCGCAAACGCGACACGCTCTACACCTCGCGGCCGTTCCTGTACCTGGCGTTGTGGATGGGCCCGTCTGGCCTGATCGCGATCCTGGCGGGCTGGTTCACCACTGAAATCGGTCGTCAGCCGTGGGTGGTCTACGGGCTGATGCGCACGGCGGATGCGTCCTCCAACCACAGCTTCATGCAGATGAGCATCACATTGATCATGTTCGTGGTGGTGTATTTCGCGCTGTTCGGTGCGGGTCTGGGCTACATGATGCGCCTGGTGCGCAAAGGGCCGAAGACCGACGAAGGCAAGGAAACCAACGACGGTGGTCCTGGCCAGAAACGCACACCGGCCCGTCCGTTGTCCGCTGCCGACGACGATGGCGCCGAACACGATCGCAGCCTGACCAAGGAGATTTGAGTCATGGGTATTGATCTTCCGCTGATCTGGGCCGTGATCATCATCTTCGGCATCATGATGTACGTGGTCATGGACGGTTTCGACCTGGGGATCGGGATTCTTTTCCCGTTCATCCCCGGCAAGACTGACCGCGACGTGATGATGAACACTGTCGCCCCGGTATGGGACGGCAACGAAACGTGGCTGGTATTGGGGGGCGCTGCGTTGTTCGGTGCCTTCCCGCTGGCCTATTCGGTGGTGTTGTCGGCGCTGTACCTGCCGCTGATCTTCATGCTGATCGGGCTGATTTTCCGTGGCGTGGCGTTCGAGTTCCGCTTCAAGGCCAAGGACGACAAGCGTCACCTGTGGGACAAGGCGTTCATCGGTGGTTCGGTGGCGGCGACGTTCTTCCAGGGCGTGGCGCTTGGCGCATTCATCGATGGGCTGCCCGTGGTCAACCGGCAATACGCCGGCGGTTCACTGGACTGGCTGACGCCGTTCACGCTGTTCTGCGGCGCTGCGCTGGTGGTGGCGTATGCCTTGCTCGGTTGCACGTGGCTGATCATGAAGACCGAAGGCAAGCTTCAGGAGCAGATGCATGACCTGGCGCGCCCTCTGGCCTTCGTGCTGTTGGCGGTGATCGGCATCGTCAGTCTGTGGACGCCGCTGGCCCATCCGGAAATCGCGACGCGCTGGTTCAGCATGCCGAACCTGTTCTGGTTCATGCCGGTGCCGATTCTGGTGCTGGTGACGATGTACGGTCTGATCCGCGCGGTGGCGCGCAATGCCAACTACATGCCGTTCCTGCTGACCCTGGTGCTGATCTTCCTCGGCTACAGCGGACTGGGTATCAGCCTGTGGCCGAACATCGTGCCGCCGTCGATCTCGATCTGGGACGCCGCCGCACCGCCGCAAAGCCAGGGCTTCATGCTGGTCGGCACGCTGTTCATCATCCCGTTCATCCTGGGTTACACCTTCTGGAGCTATTACGTGTTCCGCGGCAAGGTCACCCATGAAGACGGCTATCACTAGGGGTGATCACGATGGCGCCGACAGCGGCGCCATCTCCCTCAACCGGAGGATGCAAGCATGACCGGCAAACATTCCCTGCACGACATTGAAGAAGCCGAAAAAAAGCCGCTGTGGCAGCGGCTCGGCTGGTTGGCCATGATCTGGGTCGGCAGCGTCGGTGCATTGTTCATCGTCGCCAGCCTGATGCGCATGTTCATGAACGCCGCAGGCCTGACTACACACTGAAACTTCCCATCCCGTCGCCTTGCGGCACGGATTTTTGACCCTCCGACCGGAGGGTTTTTTTTGCCCGGATTATTTACGCGCCTTGAGGATGACGAACTTCGGCGTGGCCGCGACTTGCTCGACGCCCCGGAACAGCCGCGCCAGTTTGCTGTGATAACCCAGGTGACGGTTGCCGACGATGTACAACGCACCGCCGACGACCAGCGCTTCACGAGCCTGCTGGAACATGCGCCAGGCGAGGAAGTCGCCGACCACCTGTTGTTGATGGAACGGCGGGTTGCACAGCACCACGTCGAGCGATTGCGCTTCCTGCCCGGCCAGACCGTCGCCGGCGCGAACGATCACCTCACGTTCACCCAACGCCGCGCGCCAGTTCTCGGCCGCCGATTGCACGGCCATGAACGATTCGTCCACCAGCGTGTAATGCGCATCAGGGTTTTGCAGGGCGCTGGCGATGGCCAGTACGCCGTTACCGCAACCGAGATCGGCAACCCGCGCCGCGCCGAGATTCTTCGGCAAGTGCGGAAGAAAGGCGCGAGTACCGATATCCAGCCCTTCGCGGCAGAACACGTTGGCGTGGTTGAGCAGTTCGATGGCCGGCTCGTCGAGGCGATAGCGGGTCGGATAAGGCGAGACGGCCGCAGCCTTGGCCTCAGGCGTGGCGATCAACAAGCGCGCCTTCTTCACGGCCAGCGAAGCCTGAACCGGGCCGATGTAGCGTTCCAGCAGATCACCGGCAGCGCGGGGCAAGTGTTTGACCATGGCTGCGGCTACCACCTGGGCACCGGGCGCCAATTGGCCTTGCAGGCGAATCAGTTGTTCTTCCAGCAGCGCCAGGGTTTTTGGCACGCGGATCAGTACCCGGTCGAATGGCCCGACCAACGGCTCGCTGGCCGGCGTGCCGCGCAGCGCATCGAATACCTGGCCATTGCGCAGCAGGTTTTTTTCAAGACCCTGAAACGCCAGGAACGAATCGCCGCTGCTGCTGACCTGCACTTTGCCGCAGAGGCTGATGGCTAGCGCGCCGAAGCTGTCGTTGAGCACCAATACCCGAGTGTTTGCCGCCGGGTTCTGCTCGGCCAGATGATTGAGCAGGTATTCGTCGGCCGCATCGAAAGCTTGCAGCGGTTCGTTCTGCTGTTCGGGCTGGCGGATCAGATCAAGCTGGGCGAAGGGCGTATCGAGCAAAGGCATGGGACGGGGGACTCTGGGTAATCAACGGGTGTCCCGCGGCCCAGGGTGTTGTGCGGCGGAACCGTCCGAGTGGACAGCGACGCGAAGATACGCGTCATCACTCAGAAAGGTCGCAAATGGTACTTTTTTTTCGGCTGTTTTACTTGCTTGTTTTCGGAGCCGTCGACTAGATGATCCCTGCCTTGGCGGCGGCGATGACTGCGGAGACCTTGTTGCAGACATTCAATTTCAGAATCACGTTTTGCACATGATAGTTAACGGTGCGTTCGCTAAGGCTCAGGATTCGGGCAGTTTCATAGGCGGTTTTACCGGATGCACATAACTTCAGCACTTCGATCTCCCGAGTGGACAGGCGAGGCGGTTGGGCCTTGGCCGGCCGCTTGGGAAGCGCGTGCGCGAACAACTCGGCCAGATGGCTGGTGACGTAAAACATGTAGCCAAAATGTTCATACAACTCGATTGCACTGATCGGACAGTGAGGCCGGGCCAGACTGAGAATGCTGCACAGGCCACTTTCTTCGTGATGAAACGATTGCGACCATCCGTATTGCAGTCCTTGTTCCTGTAACGCTTCCCACAACTTCGGAGTTTTTGAGAAGAGTTCCTTATTCCATGTAATTGGCAGCATTGACTGATTGCAGTGTGCTACTACCGGGTCAACTTCACAGTAACTATTTTCCTCGTACTGTTTGTTCCAGGCTTCAGGGTAGTTATTGATATTCAAGGCTTTTGGTAGTCTCTCTCGTTCAGTCGATGTGACTGAAATCCCACAAAACTTGAAACCTATGTTCTTGGCAAATGTCAGCAGAATCGGGTAGGCGGTTTCAATTCTTGTGGCGAATGTCACCTGCTGTATCTGCCGCTCCTTCCACAGTTCCATTTGAAGAGTCTCCGAGAGTGTTTCGCTGGGGTGCGATCTTGGATCCAAGAGTCAGGCACGCAAACGAGTGTAGGACGCTTCTTGTATGGGTGTTTGGATTTTTTTGTTCTTAGTGGCTGTGTTGGATAGGAATATTGGATTTCAAGATGAATTAATTTTCATGCGTTAAAGTTGAGTGTGGTTAAAGTAGTGGCGTCATTCTATATCCCGTCGTGAAGGCTGTTAAGTCGTTGTTAACGCGTCTGTTTTTCTTTAAGGATGATGGCGTTAAATGCCACTACAAACCATCGGTGTTTCAAAGCCTCTAATTGAGTGACACTGAAGCTCTTTGTCGAGGGAGCTCCGCATGACCGCCAGCGCAGAAAAATTCAGCCGCCAGACGCTGCTTGACGTGCAGCCTTTGACTCCAAGCCTGTTCACTTTGCGTACGACCCGCGATGCCGGTTTTCGCTTTCGCGCCGGGCAATTTGCCCGCCTTGGGGTGACCAAGGCCGATGGCAGTACGGTGTGGCGGGCGTATTCGATGGTGTCTTCGCCGTTCGACGAGTTTCTTGAGTTCTTTTCCATCGTGGTACCCGGTGGCGAGTTCACCAGTGAGCTGAGCCGTCTTGAGGCAGGTGATACCTTGCTGGTGGATCGCCAGGCCTTCGGGTATCTGACGCTGGATCGTTTTGTCGATGGCCGGGATCTCTGGCTGTTATCCACAGGCACCGGCGTGGCGCCGTTTCTGTCGATCCTGCAGGACTTTGAAGTGTGGGAGAAATTCGAGCGAATCATCCTCGTCTACAGCGTGCGTGAGGCGCGGGAACTGGCTTATCAACAGCTGATTGCCGAGTTGACGCAGCGTGACTACCTGGCCGAGTACGCTCACAAGTTCCAGTTCATTCCTGTGGTGACGCGCGAGCCCTGTTTGGGGGCCCTCAACGGGCGCATTACCACGCTCATCGAAAACGGGGAGCTGGAGCAGACGGCAGGGGTTGAGCTTGATCCGGTCCATTCGCGGGTGATGCTCTGCGGTAATCCGCAGATGATCGACGACACCCGGGCCCTGCTCAAGCAGCGGGGCATGAGCCTCAGCCTGACGCGGCGGCCAGGGCAGGTGGCGGTGGAAAACTACTGGTGAAGAAACGGCGCCTTCAGGCGCCGTTCATGGGGTTCAGGACCGATTGTTCTGGGCCTTGAGCAGATCGCGGATCTCACCCAGCAGTTCTTCTTCCTTGGTTGGCACTGGTGGCAAGGTCGGAGCGACGGCTTCTTCGCGTTTCAGGCGGTTGATGGCTTTGACGCCCATGAAAATCGCGAAGGCGACGATTATGAAGTCCAGAATGCTCTGGATGAACTTGCCGTAGGCCATCACGACCGCAGGGGCGCTGCCCTCGGCGGCTTTCAGGGTTATCGCCAGGTCACTGAAGTCCACCCCGCCGATCAGCAGGCCGATTGGCGGCATGATGACGTCCCCGACAAACGACGAAACGATTTTGCCGAAGGCCGCACCGATGATGATACCGACGGCCATGTCGACCACATTGCCTTTGACCGCGAAGGCCTTGAACTCGCTGAGCACGCCCATAGTTATTTCCTTGTTACAGATGAGTTTGGTGTACGCAGTGTAAATCAGCAAAACGCGTCCTGCGCGAAACACCTACTTACAATGCTCGTTTTTATCGACACATCAATTCGCGATTAGTTTGCAAAGTGCCACTAATCGCGCGCGAATTACTCCGCAAGGCTCTGATCGAGAAGCTATTTTTCTCAATCGCAGGAGTGTGGATTTTCTATTTATGTTCGCCGTCATGACTCTCTAGCCTCTGGTTGGCGCACCTGGATGCGCCTCAAACAACAGAGGAACCTGAAATGAATTCCACACTTGGTTCAGGGGTATTGCCCCTTCGCCGTACCGTTGGCGTATTGGCCGCCGGCCTGCTGACCTTTTCCGTGAACGCCGCGCCCCTGACCCGGGATAACGGTGCCGCGGTTGGCGACAACCAGAACTCGCAAACCGCCGGCGCCAATGGCCCGGTGCTGTTGCAGGACGTGCAACTGATCCAGAAGCTGCAGCGCTTTGACCGCGAGCGTATTCCCGAGCGCGTCGTGCATGCCCGTGGCACCGGTGCTCATGGCACGTTCACCGTCACCAACGATCTCAGTGACCTGAGCAAAGCCAAGGTGTTCGCTGCCGGCCAGGTCACACCGGTGTTCGTGCGTTTCTCCGCTGTGGTTCATGGCAATCATTCTCCGGAGACGTTGCGTGACCCACGGGGCTTCGCGACCAAGTTCTACACCGCTGACGGTAACTGGGATCTGGTCGGTAACAACTTCCCGACGTTCTTCATCCGCGACGCCATCAAGTTCCCGGACATGGTGCATGCTTTCAAGCCTGATCCGCGCACTAACCTGGACGACGACTCGCGCCGTTTCGACTTCTTCTCTCATGTACCGGAAGCCACTCGTACATTGACCGAGCTGTATTCCAACTCAGGGACACCCGCCAGTTATCGGGAGATGGATGGCAACGGTGTGCACGCCTACAAGTTGGTCAACGACAAGGGTGAAGTGCACTACGTGAAGTTTCACTGGAAAAGTTTGCAGGGGATCAAGAACCTCGATCCTGAACAAGTCGCAAAAGTTCAGGGTCGTGACTACAGTCACATGACCAATGATTTGGTAACTAATATCAACAAGGGCAATTTTCCGAAGTGGGACTTGTACGTTCAGGTCCTGAATCCGCAAGATTTGTCCAAGTTTGATTTCGATCCACTGGACGCAACCAAGATCTGGCCCAATGTTCCTGAACGGAAAGTTGGACAAATGGTCTTGAACCGCAATCCGGCAAATGTCTTCCAGGAAACTGAACAGGTGGCCATGGCGCCGGCCAATATTGTTCCCGGTATCGAGCCTTCGGAAGATCGCTTGTTACAAGGCCGAGTGTTCTCTTATGCCGATACTCAAATGTATCGCCTGGGTGCCAATGCCCTGCAACTCCCCATCAACGCTCCAAAAGTTGCGGTGAACAATGGTAATCAGGATGGCTCGATGAACTTCGGCGCCAGCAATACGGGCGTGAACTACCAGCCGAGCCGCCTGCACCCGCGTGAGGAGCCACAAGACGCACGGTACAGCCAGACGTCCCTGCAAGGCAGCACTCAGCAGGCGAAAATCCAGCGCGAGCAGAACTTCAAGCAGGCCGGTGATCTGTATCGATCCTTCAGCAAGAAGGAACGTCAGGACCTGATCGAGAGCTTTGGCGGTTCGCTGGCGAGCACCGATGACGAGAGCAAGCACATCATCCTGTCCTTCCTCTATAAGGCTGATCCGGAGTACGGCGCCGGTGTGACCAAGGTGGCCAAGGGTGACCTGGATCGGGTCAAGGCCCTGGCGGCCAAACTGGTCGACTAAGAACGATCGCGGGGCCCGAAAGGGCTCCGTTTCCCTTCAAGGAGGTGACTCATGCGGTTCTATCTTTCGCTGTTGCTGGGCTGTCTGTCGTTCGCGACCATGGCTGCACCCGCCGAACAGGACCCTGATGTGCTCAAGGCGCAATTGCAGGACTACTACTTCAATGCCGCCCGTGAGGGCGATATCGCCGTACTCGACACCTTCATCGAGGCGGGCTATTCCCTGGATACCCGGGATGCCAAGGGTTACACCGCGCTGATGCTCGCGGCCTACCACGGCGAAGGTGACGCGGTGGACAAGTTGCTGGCTGCCGGGGCGAATGCCTGTGCCCAGGATCAGCGCGGAAACACCGCCCTGATGGGGGCCATATTCAAAGGGGAATTGCAGATCGCCCGCCGATTGATGGCTACCGACTGCAACCCGGACCAACGCAACGGGGCGGGTCAGACTGCTGCGATGTACGCAGGGCTGTTCAAGCGTGAGGCCTTGCTCGACGCCCTCAAGGCCAGGGGCGCCGATCTGAACGCGCAAGATCCGTTGGGCAACAGCGCCGCGCGTCTGGCCAGCGGGGAAATCCGTACCGCCGCACCGCGCTGATCGGCGACGGCTGCGTTATCATCGCGGTTTTTGCCGGGGGTTCAGATGGCCAAGGCCAAGCGCATGTACGGCTGCACCGAGTGCGGCGCAACCTTTCCCAAGTGGGCCGGGCAGTGCGGCGAATGCGGCGCGTGGAACACCCTGACCGAAACCATGGTCGAGAGCGGTGGTGCCGCCGCCCCGAGCGGGCGCACCGGCTGGGCCGGGCAACAGGCGCAGATCAAGACCCTGGCCGAAGTCAGCATCGAAGAGATTCCGCGTTTTTCCACAGCCTCCGGTGAGCTGGATCGAGTACTCGGCGGCGGTCTGGTGGACGGCTCGGTGGTGCTGATCGGCGGCGATCCCGGTATCGGCAAGTCGACGATTCTGTTGCAGACCCTGTGCAACCTCGCCAAGACCATGCCGGCGCTGTACGTCACCGGTGAGGAATCCCAGCAACAAGTGGCGATGCGCGCACGTCGCCTTGGGTTGCCGCAGGATCAACTGCGGGTCATGACCGAAACTTGCATCGAAACCATCATCGCCACCGCCCGTCAGGAAAAACCCAAGGTGATGGTGATCGACTCGATCCAGACGATTTTCACCGAACAACTGCAATCGGCACCGGGCGGCGTGTCCCAGGTACGCGAAAGTGCGGCGTTGCTGGTGCGTTACGCCAAGCAAAGTGGCACGGCGATTTTCCTGGTCGGCCACGTCACCAAGGAAGGCGCATTGGCCGGCCCGCGTGTTCTGGAGCACATGGTCGACACTGTGCTGTATTTCGAAGGCGAGTCCGATGGCCGGTTGCGCCTGCTGCGGGCGGTGAAAAACCGTTTCGGCGCGGTCAACGAGTTGGGTGTGTTCGGCATGACCGACAAGGGCCTGAAAGAAGTCTCCAACCCTTCGGCAATTTTTCTCACCCGCGCTCAGGAAGAAGTCCCGGGCAGTGTGGTAATGGCAACGTGGGAAGGCACCCGGCCGATGCTGGTGGAAGTCCAGGCGCTGGTGGATGACAGTCATCTGGCCAACCCGCGTCGGGTCACCCTTGGCCTGGATCAGAACCGTCTGGCGATGCTGTTGGCGGTGTTGCACCGGCATGGCGGCATCCCGACTCACGATCAGGACGTGTTCCTCAACGTGGTCGGCGGGGTGAAGGTGCTGGAAACCGCATCCGACCTGGCGTTGATGGCCGCCGTCATGTCGAGTCTGCGCAACCGTCCGTTGCCCCACGATCTGCTGGTGTTCGGCGAAGTCGGTTTGTCTGGTGAGGTACGTCCGGTGCCGAGCGGTCAGGAGCGTTTGAAGGAAGCGGCCAAGCACGGCTTCAAGCGCGCGATCGTGCCCAAGGGCAACGCGCCGAAGGAAGCGCCTCCAGGCTTGCAGATCATTGCAGTGACGCGTCTGGAACAGGCGCTGGATTCACTCTTCGAGTAATCAGAGCTCCATCAACGCGCCAAGCTCTCGTTCGAGCTCGGCCTCATCCCCGAGGTTGAGCTCGATCAGGCGGCGCAGGCGCTGGATCGATTCCAGGCTGATGTGCCGGCACTGGAAACCCAGTTGGCCATGATCGTCGTGCGCCAGTTGCACATCCATCTGGATGTCGGTGTCGTCGCTCAGGTGAATGTCGACGTTGAAGTCCTGCGTTTCATCCCCCAGCCACGGCTCCGGCCGCTCGATCAACAATCCCTTGAGCGACAGGTCGATCAGCTTCACCGGCCAGATGTATTCACCCTGGCTCAATTCGGTTCTGGCATCGAACGCGATACGTTTGAAGCGGCGACGCTCGGACGGGTGCTCGCTCATGGCGCAATCCTCTGGACGGTTCGCTGACTATAGACCCGCCACGTCGAGTGTTGCCAGTCAGGCAGGGCGTCCGACCAATGTCGGGGTATGGCCTTTGCCGCCAGTAGCGCTAAACTCGGGGTGGCTGTCTTTCTTGTCCACCCTGGCTGGAATAATAAAATGAAAAATAATAATAGCCTGCTGCGCCACTTACCCTGGCTAGTGCTGGCAATCGTAGGAGCGTGCGCCCTGGGCGTAGTGGCATTGCGCCGAGGCGAGGCGATCAACGCCTTGTGGATCGTGGTCGCCGCCGTGGCCATTTATCTGGTTGCGTACCGTTACTACAGTCTGTTCATCGCTAACAATGTGATGCAACTCGATCCACGCCGGGCCACCCCCGCCGTGCTCAACAATGACGGTCTGGACTACGTTCCGACCAACAAACACATTCTCTTCGGACACCACTTCGCGGCCATCGCCGGCGCGGGGCCGCTGGTCGGTCCGGTACTGGCGGCGCAGATGGGTTATCTGCCCGGCACGCTGTGGCTGATTGCCGGCGTGGTGCTGGCGGGCGCGGTGCAGGACTTCATGGTCCTGTTCATGTCCACCCGTCGCAACGGCCGCTCCCTGGGCGACATGGTGCGTGAAGAAATGGGCCGTATCCCCGGCACCATCGCGCTGTTCGGCTGCTTCCTGATCATGATCATCATCCTCGCGGTGCTGGCGCTGATCGTCGTCAAAGCCTTGGCCGAGAGCCCTTGGGGCATCTTCACCGTGATGGCGACCATCCCGATCGCGATGTTCATGGGCATCTACATGCGCTACATCCGCCCGGGCCGCATCGGCGAGATCTCGGTGATCGGCGTGGTGCTGCTGCTCGGTTCGATCTGGCTGGGCGGGCAGATTGCCGCTGACCCGGTGTGGGCCAAGGCCTTCAGCTTCACCGGCGTGCAAATCACCTGGATGCTGATCGGTTACGGCTTCGTTGCCGCTGTGTTGCCGGTCTGGCTGATCCTCGCGCCACGTGACTATCTGTCCACGTTCCTCAAGATCGGTACCATCATCGCCCTGGCGATCGGCATTCTGGTCACCATGCCCGAGCTGAAAATGCCGGCCCTGACCCAGTTCGTCGACGGCACCGGCCCGGTGTGGAAGGGCGGTCTGTTCCCGTTCCTGTTCATCACCATCGCTTGCGGTGCGGTATCGGGCTTCCACGCACTGATCTCGTCCGGCACCACGCCGAAACTGCTGGATAACGAAACCAACGCCCGCTACATCGGTTACGGCGGCATGCTGATGGAATCGTTCGTGGCCATCATGGCCATGGTTGCCGCTTCGGTGATCGAGCCAGGCGTGTACTTCGCCATGAACAGCCCGGCTGCCGTGGTCGGCGGTGATGTGGTGGCGGTGGCAACCGCTGTCAGCAACTGGGGTTTTGCGATTACGCCTGAGGCGCTGCAAGCCGTGGCGCATGACATCGGCGAAACCACCATCCTGGCCCGTGCCGGTGGTGCACCGACCCTGGCGGTCGGTATCGCGCAGATCCTGCACAGTGTCCTGCCGGGTGAAAACACCATGGCGTTCTGGTACCACTTCGCGATCCTGTTCGAAGCGCTGTTCATCCTGACCGCTGTGGACGCCGGCACCCGTGCCGGGCGCTTCATGCTGCAGGATCTGCTCGGCTCCTTCGTGCCGGCGCTGAAGCGTACCGAATCCTGGACCGCCAACCTGATCGCCACCGCCGGTTGTGTGGCGATGTGGGGCTGGTTGCTGTATCAGGGCGTGATCGATCCGCTGGGTGGCATCAACACCTTGTGGCCGCTGTTCGGTATCTCCAACCAGATGCTGGCCGGTATCGCGCTGATGCTCGGCACCGTGGTCCTGATCAAGATGAAGCGTCAGCGCTACATCTGGGTCACTCTGCTGCCGGCTGCCTGGCTGCTGATCTGCACCACGACTGCAGGCTTCATCAAGTTGTTCGACGCCAACCCGGCTGTCGGCTTCCTGTCGCTGGCCAAGAAGTACAGCGATGCACTGGCCGCAGGCCAGGTGATCGCACCGGCCAAGAGCGTCGAGCAGATGCAGCACGTGATCTTCAACGCTTACACCAACGCAACGCTGACCGCGCTGTTCCTGTTCGTGGTATTCAGCATCCTGTTCTATGCGCTCAAGGTCGGCATCGCCGCCTGGGGCAAAAAAGAGCGTACGGATAAAGAATCGCCGTTCCAGGCCCTGCCGGACGCGTAACCAGAGGATTGCACCATGTTCAATGACCTGAGTCGCCTCGGTAAATACCTCGGTCAGGCCGCGCGCCTGATGGTCGGCATGCCCGACTACGACACGTACGTCGAGCATATGCAAACCAAACACCCGGACAAACCGGTGATGAGCTACGAGATGTTCTTTCGCGAACGTCAGGAAGCCCGTTACGGTGGCAAGGGTGGGCCGAAGTGCTGTTGAGCCGCTGATCGCGGTTCACCAGAAGTGAGGTGGGAGCAGGTCTTTCGGCCTGCTCCCATTTTTATGTGTGCAATTGAAGGAGATCGAGTTTGTCTTCTCCCATCCCGGTCACGGTGCTCAGCGGTTTCCTTGGCGCCGGCAAGACCACCTTGCTGCGCCATCTGTTGAAAGCCGAGCACGGCCTGAAAATCGCCGTGATCGAAAACGAATTCAGCGACGCCGGTATCGACACCCAATTGCTGGGCGACGAGCCGGTGCAAGTCATGACCCTGGCCAACGGCTGCGTCTGCTGCACCATCCACACCGACCTGACCAAAGCCCTGTACCTGCTGCTCGAACGACTGGACAGCGGCGAAATCGCCTTCGATCGGCTGGTCATCGAGTGCACTGGCCTGGCCGATCCGGCCCCGGTGGCACAGACCTTTTTCATCGACGAAGAACTGCGTGAGCGCTATCTGCTCGACGGCATCATTACCCTCGTCGACGCGGCCCACGCCGAGCTGCACCTGACCCAGACCATCGCCCAGGCGCAGATCGGTTTCGCCGACCGCTTGCTGGTGAGCAAGACCGATCTGGTGGACGAGGCTGCGTTCACCGCACTCAGCGAACGCCTGACCCGTATCAACCGCCGTGCGCCGATTCGCGTGGTCGAACACGGCAACATCGATCTGGCTGAATTGCTAGATGTGCGTGGCTTCAACCTGAATGCCGATCTCGGTGGCGGGGTGAGTCTGCGCCCGGTCAGCAAGGCGCCGTCCATCGACCGGATTTCCAGTCTGGTGTTGCGTACCGATCAGCCACTGGATATCGATCAGCTCAGCGAGTTCATGAACGAATTGCTGGAAGAGCACGGCAAGCAATTGCTGCGTTATAAGGGCGTGCTGAACATTGCGGGCGAAGATCGTCGGTTGGTGTTCCAGGGCGTGCTGAAACTCTACGGCTTCGACTGGGACACCGAGTGGGCCGAGGGCGAGGCACGGGAAAGCGTGATCGTGTTTATCGCCGATGATCTGCCGGAAGAGAAGATCCGGGCGGGGTTTGCCAAGGTGGCGGCGGACTGAGTCCGCCGCTGTCTCAGTGCGTGGAACCGCTGAGAATCGTCTGTTCCAGATGATCCAGATGACGGTTCATCAGCGACACGGCCTCGGCGGCGTCATCACGCTCGATCGCCTCGACGATCCGGGCGTGATCCTGCCAGCCGCAACAGCTGTGCGTGCTTTCAGTGCAACGCGCAATCGCCAGTGAGGTCAGCGGCACCAGCGTGCCGAGAAAATGCGCCAACGGTGCATTCCCGGCCATTTTCGCCAACTGCAAATGAAACTCCCCGGACAGGCGAATCGCCGCGCCGCGTCGGTCTTTATCCACAGCCTGGCGCTCGCGTTCGATCAAGGCGCGCAGACGTTTCAGATCTTCAGCCTGCGCGTGCTGACAAGCCAGCCGCACCAGCGTGTTCTCGGCCAGGCGCCGGGCGTGCAGCGCCTGACGTGTCTGCTCGGTATCCGGCGCGGCAACGCGCGGCCGATGGTTGGCCCGCAGCACGATGATCTGTTCGTGGGACAGTTGGGTCAGCGCCCGACGCACATCCGCGCGGCTGACACCGAACATCTGCTTCAGGCTCTCTTCGGTGAAGCGGCTGGCGGCATCGAGGCGTTGTTCGAGGATCGCGTCGAACAGTCGCGGATACAGCTCGTCCACCGGCGTCTGCAGGCGGGAGAAGGGCAGGGCCGCCGAGGTCTGGCGAGAATGCGACGGCGTGGCAAGACTGTTCATGGCCGGTCTCCAGTGTGAGGCGTTTCAGTTACTCAGATTGTCATCCGGAATATTCAGCTCGATCCCCATGCGCTGGCCTTCACGCAGGATGTGCCGGCGCATTTCGGCACTGGCCTGAGCGCTGTTCTTGCTGCGGATCGCGCGCACCACGGCCTCGTTTTCCTCAAGGCGTTCGGCCAGGTGCTCCGGCGAATTGCGCAGCACTTCGGCGCTCTGCTTGAGGGCGTTGCTGGTCTGTTGCACCACGCTCTGGAAAATCGGGTTCGAGGTCAGGGTGAACAGCTCTTCGTGAAACGCGATGTAAGCGCTGACGCCGGCCTCGCTGTCACCTGCTTCGAGGGCTTCGCGCATGTCCATCAGGGTCAGGCGCAACTGCCCGACTTCCTTGCTGCTGATCGACTGCGCCACCAGACCGACGATGAACGGTTCGAGGGTGTAGCGCAGTTGCAGCACGTCTTCGAGGCTGGCGCCGGCCACTGCGCTGTCGTGGCTTTGGCTGTCACTGGCCTGGGCGTCGAGCACCACCACACCTTTGCCCGGCATCGAACGCACCAGACCGAGGGTTTCCAGCACGATCACCGCTTCGCGCAGGCTCGGGCGGCTGATGCCCAGTTGCTCGGCCAGTTCGCGCTGGCCCGGCAGCATCTCGCCGGAGCGCCACTGGCCACGGGCGAGGGCAGCCCGGAGTTTTTCTACCACTGAGTTGACGACGGTGGATGTAGTAATCACGTGTTCGCTCCATGAGCCGTGCCTGCATGTGCGCAGGCACGGCGATCATTCAGAATTCTTTGGCCGCCGCTTGAGCGACCGTTTTTCTCGGCTGAAAGTTATAGCCCTGCTCGCCGTTGAGCACCTTGTTCGCCCGTTGCACATCGATATCCTTTTCCCAGCGGGCGATGGCTACGGTAGCGACGCAGTTGCCGATCAGGTTGGTCAGCGCCCGGCCGATGCCCATGAACCAGTCCACCGCCAGCACCAGCACCAGACCCACCACCGGAATCGCCGGGATGGCCGTCAGTGTCGCGGCGAGAATCACCAGCGCCGATCCCGGAATGCCGTGGGCACCTTTGGAGGTAATCAGCGACACCAGCAAAATCGTCAGCAGGTCGGTCATGGCCAGCGGTGTGCCGGTGGCGTTGGCGATGAACACAATGGCCAGGGTCAGGTAGATCGAAAAACCATCGAGGTTGAACGAGTAACCGGTGGGAATCACCAGCCCGACGGTCGAACTGCCGATGCCCAGATGTTCCAGCTTGCGCATGATCTGCGGCAACACGGCGTCGGAGGAGGCGGTGCCCATGACGATCAGCAGTTCTTCGCGCAGGTACTTGAGCAGCGGCCACATACGCAGACCGGACAGGCGCATCACCAGGCCGAGAATCAGTGCGACGAAGGCGATGCAGGTCAGGTAGAACAAACCGACCAGGCTGCCCAGGTGTTGCAGGGAATCGAGGCCATATTTGCTGGTGGTGAAGGCGATGGCGCCGAACACGCCGATCGGTGCCAGACGCACGATCATGCCCATGATGCGGAAGATCACATGGCTCAGCTCGTTGATCAGCCGCGAGATCCCGGAAGCGGCTTCGCCCACCAGATTCAACGCGCTGCCGAACAGCACCGAGAACAACAGCACTTGCAGGATGTTGTTGTCGGCAAAGGCGCCGAGTACCGAGGTCGGGATCAGGTCCATCAGGAACTGAGTGGTGGTGTGCATGTGCTGGCCGCGTTCGGCGATGTCGCCCATGTCGGCGGCGGACAGTTGCTCCAGATGGATGTTGGCGCCGCTGCCGATCCCGGTGCTGAAC
Source organism: Pseudomonas sp. GW822-FHT03F08 (assembly GCF_058801265.1). Classification (NCBI taxonomy): domain Bacteria; kingdom Pseudomonadati; phylum Pseudomonadota; class Gammaproteobacteria; order Pseudomonadales; family Pseudomonadaceae; genus Pseudomonas; species Pseudomonas sp. GW822-FHT03F08. The sequence continues at coordinate 50,743 of NZ_JBXANC010000010.1, read as the reverse complement.
GCGAACACCAGACCGATCACCAGCGCGATGGTGGTCAGCACTTCGAAGTAGATCACTGACTTGAGGCCGATGCGCCCGACCTTCTTCAGGTCGCCGGCGCCGCTGATGCCGCTGACCACCACGCAGAACACGATCAGGCCGATGAGCATCTTGATCAGTTTGATGAAACCGTCGCCGAGCGGTTTGAGCTGGGCCGAGTATTCAGGAAGGGTCAGCCCGCAGACGATGCCGAGCATCAGTCCGAGAACCACTTGGAGGAAGATTGAACGCGAGCACCATCTGAGCATGGGAGGAATCCTGGTCGGTGTCCTGGCTGCCGTACGCGGGGCGTATCAGATTCAGGACTTAATTATTGTGGTCTTACCGGTATGTCCAGTGCGGGTGCAGTCTAGGCGCTGTTTTTTACGGATCGCAAGTGAAAAATGACGAATTGGCATGACCGGTCTGACCAGTTGGGCGCAATGCCCCGACCTTGAGCCATTTGCCGTTCGAAACTTTTTTGCGGACGAAAAAAAACCGGCCAATCACTTGGCCGGTTTTTCATGCTGCGGTTTTAGCGTCGCAATTAAGCGCCGTATACCGGCAGTTTCTTGCAGATGGCTTTGACTTTCTCACGAACGGCGTCGATCACCGCTTCGTTGTTCAGGTCAGCCAGGATGTCGCAGATCCAGCCAGCCAGTTCTTTGCACTCAGCCTCTTTGAAGCCGCGAGTGGTCACAGCCGGAGTACCGAAGCGCAGACCGGAGGTGACGAACGGGGAGCGTGGGTCGTTTGGCACGGAGTTCTTGTTCACGGTGATGAACGCTTTGCCCAGAGCGGCGTCGGCGTCTTTACCGGAGATTTCCTGCTTGATCAGCGACAGCAGGAACAGGTGGTTTTCAGTACCGCCGGAAACCACGTCGAAACCGCGCTCGATGAACACGCCGGCCATGGCCTGGGCGTTTTTCACCACTTGTTGCTGGTAAGCCTTGAACTCAGGCTGCAGTGCTTCCTTGAAGCAGATCGCTTTGGCGGCGATCACGTGCTCCAGCGGGCCACCCTGGGCGCCCGGGAATACGGCGGAGTTCAGCTTCTTCTCGATGTCGGCGTTGGCGCGAGCCAGGATCAGGCCACCACGTGGACCGCGCAGGGTCTTGTGGGTGGTGGTGGTCACGACGTCAGCGAACGGAACCGGGTTCGGGTAGACGCCAGCGGCGACCAGACCGGCCACGTGAGCCATGTCGACGAACAGGTAGGCGCCAACCTTGTCGGCGATTTCGCGGAAACGCGGGAAGTCCAGGATCTGCGAGTAGGCAGAGAAACCGGCCACGATCATTTTCGGCTTGTGCTCGACCGCCAGACGCTCGACTTCGTCGTAGTCGATCAGGCCGTTGGCGTCGATGCCGTACTGGATGGCGTTGTACAGCTTGCCGGAGGAGGAAACGCTGGCGCCGTGGGTCAGGTGACCGCCGTGAGCCAGGCTCATGCCCAGGATGGTGTCACCGGCCGACAGCAGGGCCAGGTAGACAGCGGCGTTGGCTTGCGAGCCGGCGTGCGGCTGAACGTTGGCGTAGTCGGCGCCGAACAGCTCTTTGGCGCGGTCGATTGCCAGTTGCTCAACAACGTCGACGTACTCGCAACCACCGTAGTAGCGCTTGCCCGGGTAGCCTTCGGCGTACTTGTTGGTCAGAACCGAGCCTTGAGCTTCCATCACCGCTGGGCTGGTGTAGTTCTCCGAAGCGATCAGCTCGATGTGTTCTTCCTGGCGCTGGGCTTCTTGCTCCATGGCGGCAAAAAGATCGGCGTCGTACTTGGCAATAGTCAAATCACGGCTGAACATGGCGGTCCTCAAGGATCGGGGGCAGAAAAGGGGGGCATTCTAACCCATCGGGTTTTGGATGGCATATGAAACGACATCATGTCGCAGACAAGTGGCGTTCATGACCAGATATGTGGCGTCCGTGCCGGCCTTTTCGCTGACCAGCCGGTTCGCACAATAACCGAGGCCGGCCCACGATTTTGTGATCGACATCAATCCCTGTGGAAGCGGGCTCGCTCGCGAAGGCCGCGCCGCCGATCTTCAGTCGAACATGAACAGCGCATCATTGCTGAACTGCGCCTCGAAGCGGGTGGCCGGCATCGGCCGCCCGAACAGATAACCCTGAACCTCGTCGCAACCATGCTCGCGCAGGAAGTCCAGTTGCTCATGGGTTTCCACACCCTCGGCGATCACCGCCAGATTGAGGCTGTGGGCCATGGCGATGATTGCCCGGGCAATCTGTGCGTCCTGTTCGCCGGACGGCAGGCCGTCGACGAAGGTGCGGTCGATCTTCAGCACATCGATCGGGAATTGCTTGAGGTAGTTCAGCGATGAGTAACCGGTGCCAAAGTCGTCGACCGCGATGCTCAGGCCGAGGTTCTTCAGGCCGGCAAGGATCTGCATCGCTTCGCTGACTTCGCGCATCAGGATACTTTCGGTCAGTTCCAGCTCCAGGCACGCCGGCGGCAGGCCGGTTTCCTTGAGGATGGTGGCGATCCGCGTGCCGAGCTGGCCGTCGGAGAACTGCCGGGCGGAAATGTTCACCGAGACTTTCGGCACGCGCACGCGGCTTTGGTGCCAGGTCTTGAGCTGACGGCAGGCTTCGCTGATCACCCAGTCGCCGACGTCTACCACCAGCCCGAGTTCTTCGAGCACCGGAATGAAATCCCCCGGCGGCACCAGCCCGCGACGCGGATGACGCCAGCGCAGCAGGGCTTCGGCGCCGGTCAGGCGTTTGCCGTCGCCGCTGAACTGCGGCTGGTAATAGAGCACGAATTCGTTCTGTTCGAGGGCGTGGCGCAGATCGCTTTCCAGCTCCAGACGCTCCAGCGCACTGGCGTTCATGTCGGCCTGATAGAACTGGAAGTTGTTTTTGCCGCGCTCCTTGGCGTGGTACATCGCGGTGTCGGCGTTCTTCATCAGCTGACTGAGTTCGTTGCCGTCCTGCGGGCTCAGGGCGATGCCGATACTGGCCGTGACGAAGAACTCGCGACCCTCCAGCACAAACGGCCGCACCAGGCTGCCAAGAATCTGCTCGGCCACATGGATCGCACGGTTCAGTGCCATTTCGCGGCTGGAGCGGTGTTGCAGCAGCAAAGTGAATTCGTCGCCGCCCATCCGCGCCACGGTGTCGTCATCGTCGACGCAGGCCAGCAGCCGGGTGGCCATGTCCTTGAGCATGCGGTCGCCGGCGGCGTGGCCGAGAGAGTCGTTGATCGGTTTGAAACGGTCGAGGTCGAGGAACATCAGCACCACCCACGACTTCTGCCGGTCGGCCGATTGCAGCGCGGTGTGCAGGCGATCCTGGAACAGCGTGCGGTTCGGCAGATGGGTCAGGGCGTCGTAGTAGGCGAGGCGGTGAATCCGCTGCTCGCTGGCCTTGCGCTCGCTGATGTCGCTGAAGAAGCACACGTAACTGGCCAGGTCGCCTTCGTCATCGAGCACCGCAGTGATGCCGACCCACGCCGGGTAATGCTCGCCATTGCGGCGCTTGAGCCAGACTTCGCCTTCCCAGGTGCTGTGCTGATGCAACTGCTTGAGCACGTAGCGCAGGTGCGCGTCCTGCTGTTCGTCGACGGTGAGCATGTTCGGCAACTGGTCGAGCACTTCGCTCACCGCGTAGCCGCTGACCCGACTGAATGCTTCGTTGGCCTGGACGATGTAACCGGCCGGGTCGGTGATCAGGATCGCCGAAGTCGAATGCTCGAATACCGTGGCCGCCATGCGCAGGTCTTTCTCGGCACGGCGCTGCTGGCTGATGTCGCGACCGACCCCGAGCACGCCTTCGAAGGCGCCGTGCTCGTCCCACACCAGCACCAGGCGCAGTTCGATCGGGATCTTGCGGCCATCGGCGCGCAGGCAGTCGAACAGGAACATCTGGGTCTGTACCTGACTGCGCAGGATTGCCAGTTGTTCGGGCTTGTCCAGCGCTTTGCTGACCCGGTCCATCAGGTGATAGATGCCGCTCAGTTGCTGCGGGTTGGCGATGGTCGACTGCCAGCCATTCTGGAAAATCCATTCGGCGTCGTAACCGAGCACCGCTTGCACCGACGGGCTGACGTAGTTGAGCGACAGCTTGCTGTCGGTGGAGAAGATCACGTCGCTGATGCTTTCGGCGAGCATCCGGTAGCGTTGTTCGCTGTCGCGCAGGGATTCGCTGGCCTCGATCTGCTCGGTGATGTCCTTGGCCACGCCGATGATCCGCGTGACCTGATCGTGCTTGTCCCGGGCCAGCGCCTGTTCGCGGATATCGAAGCGCCGCCACTTGCCGTCGCGGTGACGGAAGCGCAACTGGCATTGCAGCAACTGGCTGTAACCGGCGTGACGCTGCATCTGCCGCGAGCGGTGGTAATAGTCGGCGTCTTCCGGGTGCAGGAGGATTTCCCAGAAGTACTCGCCCATCTGATGCAGCTCGGTACGGTTGTAACCGAGGGTCTGGCCGAGGTGGTGGTTGCTGAAAATCATCCGCTGACTGATCACATCCTGCACGTACAGGTGATCCGGCACGGTGCGCACCACGTCCGACCAGAAACCTTCGCGTTCCAGCAGTGACAGTTCGATCAGTTTGCGGCTGGTGATGTCGTTGATGCTCAGGATCACAGCCTTGTAGTCGTGCTGTTCCTGCGGCAGGCGCAGCACCAGCCAAAGGTGCTGGTCGCGGCCGTTGATGTCCGGCAGTTTGATTTCCAGTTCCAGCTGCTTTTGCTGCTGGAGCACGGCATCGAGCACTTGATTGCCGATCGCGCACTGGCTGTGCGGATGACCGTCGATCAGCAGTTGCCAGGCGTGGTCGCAGGAATTGACGTTGAGCAGTTGCAGCGCCACCTGGTTGACCTCGGTGACCCGCAGCTCCTGGAGCAGTTGCTGGCGCTGTTGCGGTTGGTCGAGCCAGGCCTTGAGCTGGTCGCTGGTCTGGATCTGGGCCTTTTCGAAAACCTGCTTGAGCCCCGAAAGATCGAGCACGCACAGGGCCACGCCAGTGCCTTCGAAAATATCCTGATAACGACGACGTCCTTCATGTACCTGACGCTGGCGGCGGCGCATGTTGAGCAACGCGATAAATGGCAACAGCGAGAACGCCAGACCCAGCAGGCATTTGCCGATGAACGCGGGCAGCAATTCTTCCAGTACATGTTGCCGATCGAACAGTCCGCGCAGTTGCCAGTCGCTGCTGCTCAGCGGCACGGTCAGCACGCTGTTGGCCAGATCGTCGGGCGTCAGGGTGCTGGTCTTGGTGGAGGGCAGGGCTTCGTCGCGACTGATGATCTGATGGTTGATGCGGTTTTCCACCAGCCACAAAGGGCGGATGCCGCTGTCACCCTGTTTGGTCAGCGAGGCAAAGAAGGTCGGGGTCAGGCGCAGTGCCCAATAGCCGCGGGTGCTGCCGCTGGCCTGATGCAGCAGCAGATGCACCACCGAGCCGTCGTCGGCATTGCTGAAATAATGGGCCTGGGCGTGGCTGCGGCGGACCAGATCGCTGAGGTAGTCGGCGTCCTGGCTGTCAGTGGCGCTGTCGCTGAGGATTTTTCCGGAGGGACTGAGCAAGGCCAGGCTGCGCAGGTCCGGCAGCGATTGCTGCAACTTGCGCAGCAGCGCCTGCTGATCGTCGGTGGACTGCGGCTGTTCGACGATCGGTAGCAGATTGAGTGCGATCTGCGCGTTCAGCGACATGTTGAGGCTGACTTGCGAAGCGAGATCGGCGGTGTAGTCGATGGTGTACTGGCGCTGGTTTTTCTGGGTTTCACGCAGTTGATCGAGCAGTTGCCAGAACAGCAACGCCAGCAGCAACAGCACCAAAGTCGCCAGCGCGCCTTTCAATGTCCCACGCAGGGACGAGCCGGGCGCCGGTGGGGTGCTGCTCACAGAAGTAGGCGGAGTGACATTGGACAAGCTGTAATCCTGCGGTTTGGCTGGACTGGCGCGACGTGCACTATAAGCCGGACGCCCAAAGGGCGGCTAGCATGCCTTGAGTTGTGGCGAAGTGCCAGCCCCGCTCGGCTGGACTGCCACCGGTCATTCAGGTAGCTTTGCCGGTTACGCGGGAGCGTTCCAGCTCCTAGAATCAGACTTTTTTCAGCGCGCAAGCATTGATCACCATCAAGTGAACGACGCGCATGGTCTGGCCGGGCATCGCCTGCGCTCCAATCATTCATCTGTCACTGACCCAAGGTTCTCCATGGCTCAATACGTCTTCACCATGCATCGGCTGGGCAAAGTTGTTCCGCCGAAGCGGGAAATCCTGAAAAACATTTCTCTGTCCTTCTTCCCGGGCGCCAAGATCGGCGTACTCGGCCTCAACGGTTCGGGTAAGTCCACGCTGCTGAAAATCATGGCCGGCGTCGACACCGAATTCGAAGGCGAAGCGCGCCCGATGCCGGAACTGAACATCGGTTACCTGCCGCAAGAGCCGCAACTGGATCCGACCAAGACCGTGCGTGAAGTGGTCGAGGAAGCGGTCAGCGTGATCAAGGACGCCCAGGCCCGCCTGGACGAGGTCTACGCGGCCTACGCCGATCCGGACGCCGACTTCGACAAGCTGGCCGCCGAACAGGCCAAGCTCGAAGCGATCCTGCAGGCCAGCGACGGTCACAACCTGGAGCGCCAGCTGGAAGTCGCCGCTGATGCGCTGCGTCTGCCGGCCTGGGACGCGAAAGTGGAACACCTGTCCGGTGGTGAAAAACGTCGTGTGGCCCTGTGCCGTCTGCTGCTGTCCGCCCCGGACATGCTGCTGCTCGACGAACCGACCAACCACCTGGACGCCGACTCCGTTGCGTGGCTCGAACACTTCCTGCACGACTTCCCGGGCACTGTGGTAGCGATCACGCACGACCGTTACTTCCTGGACAACGTTGCCGGCTGGATTCTGGAACTCGACCGCGGCGCGGGCATTCCGTACGAAGGCAACTACTCGGGCTGGCTGGAAGCCAAGTCCGATCGTCTGGCGGCCGAATCCAAGCAACAATCGGCTCACGAAAAAGCCATGAAGGAAGAACTGGAGTGGGTGCGCAAAGGCGCCAAGGCCCGCCAGTCGAAATCCAAGGCTCGTCTGCAACGCTTCGAAGAAATGCAATCGCAGGAATTCCAGAAGCGTTCGGAAACCAACGAGATCTACATCCCGGCCGGTCCGCGCCTGGGCGACAAGGTCATCGAATTCAAGAATGTCACCAAGGGCTACGGCGATCGCGTACTGATCGACAACCTGTCGTTCTCCATGCCGAAAGGCGCCATCGTCGGCGTGATCGGTGGTAACGGCGCCGGTAAGTCGACCCTGTTCCGCATGCTGATGGGCAAGGAAACCCCGGATTCCGGCACCATCGAAGTCGGCGAAACCGTGCAACTGGCCTGTGTGGACCAGAGCCGCGAAGACCTCGACGGCAGCAAGACCGTGTTCCAGCAGATCTCCGACGGTTCCGACCAGATCCGCATCGGCAACTACGAGATCCCGTCGCGTACCTACGTCGGTCGCTTCAACTTCAAGGGCGGCGATCAGCAGAAGTTCGTCAAGGACCTGTCCGGTGGTGAGCGCGGTCGTCTGCACCTGGCGCTGACCCTGAAGGAGGGCGGCAACGTCCTGCTGCTCGACGAACCGTCCAACGACCTCGACGTTGAAACCCTGCGTTCCCTGGAAGAAGCCCTGCTGGACTTCCCGGGCGCTGCCATTGTGATCTCTCACGATCGGTGGTTCCTTGACCGCGTCGCGACCCACATCCTGGCGTACGAAGACGACTCGCAAGCGGTGTTCTTCGAAGGCAACTACACCGAGTACGAAGCCGATCGCAAAAAGCGTCTCGGCGAAGCAGCGGCCCAGCCACACCGGGTACGCCACAAGAAACTGGCCTGATCACAGGTTGGTTGCATGAAAAAGCGGAGCCTTCGGGCTCCGCTTTTTTTTGCCTGCAATCCGCCGTGATTTATAGCGTGTGTACTATTTGTTTTCATAAATGCGACATTTTTGTCTGTTGCTGTGTACATGTCGTTTGTTACAGTCCGGCTCAATCTCTTCCAACGACAACAAATTTGCCGAGACTTTTCCCATGATCGAATCCGTCGAATCCTTCCTCGCCCGTCTGAAAAAACGCGATCCGGATCAACCCGAATTCCACCAGGCCGTGGAAGAGGTCCTGCGCAGCCTGTGGCCGTTTCTCGAAGCCCATCCGCACTATCTGACCTCGGGAATTCTGGAGCGCATCTGCGAGCCGGAGCGGGCGGTGGTGTTCCGCGTGTCGTGGGTCGACGATCAGGGCAAGGTGCAGGTCAATCGCGGATTCCGCATCCAGATGAACAGCGCTATCGGCCCGTACAAGGGCGGTTTGCGCTTCCATCCTTCGGTGAATATGGGCGTGCTGAAATTCCTCGCCTTCGAACAGACCTTCAAGAACTCCCTGACCTCGTTGCCCATGGGCGGCGGCAAGGGCGGTTCGGACTTCGATCCGAAGGGCAAGAGTGACGCCGAAGTCATGCGTTTCTGCCAGGCATTCATGAGTGAGTTGTACCGCCACATCGGTGCCGACGTGGACGTGCCGGCCGGCGATATCGGTGTCGGCGCACGGGAGATCGGTTTTCTGTTCGGCCAGTACAAGCGCCTGAGCAACCAGTTCACCAGCGTGCTGACCGGCAAGGGCATGACCTATGGCGGCAGCCTGATCCGCCCGGAAGCCACCGGTTTCGGTTGTGTTTATTTCGCCGAAGAAATGCTCAAGCGCCGGGAGCAGACCGTCGAAGGCAAGCGCGTGGCGATCTCCGGTTCCGGTAACGTCGCGCAATATGCGGCCCGCAAGGTGATGGATCTGGGCGGCAAGGTGATTTCCCTGTCCGATTCCGAAGGCACGTTGTACTGCGAGGCAGGCCTGAGCGAAGAACAGTGGCTGGCGCTGCTGGAACTGAAGAACGTCAAGCGCGGGCGGATCAGCGAATTGGCGGCGGCATTCGGCCTGGAGTTCCGCGCCGGTCAGTTGCCATGGTCGTTGTCGTGCGACATCGCACTGCCATGCGCCACCCAGAACGAACTCGACGCCGAAGCCGCCCGCACCTTGCTGCGTAACGGCTGCGTGTGTGTGGCCGAAGGCGCGAACATGCCGACCACCCTTGAGGCTGTGGATATCTTTATCGAGGCCGGCATCCTGTTCGCGCCGGGCAAGGCATCGAATGCCGGCGGCGTGGCGGTCAGCGGTCTGGAGATGTCGCAGAACGCCATGCGTCTGCTGTGGACGGCAGGCGAGGTGGACAGCAAGCTGCACGCGATCATGCAGTCGATCCACCACGCTTGCGTGCATTACGGTGAGGAAAACGGGCGGATCAACTACGTCAAAGGCGCGAACATCGCCGGCTTCGTCAAAGTCGCCGACGCGATGCTGGCGCAAGGCGTGGTTTAAGGCAGATCGATGCGGATCACTTCGATCAGTTGATTGCCGGCCGGGCGCTGCCACAGCACTTCGTCGTTGAGCCGGGCGCCGAGCAGTGCGCGGCCCAGCGGTGAGGCCCAGTTGATCAGGCCGTTGGCCGCATCGGCCTGATCTTCACCGACCAGTTGCACACGGCGCTCGGTGGCGTGTTCATCGGCGTATGTCACCCAGCTGCCGATCTGCACCTTGTCGGTCGAGGTCGGGGCGAGCGCGACCTGGGCGCTGCCGACCCGCTGATTGAAATAACGTAAATCCCGTTCGAGATCGGCCAGGCGCTGTTTGTCGGCCTGCTCGCCCATGGCCGCCTGTTCAGCATGCAGGGTTTGCAGTTCGGCGACTTTCGCCTGCAACTGGGCAAGCCCCTGTGGCGTGACGTAATTGGGCTGGGTGCTGACCTGCCGTTCGACCGGCTGGTCGGCCTGCGCGGCGGCATTGTCTTCGTTGACGAAAGCACGGCTCATGGTGACCTCCTGTGACAACCGTTGGGCCATGGTCGCAGGCAATGAGTTTCACTGGATGTCTGGAAACGACCTACTGCGAGCGATAAGCCCGCGCGGCGCCCTGATCCTTCTGTTGCTGCCAGGCCCGTTCGCGCTCGTCCCAATGTTCGTTGCGATAGTCTTCGCGGTCCTTGTTTTCCAGCATCGCCTGACATTGGCGGAAACCGTCGCTCCAGCCCTCGGCGTATTGCTTGTCCTTAAGGTAGCGCGGCACGTTCTTGCGAAACTCGCCGCTGATCGAACCAGCCGCCTGACGACCGCTGATGCAACCGTCATCGAAACCGTCGGCGAACGCCGGTGGGTAACCCTTGGCAATCAGATCTTCGTGGGTGCTTTGACAGCCACCCAGCAACAGCAACACGCCCGCAAAAACCGCATACCGCCACATCACACTCTCCCGCGCCGTTATCCGGCTGATAGGGAAAGTCTAGAAGCGGATTCGTCGATGAGGCGTGAAAGAAAGATCAAAACCTCAGTAGTGATACCACTTCACCTCAAGCATCACTTCGGTCTCCGGCGTTGCCAGATGGCTGAACTCACGCTGGGCGCTGAGGCGCAGGCCGAGGTTGCGGGATAACTCCCACTGCTGGTTCAGGCTCAGGCTGCGGCGCACTTCGCCATTGAAGAAGTAATCGCCTTTGGCCTCCACACTGAGATTGCCCAACGGGTTTTTCCACAGCACACCGGTATTGAAACCACCTGCGGGGGAAACGAACCCGGCGAAATCATTGTTGTGTTCAACACGTACGGTGCCGAGCGCAAACCCCAGTACATCATCACCCAGCGCCCAAGTGCCGCCACCGCCACCGTTGACATGGCTGACCAGGGTTTCGTCGTCATGCTTGCCCGGCACTCGCTCCAGACCGCCGGTAACTTGCCACGACAGCGGCTGCAACAGCGCATTGCGTGGTGTCAGCGAGCGGATGGTCGCCAGATCCAGCTGCTGGAACTGCCAGTGATTGCCTTCGTACTGGCGCAGCTTCATTTGCAGGATTTCGATCTGCGCGCCGAGGGGGAAACTCTCGGCGTTGTCGTTGAGATCGTGGTAGGCCATACGCAAGCCGTACTCGCCGAACGCGCGGTCACCGCGAGTGCCGAGACCGGCCTGCCAGGTGCGGGATTCGTGGCCGTCCTCGGGCAGGCCCGGCTGCGGGATTTGCAGCTCCGGCGCCGGGTTCTTGTTGATTGCCCGCAGCAGTTCGAAACTGCGCTGCGCTCGCTGTGGATCACGCTCCTGGCCGTTGGCGCGGTAGCGTTCCAGCCGATACGCGGCGTCGATGATCAGCGCCTGCCGGTCGCGGGGCAGGGACTTGAAGGCCGGATCCTGTAATTGCTGTTGGTCGGCGCTGACTTTCAGCACCTGGTCCTGTTCTTCGCCGGTCAGTGGCTCGGCGCGGCTGAGCAATTCACGCTCGCGGGACGGGCGGTATTCGATGTGCTCGACCAGTCCGGCTTCCTTCACCGCTTTGACCGTGTCGGTGGGGATCGCGGTCAGTGGGAATTGCTCGGTCAGGCGCAGACTCGGACGCGCGACCTGCAACAGTTCGAGCAGGCGATAGGAGCAGTTTTCATCGAAGAAAAAGTAGTCGAACTGGATCTGCTTCAGCTCCCATACATGCTCGACCATCCGTGCGGTTTCGGCTTGCGTCAGGTTGAGCCGGTATTCCCACAGGTCGCGGTTTTCCAGGCTGCGGTATTCCGAGAGTTTTTCCTGATACGGCACCAGCGCGAACAGTCCCGGATAACCGCCCATCAGGCCTTTCCAGGCATACAGGATGCTGTTGTCCGAACCTTCGATGTAGGCGCCGAAGTTGATCGCGTAACTGAGCAGCGAGGTCTTGTCGCTTTGCACGTCAGCCTGGTCGATACGCAGCAGGGTGTGGCCGAACATCGACGACGGGCTGTTGAGGTAGGCCGCCGGGAAAATCATCACCGCGCTGTGGGGCGAGACGTCCTTGAACCATTTTTTGAAGTCGGCGCAGTCCGGCGCTGGCAGGTCGGTCAGGTTGAGTTGATCTTTCAGCCAGCGCGTGCGCGCCGGGTAGACGCACTGCGCGTGTTGCTCGCCGAGACTGGCCGGGGCGTACAGCGCCTGGACGGTGGCGGCCAGTTCGTGGTCGGGGTGCTCGTTGCCGTCGGGGGCGAGGAAGAACTTCTTGTCGCTGACGTAACTGCGCCAGCCGCCGAGTTTGGCAGTTTCGTAGTGGCCGAGGGAAATCCAGAAACGATCGTTGGCCAGTTGCTGCAAACGTTGAGGGTCGATGTGGGGCGCGGCGGACAGCGGGGCGCAGACACACAGCGCCAGCCAGGCAAGGCGTTTGAGCATAGGTGGCAACTTAAGTCGAAAAAAACAAAAGACCCAAGGAGGGGCGGGCCGAAAAAACAAAACCCGCTTCCCGAAAGAAGCGGGTGGGGTCGAGCTTAAGCCTGAGTCGCGTACTTGGCCAGACGAGGGTCTGCTTTCAGGACGGCCAGGGTGTTGGTATGCACGTCTTCGGCGGTCACGTCAGCCTTGCTGAAGATCTGCTGGAAGTGCTCGTGAGTGACGGCGGCGAAGTGCGCACGGTCTTCCGGCGCCACGCCCAGTACCACGGCATAGGTCGTCAGCGCTTCGCCGTTGCCTTTTGCCATGTCTTCGGACAGCTCGTTCATCATGCCATTCATGGCAAACCAGGATTTGCCGCCATAGGTCAGCGACGCGTTGGTGGAGCAACCGTTGGTGCCGGAAGTCATGCCGAACGTCGCGTTGCCGGAGGTGCCGTTAGTGGTGGATGCCAGGAAGTGAGCCGGGGTGCCACGCTGACCTTCGAACAGCATGTTGCCCCAACCGCAATCCGGACCGCCTGGCGCCTGAGCCATGGCGTTGAGTGATACAACGGTGAAGAGAGTACCGAGAAGAATCCGTTTCATAGCTTTGTTCTCTTTGTGTGCATACCAATGGACAGGGTTCTGGCCCCGCTCTCTACCGAAAAACGCCGCTTGGCGATTTTTCGTACAGACCTTGTGGCGCCAGTGGGCCGGTATTAGTTCCAGCCGCGCAGTTTGGAGTTTAGGCACGTTCCGGCGGTTCCGTGATTTTTTGCACAATATTTGGAATAAACCCCGGTTCCACGGGGCCGGCCGCGGGGTTGGCCGGTTGTCTATGCTTTGTCGTGTGGCGCGCCTTGCCAGTGGGGCACGGGCAGCGCCAGAATGCCGCTATCTGCCCCGCCTGATTGTTAAGGAAGCCCGATGCCTGATCCTGTTGCTGCCAGCTTGCGTCTAGCGCCCGAAGCGCTGACCCGTCCGTTTTCCGCTGAACAGTTCAGCTTCACTACCACCAATGATCTGGAGCCCTTTCGCGGTGTGCTTGGCCAGGAACGTGCGGTCGAAGCCTTGCAGTTCGGTGTGGCCATGCCACGCCCCGGTTACAACGTATTCGTCATGGGCGAGCCCGGCACCGGCCGTTTCTCGTTCGTCAAACGCTACCTGAAGGCCGAAGGCAAACGCCTGCAGACCCCGGCGGACTGGGTCTACGTCAACAATTTCGATGAGCCGCGCGAACCTCGCGCCCTGGAGTTGCCGTCGGGCACTGCCGCTGCGTTCATCGGTGACATCAACGGCTTGATCGACAACTTGCTGTCGACTTTTCCCGCCGTGTTCGAACACCCGTCCTACCAGCAGAAGAAAAGTGCCATCGACCGCGCCTTCAACCAGCGCTACGACAAGGCGCTGGACATCATCGAGCGTCTGGCCCTGGAAAAAGACGTCGCCCTTTACCGCGACAGCAGCAACATCGCGTTCACGCCGATGCTCGAAGGCAAGGCGCTGGACGAGGCCGAATTCGCCCAGTTGCCGGAAGCCGAGCGCGAGCGTTTTCACGAGGACATTTCCGGCCTCGAAGAACGCCTGAACGAAGAGCTCGCCAGCCTGCCGCAATGGAAGCGCGAGTCGAGCAATCAGTTGCGTCAGCTCAACGAAGAAACCATCACGTTGGCCCTGCAACCATTGCTTTCGCCGCTGTCGGAAAAGTACGCGGAAAACGCGGCGGTCTGCGGTTATCTGCAAGCCGTGCAGGTTTACCTGCTGAAAACCGTGGTCGAGCAACTGGTCGATGACAGCAAGACCGATGCAGTCGCACGCAAGCTGCTGGAAGAACAATACGCGCCGAGCCTGGTGGTCGGGCATCCGAGCAGCGGCGGTGCGCCGGTGGTGTTCGAGCCGCATCCGACGTATGAAAACCTGTTCGGCCGCATCGAATACACCACCGATCAGGGCGCGCTCTACACCACGTATCGCCAATTGCGTCCGGGTGCGCTGCACCGCGCCAACGGTGGTTTCCTGATCCTTGAAGCGGAAAAAATGCTCGGCGAGCCGTTCGTGTGGGATGCGCTCAAGCGCGCCCTGCAATCGCGCAAGCTGAAAATGGAATCGCCACTGGGCGAGATGGGCCGTTTCGCCACCGTGACGCTCAATCCGCAGTTCATTCCGTTGAATGTCAAAGTCATCATCATCGGTGCGCGGTCGCTGTATTACACGTTGCAGGATCTCGATCCGGACTTCCAGGAGATGTTCCGCGTCCTGGTGGATTTCGACGAAGACATCCCGATGGTCGACGAAAGCCTGGAGCAGTTTGCCCAGTTGCTGAAAACCCGTACTTCGGAAGAAGGCATGGCGCCGCTGACCGCCGACGCGGTGGCGCGTCTGGCGACCTACAGTGCGCGTCTGGCCGAGCACCAGGGGCGTTTGTCGGCGCGTATCGGTGATCTGTTCCAGCTGGTCAGCGAGGCGGATTTCATTCGGCATCTGGCCAACGATGAAATGACCGACGCCGGCCACATCGAGCGCGCCCTGAAGGCCAAGGCCACTCGCACCGGCCGGGTGTCGGCGCGAATTCTCGACGACATGCTGGCGGGGATCATCCTGATCGACACCGATGGCGCGGCGGTCGGCAAGTGCAACGGCCTGACCGTGCTCGAAGTCGGCGACTCGGCATTCGGTGTGCCGGCGCGTATTTCCGCCACGGTGTACCCGGGCGGCAGCGGCATCGTCGACATCGAGCGTGAGGTCAACCTCGGTCAGCCGATCCACTCCAAGGGCGTGATGATCCTCACCGGGTATCTGGGCAGCCGTTACGCCCAGGAATTCCCGCTGGCGATTTCCGCGAGCATCGCGCTGGAGCAATCCTACGGCTACGTCGATGGCGACAGTGCGTCCCTGGGCGAGGCCTGCACGCTGATTTCGGCCTTGTCGAAAACCCCGCTCAAGCAGTGTTTTGCGATCACCGGTTCGATCAACCAGTTCGGCGAAGTGCAGGCGGTGGGCGGGGTCAACGAGAAGATCGAAGGCTTCTTCCGCCTCTGCGAAGCACGCGGGCTGACGGGCGAGCAGGGCGCGATCATTCCGCAAGCCAACGTGGCCACGCTGATGCTTGATGAAAAGGTGTTGGCGGCGGTGCGCGCCGGGCAGTTCCACGTTTACGCGGTGCGTCAGGCGGACGAAGCGTTGAGCCTGTTGGTGGGTGAGCCTGCCGGTGAGCCGAACGAGGAGGGCGAATTCCCGGAAGGTAGCGTCAACGCACGGGTGGTGGAGCGTTTGCGGGTGATTGCCGAGATGATCAGCGAAGAAGACCTGAAAGAAGCCGAGAAGGAACTGGCGCAGGAGGCGCTGGCGGAGGCCAAACCAGCTTAAGTCAGGCGGCAGTCAATAAAATGGGAGCCTTGTGCTCCCATTTTGTTTTGTCGCGAACGTCGGCAAAAGTGCCATCACTCTGGCGTCAATATTCACACAATGACCATTCGGCGCCTTCTGGTTCTGTGCGGCTTGCGCGGCGGACTTTTCTTCTATTCTCTGCTCAAGGACATCGACAGTATCACGGGATCGAAACAGCCCTTCAGCAAGGGCTGAACACCGGCTTTACCGAGGGTCGCCGCCATGTCGCGCAACCTTTGCCTCACCCGTCAGTGCCTGGGTCTCGTGACCCGTATCGAATGCGCCATCAAGCCGTTGGCCGGCGATAACGGCATGTGGACATTGCTCTTCGCCGCCGGCATGGCCGGCGAACAACCTTCCGCCATCAAGGCTCAGGGCCCGTTTCATGGGCCGATCGCCGCCGAATCGATCCTCGATACCATCGTCGAAAGCCTGACGATGCACGGCTACGAGCTGGCCAATGATCCGCAGATCTGGTCCCTGCACCTGCAAGCCCAGCTACGGCAGATCAACGGTGGACGTGGGCGCAGCATCGGCGTTTTTGACCACTAGCTAGCGCCGATCATGGCGCAGCACCTTGTGTGTGGGCCTTGTCGAGTTTGACCTCAAAGCCGTACTGCACGGTGGCGAGGTCGGTTCGCTGATAGGTTTCCACGTGCGTCGGGCGGCCGTAGAAATAATGCACGCCGAACAGCGCCGGGCCTTCTGCGCTCGTGTCGTGGCTGACCGAAAGAATCTGTTTCAGGTAGTTGCCACTGTCGTCCTTGACGAAGAATCGCCATTCGTTGGCCGGGAACAGTTTCAGATCCACCACCAGTGCGTTGTTCCTGATTTCCAGGCCTTTGGGCAACGCCTTGGCTTCGAAGGCCTGCTTCTCCACCGTGGCCAGAAACAGCGGCATCGAGCCGACGGCAATCGCCGGGGTTTCCGGGAACAGGTTCAAGTCATAGGTGATGGTCGCCTGCAGCGGGTCCACCTGATAGGCCTCGGCCGGCAGTTCGATCGGTTCGTTGAGTTTGCCGCTGGTTTTTTCGGTGAAGAACGTCACCGGGCTTTCGCCGGGGGCCAGGTCGTCGCCCAGCAGTTCGTCATTGAAGGTTTTGCGGTGATCGAACTCGATGCGCGCGGCACTGGGCTCCTCCACTGACTGGCGGATATGGATGCTTTTTTTCAGCTCGTCCTCGGTCAGTGACGCACCTTTAAGCCAGTTGGGCGCCTGGTCGTCGTAGACGGTGATCGCCAGATCCAGCGGTTGCACGGTTTTCGCCGTGGTGTGCGAGTCGAACTCGCGGACCGGCAGGTCCAGTGGCTTACGGGTGACGGTGGCTTCGGAAAAGTCCAGAACGCTGACTTCGAGGGTATCGATCGGGCCGTTGAAGTAGACCTTGTTGTAGCGGCGCGGATGCTGTTGCTCGAAGGCGTGCTGGTCGTCGTTCAGTTGTTTTTCCAGTGCTTCGCTCCAGGCTTTTTGCTGTTGCAGGTGCACCAGTTGTTTTTGATAGAAGCCGACCTGCTCGGGGCTCTCGTTGATGGCGCCGGCGCGCACCAGGTACTGGCCGGTCGTGTCGCGGGCCTGGACGATCAGCGGATTGAGCGGGGTGTTGGCGACTTCCGGGGCGAGCGGCAGGCTGTTGCTGAACTCGACTTCGGCGTAGTTCTTTTCCAGCTTCAGCAAGGTCACGCTGAGGTTGGCGTCGGTTCGGGTCTGGCCGATGTCCTTTTTGCCCAGATCGAAACTGTGCAGGCGTTTCGGGGCGATGACTTCAACCTGGCCTTGCAGGCTCACGGGGCGCGGCCGGGTTTTCTTGTCGACATCCAGGCCTTCGATGAACGGGTAGGTCACGGTCAGGTCATCGGGGTTGGTGACGTTGGAACTAGACGGGCTCAACTGAATGCCCGGATCGGTTTCCGACCATTCCGGCTGGTAGGCGATCACCCGCTTGTTGCTCAACGTCACCGATTGCCATTCCACGCCGTGGGGGAACAGGAACCCGCCGGGAATGTTGAGGTTGAAGGGGAACACCGGTTGCAGGTCGGTGAGGTAGTCGGAGCTGGCATCCTTGTGCAGCACGAACAGGCCGTTGATGAAGGTGTCGACCAGCGCCTGAGGCGTCGGGTAATGCTTGAGCACGCCGAGGGCGTCTTCGCCGTATTCGGTTCTGGGCGGTTTGTTGTCGAGTCGTTGCTGCGCGCGCTCCAGCAGCAGTAACGAGCCGCCAAGTTCGGTCACGGCATCCTTGAGTTTCGGGTCGGTGATCGCGTCCAGGGACTGTTCGAACTGTGCAGTCTTTTCTTCGAGGCTGAGCGGGTGTTTTTCCTCACCGGGCGAGCAGCCGCCGATCATCAGGGCGAAGCAAATTCCGGCAGTCGTTAACGGCAATCGCACATCCATTTCCAGTCGTCCTGTCCACTGTCACTGGGCTGTCAATGGTTTGGACACTAGCAGAAAAACTTTGTCACACACACGCAGGTAGCGGATTTCCGGGCGGTTTCTGGCTGTCATGGGGGACTGGTATACTCGCCGCCGATTACAACCCCCCTTGTGTGAGAGTCAATGGAACGCTTTATCGAAAATGCAATGTACGCCTCGCGCTGGCTGCTGGCGCCGATCTATATCGGGCTGTCTCTCGGGCTGCTGGCGCTGGCATTGAAATTCTTCCAGGAAGTGTTTCATGTCATTCCCAACGTGTTCTCCATGGCCGAGTCCGAGCTGATTCTGGTGCTGCTGTCGCTGATCGACATGGCGCTGGTGGGCGGTTTGCTGGTGATGGTGATGATTTCCGGCTACGAGAACTTCGTGTCCGAGCTGAACATCGACGAAGGCAAAGAGAAGCTCAGTTGGCTGGGCACCATGGACTCCTCGTCGCTGAAGATGAAAGTGGCGGCGTCGATCGTGGCGATTTCCTCGATCCATCTGCTGCGGATCTTCATGGATGCCAAGAACGTCGATCCCGAGCATCTGATGTGGTACGTGATCATCCACATGACTTTCGTGATCTCGGCGTTTGCCATGGGTTATCTGGACAAACTCACCAAGCACTGATGAGTTGTCAAAGGCTGTAACAAAACCGCCCGTCTGTTGCGAAACAGACGGGCGGTGTCGTTTATGGCTTGTGCTTTGTAGCGCCGAGGCATATCCCTGTAGGCGTCCCGGCTCGCCACTGTGTGAGGTGCGTTCATGAACCTGCAAGAATTGAATGCGTTTGCCATCGCCAAGAAGGTCGATGAGTTGAACCTGATCTCCATGGAGGGCGGCATCTATCTGCTGGAGGCGCGCATGCATGGCGCGGCGTACCCGCTGAGTGATCCACAGGGCAAGATGCTGATGCTGCGCTCGGTGGAGCATGCGCGGGATGTGCTTCACAGCTTTCCGGTGCTGCCGTTCAATCTCGTTCACACCTCGGTGCACGATGAAATGTGCGGTCTGGGCGCCAGCGGTGAAGAAAGCCTGAAAGTCCCGCTGGCCTGGCGCTCGGCACTGTAGGCCCGAGGGTCTGATCAATGCCGGAACAACTGTGCTAGTCTGCTCGCCCTTTTGGTTCCGGGCGCGCCGGGACGCGCTGTGCACGCACGGCATGTCCTGAGGCCGTCCGCACAGCGGAGCAGTGTCATGTCCGAAGTAAATCTGTCCACCGACGAAACCCGCGTCAGCTACGGTATCGGCCGTCAGCTGGGTGACCAGCTGCGCGACAACCCGCCACCGGGTGTCAGCCTGGACGCCATCCTGGCCGGTCTGACCGACGCATTCGCCGGCAAGCCAAGCCGTGTGGGTCAGGACGAATTGTCCGCCAGCTTCAAAGTGATCCGCGAGATCATGCAAGCCGAAGCCGCTGCCAAGGCTGAAGCCGCCGCTGGCGAAGGTCGTGCGTTCCTGGCTGAAAACGCCAAGAAAGACGGCATCACCACCCTGGCTTCCGGTCTGCAATTCGAAGTGCTGACTCAGGGCGAAGGCGCCAAGCCATCCCGTGAAGACACCGTGCGTACTCACTACCACGGCACGCTGATCGACGGCACCGTATTCGACAGCTCCTACGAGCGTGGCCAGCCTGCTGAATTCCCGGTTGGCGGCGTAATCGCCGGCTGGACCGAAGCCCTGCAACTGATGAATGCCGGCAGCAAATGGCGTCTGTACGTGCCGAGCGAACTGGCTTACGGCGCTCAAGGCGTTGGCAGCATCCCGCCGCACAGCGTTCTGGTGTTCGACGTCGAGCTGCTCGACGTTCTGTAATCCCGTTACCCTGCACAAGCGTGGCTTGTGCAGGGTTTCTCCGCCGTTCTCATACTTCGATCTTGTGATGCAGCTCACTGGTCGGGCGCAACGCCCGGGCATAGCAGAACAGGAACAGATTGCGCACCAGCTCCTTGAGCACCAACGGTTCACTGGAACTCAGGCCGCTGACGTCCAGATCCCCTTGATCCTGCAACTCGTGCAGGGCTTCTTCTTCCAGCACCGCGCAGACTTCACCGGTTTCCCGATGCAGAATCCTGAGGTACGGGTGCGGGCGATCCAGCCAGGCGTCGATCAAATAAGTCATGGTTCTCATCTCCATTGAAAGGGTTTCAATGAGAATAATTCTTATTCGTCAAATAGCAAGCGTCTATTGGCGGTTCGTGATTTTTTATGGGTAAAGATTGCGTAAGGTCAAAACGACTGGCGTTTGGCTACTGCGTGGATTTGCTGGCGAGGCGGGGGGAGGGCGAAGCTCCATCCCGCGACGGGCGCGGGATGGAAGACAGCATATTCAGACTTTTCTGACGAACTCGGATTTGAGTTTCATCGGGCCGATGCCGTCGATCTTGCAGTCGATGTCGTGGTCGCCGTCGCACAGGCGGATGTTCTTGACCTTGGTGCCGACCTTGACCACCAGCGAGGTACCTTTGACCTTCAGGTCCTTGATCACGGTGATGGTGTCGCCGTCCTGCAGGACGTTGCCGACCGAGTCTTTCTTTACGGCATCATCGGACGCCACTTCGGCTTCGCCGCCGGCAGACCACTCGTGGGCGCACTCCGGGCACACCAGTTGGGTGCCGTCTTCGTAGGTGTATTCGGAATTGCATTTCGGGCAGGGTGGCAACGTGCTCACTAAGGCTCCTTGGAGAGGGGGTCGTTAAAAGTCGCACATTGTATAAGGTTTTAGCTGCAGATGGCAGGCAACAAAAAACCGCAGGCTCCGACGGAGGCTGCGGTTTCTTGATGACAAGGCGTTGATCAGTGCGTGCGGGCGACCGCGAACTCGCTCAATTCAACCAGTGCATCGCGGTATTCGCTGGCCGGCAGCGTTTCGAGGCACTTGATCGCACGGGCCACGTAGTTACGGGCCAGCTGTGCGGTGTATTCCAGAGAGCCGGACGCTTCCACGGCGATGCGGATGCTTTCCAGGTCTTCGATTCCGCCTTTCTGGATCGCCTGGCGTACCAGTGCGGCTTGCTCCGGCGTGCCTTCGCGCATGGTGTAGATCAGCGGCAGGGTCGGCTTGCCTTCGGCCAGATCGTCACCGACGTTCTTGCCCAGGGTTTCGGCGTCGCCCTTGTAGTCGAGCAGGTCGTCGACCAGTTGGAACGCCACGCCCAGGTGATCACCGAAGGTGCGCAGGGCTTCGCTCTGCTCGGCGGTCGCACCGGCCAGTGCCGCGGCGCTGTGGGTCGACGCTTCGAAAAGCATCGCGGTCTTGCCGCGGATGACTTCCATGTAGGTTTCTTCGGTGGTGCTGGCGTCGCGAACCTTGGACAACTGCAGCACTTCGCCTTCGGCGATGATGCGCGTGGCCTGGGACAGGATCTTCATCACCGGCATCGAACCCAGTTCGACCATCATTTCGAACGAGCGCGAATACAGGAAATCGCCGACCAGCACGCTCGGGGCGTTGCCCCACATGGCGTTGGCGGTCGAACGGCCACGGCGCATGCCGGACATGTCGACCACGTCGTCATGCAGCAGGGTGGCGGTGTGCAGGAATTCGATGGTGGCGGCCAGCAGGCGCATGTCGTCGCCTTCGCGACCCAGGGCCTTGCCACACAGCAGCACCAATAAAGGACGCAGGCGTTTTCCGCCGGCCGACGTGATGTAATCGCCGATTTTCGATACCAGCGGCACTCGGGAAGTCAGCTGCTTCTTGATGATGCCGTCGACGGCGCTAAAATCGTCCGCCACCGCGCGGTAGAAAGCTTGGGGTTGCATCAGCGACAGGTGCTCCAGAAGGGTTGCGCGGCATGCTAGGACCCACGTCCGGGCCTGTCAAGGCGCGATGGACGGCCACTTGCATGACTCTTGTAGCTTGCGTACAATCGCGCACCCTGAACTTCCTGGGCAGCACCTGCCTTACGCAATTGCAATCGGGCCTCCAGCCCAATGCAGCCATGCCAGCCAATACCTCTTCTTATAAAGAGCTGGGTGAGCAGGATTATCGGAGAAATACCATGTCTTATGCAGTAATCGTTACTGGTGGCAAGCAGTACAAAGTTGCACCAGGTGAATACCTGAAGATCGAAAAACTGGAAGTCGCTACTGGCGAATCCGTAACTTTTGATCGCGTTCTGTTGGTTGCCAATGGCGACGACGTGAATATCGGCGCTCCAGTTGTTGCTGGCGCTACCGTTGTGGCTGAAGTGATCTCCCAAGGTCGTCACGATAAAGTTCGCATCATCAAGTTCCGTCGTCGTAAGCACCACATGAAGCGTATGGGCCACCGCCAGTGGTACACCGAGATCAAAATCACCGGTATTCAGGCTTAATTTCAGCCTAATTCCTCACTAGGAGAATTGACTCATGGCACACAAAAAAGCTGGTGGTAGTACCCGTAACGGTCGCGACTCAGAAGCCAAACGCCTTGGCGTGAAGATGTATGGCGGCCAGGTCATCAAGGCCGGCAACATCATCGTGCGTCAGCGCGGCACCCAATTCCACGCTGGCTACGGCGTTGGCATGGGTAAAGATCACACCCTCTTCGCGAAAATCGAAGGCGTGATCAAGTTTGAAGTAAAAGGCGCCTTCGGTCGTCGTTACGTGAGCGTAATCGCAGCCTAACTGCGAGAGTGCTGGAGAAGCCCTGTCTTGCGACGGGGCTTTTTCGTTTGTGGGGTGAGTCTCTTGCAAAGCTGTTTGTATGGGCTGCCGGCGTGCGATGCAGGTCGTGGATTGGGGTCGCTGCGCTCATTTTTGCAAGAGTCTTATGTCTTGATTGTTTTTCGGCTCGTCCGTACGGCGAGAGGCGTTGGTTATGAAGTTTGTTGATGAAGTATCGATTCGCGTAAAAGCTGGCGACGGTGGCAATGGCGCCATGAGTTTCCGTCGGGAAAAATTCATTGAAAACGGTGGCCCGAACGGCGGTGACGGCGGTGACGGCGGTTCCATCTTCATGATGGCCGACGAAAACCTGAACACCCTGGTGGACTACCGCTACACCCGGCATTTCGACGCCGAGCGTGGTTCCAACGGCGGCAGCACCGACTGCACCGGCAAGAAGGGTGAAGACTTGATCCTGCGCGTGCCGGTCGGCACCACGGTGATTGACTCCGCCACCCAGGAAGTCATCGGTGACCTGACCAAGGCCGGTCAGAAACTGATGGTGGTTCAGGGCGGCTGGCACGGTCTGGGCAACACTCGTTTCAAATCCAGTACCAACCGTGCGCCGCGTCAGACCACGCCGGGCAAGCCGGGCGAGCAGCGCGACCTGAAACTGGAAATGAAGGTTCTGGCCGACGTCGGTCTGCTGGGCCTGCCGAACGCCGGTAAAAGTACCTTTATCCGTTCGGTATCGGCTGCCAAGCCGAAAGTCGCCGATTACCCGTTCACCACGCTGGTGCCAAACCTGGGTGTGGTCAGCGTCGATCGCTGGAAAAGCTTCGTCATCGCCGACATTCCGGGTCTGATCGAAGGTGCTTCCGACGGTGCCGGTCTCGGTATCCGTTTCCTCAAGCACTTGGCGCGTACCCGTCTGCTGCTGCACCTCGTGGACATGGCGCCGCTGGATGATGCCAGTGCACCGGATGCCGCTGAAGTGATCGTCAACGAGCTGATCAAGTTCAGCCCGTCACTGGCCGAGCGTGATCGCTGGCTGGTGCTGAACAAGTGCGACCAGATCCTTGAAGAAGAGCACGATGCTCGCGTCAAGGAAATCGTCGATCGTCTGGAGTGGACCGGTCCGGTCTACGTGATCTCGGCCATCTCCAAGCTGGGTACCGAGCGTCTTTGCCACGACATCATGCGTTATATGGAAGATCGTGCCGATCGCCTGGCCAATGACCCGGCCTACAAGGAAGAGCTGGCCGATCTCGATCAGCGCATCGAAGACGAAGCCCGTGCTCAGTTGCAGGCGCTGGATGACAAGCGTGCCCTGCGTCGCAGCGGCGTGAAGTCGGTCCACGATATCGGCGACGATGACTGGGACGAAGAAGATGTGGATGACGAAGACGGTCCGGAAATCATTTACGTGCGTGACTGATTCGTTGAAGTAAACTTAAGCGCCGCTCAATCGAGCGGCGTTTTAGTATCTGGAAATCGATCGTTGGTCACGAATAACCACGAATAACGTCACGGGCAGCGCTGGGTCGCGCTGCCCTCAAGCTAAGGTTGAAGATGATGCGGAGCAAAGTGACAGGTGCGCAGCGTTGGGTCGTGAAGATCGGCAGCGCTTTGCTGACAGCGGATGGCAAGGGGCTTGATCGCGCGGCAATGGGTGTCTGGGTCGAGCAGATGGTGGCCTTGCATGAGGCTGGCGTCGAGTTGGTGCTGGTGTCCTCCGGGGCGGTGGCGGCCGGCATGAGCCGCTTGGGCTGGACCGCACGACCCAGTGCGATGCACGAGCTCCAGGCCGCTGCTGCAATCGGTCAGATGGGCTTGGTGCAGGCCTGGGAATCGAGCTTTGCCGAGCATGGCCGGCACACCGCGCAGATTCTCCTGACTCACGACGACCTGTCCGATCGCAAGCGCTACCTGAACGCCCGCAGCACCTTGCGTGCGCTGGTCGAGCTGAAGGTCATCCCGGTGATCAACGAAAACGACACTGTGGTCACCGACGAAATCCGTTTCGGCGACAACGACACGCTCGCCGCGCTGGTGGCCAACCTGGTCGAGGCTGATCTGCTGGTGATCCTGACGGATCGCGACGGCATGTTCGATGCCGATCCGCGCAACAATCCCGACGCGCAATTGATTTACGAAGCGCGCGCCGATGATCCGAGCCTGGATGCGGTGGCGGGTGGCACCGGCGGTGCGCTGGGTCGTGGCGGCATGCAGACCAAGTTGCGCGCGGCGCGTCTGGCGGCCCGTTCCGGGGCGCACACCATTATTGTCGGTGGGCGTCTGGAGCGAGTGCTCGATCGTCTGAAAGCGGGCGAGCGAATCGGTACGTTGCTGTCGCCTGAGCGCGGGATGCTGGCGGCACGCAAGCAGTGGCTGGCCGGGCATCTTCAAACTCGTGGCACGCTGGTGCTGGATGATGGTGCGGTCTCGGCGTTGTCCCAGGGCAACAAAAGCTTGCTGCCGGTCGGCGTCAAGTTGGTGCAGGGCAGTTTCCGTCGCGGCGAAATGGTGGTTTGCGTGGCGCCGGACGGTCGAGAAATCGCCCGTGGCCTGGCCAACTACAGCGCGCTGGAAGCACAAAAAATCATCGGTCAGTCGTCAGATGCGATTGTCGGTTTGCTGGGTTACATGGCTGAGCCGGAACTGGTTCACCGTGACAACCTGATTCTTGTTTGAGGAAACGCGCAATGCGCATGGCAAAAGGATTGTTGGGCTTGCTGATGGCGTTGCCATTGCTGGCCTCGGCCGAGGAAATCGGCCAGGTATCGACGGTGTTCAAGTTTGTCGGGCCGAACGACCGGATTGTGGTCGAGGCGTTCGATGATCCGAAAGTCGAGGGTGTGACCTGTTATCTGTCGCGCGCCAAGACTGGTGGCGTGAAGGGTGGCTTGGGGTTGGCCGAGGATCGTGCCGAGGCGTCCATTGCTTGTCGTCAGGTGGGTTCTATCAACTTCAAGGGTGAGTTGAAGGATGGCGAAGAGGTGTTCAAGGAGCGCACTTCGCTGGTGTTCAAGACCATGCAGGTGGTGCGTTTCCTCGACAAGAAGCGCAATACGCTGGTTTATCTGGTCTATAGCGATCGCCTGATCGAGGGTAGTCCGCAGAATGCGGTGACAGCGATCCCGATTCTGCCGTGGGCGCCAGTCCATTAATTTGGACGTAAATAAAAAGGGGAGCCGTTGGCTCCTCTTTTTTTTGCGTTGTTTTCAGCAAATCGCAGGCAATAAAAAACCGACCCTGAGGTCGGTTTTTTAATGACTACGTCGCTTAGGCAGCTTCTTTCAGTGCCTTGACGTGGCCATTCAGACGGCTCTTATGACGAGCAGCCTTGTTCTTGTGGATGATGCCTTTATCGGCCATGCGGTCGATAACTGGCACAGCCAGAACGTATGCAGCTTGAGCTTTTTCAGCGTCTTTTGCGTCGATGGCTTTAACTACATTCTTGATGTAGGTACGAACCATGGAACGCAGGCTGGCGTTGTGGCTGCGACGCTTCTCAGCCTGTTTTGCACGTTTTTTGGCGGAAGGTGAGTTGGCCACCGTCGAGCTCCTCGAAAGACTTTTTAGGAAATAGCAAACAAAATAGGCCGCGAATCATGCCGATGAAGAGAAGTCTTGTCAAGGGCGGTCGAAACGTTCCGCTAAGTGGTAGGTTCCGACCCCATGAAAACTACTGCGCTCGACAATACTGCGTTGAAATCAGGCTCGAAATGCTCATTGACGTTCGTCAACTCCGCTTTCTCGCCTGTTTTCGCCTTGTCTTGCCTTCGCTCGTCACGTTTTCATGCGGTCGGTGGCTCAGAATATTTATTTCCGGCGCTTGACCTGTAAACTCGCGAGCTTTGGCTCTGTGCTGTTGCGGCGCGGAGTATCGCACAAGTAGGCGCATTGTTCGCCTGCTGTTTATCGACAGGCACAAATTCCTTCAATGAATCTGCTCAAATCGTTGGCCGCCGTCAGCTCTATCACGATGCTTTCCCGGATTCTCGGGTTTGTCCGCGACACGCTCATTGCGCGTACATTCGGCGCCGGAATGGCGACAGACGCCTTCTTCATCGCCTTCAAACTGCCCAATCTGCTGCGGCGAATCTTCGCCGAGGGTGCGTTTTCCCAGGCGTTTGTGCCGATTCTTGCCGAGTACAAAAGTCAGAAGGGCGAGGAGGCGACCCGCACCTTCATTGCCTATGTGACGGGACTTCTGACGCTGGTTCTGGCGCTGGTGACGGCGCTGGGCATGATTGCCGCGCCCTGGGTGATCTGGGCCACCGCCCCCGGTTTTGCCAACACACCGGAAAAATTCCAGCTGACCTCTGACCTGCTGCGAGTGACCTTCCCCTATATATTGCTGATCTCCCTGTCCTCTCTGGCGGGTGCGATTCTCAATACCTGGAACCGTTTCTCGGTGCCGGCGTTCGTGCCGACCTTGCTCAACGTCAGCATGATCGTGTTTTCGCTGTTCCTGACGCCGTACTTCGATCCACCGGTCATGGCGCTCGGCTGGGCGGTGCTGGTTGGCGGTCTGGCGCAGTTGCTCTATCAACTGCCGCACCTGAAAAAGATCGGCATGCTGGTGCTGCCACGCCTGAATCTGCGCGATACCGGTGTCTGGCGGGTGATGAAGCAGATGTTGCCGGCGATCATCGGTGTCTCGGTCAGCCAGATTTCCCTGATCATCAACACCATCTTCGCCTCGTTTCTGGTGGCGGGCTCGGTGTCGTGGATGTACTACGCCGACCGCCTGATGGAATTGCCGTCCGGCGTGCTGGGTGTGGCGCTGGGCACGATTCTGTTGCCGACATTGGCCAAGACCTACGCCAGCAAGGACCGTCACGAGTACTCGCGGATTCTCGACTGGGGCCTGCGGCTGTGCTTCGTACTGGTGTTGCCGTGTGCTTTGGCACTGGGGATTCTGGCCGAGCCGTTGACGGTTTCGCTGTTCCAGTACGGCCAGTTCAGCGGGTTTGACGCCGCCATGACTCAGCGCGCGTTGATTGCCTACTCTGTCGGTCTGCTCGGCATTATCGTGATCAAAGTGCTGGCGCCGGGCTTCTATGCGCAACAGAACATCCGCACACCGGTAAAAATTGCAATCTTCACCCTGGTGGTCACGCAGTTGTTCAACCTGGTGCTGATCGGTCCGCTGGCGCACGCCGGGCTGGCGTTGGCGATCAGCGCCGGTGCCTGTCTGAACGCCGGGCTGCTGTTCTATCAACTGCGCAAGCAGCAGATGTATCAACCGCAGCCGGGCTGGCTGAAGTTCGGTTTCAAGCTGGTGGTCGCCGTGGCGGTGATGTCGGCGGTGCTGTTGATCGGCATGCATTTCATGCCCGCGTGGGATCAGGGCCACATGCTGGAACGCTTCCTGCGCCTGGGCGCCTTGGTGGTTGCCGGCGTGGTGGCGTATTTCGGCATGTTGCTGCTGCTCGGTTTCCGCCTGCGCGACTTCAATCGCAAGGCGTTGAGCTGAGGTTTTATCCTTGATAAACGGGCTTGAGCCGGCAGTTTTGTCGGCTCGATCACTTTGGGTTACGGTGTTGCCTGTCGTCTGCCGCCGGGTGTGGTTATAATCGGCCACTTTATGAGCAAGAAGCGCGTTATGCAGCTGGTTCGAGGCCTTCACAACTTGCGCCCCCAGCATCGGGGCTGCGTCGCCACTATTGGCAACTTTGACGGTGTTCACCGTGGTCACCAGGCTATCCTGGCCCGACTGCGTGAGCGTGCGCTCGAGTTGGGCGTACCCAGCTGCGTGGTGATTTTCGAGCCGCAGCCACGGGAATTCTTTGCCCCGGAGACCGCGCCGGCGCGTCTGGCCCGGTTGCGCGACAAGCTGCAACTGCTGGCCGCCGAAGGCGTCGACCGGGTCCTGTGCCTGGCCTTCAACCAGCGCTTGAGCAAACTCAGCGCCAGTGAATTCGTCGATACGATTCTGGTGGATGGCCTCGGTGTGCAGCATCTGGAAGTCGGTGACGATTTCCGTTTCGGCTGCGACCGTCTCGGCGATTTCGATTTTCTGTTGCAGGCCGGGCAGGTTCACGGTTTTACCGTGGAAGCCGCG
Source organism: Pseudomonas sp. GW822-FHT03F08 (assembly GCF_058801265.1). Taxonomy (NCBI): domain Bacteria; kingdom Pseudomonadati; phylum Pseudomonadota; class Gammaproteobacteria; order Pseudomonadales; family Pseudomonadaceae; genus Pseudomonas; species Pseudomonas sp. GW822-FHT03F08. The sequence continues at coordinate 22,056 of NZ_JBXANC010000010.1, read as the reverse complement.
CAAACCGTCGAGCTGGACGGCATTCGTGTCAGCAGCACTCAGGTGCGCAATGCGTTGGCCGCCGCCGATTTTGCTTTGGCTGAGCGTCTGCTCGGCCGCCCGTACCGGATTGCCGGTCGCGTGCTGCATGGCCAGAAACTGGCCCGGCAACTGGGTACGCCCACGGCGAACATTCAACTGAAGCGCCGTCGCGTGCCGTTCACCGGGGTTTACCTGGTCGACGTCGACATCGACGGCAAGACCTGGCCCGGCGTCGCCAATATCGGCGTGCGGCCCACGGTGCAAGGTGATGGCAAGGCCCACCTTGAAGTCCATCTTTTAGATTTTGCCGGCGATCTGTATGACCGGCGTTTGACGGTGGTTTTCCACCAGAAGCTGCGTGAAGAGCAGCGTTTCGCCTCCCTGGAGGCATTGAAAACGGCGATCAGCGCGGATGTCGCCGCCGCCCGTGCACTAGCCGCACCTAGCGCCCATCGCTAATGAAGAGCCTTAAATGACCGACTATAAAGCCACGCTAAACCTTCCGGACACCGCCTTCCCAATGAAGGCCGGCCTGCCACAGCGCGAACCGCAGATCCTGCAGCGCTGGGACAGTATTGGCCTGTACGGAAAGTTGCGCGAGATTGGCAAGGATCGTCCGAAGTTCGTCCTGCACGACGGCCCTCCGTACGCCAACGGCACGATCCACATCGGTCACGCTCTGAACAAGATTCTCAAGGACATGATCATCCGCTCGAAGACCCTGTCGGGCTTCGACGCGCCGTACGTTCCAGGTTGGGATTGCCACGGCCTGCCGATCGAGCACAAGGTTGAAGTGACCCACGGCAAGAACCTGGGCGCGGACAAGACCCGCGAACTGTGCCGTGCCTACGCCACCGAGCAGATCGAAGGGCAGAAGACCGAATTCATCCGTCTCGGCGTGCTGGGCGACTTCGCCAACCCGTACAAGACCATGGACTTCAAGAACGAGGCTGGTGAAATCCGTGCCCTCGCCGAAATCGTCAAGGGCGGTTTCGTGTTCAAGGGCCTGAAGCCTGTGAACTGGTGCTTCGATTGCGGTTCGGCCCTGGCCGAGGCGGAAGTCGAGTACGAGAACAAGAAGTCCTCGACCATCGACGTCGCGTTCCCGATCGCTGACGAGGCCAAACTGGCCGCTGCGTTCGGTCTGCCGTCGTTGAGCAAACAGGCTTCGATCGTGATCTGGACCACCACTCCGTGGACCATCCCGGCCAACCAGGCGCTGAACGTTCACCCTGAATTCAACTACGCGCTGGTTGATGTCGGCGACAAGCTGCTGGTGCTGGCTGAAGAGCTGGTCGAATCCTGCCTGACCCGTTACGGCGTCGAAGGCACTGTATTGGCGACCGCTCCGGGTTCGGCGCTGGAGCTGATCAACTTCCGTCATCCGTTCTACGACCGTCTGTCGCCGGTGTACCTGGCCGACTACGTGGAACTGGGCGCCGGCACCGGCGTGGTTCACTCCGCCCCGGCCTACGGCGTGGATGACTTCGTGACCTGCAAGAAGTACGGCATGGTCAACGACGACATCCTCAACCCGGTGCAGAGCAACGGCGTTTATGTGCCGTCGCTGGAGTTCTTCGGCGGCCAGTTCATCTGGAAGGCCAACCCGGCCATCGTCGACAAACTGACCGAAGTCGGTGCGCTGCTGCACACCACCGTTATCGAACACAGCTACATGCACTGCTGGCGTCACAAGACCCCGCTGATCTACCGCGCTACTGCGCAGTGGTTCATCGGCATGGACAAAGAGCCGGTCAGCGGCGATACCCTGCGTGTGCGCTCGCTCAAAGCCATCGAAGAAACCAAGTTCGTTCCGGCCTGGGGCCAGGCGCGCCTGCACTCGATGATCGCCAACCGTCCGGACTGGTGCATCTCCCGTCAGCGCAACTGGGGCGTGCCGATCCCGTTCTTCCTGAACAAGGAAAGCGGCGAGCTGCACCCACGTACCGTCGAGCTGATGGAAGAAGTCGCCAAGCGCGTTGAAGTCGAAGGCATCGAAGCCTGGTTCAAGCTCGACGCTGCCGAACTGCTGGGTGATGAAGCGCCGCAGTACGACAAGATCAGCGACACCCTCGACGTCTGGTTCGACTCGGGCACCACGCACTGGCACGTCCTGCGCGGTTCGCACCCGATGGGCCACGAGACCGGCCCGCGCGCCGACCTGTACCTGGAAGGTTCGGACCAGCACCGTGGCTGGTTCCACTCGTCCTTGCTGACCGGTTGCGCCATCGACAACCATGCGCCGTACCGCGAGCTGCTGACCCACGGTTTCACCGTGGACGAGTCCGGCCGCAAGATGTCCAAGTCGCTGGGCAACGTGATCGCGCCGCAGAAAGTCAACGACACCCTGGGCGCCGACATCATGCGTCTGTGGGTCGCTTCGACCGACTACTCGGGCGAAATGGCCGTGTCCGAGCAGATCCTGCAGCGCAGTGCGGACGCCTATCGTCGTATCCGTAACACCGCGCGCTTCCTGCTTTCCAACCTGACCGGTTTCAACCCGGCCACCGACCTGCTGCCAGCCGAAGACATGCTGGCACTGGATCGCTGGGCGGTGGATCGCACCCTGCTGCTGCAACGCGAGCTGCAAGAGCACTACGGCGAATACCGTTTCTGGAACGTCTACTCGAAGATCCACAACTTCTGTGTGCAGGAGCTGGGTGGTTTCTACCTCGATATCATCAAGGATCGCCAGTACACCACCGGCGCCGACAGCAAGGCCCGTCGTTCGTGCCAGACCGCGCTGTTCCACATCTCCGAAGCGCTGGTGCGCTGGATCGCTCCGATCCTGGCCTTCACCGCCGATGAGCTGTGGCAATACCTGCCGGGCGAGCGCAACGAATCGGTGATGCTCAACACCTGGTACGAAGGTCTGACCGAGCTGCCGGAAGGCTTCGAGCTGGGTCGCGCCTACTGGGATCGCATCATGGAAGTGAAGGTGGCGGTCAACAAAGAGATGGAAATCCAGCGCGCGGCCAAGGCCGTGGGTGGCAACCTGCAAGCCGAAGTGACGCTGTTCGCCGAGGACGACCTGAGCGCCGACCTGGCCAAGCTGAGCAACGAACTGCGCTTCGTTCTGATTACTTCGACCGCCAGCGTTGCGCCGTTCGTGCAAGCGCCGGCTGACGCTGTAGCAACAGAAGTCAGCGGCCTGAAGCTGAAGATCGTCAAATCGGCCTTCCCGAAATGCGCCCGTTGCTGGCACTGCCGTGAAGACGTCGGCGTGAACCCGGAGCATCCGGAAATCTGCGGCCGTTGCGTGGACAACATCGACGGCGCCGGCGAGGTTCGTCACTATGCCTAATGCCGTTGGCCGTTTCGGACGGCTGAGCTGGCTCTGGTTGAGCTTGCTGGTTCTGGTCATTGACCAGGCCAGCAAGTTTTACTTCGAAGGCAAGCTCGAGATGTACCAGCAGATCGTGATCATTCCCGATTACTTCAGCTGGACCCTGGCCTACAACACGGGCGCGGCATTCAGCTTCCTGGCTGACAGCTCCGGCTGGCAACGCTGGCTGTTCGCCCTGATCGCGGTCGTGGTCAGTGCGGTGCTGGTGGTCTGGCTCAAACGCCTGGGCCGCAACGAAACCCGGCTGGCCGTCGCACTGGCATTGGTGCTGGGCGGCGCGCTGGGCAATCTGTATGACCGCATCGCCCTGGGGCATGTGATCGATTTCATTCTGGTGCACTGGCAGAACCGCTGGTACTTCCCGGCGTTCAACTTCGCCGACAGCGCCATCACCGTGGGTGCGGTGATGCTGGCACTGGACATGTTCAAATCCAAGAAATCCGGAGAAACCGTTCATGACTGAACAGGTATTGGCTGAGCAACGCATTGGCCAGAACACGGAAGTCACCTTGCACTTTGCATTGCGCCTGGAGAACGGCGATACGGTCGACAGCACCTTCGACAAGGCCCCGGCGACCTTCAAGGTCGGCGACGGCAACTTGCTGCCGGGCTTCGAGGCGGCGTTGTTCGGCTTCAAGGCGGGTGACAAGCGGACTCTGACCGTCGAGCCGGAAAACGCGTTCGGCCAGCCGAACCCGCAGAACGTGCAGGTCATTCCACGTTCGCAGTTTGCGGACATGGAACTGTCGCCGGGTCTGCTGGTGATCTTCAACGATGCGGCCAATACTGAGCTGCCGGGTGTGGTGAAAGAGTTCGACGACGCGCAAGTGACCGTCGACTTCAACCACCCGCTGGCCGGCAAGACGCTGACCTTTGACGTGGAAATCTTCTCCGTCAAAGCGTTGTAAACGCTGTTCTGCAGGGGCCGCACCGGCTCCTGCATTGATCTGACCTTTCGCGCGCAAGACACGAGGCACAGCATGCAAATCAAACTCGCCAACCCCCGTGGCTTCTGCGCTGGCGTGGACCGGGCGATCGAAATCGTCAACCGCGCCCTGGAAGTCTTCGGGCCGCCGATCTATGTGCGTCATGAAGTGGTGCACAACAAGTTCGTCGTCGAGGACCTGCGCAGTCGTGGCGCGATCTTCGTCGAAGAGCTGGATCAGGTGCCGGACGATGTCATCGTGATCTTCAGTGCCCATGGCGTCTCGCAAGCCGTGCGCACCGAAGCCGCCGGCCGTGGCCTGAAAGTGTTCGACGCCACCTGCCCGCTGGTGACCAAGGTGCACATCGAAGTCGCCAAATACAGCCGCGACGGCCGTGAATGCATCCTGATCGGCCACGCCGGTCACCCGGAAGTCGAAGGCACCATGGGCCAGTACGACGCCAGCAATGGCGGTGCAATCTACCTCGTCGAAGACGAGAAGGATGTTGCCGAACTGCAGGTACATGACCCGGAAAAACTGGCCTTCGTGACCCAGACCACCTTGTCGATGGACGACACCAGTCGAGTCATCGACGCGTTGCGCTCCCGTTTCCCGGCCATCGGTGGCCCGCGCAAGGACGATATCTGCTACGCCACGCAGAACCGTCAGGACGCGGTCAAGCAACTGGCCGACGAATGCGACGTGGTGTTGGTGGTCGGCAGCCCGAACAGCTCCAACTCCAACCGTCTGCGCGAGCTGGCCGAACGCATGGCCACGCCGGCGTACCTGATCGATGGTGCCGAAGATCTGCAAAAGAGCTGGTTCGATGGCGTCGAGCGCATCGGTATCACCGCCGGGGCCTCCGCACCGGAAGTGCTGGTACGTGGCGTGATCCAGCAATTGCAGGCCTGGGGCGCTACCGGTGCCGACGAACTGGCCGGGCGAGAAGAGAACATCACATTCTCGATGCCTAAAGAGCTGCGCGTACGTTCAATCTGACCGCTTTATCCTTTCGACACAGCGCCTGTTCAGCCTTTTCGCTGGCCAGGCGCACGCGACCGGTCGCCGCCAGCACCAGTTGAAGCTGGCTGACCGGCTCGCGGGTCGAACAGATATGTAGTTTTCCTGCCTGAAACGCCCGCCCGGGCATCAGCGGTTGGCCCAGACTGCTGAATCGTATGTACCGACTGACGAACCAGTTGCCGACAATGGGTATTCGCCCATCACTGGCGTGCTCGACCAGCAGCGGATTGCTGCTGTCCTCCGAACCCTTGCCACTGACATCCAGAATGATCCGCCAGCCCCGGCTCCAGTCCCCGTCGATGCCGTGAATCACCACGCTCTGATTGCGCGTGATTGCCTGGGTGCGGGCAGTGCGGATCCCGCTGATCAGCGATTCTGCGGCCTGCTGTCGGTGGTTTGACTCTGTCAGCGTTGCAAACGCCGGGCTGACCAGTGACAGAACAATTGCGCCGATCGCCAGTCCCATAAGCAGTTCGACCAGGCTGAAACCCTGTTGCGGCATGTGTATTCCCTCCGTGGGGCAGGGTGCCCGACGCGATCCGTGCGCCGGGCAGGGCAAATCAACCGACGTAACCCGGTCGAATGTTCTAGGTTTGTAGAGCAGGTATAGCCGACGGCAACGGAGGGCATCGATGGATCATCGTACAAAAGGTTTCACGCTGATCGAGCTGTTGGTGGCGGTCGCGTTGTTTGTGATTCTGATCACGATGGCCGTACCGGCGTTTACCCGTTCGATACAGGGCAGCAAGGCCGACACCGAAGTCGGCGACCTGCAACGGGCGCTCAACTACGCCCGTCTGGAAGCCATCGATCGCGGGACGACCATTCGCTTGCGGCCGACCGCCGGGGGTAGCGTCTGGACTGGCGAATTGTCGGTCTACGACAGTACTGGCACTTCGGCCAATGTATTGCGGGTTGTTCCAGCGATGAGCAGTGGTGCGACTCTGACGCTAACCTCAGGAGTGACCGCGCTGGATTTCAACAATCTGGGCGGCCTGGCAGCACCGTCCACGGCGGTGGTGTTCAGTTACACGCTGGGCACGCAAAGCAGGACGCTGAACGTGTGTCTGAACGGACGAATTCAATCGGGTGGAAGCTGCGGATGAGGGCAGGGAGCAAAGGTGCACAGGAAGGCATGTCGCTGATCGAAATACTGGTCGCGTTGCTGATTCTGACGGTCGGGTTGCTGGGGGCGGCGGCGGTTCAGCTCAATGCGCTGAAGTACACCGACAGCTCGCGCATGACCAGTCAGGCCAGCTTCATCGCCTACGACATGATGGACCGCATCCGCGCCAACGCCGGGGCCGACTACACCGTCACGCCGCCGACCTCGGGCAACCTGAATGTCACCCGGGATCAGGACCTCTACGACTTCATCACCAACATCGTCAATTTCGGCGGGCCGAGCGCCACCGGCAGCATCACCCTCAATCAGCGCGTGTACACCATCACCATCAACTGGAGTGACGCGCGAGCCGCCAACACCGCGAGCGCCCCGCGCAGTTTTGTCCTGACCAGCCGCGCCGCGGTCGACCCGGTGGCCACGCCATGAAGCGGCATAACCAGGGTTTCGGCCTGATCGAAATGCTCATCGCGTTGGCGCTGGGGCTGATCATCGTGCTGGGCGTCGTACAAACCTTTCTCGCGGCGAAGAACACCTACGTCAGCCAGAACACCTCGGCTGCCATGCAGGAAGATGCGCGGTTTGTGTTGAGCAAAATGATTCAGGAATTGCGCATGGTCGGGATGTTCGGCTGCCTGGGCACCATTACCGATTCCAGTAGCAGCGGCGACTTCAATGCCGCCCAGATCACGCCGATCAGTTGGGACAACACCAACCTCAAACTGACACTGGTTACCGCCGACGTCGGTGGTGCGGGCGGGACGCCGACCTGGACAGTGGTATCTGACTGCCGCAACAGTTCAACGGCCTATACGGGTGTGCGAGCACCGGCGACCGGGCAAATCGCGTTTCCGATCCGGCGTCTGGTCTACAGCTTCAGCAACAACCAGATCCTGATGGGCACCGGCGGCGGTACGCCGACCCAGCAAGTGCTGGTGAGCAATGTCAGTGCGTTTACCGTCCTGTTTGGCCTGGCCAGTACCGCGACCGATGTGGCTGCCTCGACCTACAGCAGCAACCCCAGTGATCCGGCACGCATCCGCAGCGTACGCCTGAGCCTGACCCTCACCGATCCGAACAACCGGATCGCCAATCAAACCTTCAACGTGGTTGCCGCGCTGCGCAACCGCTTGCAGTGAGGGCCGGTCGATGAATATTTCTCTTCATCAGCGACGAAGCCAGCGCGGCATGGTGTTGTTGGTCAGTCTGGTGTTTCTGTTGCTCCTGACCGTGATCGGTCTTTCTTCGATGCAGAGCGCCAATCTGCAGGAAAAAATGGCCGGTAGCGTGAGTCTGCGCAACCAATCGTTCCAGACCGCCGAGGCGGCGCTACGCATCGGCGAAAGCGCGGTGCAACTGGACAGCTATGCACTGGCGGTGTGTGCCAATACCACGCAATGCGCGCCGCCGGCGGAGTCGTCGGTGGTCAGCGCGGCGGGGCTCAACTCGACGTCGGGCGTTACCTGGGTCGCTGCGGGCAGCGGCTTCTACGGGGTGCAGAACATCGGTACCACCCTGACGGCGGTGAACGTGCCGAGCAATACCTCGGCGACGCTGTACCGGGTCACGGCTGTCGGCATCGTCGGCAGCTCACGCAGTGTGGTGGAGAGCGTTTATGCGAAGTACTGAGCGACGCTCTGGCGGGTGGTCCGGGTTCATGGGTCTGTTATTGGGCCTGTATCTGGCGGCGCCAGCGTATGCCTTCACCCCGTCCGACTCGCCACTGTTGAGCGCGGCGGCAGTACCGCCGAATGTCATGCTGTTGATCGACGATTCGGGAAGCATGAACAGCATCATTTATGCCGCCGGTTTTGATCCGGCGGTGACTCGTACGCCGGCCCGGCAGTGCAACGCGGTGCTGGGTTTGTGCCTGTCTTCGACGGCGATCACCGGTGATCCGGTGTTTCTGTCGAGCCTGCCGACCTCCGGCTGCTCTGGCGGTGCCTATGCGTTCTACAACAACAGCCTGACGCCGTTGTGCCTGAAACTGCCGGACCCGGTGGGTAGCGGGAACACCCGCTATTACGGGGATTACATCGCCTACGTGGTCGGCCTCGCCATCAATAACGGTACGCGTGATTTCACCACCGGGGCCATTCCCAATGACTACCGGATCAACGTCGCACGCAACGTTTCCACGGCGCTGGTGACCAGCAACCGCAATCTGCGCATCGGTCTGTCGACGTTCAACCCGGCCACCAGCAACAACCCGGGCAATGGCGGGTACATCGCCCGTTCCATCAGTGACCTGTCGCCGGTGAGCGGCAGCGTGACCCAGGGCCAGGCCGACACCAACTACAACGCCCTGATTTCGTCGATCAATGGCCTGAGCGCCGTGGCCAACACGCCATTGGCGGAAACCTATTACGAAATCACCCGCTACATGCGCGGCATGGCGCCGTACTACAACAGCACGCCAAACACCTACACCAGCCCGATCCAGTACCGCTGCCAGAAAAACTACGGGGTGGTGATCACCGACGGCCTGCCGACCTACGACCGCACATTCCCCAACAATGATCCCCTCGGGGGCAGTCGCCTGCCGAACTGGGACGGGGTCAACAATGACGGCAACAACCTCAACGGTGATAACGAGGGCGACACGCTGTACCTGGACGACATCGCCAAGTTTGCCTTCGACATCGACATGCGTTCGACCGGCGTCGATGCGGCCGGCAAGAGCTGGAGTTCGGCAGACTTTCCCAAGCAGAACATGAACACCTACACCGTTGGCTTCACCGCCGATAACGATATGTTGTCGGACGCGGCGGCGTACGGGCAGGGCAGGTATTACCAGGCCACCGACAGCGCCGGCCTCAACACAGCATTGTCGGCGGCATTGAGCGACATCACCTCCAAGGCGGGTTCCGGCGGTAGCGGTGTCACCAGCGGCACCACGCTGGCGAGCGGCAGCAGTTATTTCCAGACCAGTTACGACCCCAGGGACTGGCGCGGCACCATCAAGTCGTTCGGTTTCACTTCGGCCGGGACGGTGAACACCTCGACGGTGCTGTGGACAACCGACACCGCCATCGTTCCCGGTGCTGCGGCGCCGACCTACCAATCGTGGAATACCGCGAACAACGCGGCGGTCACCCTGGCCTACGGTAACTTGTCGTCAACCCAGCAGACCTCGCTCAGCCAGAGCCTGCCCACCGGAATCAGTGGCAGCGATCTGGTGGAGTGGAGCAAAGGCACCAACAAGACCGGGCTCAAGGTTCGCAGCGTGCTGTTGGGCGACATCATCAACTCGCCGCTGGTGCTGGCCTCGCCCTCGGACAAGACCGCTTCCGACCTGTCGGGTGACACCACCTACACCAGTTACCTGACCACCAAAGCCGCGAACATGAACGCCAGCCTGGTGGTGAATGGCAACGACGGTTTCGTCAGCGTCATCAACTCGGCCAACGGCACCCGGCGCTATGCCTACATGCCATCGAGCGTGTTGCCGTCATTGCGGCTGATCGCCGACCCGAACTACATCAACGGCGTCAGCCACAAGTTTCTGGTGGACGGGCAGGTCGGTGTCTACGACGTGCAGTTCGGCAGCGCCTGGAAAACCCTGGCCATCGGCGGCACCGGGGCCGGTGGCAAGACGTTCTATGCGCTGCAACTGTTCGACGCATCGGCAGGGAACATTCTCAATGCGCTGTGGGAAGTCAGCGCTCCGGCGACTGCCAACACGGCCAACACTTTCAATGATCTGGGTTATGCCTACGCCCGGCCGGAAGTGGCACGTTTGGCCGATGGTCGCTGGGCGGCCTTCATCGCCAACGGTTACGGCAGCAATTCGGGAGTCGCGGCGTTGTATGTGCTGGATGTGCGCGATGGTTCGTTGATCAAGAAAATCGTCATCGACAGCACGGAAACCACCAATGGCTTGTCCTCGGTAAAGCTCAAGGTCAATTCGCAGAATGTGGTGCAGGCCGCGTATGGCGGCGATTTGAAGGGACGCCTGTGGAAGTTCGACCTGAGCGCGACCACCACCGACGGCTGGGGTGTGGCGTTCTCCGGCAAGCCGCTGTTCACGACGGCGGGCGGGGCGACTCAACCGATCACTGCGCAGCCGCTGCTGGCGGATAATTCATTGGGCGGCAAACAGATATTCGTCGGCACCGGCAAGTTCAACGAAACCGCCGACAAGACCAACAAGGATCTGCAGGCGTTCTACTCGGTGTGGGACGTCGATGGCGGATCGGGCCAGCTCACGGTCAGCAGTTTGCAAGCGCAGGCCATCACCGGTGTGTTTTCCGGCAGTTCGGGGCAGTTCGTCACCACCACCCAGAACGACACGACGTATCCGGCGGAGAAGGGCTGGTACCTGCCGCTGGTGTACAACAACGTATTGACGGGGGAACGGGTGATCAATCAGGCCAGCCTGGTGCTCGGGCGCATCGTATTCACCACGGCCAGTGTCGATACCACTGACCCGTGCTCCAGTTTCGGTACCGGCAAACTGGTCGAACTCGATGCGTTCAGCGGTAAGATGCTCAACTATGCGGTGCTCGACACCAACGCCGACGGCGTGGTCGACAGCAACGACACGATTTCCAGCGGCGTGGTATTCAGCGGCGGCATTCCCACCCTGAACGCCATCGTCAATGGCGCAACGCGCAAGATCGTGAACGATTCCAGTGGCGGTATCACCACCCTGGTGGAAAAATCCGGCGGCGGCAGTCGTCGTATCATGTGGCGACAAATACAGTAAGCGAGAGTTGAGGCATGCGCAGATCCATCCGAGGATTCACCCTGATCGAAATCATGATCGTGATTGCGATTATCGGGATCATCATCACCATTGCCGCACCGAGCTATACCGAGTACTTGAAAAAGGGCCGTCGCGCCGAGGTGGTATCGCTGCTGTCGGAGCAGGCGCAGACGCTCGAGCGCTTCTACACCAAAAACAACGTTTACACAGGCATCACCGGTCTCAGCGCGGGCAATGATTTCTACACGATCACCCCGACCATCGCTGACCAGACCTTTCTGCTGACCGCGACCCGCAAGGCCGGTACGACCATGGCCGGCGACAAGTGCGGGGACTTCACCCTCACCAACACCGGTGTGCGCAGCATGAACAACGCGACAACCGGGCTGACCTCCAAGGATTGCTGGGGCCGCTGAGCCGCATTTATTCGGGTGCCTTTTGCGCCCACTGTCTTTTTTACGGTTGGATCAAACATGACCAGGCAACAGCAAGTGGTGATTGTCGGTGGCGGGGTGATTGGCCTGCTCACCGCGTACAACCTCGCCTCCGAGGTGCGCAGCGTGGTGCTGCTGGATCGCTCGAATGTCGGCCAGGAATCGTCCTGGGCCGGTGGCGGCATCGTTTCTCCGTTGTATCCGTGGCGCTATAGCCCGGCCGTCACGGCACTGGCGCACTGGTCGCAGGATTTTTATCCACAGCTGGGCGAGCGCCTGTTTGCCGACACCGGCGTTGATCCCGAAGTGCACACCACCGGCCTGTACTGGCTGGATCTGGATGACGAAGCCGAAGCGCTGGCCTGGGCCGAGCGGGAAAACCGTCCGCTGCGGGCTGTGGATATCTCGGCGGCCCATGATGCGGTGCCGGTACTCGGCGGCGGATTTTCCCGGGCGATCTACATGGCCGACGTGGCCAACGTGCGTAACCCACGGCTGGTGAAGTCATTGAAAGCGGCGTTGCAGGCGCTGCCGAACGTGACGATTCACGAGCAGTGCGAGGTCAGCGGGTTTGTCCGTGAAGGTGAGCGCGTCGTGGGCGTAAAGACCCCGCAAGGCGTGATCAACGGCGACCAGGTGGTGCTGACTGCCGGTGCGTGGAGCGGTGAACTGCTCAACACCCTGAATCTTTCGCTGCCGGTGGAGCCGGTCAAAGGCCAGATGATTCTCTACAAGTGTGCGGCGGATTTCCTGCCGAGCATGGTGCTGGCCAAGGGGCGTTATGCGATCCCGCGCCGCGACGGGCATATTTTGATCGGCAGTACGCTGGAGCACGAAGGTTTCGACAAGACGCCGACCGACAATGCACTGGAAAGCCTCAAGGCCTCGGCGGTGGAATTGCTGCCAGCGCTGGCAGACGCCGAAGTGGTCGGTCACTGGGCCGGTTTGCGTCCCGGCTCACCGGAGGGGATTCCCTACATTGGCCGGGTGCCGGGGTTTGATGGCCTGTGGCTCAATTGCGGGCATTACCGCAACGGGCTGGTGCTGGCGCCCGCTTCCTGCCAGCTGTTTGCCGATGTGATGCTGGGACGGGCGCCGATCATCGATCCAGCGCCGTATGCACCGGAAGGCCGACTCTGAAGCCAGATCAAAGATCGCAGCCTGTGGGCTGCGATCCTTGAATGACTCAGTCCAGGCCCAGTTTCTTCAATCGATAGCGCATCGAGCGAAACGATAGATTCAGCCGCTGCGCCGCCGCCGTGCGGTTCCAGCGGGTTTCCTCCAGCGCCTGCAGAATCAGTTTGCGCTCGACGTTCTCCAGATAGTCTTCCAGGTTGTCGATCTGCGTGAGATCGGCGATGCCGCCCTCGGCCGCGCAGTTGCCTTCGCTCAGGCGCAGGTCGTCGGCTTCGATCATGCGGTTTTCGCACAACGTGTGCGCGCGTTCGAGGACGTTCTCAAGTTCCCGGACATTTCCCGGGAAGCGGTAGTTCTTCAAGGCTTCAAGCGCTTGCGGATGCAGGCGGGTCGAGGGTTGGCCGGTACCATGGGCCAGGCGCTTGAGCATATGGGAGGCCAGCGCTTCGATATCATCACGGCGTTCGCGCAGGGAAGGGACGCGCAGTTCGATCACGTTTAGCCGGTAATACAGATCCTGCCGAAAGCGCTCGGCGGCAACTTCCGCGTCCAGGTCCTTGTGGGTGGCGCAGAGAATGCGCACATCGACCACGGTTTCCTGCTGGCCGCCGACGCTGCGCACGGCTTTTTCCTGGATCGCCCGCAGCAACTTGACCTGCATTGACAGCGGCAAGTCCGCCACTTCATCGAGAAACAGCGTGCCGCCATGGGCTGCCTGGAACAGACCCGGTTTGTCCTCCACCGCGCCGGTGAAACTGCCTTTGCGATGGCCGAAGAACTCGCTTTCCATCAACTCTGACGGAATGGCCCCGCAGTTCACCGGCACGAACGGCTGGCTGGCGCGGGGGCCTTGCTCGTGAATCAGGCGGGCGACCAGTTCCTTGCCGCTGCCGGACTCGCCGCTGATGTAGACCGGCGCCTGACTGCGGGCCAGTTTGTCGATCTGTTTGCGCAGATCGCGCATCGGCTGCGAGTCGCCGAGCAGGCGCCGGTCGATCGATGTGCAGACTCCACCGGTCGCGGGCATGCGCAATGCCGTGGCGACCAGTTCACGCAACCGCGTGAGGTCCACCGGTTTGGTCAGGAAGTCGAAAGCCCCGGCCTTCAGCGCGTTGATCGCCGTTTCCAGGCTTCCGTAGGCCGTGATCATCGCCACTGGCAATTGCGGGTGGCGTTGCTGAATGTGCTGCACCAGCTCCAGCCCGGTGCCGTCGGGCAGGCGCATGTCGGTCAGGCACAGGTCGAAGGTGTCGCGGTGCAGCAATGCCTGGGCTTCGCCGAGATTGCGTGCGCTGAAAGTGTCGAGTTTCATCCGTCCCAGGGTGATTTCCAGGAGTTCGCGGATATCCGGTTCGTCGTCGACGATGAGGATTTTTTGCCGTGGGCTCGTGTTCAACTTTGTTTCCGTCCGTGAGCAAAGGTGATGCGAAAGCAGCCGCCGCCTTGGCGTGGTTTGAAGTCTAGGCGGGCCTGGTTGCTTTCGCACAGCTCACGGGACAGATAAAGCCCAAGGCCGGTGCCCTGGCTGCTGGTGGTAAAGAAGGGTTCGAACAGGTGGGCCTGCTGATCCAGCGCCACGCCGGGGCCGTTGTCCTGCACTTCGAGCACGGCCAGCTGGCTTTCGGGGTCGATGAACAGCCGCAGCCAGACCTCTGCAGGATCGTGCAGCAGGGCGCTGTGCCGCCAGCCGTTGCGCAACAGATTGTCGAGAATTTGCGTCAGTTGGCCCGGGTCCATCAGGGTGCGGAAATCCCCGGATTCGACGTTCAGATGAATTCGTTGGCGTTCGCTGGCCTGTTCCCGGCTTTCCTCGACGAACTGCACAAGCCACGGTTCGAGATCGAGTCGCTGCGGGGCGCTCTGCTGGCGACGGGAGAGTTGCAGGACGTTTTCAATGACTCGGTTCATGCGCTGGGAGTGATCCTGGATGATCTGCGTCAGACGCCGATCCGCGCCGTCGAGTTCCTCGGATTCCTGCAACAGCTGCGCGGCATGACTGATGGCGCCCAGCGGGTTGCGGATCTCGTGGGCGATGCCGGCGGTCAGGCGCCCGAGTGCGGCGAGCTTCAGTTGCTGAGCTTGCTGGGCGATCTGGGCGAGGTCTTCGAGAAACACCAGGGTCTGGCGATTCGGGCTCTGTTCCAGAGCGATGAAGCTTGGTTGCAGTTCCAGGCCGTTGGCGGCGATTTTCAGGCTCTGCGGTCGCAGTGTCGGGTTGTTCAGCCACAGATGCAGACGCTCGACCAGCGCGGTCGAGTAGTCGTCGATCAAATGGCCCTCAAGGGGCGATTGCGCCAGCAGAGTCCGGGCGCTGTGGTTGGCCAGTTGTACCCGGCGTTGCTCGTCGAGGACCAGAATGCCGGTGCGCATGCGTTGCAGGATCAAGGCATTGAGGGCTTCGAGGCTGACCACTTCGCTGGCCCGTTGTTCGGCCAGGGTCTCGCTGACTTCGAGCCGGCGGATCAAGCCTTGCACCAGCAGCGCCCCGGCAAAACACAGGGCGCCGAGGGTGCCTGCTTGCAGGTATTCGTTGGCGCTGAGGGGATGGCTGAAGCTCAGCAGGAAGCTGAGGCCGACAATGCCGAGTGCGCCGATGGCTGCAATCAGCACACCGATACGGCGTCGCAACAGGGTATTGCTGATGGCCACCGAGACGATCAGCAGATTGCCGATCGGGCTGGCCACGCCACCGGCGGCATAAAACAGCCCGCACAACAGCAGGATGTCGAGCAGGGCCAGCCCGAACAACTGGGCCGGGCGGCGGATGTTCTCCAGGAACACCACCAGCAGGATATTCAGCACCAGGTACAACCAGCTGCCATTGCGCAGCAGATCGTCGTCGGCCGACGTCAGCAGGCGGTTGTCCATGTTGCTGGAAATCAGCAACACCAGGGTGATGCCGACGCTTAAACGGTAGAGATGATAGAGGCGCAGCAGTCGCTGGGCCTGTTTGCGAGTGGCGTTGGTGGCCTCAGCGATCACTGGAACCGGGGCCTTGCTCGAGGTGAGCCTGGCTGCAATACCACTGTTGTCGAAGGCTCAGCGCACGGTCGCGCGGCAGGTGCACGCCGCAATGGGCGCAACGCACCATGGGCGCGGCATCCTGTTCGCGAGGGGATTGTGTCGGCGCGGCAGGGGCCTTGAATTTGCGCCACAACCAGACGGCGGCGGCGATCAGGGCGATCCAGAACAGTAAACGAAGCATGATGGGCGGCTTTTTGGCTGATGATCCGGCAGTTTAGCCAAGGACCCGGCAGGCGCACAGCTCAATAAAACGCGGCAATAAAAAAGGGAGATCCGAAGATCTCCCTTTTTGGCATCACCGAAGTGATCAGTCGAACAGACCGAAGGTCATGTAGCTGAAAATGGAGCGGTCGCTGTTGCTGGACTCCGGTTCCGGCGCTTCGATCACGTCGCCGTTTTCGTCTTTAGGCTTGAGCTCGTTCGGGATCGCGTCTTTCGCGTCCTGGAACTGCTTCTGCACGTCCTGGTTGGCGCGGGTTTCTCCCGGCGGCAGCGGTGGACGGGATTCGATCAGGCCCAAAGTTGCCTTGCTCAGGAACGAACGGTTGTCGGCTTCCGCGACCGACGGTACGAACTGACCGTCTTTCAGGCTCGGGTGGTTCGGGTAGTTGAGCTTCAGGGTTTCCAGGCTCGAGGCTGCCAGTTCGTCCAGGTGCAGACGCTGGTAGGCTTCGGTCATCACCGCCAGGCCGTCACCGACCGATGGGGTTTCCTGGAAGTTTTCCACTACATAACGGCCACGGTTGGCGGCAGCGACGTAGGCCTGACGGGTCAGGTAGTAGTCGGCCACGTGGATTTCGTAGGCCGCCAGCAAGTTGCGCAGGTAGATCATGCGCTGCTTGGCGTCCGGCGCGTAGCGGCTGTTCGGGTAGCGGCTGGTCAGCTGGGCGAACTCGTTGTAGGAGTCGCGGGCAGCGCCCGGGTCACGCTTGGTCATGTCCAGCGGCAGGAAGCGCGCCAGCAGGCCGACGTCCTGGTCGAACGAGGTCAGGCCCTTGAGGTAGTAGGCGTAATCGACGTTCGGGTGCTGTGGGTGCAGACGAATGAAGCGCTCGGCGGCGGACTTTGCAGCTTCCGGCTCCGAGTTCTTGTAGTTGGCGTAGATCAGCTCCAACTGCGCCTGATCCGCGTAGCGACCGAACGGATAGCGCGATTCCAGAGCCTTCAGCTTGGCTGTGGCGCTGGTATAGCTGTTGTTGTCCAGGTCCTGTTGAGCCTGCTGGTACAGCTCGGCTTCACTCAGGTTTTCGTCTACGACTTCCTTCGATGAGCAAGCAGCGGTCAATGCGAGGATGGCGATCAGCAGCAGGTGTTTCACTTGCATGGCGGCTTGCGTCCCTATGACGGCCGCTGTCTTGGGCGGGGCCGTCCTGTTATGATGAGCGCCCCGTTGAAAAGCCCCGGGGCAAAAGACGCCGTATTTAACCACAAGCGCGCAGCCGAAACCAAAGGCTGTAGCCGACGCCCAGTCCGAGCATGTCCGATAAAATTGAACTTCGCGCAGAGGTGCCGTCCGAATTGGGCGGCCAACGCCTCGATCAAGTCGCCGCCCAACTCTTCGCAGAGCACTCACGCTCGCGCCTTTCCGCCTGGATCAAAGAAGGTCGCCTGACTGTGGACGGGGCGGTCATCCGCCCGCGCGACATCGTTCATGGCGGTGCCATTCTTGAGCTGACCGCCGAGCAGGAGGCCCAGGGTGAATGGGTCGCTCAGGACATCGAGCTCGACATCGTCTATGAAGACGACGACATCCTGGTGATCAACAAGCCTGCGGGCCTGGTGGTGCACCCGGCTGCCGGTCACGCCGATGGCACCTTGCTCAACGCCTTGCTGCACCACGTGCCGGACATCATCAATGTCCCGCGCGCCGGTATCGTGCATCGCCTGGACAAGGACACCACCGGTCTGATGGTGGTGGCCAAGACCATTCAGGCGCAGACCAAACTGGTCGCCCAGCTGCAAAGCCGCAGCGTCAGCCGGATCTACGAGTGCATCGTGATCGGCGTGGTGACGGCCGGTGGCAAGATCAACGCCCCGATCGGTCGCCATGGCCAGCAGCGCCAGCGCATGGCGGTGATGGAAGGTGGCAAGCCTGCCGTCAGCCACTATCGCGTGCTGGAGCGTTTCCGTTCGCACACCCACGTACGGGTGAAGCTGGAAACCGGTCGTACCCACCAGATCCGCGTGCACATGGCGCACATCAACTTCCCGTTGGTCGGCGACCCGGCGTACGGCGGTCGTTTCCGCATTCCGCCGGCGGCGAACCCGACCATGGTCGAATCGCTCAAGCACTTCCCGCGTCAGGCGCTGCACGCACGGTTCCTGGAGCTGGATCATCCGACCACCGGTGTGCGCATGAGCTGGGAATCGCCGTTGCCGGAAGACTTCGTCTGGCTGCTGACGCTGCTCAAGCAGGATCGCGAGGCATTCGTCGGATGAACTGGCTGACGCCGGACTGGCCCGCGCCGGCCAGCGTCAAGGCCTGTGTCACCACCCGCGAGGGCGGCGTCAGCGAGGCGCCGTTCGACAGCCTCAATCTGGGCGATCATGTCGATGACCGCCCTGAGGCCGTCGCCGAAAACCGTCGGCGTCTGACCGAACACTTCTCTATAAAGCCTGCCTGGCTGCAGCAAGTGCACGGGATTGCCGTGGCACATGCTGATCCGTCCGTGGTGGCCACGGCGGATGCCAGCTGGACTGCAACACCCGGTATTGCTTGTTCAGCGATGACCGCCGATTGCCTGCCAGCGTTGTTTTGCGACCGTGCCGGTACTCGTGTGGCAGCGGCTCATGCCGGTTGGCGTGGACTGGCGGCCGGCGTGCTGGAAGCCACCCTCGACAGTCTGGCCGTCGATCCGAAAGACATTCTGGTCTGGCTCGGCCCGGCCATCGGCCCGCAGGCCTTTGAAGTCGGCCCGGAAGTCCGGGAAGTCTTCATCAATCAATTGCCCGAAGCCGCGACAGCCTTTGTCCCGAGCCACAATGCCGGCAAGTTCATGGCCGACATCTATAAGCTCGCGCGACTGCGTCTGGCGGTCCGGGGTGTCACCGCTGTTTATGGCGGCGGTTTCTGTACCGTGACCGATCCGCGCTTCTTTTCCTACCGCCGTGCGCCACGCACCGGTCGCTTCGCCTCCTTGGTTTGGCTCACCCGCTAAACTGTCTGATCTGCATCAACTGTCCCACGCTTGAATCTTCCAGAATCGACCGCATCTATAGCGGTATCTGGCAGGTTTCTTTATTCAGGATGGTTTTTTAGGTCCGGCCTGCTCAAAAGGAAGGTGACCCATGCGTATAGACCGTTTAACCAGCAAATTACAGTTGGCGTTGTCCGATGCCCAATCCCTGGCTGTCGGCCACGATCATCCGGCCATCGAGCCGGCGCATTTGATGCAAGCCATGCTTGAGCAGCAGGGTGGTTCGATCAAACCCCTGTTGATGCAGGTGGGCTTCGACGTCAACAGCCTGCGCAAAGAGCTGACCAAAGAGCTCGATCAATTACCGAAAATCCAGAACCCGACCGGCGATGTGAACATGTCGCAGGATCTGGCGCGTCTGCTCAACCAGGCCGACCGTCTGGCCCAGCAGAAGGGTGACCAGTTCATTTCCAGCGAGCTGGTGCTGCTCGCCGCGATGGACGAGAACAGCAAGCTCGGCAAGTTGCTGCTCGGCCAGGGCGTGAGCAAAAAGGCGCTGGAAAACGCAATCAACAACCTGCGCGGTGGCGAAGCGGTCAACGACGCCAACCACGAAGAGTCGCGTCAGGCGCTGGATAAGTACACCGTCGACCTGACCAAGCGCGCCGAAGACGGCAAGCTCGATCCGGTGATCGGCCGTGACGACGAAATCCGTCGCACCATTCAGGTTCTGCAACGCCGCACCAAGAACAACCCGGTGCTGATCGGTGAGCCGGGCGTGGGTAAAACCGCGATTGCCGAAGGTCTGGCCCAGCGCATCATCAACGGCGAAGTGCCGGATGGCCTCAAGGGCAAGCGTCTGCTGTCTCTCGATATGGGCGCGCTGATTGCCGGTGCCAAGTATCGCGGTGAGTTTGAAGAGCGCCTGAAATCCCTGCTCAACGAGCTGTCGAAGCAGGAAGGGCAGATCATTCTGTTCATCGACGAACTGCACACCATGGTCGGTGCCGGTAAAGGCGAAGGCTCGATGGATGCCGGCAACATGCTCAAACCGGCTTTGGCCCGTGGCGAGCTGCATTGCGTCGGCGCGACCACGCTCAACGAGTACCGCCAATATATAGAGAAGGACGCAGCCCTCGAGCGGCGCTTCCAGAAAGTGCTGGTGGACGAGCCGAGTGAAGAAGACACCATCGCGATCCTGCGTGGCCTCAAGGAGCGTTACGAGGTCCACCACAAGGTCGCGATCACCGACGGTGCGATCATCGCCGCGGCCAAACTCAGCCATCGCTACATCACGGATCGGCAGTTGCCGGACAAGGCGATCGACCTGATCGACGAAGCGGCCAGCCGCATCCGTATGGAGATCGACTCTAAGCCGGAAGTGCTGGATCGTCTGGAGCGTCGCCTGATTCAACTGAAAGTCGAATCCCAGGCGCTGAAGAAAGAAAGCGATGAAGCGGCGATGAAACGCCTGGAAAAACTCCAGGAAGAAATCGTCCGCCACGAGCGTGAGTATTCGGACCTGGAAGAAATCTGGAACTCGGAAAAAGCCGAGGTGCAGGGTTCTGCGCAGATTCAGCAGAAGATCGAACAGTCCCGTCAGGAACTGGAAGCCGCGCGCCGCAAAGGCGACCTGAACCGCATGGCCGAATTGCAGTACGGGGTGATCCCGGATCTGGAGCGCAGCCTGCAAATGGTCGACCAGCACGGCAAGAGCGAGAACCAGTTGCTGCGCAGCAAGGTGACCGAAGAGGAAATCGCCGAAGTCGTCTCGAAGTGGACCGGTATCCCCGTGTCGAAAATGCTCGAAGGCGAGCGCGACAAGCTGATGAAGATGGAAAGCCTGTTGCACCAGCGTGTGATCGGCCAGGACGAAGCAGTGGTCGCAGTGGCCAATGCTGTGCGGCGTTCCCGTGCCGGGTTGTCCGACCCGAATCGCCCGAGCGGCTCGTTCATGTTCCTCGGCCCGACCGGTGTCGGTAAAACCGAGCTGTGCAAGGCGCTGGCCGAATTCCTCTTTGATACGGAAGAGGCGATGGTGCGGATCGACATGTCCGAGTTCATGGAGAAACATTCCGTGGCGCGGCTGATCGGTGCGCCACCAGGCTACGTGGGTTATGAAGAGGGTGGTTACCTGACCGAAGCGGTACGGCGCAAGCCTTACTCGGTGATCCTGCTGGATGAAGTCGAGAAGGCGCACCCGGATGTGTTCAACATCCTGCTGCAAGTGCTGGAGGATGGTCGTCTGACCGACAGCCACGGCCGTACGGTGGATTTCCGCAATACCGTGATTGTCATGACCTCCAACCTGGGTTCGATGCAGATTCAGGAACTGGTCGGTGACCGTGAGGCGCAACGTGCAGCGGTGATGGATGCGATTTCCACCCACTTCCGTCCGGAGTTCATCAACCGGGTCGACGAAGTGGTGATCTTCGAGCCATTGGCACGGGATCAGATCGCGGGCATTACCGAGATTCAGCTGGGTCGTCTGCGCAGTCGTCTGGCCGAGCGCGAGCTGAAGCTGGAACTGAGCCCGGAGGCGATGGACAAGCTGATTGCCGTCGGCTACGACCCGGTCTATGGCGCACGGCCGCTGAAACGGGCGAT
The DNA here is from genome assembly GCF_058801265.1 of Pseudomonas sp. GW822-FHT03F08. Lineage (NCBI taxonomy): Bacteria > Pseudomonadati > Pseudomonadota > Gammaproteobacteria > Pseudomonadales > Pseudomonadaceae > Pseudomonas > Pseudomonas sp. GW822-FHT03F08. The sequence goes on along the minus strand of NZ_JBXANC010000010.1, from coordinate 570 downwards.
CCAGCGCTGGATCGAGAACCCGCTGGCGCAGTTGATCCTGTCGGGACGCTTCCTGCCGGGCGAGACCGCGACCGGTGTCGTGGAGAACGACGAGATCACGTTCAACTGACACCTGAAGGTGGTGAAGTAAGGAAGGCCTCGCACTGCGAGGCCTTTTTTTTCGTTAGGCTGTTGAACTCAAAGGAAAAGGCTTGTAAAGTGCGCCCCGCAGTCAGTCACCAACACGGTTTCAGCTCACTGGGCAGAAATCTGAAATAAGTTGCAAATCATTAACTTGAAAGCAATTTAGGGGGTTGACAGAGGTGTTCTAGGTTGTAGAATAGCGCGCCTCAGACACACGAACGCAGCGATGCGAAAACGGTGTCGAGAAGCTGCAAGTTTCACCGTAGTAAATTGAAATATGTAGTTCCGTGATAGCTCAGTCGGTAGAGCAAATGACTGTTAATCATTGGGTCCCAGGTTCGAGTCCTGGTCACGGAGCCAATTTCAAGCCGGGGTATAGCGCAGTCCGGTAGCGCGCCTGCTTTGGGAGCAGGATGTCAGGAGTTCGAATCCCCTTACCCCGACCAT
>NZ_JBXANC010000009.1:0-299301 GCF_058801265.1 Pseudomonas sp. GW822-FHT03F08 | reverse complement strand
AAGGAGTTTTCCGTTTCGACTGCGCCGGAAGTGGGGCGAATTATAGGCCTCCAGAATCTGCCGTCAACCCCTAATTTGATTTTTCTATCAGTCGACTCAAAAAGCCCGCTTATATATAGACGCAACACCAGCGAATGCGCAGTATATTGCCCATCACTCAGTTAGTGCCTTCTACTGCCTTTACTATCGGACGATGCCGCGCAATGAACGACCAACCCCGCAGTCTTGTATCCATCCTGTTTCCGGTTGGCCTGATATTGATCGCCATGGCATCGATCCAGTCTGGCGCTTCTCTGGCCAAAAGCATGTTCCCCATCGTGGGCGCCCAAGGCACAACGACGCTACGCCTGATGTTCGCCAGCGTGATCATGCTGCTATTGCTGAGACCCTGGAGGGCAAAGCTGACGGCCAAATCGCTGCGCACCGTGATCGTGTACGGGATGGCGCTGGGCGGCATGAACTTCCTCTTCTATATGTCCTTGCGCACCGTGCCGCTCGGCATTGCGGTGGCGCTGGAGTTCACTGGGCCGCTGGCCGTCGCCATCTACGCTTCCCGTCGTGCAATCGACTTCCTATGGATTGCCCTCGCGGCCGTCGGATTGCTGCTATTGATACCAACAGGTGCAGCGACAGCGGGTCTAGACCTTACCGGGGTGGCCTATGCGCTTGGTGCCGGTGTTTGCTGGGCGCTTTACATTCTCTTCGGCCAGAAGGCTGGCGCTGACAACGGTGTGACGACTGCAGCTCTGGGAGTGATGATCGCAGCCCTGTTCGTTGCGCCCATCGGGATCGTCCACGCCGGCGCCGCATTGCTGACGCCGTCATTGATCCCGATAGCCATTGGTGTCGCCATTCTTTCCACAGCCCTGCCCTATACCCTGGAAATGGTCGCCCTCACCCGCATGCCCGCTCGTACTTTCGGTACGCTGATGAGCATTGAGCCGGCATTTGGTGCGCTATCAGGGCTGCTGTTCCTGCAGGAATATCTCTCCTTGTCACAATGGATGGCCATCCTGTGCATTATTCTGGCTTCCGTCGGTGCAACGATGACCATGGGCAGCCATGCCAAGCCCGTGATTGCGGCGGATTGAAAGCGGTTGTAACGAAGGTCTGGCATTTGCCGCTCATTTAGGCCATGTTTAGCTTCGCAACTCAGTGCCAGATATGGACTTTTTCGGATAGGGACATCGAAACGCGTCAAGCGAGAGCGAATGCAGGCAGACCCGAGCGCCAGACTCGAGGCCGCCATAAGGACGGTAATGAAACGAATTTTGATACTGATCGCCGTACTCGCCATTTCGGGATGCGCGGCGACCTCCAAGGCTCAGGTAAAGCACGGCAAAAAAGGGCTGCACATCAACTGTTCAGGGCTCTCCTCCTCCTGGGACAAGTGCTACACCAGTGCCGCCAACTCCTGTGCGCCAAAGGGTTATAAAGTCATCGCCAAGTCCGGGGATGCGGTGGAAGAGCCGGGTGATTATCCCTTCGGTCTCAACCCCGCCGGCTATACCAGCCGAAGCATGATCGTCATCTGCAAATAAACCGCCGCCGCTATTGTGCTCGCTGAACGGCGAGCTGGCGGCCGATCTCTTCGTGACTGGACTCCAGCACCCGTTGCTGGATCTGCGGGGACGCCAACATCCGCGCCACCACCAACGCCCCGACACATTGCGACAGAATGGCCCAGGCCAGGCTGTCGCTCTCCAGAATCTGCGCCCAACTTTCCTGAAGCCGACAAATCCACAGTTCGGCCTGTTCCCGCACGACGACATCCGACCGAGCAATCTCAGCGCCCAGCGCAGGTAACGCGCACCCCAGCTCAGGTTGCTCGACATGAGCCATGTTCAGATACAGTTTGAGGCATCGCTCCAACCTTTCACGATCCTGCTCACCCCGCCCGCCCAGCCGCTCCAGGCTCTGGCACAACTCGCGCTCGACGATAGCGGCGAACAGGGCATCCTTGGACGAGAAATGACTGTAGAACGCCGCGCCACTCAGGCCGATCGTCTTCATCAGGCCATCGACACCCATCGTTGAAAATCCGCTTTTTTTCGCAGACAGCGAGCTGCTTTGCAGCAGCTTTTCTTTGGTTTCAAGCTTGTGACCGGCGGAGTACCGCATGCATTCATCCTCGCAATTGACTGCCTTGACGCTGAGCAAATCCTAGCATAACGTTCGTTCACTTAACGATCGTTTACTAAAGGGATCCACCCATGAATAACAAGAAGGTCGTATTGGTTGTCGGTGCAGGTGATGCCACAGGCGGCGCCATCGCCAGGCGGTTCGCCAAGGAAGGTTTCATCGCTTGCGTCACACGGCGCAGCGCCGACAAATTGCAACCGTTGGTGGAAGCCATCCAGGCAGACGGCGGCGAAGCCCACGGTTTTGCCTGCGATGCGCGCAAGGAAGAAGACGTCATTGCGCTGATCGAAGATATCGAAACCCGTCTCGGGCCAATCGAAGCGTTCGTTTTCAACATCGGCGCCAACGTGCCTTGCAGCATTCTCGAAGAAACGGCGCGCAAGTATTTCAAGATATGGGAAATGGCCTGCTTCTCAGGGTTTCTCAATGCCCGCGAAGTGGCCAAGCGCATGGTGACCCGCCAGCGTGGCACCATTCTGTTCACCGGCGCTACCGCCGGGCTGCGCGGCGCCTCCGGTTTCGCCGCATTCGCCGGGGCCAAGCACGGCATCCGCGCGCTGGCGCAAAGCATGGCCAGGGAACTCGGCCCGATGAACATTCACGTTGCCCACATCGTGGTCGACGGCGCCATCGATACCGACTTCATCCGCAGCAACTTCCCCGACAAATACGCAACCAAGGATCAGGACGGTATTCTCAATCCCGGGCATATCGCCGAAAACTATTGGTACCTGCACAGCCAGCCAAGGGACGCCTGGACCTTCGAGCTGGATCTGCGCCCCTGGAACGAACGCTGGTAATCCCTTCCAATAACAACAACGAGTGCAGCGACCATGAGCAAAACCGTGGAGTTCTACTTCGACCTCGGCAGCCCCGCCACCTATCTGGCCTACACCCAACTGCCAGGAATCTGCGCCGAGACCGGCAGCCAGCTGATCTATATCCCGATGTTGCTGGGCGGCGTATTCAAAGCCACCGGCAATGCTTCACCGGCGATGATCCCGGCCAAGGGCCGCTACATGTTTCAGGATCTGGACCGCTACGCCAAACGCTACGGCGTGCCCCTTAAATTCAATCCGCACTTCCCGATCAATACCCTGATGTTGATGCGCGCTGTCACAGGTATTCAACTGCGTCATCCAGAACGCTTCCTGGCGTTCATCGACTGCCTGTTCAAAGCGCTGTGGGTTGAGGGTCGCAGCCTCGATGAACCGGCAACGGTGGCAGCCGTGCTGACCGAACATGGCTTCAATCCTGAACAGGTACTGGCACTGACCAATGATGAAGCGGTCAAGGCTGCCCTCAAGGACAACACCGAGACGGCCGTGAAGCGTGGCGTCTTCGGCGCGCCGAGCATGTTCATCGGCAACCAGTTGTTCTTCGGTCAGGATCGGCTCGACTTCGTTGAAGAAGCCCTGCGTTAGATCTCTACTACAAGACGTCCCCGGGCTGCTTTCGATGAAAGCAGCTCATGGGCCTCGCCAGCTGACTCAAGCGTGAACCGACGCGCATCGAGCAGTGGCTTCACCTCTCCAGCTTCGATCAACAAGGCAACCTGGCGCAGGATCTCGCCATGGTGCTCGCCACCCTTTCCAGTCAGCAGCGGCAATAAGGTAAACACGCCAGAGTAGGTCGCCCCCCGAAAGGACAGCGGCGCCAGACTATGCTGCCCCCAGCCCAAGCAACTCAAGACATGGCCGTGATAGATCCGCGCAGCCTTGAAGGACGCATCCAGCGTTTCACCGCCAACCGTGTCATAAACGATATCGAACCCCTCCCCCGCCGTGTATTGGCTGACATAGTCCTCGACCGACATCTCGCGGTAATCAATGAACGTCGCACCATAACCTTCAATAATTCCGCGCTGCCCCGCAGACCCCGTCGCAAAAACTTCGGCACCGAACGCGCGGGCAATTTGCACCGCCACATGCCCAACGCCACCCGCACCACCGTGAATCAACACCTTTTGCCCAGCCCTCACCCGAGCACGATCCACCAGACCTTCCCAGGCAGTAATCAGCACCAGCGGTAAACCTGCGGCCTCGTGCATGCTCAGGTTGGTCGGTTTACGCGCCAAAAGCAGCGCATCAACCACCGCAAATTCGGCCAGCGAACCCTGCACGCCTCCAATGCCGGTTGCCAACGCATAAACCTCATCGCCAGGCGCCCAGCCCTGCACGGCCTCACCCACCATCTCAATCACCCCCGCCAGATCCAACCCCAGCACCGCCGGCAACGACTGTCGGGCATGGGCGGCCTGCCCCGCACGGATTTTCAGGTCCAGCGGATTCACACCGCTGGCCTTGATCCGCACCAACACCTGCCCGACCCCGGCCACGGGGCGTTCAAGGGAAACCAAGCGTAGCGGACCGTTAGCGGTGTCCACCATCAGCGCGCGCATGTGCAGTGAGTCAGTCATTTCGGTCATTCCTGTGGGAGAAAGTGAAGCCATGTTCTCCCAACCGACTCATGCCGATAAGACGCCGAATGACTATAGTGATCATGCCAAACCAGCATGAATGAGGCGCTCCGTGGACAAGCTCAACGCAATGGCAATCTTCGTCCGGGTGGTCGAGCGTGGCAGTTTTTCCGCCGTGGCCCGGGAGCTGCAGACCACCCAACCCACCATCAGCAAGGTTCTGCGCGCCCTTGAAATCCAGTTGGGCGGCAAGCTGATTGCCCGCAGTACACGCAAGTTGTCGCTGACCGATGAAGGTCAGCGGTACTACAACGAATGCCGAAATATCCTCGCAGCCGTGGATGCTGCTGAACACAGCTTCCAGTCCGGCAGAGAAACGGTGGCCGGGTCGCTGCGGATCGGCTCCTCGGTCAGCTTCGGTCGGCTACACATCGCCTCGCGCCTGCCCGGTTTTCTTGAGCGCTACCCGCAAGTGCAGATTGACCTGCATCTGAACGACCAGAACCTGGATCTGGTCAGCGAAGGCCTGGATGTCAGCCTGCGCATCGGCGAGTTGAACGACAGCGGCATGATCGTCCGTCGAATCGGCACCACCCATCGCGTCACCGTCGCGGCACCTGCTTATCTGCAACGCCATGAACATCCGCAATCGCCGCGGGATCTTGCGCAGCACAACTGTCTGCAATTCAACCTGCTCGAATCGCAGAATCTGTGGACTTACGAAAAGGACGGACAACGCTATGAGGTGCGCATCAAAGGCAATGCACAGAGCAACAACTCCGAGGCGATCCGCGAAATGGTCTTGGGAGGGTTGGGTATTTCGCTGTCGCCGATCTGGCTGTTCAGCGAGGATTTGAAGGCCGGTCGAGTGGTCGCCCTGTTGCAGGACTACCAGACCCGATCACTGCCGATACACGCGGTGTCCCCGGCGAACCGTCGCCAGTCCGCCAGGGTCAACGCGTTTGTCGATTACATGACTCAGGCGCTGGCAGCAGCGCCCGAGCTTCAACCCCTTAAATAGCGGCAGTACGTGTGTTCAACCACGCCAGCGCCTCACCGCTGAGCAACGGACTCAAACGATCGCGCACTTCGGCGTGATAGGCGTTGAACCACTGCTTCTCTTCCTGCGTCAGCAACGACGGTTCCAGGCAACGGGTATCGATCGGGCACAGGGTCAGGGTTTCGAACTTGAGGAATTCGCCGAACTCGCTGCTTCCAGCCAGAACGTTCATCGCCAGGTTCTCGATGCGCACACCCCAGCGGCCCGGACGGTAAGTGCCCGGCTCGATGGAGGTGATCATTCCAGGTTGCATGGCGGTTTGCGGCGCTGGCGCAGCCTGATAGGCGATCACCTGCGGACCTTCGTGCACATTGAGGAAATAACCCACGCCGTGACCGGTGCCATGGCCGTAATCCACGTTTTCGGCCCAGATCGGCGCACGGGCAATCGCATCCAGCAGCGGCGACAGAATGCCTTTCGGAAAATGCGCACGGGACAAGGCGATCACACCCTTCAACACTCGGGTGCAATCGCGTTTCTGTTCTGCGCTCGGCGTGCCGACCGCCACCATACGAGTGATGTCAGTGGTACCGCCCAAGTATTGGCCGCCGGAATCGATCAGCAGCAAGCCGTCGCCCTCGATCACCGCGTGTTCTTCCGGGGTGGCGTGGTAGTGCGGCATCGCGCCGTTGGCGTTGTACGCAGCGATGGTATTGAAACTCAGCGACACATAATCCGGACGACGCTCACGGGCCGCCGTGAGTTTCTCGTCAATGGTCAGCTCGGTAATGCGCTCGCGACCCCAGGCCGATTCCAGCCAGGTGAAGAATTCGCACAGCGCCGCGCCGTCCTGTTCCATCGCCTGACGGATGTGCTCGGCATCCGCCGGGCTTTTTTGTGACTTGGCGAGGGTGGTCGGGTTCAGACCTTCGACCAGTTTCACGCCACTGTCGAGGTTGCCCAGCAGACCGCTGGTCACCCGTGCCGGATCCACCAGCAGGCTCGCGCCGTTCGGGATCGCGCGCAAGGCGTCAGCAATTTCGCTGTAGTCGCGCAGGGTCACGCCATCCTTTTCCAGCACGGCACGCAGTTCCGCGTCGACCTTGCTCAACGCTACAAACAGCGTGGCCTGTTGCTGGCCGATCAGCGCAAAGGAAACGAACACCGGGTTGAACGACACATCGCCGCCGCGCAGGTTGAACAGCCAGGCGATGTCGTCGAGGGTGGCGATGAAGTGCCAATCGGCGCCGCGTTCCTGCAGGGTTTCACGCAGTTGGGCGAGTTTCTCGCCACGGCTGACGGTCGCCTGCGGCGGCAAGTGTTGATAGATCGGCGCGTTCGGCAGGCCCGGACGGTCGCTCCAGACTTCGTTCAACAGGTCGAGGTCGGTCCGCAGGCTGGCGCCGCGCGCTTCGAGCTTGCTGCCCAGGGTCCGCGCCGACGCCACGGCCATTACCGCGCCATCGACCGCGACCACGCCACCTTCCGGCGTCTGCTCGGCCAGCCAGTCCAGCGGGCTCGGCTGGCCCGGTTGCAACTTGACCAACTCGATGCCGCTGCCCTTGAGCTCCTTGGTCGCCTGTTCCCAGTAACGACTGTCGGCCCAGACCCCGGCGAAATCAGTGGTGACAATCAATGTCCCCACCGAGCCATGGAAACCCGACAACCACTGCCGCCCCTGCCAGTAACCCGGCAGGTATTCCGACAGGTGCGGGTCGGCGGACGGCACCAACAGTGCGTGGATGCCTTCGCGACGCATCAGTTCGCGGGTGTGCGCCAGGCGCTGGGGAACCGTTCCTTCGGTCAAAGTCTGGGTACTCATCGTGTCTCCTGCCAATCACTTCATCGTTATTGTTCGGTGCCGTTCGAAGTCGGCTCGTTAAAGCCCTGTCGCCCAGAATGCCGGAGCACTGGCGCAGGCGGTCTTGATCAGATCTACAGCCTTGTCGATGTCCTCGGCGGTGGTGAAACGACCGAGGCTCAGACGAATGGTACGGCCGGCCAAATGCGCATCGTGCCCCAATGCCAGCAGCACGTGGGACGGTGTGTTGCTGGCGGAGTTGCAGGCCGAAGTCGCAGAGAACGCGATCGAATGGCTCAGCGCCGCCGGGTTGAACTCGCCTTCGCTGAAGGTCAGGCTCAGGGTATGCGGGATACGTTGGCTGGCGCTGCCGTTGAGGCGTACGCCGGGCAGGCTCAACAGTTGTTCGAGCAGGCGCTCGCGCAGCGCGACGATGGTTTTCTTCTCGTCATCGAAAGCTTCGGCGGCCAAGGCAAATGCCGAGCCCATGGCAGCAATCTGGTGAGTCGCCAGCGTACCGGAACGCAATCCGCCCTCGTGGCCGCCACCGTGAATCTGCGCCTGCAAGCGCTGTTGCGCACGCGGGCCGACGTACAGCACGCCGATGCCTTTGGGGCCGTAGAGCTTGTGTGCCGAGAACGACATCAGGTCCACCGGCCATTGCGCCAGATCGATCGCGACCTTGCCGGCGCCCTGGGCCGCATCGACGTGGAACAACGCCCCGCGTCCACGCACCACTTCGCCGATGGCCGGGATGTCGTTGACGGTGCCGAGTTCGTTGTTGACCAGCATCAACGACACCAGAAAGGTGTCGTCGCGCATCGCTTCGCTGACCGCTTGCGCAGTAATCAAGCCGTCGGCGTCCGGCACCAGATAGGTCACGGCGACACCGGCGTCCTGCAATTGCCGGGCAGTGTCGAGGATGGCCTTGTGTTCGATCTGACTGGTGATGAAGTGGCCGCCGGACACGCCACGGGCCTGGGCCACGCCTTTGAGAGCAAGGTTGTTGGATTCGGTGGCGCCGGAGGTCCAGACGATCTGTTGCGCCTGGGCGCCGACCAGTTCGGCGACTTGCTGACGGGCGTTCTCGACGGTTTTTCGAGCCTGTTGGCCGAAGGCGTGGGAACTGGAGGCCGGGTTGCCGAAGTTACCGTTGAAACCCAGACACTCGATCATCACCTGGATGACCCGCTCGTCCACCGGGGTGGTGGCGGCGTAATCGAAATACAGCGGACGTGTGTTCATAAAAAGACTCGCAGAGCGTGTTCCGGGATCAGGAAGCTCGTGTCTACAAACGGCACGGCGCAGCCTTGTGAGCTGCGCCCGGGTTCGAGAGCGTCATCAATACCTGATCGGATGCCGTTAAAGAAGTAGGGCTTCATTAAAAGTGCGTAGGAACGCTCCTGAACGCGACTTTAACAGGCATCGGGCCGGCGGTTGTAGCACTGCGTCAGCTAAAGCTTTCAAGGAGTAACGGATACAGCGAAATCACCAGCAGCGCCGCCATGCCCCAGTTGAACACCCGCAACCAGCGGCGATCCTTGAGCACATTGCGCAGCAAGGTCCCGCACGCCGCCCAGACGCCGACGCTCGGCAGGTTGATGATGGCGAACACCGCAGCAATCACGATCACGTTGGTGAAATAACCCTGCATCGGCGTGTAGGTGCTGATGGCGCCAATGGCCATGATCCACGCCTTGGGATTGACCCACTGGAAGGCTGCCGCGCCGAGGTAGCTGATCGGTTTCGCCTCGCCCGACTCACTTTCCCCGACCGGGCCGGAGTGAGCAATTTTCCATGCCAGGTACAGCAAGTACGCCGCGCCGACGTAACGCAGGACCGTATAAAGAAGAGGATAAGTCTGGAACACCGCGCCCAAACCAAAACCCACCGCCACCACCAGCACAAAAAAGCCGCAAGTAATGCCGAGCATATGGGGAATAGTGCGGTTAAAGCCGAAATTCACGCCCGATGCCAGCAACATGGTGTTGTTCGGCCCCGGCGTGATCGAGGTGACAAGGGCAAACAGGGCAAAGCCCAGCAGCAGGTCGAGCGAGAGGGTCATGGCAGGCAGTCCGTCAGGGTCATTCAGGTGTTGACCCTATCCCACGGCGCCGCGCAAACCCACGGACAGTTGGGTAAAACTTCGAGCAGTACAGTTGCGAATCAGCTAGGACGACCGTGCAGCTGTATGGTCCGCTCCACACTCATTTCACCCTTGTTATCAAACCCGAAAGTCTTCTGTGGCTGGCCAAGCAGTTGAGCTTTCTTCGCGTGGTATTCCTCGAACGACAAGCCGCTGCGGTTCAGGGTTTCCAGCGCCAGCTCGCGGGTTTCTTCCGCCGTGTAAGGACGCAATTCCGGGGAAACGTGGCTCGCGCAACCGGCGAGAACGGAGACAGCGAGCATCAGGGAAACAGTCAGTAAACGATTCATGGGAGCGTCCTGGCGAGCAGTGTGGGTCGATGGAGAAAGGCTACGCCCGGGCACGCTCCGGCAGAAATCAACGCTTTCAATAGTGGCTATCAGGATTCGAGCAGGTCAGTCCCGAATATTCACAAACGATCTATCAATATCAATTAACAGTCTTTTGCGGAATAACAATCAGCCTTTATAAAACCTTCAACACGTTCGGCACTGTTGTTCCAGCAACTGTTTCCCAGGCAACAGCGGTTCAACAAACCGGCCTGAAAGTCACATGAGCGCAGCCACCGATAACGCTCAAAGCCCCGGAATACGGGCCTCACAGGAATTGGTACAGCGCTTGCTCTGCTCCAGTGACTACTCACTGCTCGTCGAGCAACTGTTGAAAAAGGAACTGACCATGTCGCGTCCACTGAAAGTCGTCGCCCTGTCCGGCGGAACCTGGCGTCCCTCCCGCACCTTGGTGCTGACCCAGGCCCTGCTGACCGAATTGTCCGGGCACCTGCCGGTCGAGAGTCACCTGATCGAACTCGGCGACATCGCCCGCCCGCTTGGCGCCGCGCTGTCCCGTCAGGAATTGCCGGCCGAGATCGAAGCTGAACTGCAAGCCATCGAACAGGCTGACCTGTTGATCGTCGCGGCGCCGGTGTATCGAGGCTCCTATCCGGGGCTGCTCAAGCACTTGTTCGACCTGATTGATCTCAATGCGCTGATCGACACGCCTGTGCTGCTCGCCGCCACCGGTGGCAGCGAACGCCATGCGCTGGTCCTCGATCACCAGTTGCGCCCGCTGTTCAGTTTCTTCCAGGCCGTGACCCTGCCGATCGGCGTGTACGCCACCGAAGCCGATTTCGCCGACTACCAGATCACCAGCGAGCAACTAAAAGCGCGCATCCGTCTGGCCGCCGAACGCGCCGCGCCGCTGTTCGGTGCTCACCTCAAACCGTTGCTGAAAATCGCTTAAGGAGCTGTTCATGGATGTTTTCTGGTTCCTGCCGACCCACGGCGACGGTCACTATCTGGGCACCACCCAAGGCGCGCGTCCGGTCACACTCAATTACCTGAAACAGGTGGCGCAGGCCGCCGACAGCCTTGGCTACCACGGCGTGCTGATTCCCACCGGGCGTTCCTGCGAAGATTCGTGGGTGATCGCTTCGGCGCTGGTGCCGCTGACCGAACGCCTGCGTTATCTGGTGGCGATCCGTCCGGGGATCATTTCACCGACGGTCTCGGCGCGCATGGCCGCGACGCTGGATCGACTGTCCAACGGTCGCTTGCTGATCAACGTCGTGACCGGCGGTGACCCCGACGAAAACCGTGGCGACGGCAGTTTCCTCAGCCACAGCGAACGCTACGAAGTCACCGACGAATTCCTCAAGATCTGGCGTCGCGTGTTGCAAGGCGAGGCGGTGGATTTCGAAGGCAAACACCTGAAGGTGCAGAACGCCAAAGCCTTGTATCCACCGGTGCAGAAACCCTATCCGCCGCTGTACTTCGGCGGTTCCTCCGACGCGGCCCACGATCTGGCCGCCGAGCAGGTCGACGTGTACCTGACCTGGGGCGAACCACCGGCCGCCGTCGCCGAAAAACTCGCCGATGTACGTGAGCGCGCAGCCCGTCACGGACGCAAGGTGAAGTTCGGCATTCGCCTGCACGTGATCGTGCGCGAGACCGCCGAAGAAGCCTGGAAAGCCGCCGACAAACTGATCGAACACATCAGCGATGAAACCATCGAGGCCGCGCAGAAATCCTTTTCGCGTTTCGATTCCGAAGGCCAGCGACGCATGGCCGCCCTGCACGACGGGCGCCGCGACAACCTGGAAATCGCCCCCAACCTGTGGGCCGGCGTCGGCCTGGTGCGCGGCGGGGCCGGCACTGCATTGGTCGGCGATCCGCAGCAAGTGGCGGCGCGGATCAAGGAATACGCAGACCTGGGCATCGAGAGTTTCATCTTCTCCGGCTACCCGCATCTCGAAGAGGCCTACCGCTTTGCCGAGTTGGTGTTCCCGTTGTTGCCCGAGCCGTATGCGAGCCTGGCCGGACGCGGCGTGACCAACCTCACCGGGCCGTTCGGCGAAATGATCGCCAACGATGTACTGCCCGCCAAAGCCAACGCTTGAGGAAGACCGAGTGACTGCCAAACCGCAAAGCACCCTGCTCTCGCCCTTGCAGACCGCCCGACAACTGGCCGCCGAATTCGCCCTGACCGCTGTCGAGCGCGACGAACGCGGCGGCACACCAAAAGCCGAACGCGACGCCCTGCGCGACAGCGGGCTGCTGGCCCTGAGCATTCCCACCCGTTACGGCGGCCTCGGCGCGCGCTGGAGCGAAACCCTGGAAGTCGTGCGCGAGTTCGCAAAGGTCGACAGCTCGATCGCCCACGTCTTCGGTTTTCATCATTTGATGCTCGCCACCGTGCGCCTGTTTTCCCGTCCCGAACAATGGCAGCCGTGGTTCGAACAGACCGCGCGCCAGAACTGGTTCTGGGGCAACGCGCTCAACCCGCTGGACACTCGCACCGTGGTCAAGGACCTGGGCGGCTGGCGCGAGTTTTCCGGCAAGAAGAGCTTCTGCTCCGGCGCCAGCGATTCACAAATGCTGATCGCCTCGGCGGTGGACGAAAGCAACGGCGGCAAACTGCTGATCGCGGCAATTCCCAGCGGGCGCAGCGGCATCACCTTGCACAACGACTGGAACAACATCGGCCAGCGCCAGACCGACAGCGGCAGCGCCACGTTCGAACGGGTACGGGTCGAGGAATCGGAACTGCTGCTGGATCCCGGTCCGTTGAGCACACCGTTCGCCTGTTTGCGCCCATTGATCGCACAACTGACGTTCACGCATATGTTTCTCGGTATCGCCGAAGGTGCCTTTGAAGAAGCGCGGCAATACACCCTCAGCGAAACCCGCGTCTGGCACAAATCCTCGGTGCGCGAGGTGCGCGAAGATCCTTATGTGCTGGCCCATTACGGCGATTTCTGGGTCGCCCTCGAAGGCATCCGTCTGCTGGTGGAACGCGCCGCCACGTTGCTCGACGAGGCGTGGGCCAAAGGCCCGAACCTCAGCGCCGAAGAACGCGGCCACCTGGCCACGGCGATTGCCACCGCCAAGGTCGCCGCCAGTCGTCAGGGCCTGGAGATTTGCAGCCGACTGTTCGAAGTCACCGGCGCCCGTTCGACCCACGCGTCGCTGCGCCTGGATCGCCACTGGCGCAACCTGCGCACGCAAACCCTGCACGACCCGCTGGATTACAAACTCCACGAGCTGGGCGACTGGGCGCTGAACCAGTCCCTGCCGGTGCCGACGTTCTATTCCTGATTTCCTTTCGTGGAGCGAGACCCATGCAACTGCTGACCCTACCGCCCTCACCCGCCCTGGCCACGTCGATCCGCGCCACCGCCCAGGTCTTCGAAGACCCGAAGTCCCAGGCCCTGCTCGCGCATCTGCAACAAGTCGCGCCGAGCGAAGCCAGTGTGCTGATCATCGGCGAAACCGGCACCGGCAAGGAGTTGGTGGCGCGGCACATTCATAACCTGAGCAACCGGCGCAACCGGCCGTTCATTGCGGTGAACTGCGGGGCGTTCTCCGAATCACTGGTGGAAGCCGAACTGTTCGGCCATGAAAAAGGCGCCTTCACCGGCGCCCTCAGCGCCAAGGCCGGGTGGTTCGAAGAGGCGGATGGCGGCACCTTGTTCCTCGATGAGATCGGCGATTTGCCGATGGCGATCCAGGTCAAATTGCTGCGGGTATTGCAGGAGCGTGAAGTGGTGCGACTGGGTTCGCGCAAGAGCATTCCCATCGATGTACGGGTGCTGGCGGCGACCAACGTGCAACTGGAGAAAGCCATCAACGCCGGGCATTTCCGCGAGGATCTGTATTACCGGTTGAACGTGGTCAATCTGGAGCTGAGCCCGTTGCGCGACCGACCCGGCGACATCCTGCCGCTGACCCGGCACTTTATCGAGGCTTACAGTCAGCGTCTGGGTTACGGACGCATCACCATCAGCCCCGGCGCCGAGCACAAGCTGCGCGGCTACAGTTGGCCGGGCAACATCCGCGAACTGGAAAACGTCATCCATCACACGCTGCTGATCTGCCGTAACGGCGTGATCGAACGCGATGATCTGCGCCTGTCGAACTTGCGTATCGATCGCCCGGACGACCAGCATTCCAATGTCGACGACTCACCGGAAGCGCTGCTCGAACGCGCTTTCCAGAAGCTCTTCGAACAACAGGCCGGCGCGCTGCATGAAAAGGTCGAGGACGCGTTGCTGCGTTCGGCCTATCGCTTCTGCCACTACAACCAGGTGCACACCGCCGCGCTGCTCGGCCTGAGCCGCAACGTGACCCGCACGCGACTGATCAAGATCGGCGAACTGGCAGTCAACAAGCGACGACCCACGGAAAACCTGCAAGGCGAACGCTTGATCCAGTTGTCGATCTAGCCCACCAATTGGCAGTGCAAGCCATCGTCATGACTGCGGGCGATGCTGCTCAGCACCTGGAATGAACCGAAGGTCACGGTGCGCGCCTGATGGGTGCGGATCAACTGCCAGAAGTCCTGCTCACCGGTTTCGAAACTCTGGAACGCCGCCTCCCCCGCCTCGCGGGATTGCCATTGCAGGAACCCCAACACCCGCCGGCCATCGTCACTGGCCTGAACGCTGGCGCTGACGAATCCGGCATAACGCTGGGCCAGACGCTCGGTCTGCACGGTCAGCGCCGAGACCAGCGCCGGTTGTTGGCCGGGTTCGATTTCAAATTCGATCAATTGGGTGAAGCTGCGGTTTTTCGCTGGTGCTTGCATGACATCCCCACTCTGTCAGGTGAATCTTGCGGTTCGAAGGCCTGCAGGGTAAAACCTCGAGTTAACTAGAGGTCAAGGGACAATTTTCAAATGATCACTGCGGAAAATGTGCACAGGCAACTCACCGTCGGCGAAGTCGCGGCCCGCAGTGGCGTGGCCGTCACTGCCCTGCATTTCTATGAATCCAAAGGCTTGATCAAAAGCCAGCGCAATGCCGGCAACCAGCGGCGTTACCCGCGGGAAGTGTTGCGGCGGGTGGCGTTGATCAAGGTGGCGCAACGGCTGGGCATTCCACTGGCGGAAATCGGCGAGGCGCTGAAACAGTTGCCGGACAACCGCGCACCGACGGCGGCGGACTGGAAAGTGTTGTCGGAACAGTGGCGGCGGGAGCTGGATGAGCGAATCAATCAGTTGATGCTGCTTCGGGATCGACTGACCGGCTGCATCGGTTGCGGATGCCTGTCGATGGAGGCGTGTCCGCTGCGCAATCAGGGGGATGTGCTGGGCGAACAGGGGCCAGGAGCGCACTTTCTCGATATCCCCACCTGAGGGCTCCCTTTTCGTGGGAACCCTCAGATCACTCCATCAGAAGCCCGGCGCAATCTGCCCTTTGTAGCGGGTCAGAATGAACTGACGCACTTCATCGGAATTCAATGCCTTGGCCAGTCTCTGCAAGCCCGGGTCATTGATGTTGTCGGGACGTGCGACCAGAAACTCGATGTACAGGCTTTTGCCCTTCTCGACGATCAGCGCGCTGTTGGTGTCGATCCCGGCTTCCAGCGCGTAGTTGGCGAACACGAAGGCCAAGTCCACCTGGCTGACGGAACGAGCCAGCAACGCGCCTTCCAGTTCACGGATTTTCAGGTGCTTGGGGTTTTCGACGATGTCGCGCTGGGTGGCCAGGGTGTTGCTCGGATCCTTGAGTTTGATCAGCCCCGCCTCGTGCAACAGCACCAAGGCGCGGCCGGTGTTTACCGGGTCGTTGGGGATCGACACGCTGGCGCCGTCCTTCAGCTCCGAAATGTTCTTGATCTTGGTCGAGTAGGCGCCGAACGGTTCGATGTGCACGCCGACCACCGGCACCAGATTGGTATGGCGGGTCTTGTTGAAATCATCGAGAAACGGCCGGTACTGATAGTAGTTGGCGTCGAGGTTTTTCAGCGCCAGTTGCTGGTTGGGCTGGATGAAGTCGGTGAACACCTTGATGTCCAGGTCCACGCCTTCCTTGGCCAGGGTCGGTTTGACGAACTCGAGGATTTCCGCGTGCGGCACCGGGGTGGCACCGACGATCAGTTTTTCGTTGGCGTGAGCGCCGAACGACAGAACGGCAGCCAGAACGGCCAGGGTCTTTTTCATGTTGTGCTCCAAGGCAGATTTGAGTGGCCGTCGTGGGGTGAACGTGGGGCCTTTATGGGTTGAAATTGTTTTTTCAGCGGCGGCTGTAGTGCGCCACCAGACGGTCGCCGGTCATTTGCAGGGCCTGCACCAGAATCAGCAGCAACACCACGGTGACCACCATCACGTCGGTCTGAAAGCGCTGATAGCCGTAGCGGATCGCCAGATCGCCGAGCCCGCCGCCACCGATCACGCCGGCCATCGCCGTGTAATCCACCAGCACGATGGCCGTAACGGTCACCGCGGCGAGCAACCCGTCCCGGGCTTCCGGCAACAGGGTGTGGCGAATGATCTGCCAGGTGTTGGCACCCATGGCCTGGGTCGCCTCGACCACGCCGCGATCGACTTCGCGCAACGCGGTTTCCACCAGTCGCGCAAAGAACGGTGTGCAGCCGACCACCAATGGCGGAATGGTGCCCGGCACGCCCAGCGAAGTGCCCACCAGCAGCGTGGTCAGCGGAATCAACACAATCAGCAAAATGATGAACGGCAGCGAACGCAGCATGTTCACGATCACTGACAGCACTCGATACACGCCGACCGTTTCATGCAACTGGCGCTTGCCGGTGAGAAACAGCAGCAGCCCCAGCGGCAAACCCAGCAACACCGTGAACAGCAGCGCCGCGCCGAGCATGCTCAGGGTGTCGAGACAGGCCTGGGCAATGTCGGCCCAGTAAAGGTGTTTGAACCACTCGGCCATGATCAGGACCAGTCGTGACGCGGTGGCTTGATGCCGTTGAGCAGCCAGTTGCCGACCACGTGATACTTCCAGCGCACCGGGTCATGCAGGGTGTGGACCCGGGCGTTGCGCCAGTGACGGTCGAAGTTGTGCTTCTTCAGGGTCGAGCGGGTGCCACCGAGTTCGAACAACTTGTTGCTGGCCTCGATGGCGATTTCGGTGGTCAGCACTTTGGCCTTGGCCACGGCTAGGGAGGCCAGCGCGACGTTGTCTTCATCGGGCGCCGGGCGCGCGGCGTCGAGCGCCCAACCGGCGCGTTCGAGCAGGGCTTCGGCGGCTTCCAGACGGATTTCCAGTGCGCCGATCTGAATGATCGTCAGCGGATCTTCGCTGGCCTTGTCCACCCCCGCGTCGATCCATGGCCGGGCAAACTGACGAACGAATTCAACGGTGTCGCGCAGCGCCGCCCGGGCGATGCCGGCGTCGATGGCAGCGGTGGTCAACTGGGCGAACGGCCCGGCCAGGGTCGGGTTTTCGTAGGAGCGATAAGTCGGGAACAGATTGAACGGCGCCACCTGAAGCTCTTCCGCCAGCACCGTACCGCTGGACGTGGTGCGCTGGCCGATGCTGTCCCAATCATCAACGATCACCAGCCCTTTCGTGCCGCGCTCGACAAAGGCCAACTGGCCCTTCTGTTCTTCATCCAGCGCCAGCACCGCCAGCCAGTGGGCGTAGAGAGAACCGGTGCAGTAACCCTTGCGGCCGTTGATCACGAATCCGTCGCCATAACGGCGGATGGTTGCCTGAATGTCCTGCACGTTCTTGCCGCCGGTTTCCGACAGCGCGTTGGCGAAACGGTGACCTTGCAGCGCCAACTCAAAGAAATGCGCCTGCTGCGCCGGCGTGCCTTGCAGGCGGATGTCTTCGAGCAGGCAGTAATGGTTTTGCGGGATCTGTCCGAGGGACGGATCGGCGGCGGAAATGATCGCAATCACTTGGGCCAGCACCGCGTAGGACACCTGGGCGCCGCCGTACTCCTTCGGCACGCTGATGCCCCACAGACCACTGTTGGAATACAGGTCGACGATCTCGGCAGGCACTTCACGGCTGCGGTCGCGCTCGGCGGCGTGCTCCTGCAAAACGGCGGCGACCTGTTCGGCCACGCGCAAGGCTTCGGCGGCGTCGGCGATACGGTGGGCGGCCGGCGGGTTGATCGGATAAACGGCAGATTCAGACATGGATGACTCTCGGTATCGGTGTTGTACCGGGTCATTGCAGCTTCTGTGCCTGACTGACAGGCCTTGTTTTTCGGGGCTTTCAGCGGACTTTCGCAGGAAAGAACGATGAAAACCCGCGCATTCTGTTGCTTCACTGTCGATGGCTGAACACTGCTCGTCGGGTACTCGGTCGGGCCGGCGACACACGCCTATAGTTGAGCGACCGGTAACCCCGGCGAA
This sequence comes from Pseudomonas sp. GW822-FHT03F08, assembly GCF_058801265.1. Taxonomy (NCBI): domain Bacteria; kingdom Pseudomonadati; phylum Pseudomonadota; class Gammaproteobacteria; order Pseudomonadales; family Pseudomonadaceae; genus Pseudomonas; species Pseudomonas sp. GW822-FHT03F08. The sequence goes on along the minus strand of NZ_JBXANC010000009.1, from coordinate 281,177 downwards.
GGCACACCTTCAACCCCCCATAAAATCAGGGCGACAAAAACAAGGAGTACGCCATGAGCGTTCAACCTATTCCCGAGGGGTATCACAGCATTACCCCGTATCTCGGCATCCATAAGGCCGCCGAGGCCATCGATTTCTATAAAAAGGCGTTCGGTGCCACCGAAGTCATGCGCCTGGCCATGCCCGACGGCGGTATCGGCCACGCCGAACTGCGCATCGGTGACAGCGCGATCATGCTCGGCTCGCCGTGCGATCAAGGTCCGTTGAGCAATCCGGACAAAGCCGTGTCCGTCGGCTTGCATCTGTACGTGACCGATGTCGACAAGTCGTTCCAGCGCGCACTGGATGCCGGGGCGACAGCCGTGTCCGAGGTCAAGGATCAGTTCTACGGCGACCGCGGCGGTACATTGAAAGATCCGTACGGGCATCTGTGGTTTCTGGCAACGCGCAAGGAGGACCTGACCCAGGAGCAGATCGAGCAGCGGGCGAAAGAGCTGTTCCAGCAGGGTTAGCAACAACGAATGTCCATTCCCGCGCAACGCGCGGGGATGGGCGAACACGATTCATGAACCGTCGAACCACGCTTCACGCCTTGTCATGAACGCCCGGCGATTTCAGGATGCAGGCCAACCGCCTGAATAAAGGATCACCCCCGATGTTTGCCGGATTCGTCAAAGACCAGCGCCACGTCAACGGCGTGGACATCACCTACCGCCTCGGAGGCAGCGGGCCGGGCCTGCTGTTGTTGCACGGGCACCCGCAGACCCACGTCATCTGGCACAAGGTCGCCGAGCAACTGGCGGAGCACTTCACCGTGGTTGCCGCCGACCTGCGCGGTTACGGCGACAGCAGCCGACCGCCAGCCGATGAGCGGCACACCAGCTATTCCAAACGCGAAATGGCCCGCGACGGCGTGGAACTGATGCAAGCGCTGGGCTTTAAGCAGTTCTCGATCCTCGCCCACGACCGTGGGGCCCGAGTCGCCCATCGCCTGGCCCTCGATCATCCCGCCACCGTGCAACGCATGGTGTTGCTGGACATTGCGCCGACCCTGGCGATGTACAGCCAGACCAACGAAGCCTTCGCCCGGGCCTACTGGCACTGGTTTTTCCTGATCCGCCCGGCGCCGCTGCCGGAAACCCTGATCGAAGCCGATCCCGAAGCCTATCTGCGCAGCGTCATGGGCAGCCGCAGTGCCGGGCTCAAGCCGTTCACTGACGAAGCGTTCGCTGAATACCTGCGTTGCCTGAGCCTGCCCGGCAGCGCCCGTGGGATCTGCGAGGACTACCGGGCCAGTGCCGACATCGATCTGGAACATGACCGCGCCGATCTCGAGGCCGGCCATCATCTGAGCTTGCCGCTGCTGGTGCTGTGGGGCGCCGAAGGCACGGTCGGTCGTTGCTTCGACCCGCTCAGGGAATGGCAACAAGTGGCCACCGATGTGCGCGGCAAGTCTCTGCCCGCTGGTCATTACCTCGCTGAAGAAGTGCCGGAACTGTTGCTCGCCGAAGCACTGACGTTCCTGCGCTGAGCCATCCTTTCCTCCCGCTCACCACAACGCCGACCGGCGTCGTGGTGAGATTGCGGTCGCGAAACATTTACTTTCACATCCTTCATCGGGATTTGCTTCGGTCATCCGTCTTATAGAGATGCGGGCCAGTCGCGTAGGCAAAAGCCACGACCGGCCCATCAGGGACTCCCGCGCTGCGAAGCCCGTAGTGGCCGAGTCCTCTCACCGAATCAAGACCCGTCATCATGTCGAAGAAATCCCGCTCGAAACTGTGGTTCCTGGTACACAGCTGGCTAGCGTTGCCGATCTGGTTTTTTGTCCTGATTGTCTGCGTCACCGGCACCCTGGCGGTGGTCAGCCAGGAAATCGTCTGGCTGGTGAACCCGCAAATGCGCGCCACCCAACCCTCTGACGATGCCCCGCTGCTGGGCTACGATCAGGTCATCGCCGCGATCAAGACTGCCGAGCCGCAGTTGCTGGTCGAACGCATCAGTCGCCCCGACGAATCGCATTTCGCGCTGGAGGTGAACGTCAGTCAGCCTGACGGGCGCTCGGTGACCGTCTACGTCAACCCTTACACCGGTGTGATTCAGGGCACCGCACCAGACTTCAATTTCCGTGCCTTCACCCGAGCCTTGCACGGCTGGTGGCTGGTGCCGTTCACCAACGGTTACAGCTGGGGCTGGTATCTGGTGTCGTTTCTGGCACTGCCGATGCTGGCTTCGCTGGTAACCGGGCTGGTGGTCTACAAGCGTTTCTGGAAGGGCTTTTTCAGCCCGACCCTGCGCCTGCGTCACGGTGCGCGGATTTTCTGGGGCGATTTCCACCGCCTCAGTGGCATCTGGTCGATCTGGTTCATCGCGGTGATCTCCGTCACCGCCGTGTGGTTCCTGATCGAAGCCACTCTTTCCGACAACCATATTTCCATCTCCAGCGAGCCAATCATCGCGGCCATGTCCCGTGAAGGCGTGCCGTTGTCCGCCGATGGTTCGCCTCCGCCACGGGTCAGCCTGGACCACGCCGTCGAAATCGCCCAGCAACGGATTCCCGGGTTCGAAGCCAGCACCATCAATCTGCCCGGCAACGCCTACAGCCACCTCGATATCCGTGGACGCGGCTGGTATCCGCTGATGTTCCAGTCAGCCACGCTCAATCCCTACAGCGGTGAAGTGGCCGCCTCGCGCCTGCTCTCCGATCGGACCTCCCTGGAGTTCGTCACTGAATCCATGCGTCCGCTGCACACCGGCGACTTCGGCGGACTGTGGATCAAGCTGATCTGGTTCTTCTTCGGGCTGGTGCTGAGCATGATGGTCCTCAGCGGGCTGTTGATCTGGACCAAGCGCACCGCGCTGGCGACCGCCAACGCCCTCAAGCGCGAGAACAAGAAACAGCGCGTTCAGGCACAACCGGCCCTGCACCGTGAACCGTCGGAGGCCAACCTGTGAGCAAGTCCACCCCCATGGTTCAGCCTTCGCGGCTGAGCGCGATCTGGCATAAATGGCGCTTCCACATCAACGTGCTGCTGTTGCTGATTCCGCTGGGATTCATGCCCAGGTACTTCGCCGATCAGGCGTTGTTTCGCGGTGACAGCGGGCTGGGTGAGCGCGAGATCGGCGAAGTCCAGGTGGGTCCGTGGAGCCTGCGTCTGGCCGAGTTTCGCAACGAAGCGCCGCTTCCCGATGGCGCAGCCGGCTATCTGAAGGGTTTTAGCGCCGCGCTGTGCGAGGCCTGTGTCGAACAGGTCAAGGCCACCTACCTGCGCATCGGCAAGCCACGCAGCCTGCGCGCCGCCGGTTCGATCTTCTTCGGCACGCCTTACAGCATGGGCACGCAGATGCCCGTCCCGGACAAAACCAGAGCCGACGCCGAACTGTGGATCACCATGGAAGGCTGGGACGGCAGCATGCACCAAGCCTCGATTCCGCTGAGCCAGGCCTCCCCCGCCACTATTGCCTGGCTGAACAAACAAGGAGCCAAACCATGAGCCGCCCTTCCCGTCTGAGCATGAGCACCGCATTGCTGGTGCTGTGTGCCGGTTTCAGCGCCAGCGCCCTGGCCCACAACCCGATGTGCGAGTGCAAGGCCATCGATGCCGAGCAGATCAAATGCACCGGCGGTTTCTCCGACGGCAGCGGCGCACCGGGGGTGACCCTCGATGTGATCGGCTACGACGAAACCATCCTGGTGCCGGGCAAGCTCGGCGCCGATTCAACCCTGACCTTCAAGAAACCCGGCGCCGAGTTCTACGTGCTGTTCGACGCCGGCCCCGGCCATGTCGTCGAAATCGACCAAGCGGATATCGAAGCCCCATGACCACGCCGACCACTCAAGTTGTTCGCCCGGCCGGTGCCGGCCATGAAACCCTCAATGTGCTGCTGATGTGCCTGCTGATCCTCGCGGTCGCCGGCTCCGTGGTGGCGTGGCGCGGGGTGTCCCACGAACCCGAACCGGTTTCCAGCCATCAGCTCGACGCCCGCCGCGACCTCTGCGCCAGCGAGCAAGGCATCTACGCCGACCTCCGAGTAACCCTCGACGAGATCCACCTGTTGCGTGAAGAACAGCAAGCGCTGCCGACCCCGCAAAACCTGGCGGATGAAGGTTTCGCGCCGTTCGCCCAGGACGCCAGCTCCGTGAGCCGTGGCGGCCATGCCTGGCAATTGCTGGCCGACGCCGCCTACTTCGGCCACAGCCAGGCACCGGCCGTGGCCGGCTCGTTTCTGATGCGCCTGAACGCTGCAGATGACGCCACGCCGGACATCTGGCTCAACCGCGCCGCCGATCTACAAGCGCCGACAGACCTGTCCGACGCAACACTGACTGCTGCCGGATGGAAACAGATCGTCGCGCAATTCGATGCCGGGGTGACCCGCGAACATCGTCATTGAACCCTCGCCTTCATTCGAGAGAAGACCGCTTGCCCATGCCTAGTTCATCTCAACGCCGTCCTTTCCTGCGCCTGCTGCTGATCGGCCTGTGCGCCTGCCTGCTGAGCCCGCTGGCCAGCGCCGATCCGGCCAAACGCCTGCGCATCGGCATCACCCTGCACCCTTATTACAGCTATGTGGCGAACATCGTCGGCGACAAGGCCGACGTCGTGCCGCTGATTCCCGCCGGCTTCAACCCGCACGCCTACGAACCCCGTGCCGAAGACATCAAGCGCATCAGCGGGCTGGACGTGATCGTGCTCAACGGCGTCGGCCATGACGACTTCGCCGACCGCATGATCGCCGCCAGCGAAACACCGAACATCAAGACCATCGAAGCCAACGAGAACGTGCCGCTGCTGGCCGCCACCGGAGTCGCAGCGCGCGGTGCCGGCAAAGTGGTGAACCCGCACACGTTCCTGTCGATCAGCGCCTCGATTGCCCAGGTCAACAACATCGCCCGGGAACTCGGCAAGCTCGACCCGGATAACGCCAAAACCTACACCCAGAACGCCCGCGCCTACGGCAAACGCCTGCGTCAGATGCGCGCCGATGCCTTGGCCAAACTGACCCAGGCGCCAAACGCCGAACTGCGGGTCGCCACGGTGCACGCCGCTTACGACTACCTGCTGCGCGAGTTCGGCCTGGAAGTGACGGCGGTGGTCGAGCCGGCCCACGGCATCGAACCAAGCCCGAGCCAGTTGAAGAAAACCATCGATCAACTGCGCGAACTGGATGTGAAGGTGATCTTCTCCGAGATGGATTTCCCGTCCACTTACGTCGAGACCATTCAACGCGAATCCGGTGTGAAGCTGTACCCGCTGTCGCACATTTCCTACGGCGAATACACCGCCGACAAGTACGAAAAGGAAATGACCGGCAACCTCAACACCGTCGTTCGGGCAATTCAGGAGTCCGGCGCATGACGGCTCAGGAAAACCTCTCAATCATCAGCAGTGGCCCGACTCTGGATTTTTCGGAAGTCAGCCTGACGCTGGGTCGCACGACGATTCTGGACAAGGTGACCTTCCAGGTGCAGCCCGGCAGCGTGCACGCACTGGTGGGCCCCAACGGCGGCGGCAAGAGTTCGCTGATCAAGACCCTGCTCGGGCAGATGCCGCATCAGGGTCGGCTCAGCCTGCAATGGCCCGGCGAGCCCGGCACTATCGGCTACGTGCCGCAGGCGCTGGAATTCGATCGAGGTCTGCCGATGACCGTCGATGATTTCATGGCCGCCATGTGTCAGCGTCGCCCGGCGTTTCTCGGCCTGAGCATACGCTACGCCGGCGCCATCGGTGAGGCGCTGGAGCGGGTCGGCATGCAGGACAAACGCAAGCGCCGGATGGGCGCGTTGTCCGGCGGTGAGCGCCAGCGAGTGCTGCTCGCTCAAGGCCTGATCCCCGCCCCGCAATTGCTGGTGCTCGATGAACCGATGTCGGCCCTGGACGAAGCCGGGATCCAGGTGTTCGAACGCCTGCTCGGCGACTGGCGCGCGGCGGGCATCACCGTGCTGTGGATCGAACACGATCTGGAAGCCGTCGGGCGTCTGGCCAATCGCGTCACCGGCCTCAACCGCCGGGTGCTGTTCGACGCCACCCCGCAACAGGCCCTGACCCCGGAACGTCTGCTGACCCTGTTTTCAACCCATCCACGGAGCGCTGCCTGATGAGTTACGAAGCCTTTCGTTTGATGGTGCAGGGCTGGGCCACCTCCGGTTACCTGCCGGAAGCCCTGGCCTACGGTTTTGTGGTCAACGCGCTGCTCGCCGGCCTGTTGATCGGCCCGGTGCTCGGCGGCCTCGGCACACTGGTGGTGGTCAAGCGCTTCGCGTTTTTCTCCGAGGCAGTCGGCCACGCGGCACTGACCGGCGTGGCCATCGGCATCCTGCTCGGCGAGCCCTACACCGGGCCGTACGGCAGCCTGTTCGGCTACTGCCTGTTGTTCGGCATTCTGCTCAACTACCTGCGCAACCGTACCGGCCTGGCCCCGGACACGCTGATCGGCGTGTTCCTGTCGGTGTCCCTGGCGCTGGGTGCCAGCCTGCTGCTGATCCTGGCGGGCAAGATCAACGTGCACATTCTGGAAAACGTGCTGTTCGGCTCGGTGCTGACGGTCAACGGCAATGATCTGGCGGTGCTGGCCATCGTCGGTTCGCTGGTGATGGCCCTGGCCTTGCCGCTGTACAACCGCATCATGCTCGCCAGTTTCAACCCACAACTGGCAGCGGTGCGCGGTGTTGCCGTGAAGACTCTGGATTACCTGTTCGTGATTCTGGTGACCCTGATCACCGTCGCGGCGGTAAAAGTCATTGGCGCGATTCTGGTCGGCGCGCTGCTGGTGATTCCGGCAGCGGCGGCTCGTTTGCTCAGCCAGTCGCTCAAGGGCTTTTTCTGGTGCTCGGTGCTGATCGCCACGGTCAGTACGCTGTGCGGGATTCTCGCGCCCATCGTGTTCGACCTGCCGATTCCGTCCGGCGCCGCGATCATCTTGGTCGCCGGTATCGGCTTCGCCCTCGCCGCCATTGCCCGGGGCGTCGTCCCCAGTCTGAAAGGGAACCTTGGATAAATGTCTTTCTCACTGCGACAACTGACCCTGGCCATCGCCCTGTGCAGCGTGACCACGACCACCGTATTCGCCGCCGAAAGCACCAAACCGCTGCGGGTGCTGGCCTCGTTGCCAATCACCTACGGTCTGGGTGAAGTGCTGCTCAAGGGCACCGACATCAGCCTCGAACGCGCAGCCCCGGCAAATCTGCCGGGCAGCCGCCAGACCGCGTACTTCACCGGACGCGGGGCTCCGGAGCTGAGCAAACTGGCCACCGGCGCCGATGCGGTGATCGGCGTACGCTCGCTGTGGGCCGATGATCCGCTGTACCCGATTGCCCGACGCAGCAACATCCGCATCATCGAAGTCGATGCCGCCCGCCCGGTGGATGGCGCCCTGCCCGGCATCGCCGTGCAACCGGGGCTGAACGTCGATGGCCTGAACAGCCAGCCGTGGCTGGCCAGCAACAACATGGGGCGCATGGCCGACGTGATGGCGGCGGACCTGGTGCGCCTGGCACCGAAGGACAAACCGAAGATCGAAGCCAACCTGGCCGCACTGAAACAGCGCCTGCTGAAACTCAGTGCCGACAGCGAAGCGCGCCTGGCCAGTGCCGACAATCTGAGCGTGATGAGCCTGAGCGATCACTTCGGCTATCTGATCGGCAGTCTGAATCTGGAGTTGATCGGACAGGACCCGCGACCGGACGCCGAATGGACACCGGAAGATCTGAAGAAATTGACCGCCACGCTCAAGGACAACGACGTGGCGGTGGTGCTGCACCATCGGCAACCGTCGGACGCCGTGAAAGCGGCAATTGCCGAGTCGGGCAGTCATCTGCTGGTGCTGAGCAGCGATGCGGCTGATCCTGTGGCAGAACTGGAAGGGAATGTGGATGCGCTGCTCAAGGGTTTGAGCGGCGCCTAAGGAGAAGTGATCGTTCCCACGCTCTGCGTGGGCACGATCAAACGACAATCCTCCAGACATGAAAAAACCCGCTGACTGTTTCCAGTCCAGCGGGTTTCTTTTTGGCCGGTGACTTACTGTGCAGCCGCTTGCGCGTCCATCTTCTGGCGCAGGCTCAGCGGACGCATGTCGGTCCAGGTTTCTTCGATGTAGGCCAGGCATTCCTTTTTCAGGCCGCTCTTGCCCACGGTGCGCCAGCCTTCCGGAATGGCCTTGTAATCCGGCCAGATCGAGTACTGCTCTTCGTGGTTGACCACGACCTGAAAGAGGATGTCCTCGCGGTCGAATACTGACGTCATGCTGTGTCTCCATCGTTGTAGGGGTGGGCTGCACGGTGGGTGCAGCCGGGTATGTAGAAGGAACGTTCGGCGCGGCGAAAAATTTACAGGGCAGCGGTCGCGGCGCTCAGTGCACGACCGAAGATCTCGGCGACGCGGTCGATTTCAGCGGCGGTGATCACCAGCGGCGGCAGGAACCGCACCACCGCGCCATGCCGCCCGCCCAATTCCAGAATCAGGCCACGCTTGAGGCACTCGCGCTGCACCAGCGGCGCCAGACGGGCGAAGGCCGGTGGATGGCCCAGCGCGTCCGGCGCACCGTTCGGATCGACCAGCTCGACGCCGAGCATCAGGCCACGACCACGAATGTCGCCCAGTTGCGGGAAGTCACGCTGCAGGATGTGCAGGTGCTCGCTCAGGCGTTCGCCCATGGCGGCGGCGTGTTCGCAGACCTTGTGCTCGACCAGGTAACGCATCACCGCGGAACCGGCGGCCATCGCCATCTGGTTGCCACGGAAGGTGCCGGCATGAGCGCCCGGCTGCCAGGTGTCGAGCCAGTCGCGGTAGACCACCACCGCCAGCGGCAGGCTGCCGCCGATGGCTTTGGACAACACGACCACGTCCGGGGTGATGCCGGCGTGCTCGAAGGCGAACATCTTGCCGGTGCGAGCGAAACCGCTCTGGATCTCGTCGACGATCAGTGCAACACCCGCCTTTTCGGTGATACGACGCAGACCGCGCAGCCACTCGATGTCCGCCGGAATCACACCGCCCTCGCCCTGCACCGCCTCGACGATCACCGCCGCCGGCAATTGCACCCCGGCTTCAGGGTCGTTGAGCAGGTTTTCCAGGTAACTCAGGTTGGCCTTCACGCCCGCCGCGCCACCGAGGCCGAACGGGCAACGGTAGTCGTACGGGAACGGCATGAACTGCACGCCATTGCTGAGCAGCGCACCCAACGGTTTTTTCGGACCAAGGCTGCCCATCAGGCTCAACGCGCCCTGGCTCATGCCGTGGTAACCGCCGGAGAACGACAGCACGGTGCTGCGTCCGGTGGTGGTGCGTACCAGTTTCAGCGCGGCTTCCACCGCGTCGGTGCCGGTCGGGCCGCAGAACTGGATTTTCGCTTCCTTGGCCAAGGCTGGCGGCAGCAACCCGAACAGGTCCTGAACAAATTGATCCTTCACCGGCGTGGTCAGGTCGAGGGTGTGCAGCGGCAGCTCATCGGCCAGCACCTGCTGGATGGCTTCGATTACCACCGGGTGGTTGTGCCCCAGCGCCAGGGTGCCGGCACCGGCCAGGCAATCGATGAACGTGCGGCCTTCAACGTCTTCGACATACAGGCCCTTGGCGCGCTTCAGCGCCAGGGGAATGCGTCGCGGGTAGCTGCGGGCATTGGATTCCTGCTGGCTCTGGCGGGCCAGCAGCGGCGATTCATTGAACTGATACAGCGTTTCCGCCGGCGCGGAGGCGATCCGGGCCGACGACTCTTCGATAAGGCTGGTGGCGACTGACATCTCTCGACCCCTCAATTCGCTATGGATAGTGACCAAAACTGCACACCGCACAGGTGCGCGTTCCGGTCGCGGGGCGCACATGCAGGTTTTCCTGTTCTGGAAACGCACCAGACCCTCAAGGATTTACACCCTTGAGCGAGTTGTCATGCCGACAGCGGCAGCGACTTGTGCATCGGCAGGCTGCGCATGCCGTGGCGAATGAGCGGCGGCGCCGATTCGCGATACCCCAGACGCCGATAAAAGGCTTCACCGGTGCGGGTGCTGGTGAGCACGGAACGGGCGCTGCCGCGAGTCAGCAGCCAGCCTTCAAGGTCAGCCATCAGGGCCCGGCCGACGCCCCGGCGAAACCATTCCGGCTGCACATGACAAAGAGTGACATCGCCGTCGGCCAGCGCCATGCCGACGCCCACCGGTCGGCCCTGCATCAGGGCGATGTTCAGATAACGCTGTGGATCGGTGAGCCAGGCACTGATGTGTTCCGGCGATTGCTGGCGGATCCAGGCATCGACAAGGTGGGGGTCGTTACGATGGTCGAGCGCACAACCGACGCGGATCGAACGCTCGATGATGCGGCTGATGATGCCGGCATCGGCCGGGGTGGCCGGGCAAATGTAGATGGATGCATCCATGGCGCTGTTTCCCTCAATCCATTGAGTCAAAGGCTGGGGCGACAATAGCGTCGTGGCCGGCCGATGACCAATGGAGAGAGGTTACATTTGATGTGCCGGGCTCAGGCCGGTTGCAGCGGCATGGTCAGCTCGACCCGCAAGCCATCCGGGCGACTGTCGAAATGCAGGGTGCAGGCACAGCGTTGGACAATTGCCTGGACAATCGCCAGCCCGAGCCCGCAGCCGGTGCTCTGGCCGTTACGCCAGAACCGTTGGGTCAGGTGTTGCAGATCGTCCGGCGCAATCCCCGGCCCATGATCGCGAACCACGAAGCGCACGCGGTTGCCGGTGGTTTCCAGGCTCAGCTCCACGGCGCCTTCCGTCGGGGTATGGCGCAGGGCGTTATCGAGCAGATTGCGCAAGGCCGCGATCGACAACACTGCCGGCATTTGCAGAGGCGCGCCGGACAACTTTTCGGGCAGATGCAGTTTGATCCGTTGACGCTCGCCGCTGGCGGAGTCCTGAATCGCCAGTTTCGCCACTTGCTCGGCGCTGCACTGCACGCCGTCGTCGAACGACAGACTGCCCTCGACCCGGGCCAGCAACAGCAATTGCTCCAGGGTTCGATGCAAGCGATCGGCGCCCTCCTCGGCCCGGGCCAGGGACTGATCGCGGGCACTGCCTTCGGTCATGCGCGCCACTTGCAGGTGGGTCTTGATCGCCGTCAGCGGGCTGCGCAGTTCATGGGCGGCGTCACCGGTCAGGCGACGTTCGCGCTCGATGGTCTTGCCGATGCGCTGGAACAGCTGATTCTGGGTCTCGAGCAGGGGTTTCAGTTCGCTGGGGAATGATTGCAACTGCAACGGTTCGAGCGAGTCGGCATTGCGGCGCATCAAGGCTTCGCGCAAGCGATTGAGCGGCGCCAGCCCCTGACCGATCCCCAGCCACAGCAGGCACAGGCAGCCAAGCAGCGCCACACCCACCGGCACCGAAGCCGCCAGCAGGATCGACATGTTCAAGGCTTCACGCTCGATCACCCGGTCAGCGGTGGTGATGCGCACATCGCCCCGGGCCAGGGTGAAGGTGCGCCAGGGTGCGCCGTCGATCATCTGGTCATGGAAGCCCATTTTCTGGGCTTCCAGTGCCTGTTCCGGATTGTTGTGGCTGCGGGCGAGGATTTCGCCGCGCAACGAGCTGACCTGACAGGCCATCCCGCCGGGAATGTTCAGTTGTTCGGCGCTGAAGTGAGTGCCCTCGCCTTTGCTCGGTATCGCCGGCAATTGCTCCAGCAACCCGGCGACCATCCGCGCCGAAGCCACCAGCCGCTGGTCGAGGGAAAACATCATCTGGTTGCGCAGGTCGCTGAGCATCCAGGCCGCCGCCAAGGCCCAGATCAGTGCGAATGCGGCGCCGAGGGTCAGGCTCAGGCGCAGGCGCAGACTCATCACTTGTCAGGTTCTCCACCATCGGCCGGGCCCAGGCGATAGCCCAGACCACGTACGGTTTCGACGATGCCCTTGCCGAGTTTGCTGCGCAGGTGGTGGATGTGCACGTTGAGCGCGTTGCTTTCCAGTTCATCGTTGAAACCGTAGACGCTGTCCTTCAATTGCTCGGTGGACAGCACCCGGCCACGGTTGTGCAGCAAGGCTTGCAGCAGGGATTGCTCGCGACGGGACAGGTCCACCGAACGGCCCGCCAGGGTGGTTTCGCGGCTGCTCGGGTCGTAAGTCAGCGCGCCGTGCTCGATCAGGTTGACGCTACGCCCGGCCACGCGACGCAGCAGGGTTTGCAGACGCGCAAACAACTCACGCAGATCGAAAGGCTTGAGCAGGTAATCGTCGGCGCCGGACTGCAAGCCGTCGACCCGGTCGGTGACCGAATCCCGCGCAGTGAGGATCAGCACCGGAATCTCCAGGCCCTGCTGCCGCAGTTGCTGCAGCAGTTTGAGGCCATCTTCGTCCGGCAAACCGAGGTCGAGCACCATCACGTCGAATTCGGCAACCTTGAGGATCGCCCGCGCCTTGGAGGCGGTGTTGACGTGTTCGACCGTCAAGCCCTGGGCCGTCAGCCCGGCGACGATGCCACTGGCGATCAACTCATCGTCTTCGCAAACCAGTACGTGCATGGTGAGTCCCGTAGAAAAAAGCCGATTAGGCGGTTGGCCGATTAAGCTGACATTATGCCCCGAACGCCACAGCGACAAGGGTGCCGCGGTTAATCATCGGTTAATCGCCGCCGCCCATTGTGCTCATCACTTGCACAGGGACAAGGCTCCTCCATGCGTCATATTTTTTTATTGTTTGCACTGTTGATTTCGGGTCTGGCCCAGGCAGGGAACGATCCTTTTGCGACAAAACCGGAATTTCTACTGGTCGACAAGGCCTTTGTTCTGACGTCCGAACGCCTGGACTCCGGCGAAACCCAACTGTTCTGGCAGATCGCCGACGGTTACTACCTGTATCAGAAACGCCTGAAATTCGACGGGCTGGCGGCGGAAAACGCCCCAGCGCTGCCCGAAGGCGAATCCCACAGTGACGAGTATTTCGGCGAGCAACCGGTCTATCGCCAGGGCCTCGAACTGAAAATCCCGGCAGCAGCCAAAGGCCAGATCAAGGTCAGTTATCAGGGCTGCGCCGATGCCGGCCTGTGCTATCCACCGCAAACTCGCGTGATCGACCTCGGTGGCAAAGCGGCCGCTGTGGCGACGGATGAGGCACAGGATCAAGCGCTGGCCAGCGGTCTGCAACAGCACTCGTTGGGCTGGAGCCTGCTGGCGTTCTTCGGTTTCGGACTGGTATTGGCCTTTGCGCCTTGCTCGTTGCCGATGCTGCCGATTCTGGCTGGCATGGTCGTGGGCAGCGGTGCTACGCCACGTCGTGGTTTCGCGCTGGCCAGCAGCTATGTGGTTTGCATGGCGCTGATTTATGCGGCCATGGGCGTTATCGCCGCGCTGCTGGGGGCCAATCTGCAAGCGTGGCTGCAAAACCCTTGGCTGCTGGGCACTTTCGCAGTCGTGTTTGTGATCCTGTCGCTGCCGATGTTCGGTTTCTTCGAGCTGCAACTGCCGGTAGCCCTGCGAGATCGACTGGAACATGCCTCGCGCAGTCGCAGCGGCGGCAGCCTGGTCGGTGCGGGTGTGTTGGGCGCGTTGTCCGGTCTGCTGGTCGGGCCGTGCATGACCGCACCGTTGGCCGGTGCCCTGCTCTACATTGCGCAGACTGGCAATGCGCTGCACGGCGGTCTGATCCTGTTTTCGCTGGGCATCGGCATCGGCGTACCGCTGCTGTTGCTGGTGACTGTCGGCAATCGATTCCTGCCAAAACCCGGCGCATGGATGAACCTGCTCAAAGGCATGTTTGGTTTCCTGTTCCTGGGCACGGCGGTGTTAATCGTGCGCCCGGTGCTCGATCCGTCGCTGTGGCTCGCGCTGTGCGGCGCGCTGCTGTTGATCGCCGCTTATTGCGCCTGGAAACAGTCCGAAGGCTTCGGCCGGGTCGCCCAGTTGTTCGGTGCCAGCTCGCTGTTGCTGGGACTGTGGGGCGGATTGTTGGTGGTGGGTGCAGCGGGCGGCAGCGATGATCCGTTTCAACCGTTGCAGGTGTACAGCGCCGGGCGCACCGGGGCGGCGGCAACAAACGGCCATGAAGCGTTCACTACGATCAACACTCCCGCAGCCCTGCAACGCGAACTCGACGCGGCCAAGGCTCAGGGCCAGTGGGTACTGCTCGATTACTACGCCGACTGGTGCAAGTCGTGCAAGATCATGGAAAAGAAGGTATTCGGCCAGGCACGGGTGATGCAGGCCCTGAGCGATGTGCGCTTGCTGCGCGTCGACGTCACCGATGACAACGCCGCCAGCAGCGAACTGCTTGGCCGCTACAAAGTGCCGGGACCACCCACTTTTGTGTGGATCGGCGGCGACGGTGAAGAGCGCCGCAGCCAGCGCATCACCGGCGAGGTCGATGCCGACACCTTCCTGCAACACTGGACCACCACCCGAGACGCCCGTTAATGCTGACCTTCACCCTCGGCACCTTTGCCATTGCGCTTAACCACCTGTTGCTGATCAGCGCCCTGGCGCTGGCGACCTTCGTCGGCTGGCGGGTGGCCAAGCGCGGTGGCGATAACCCCGAGTCGGCGCTGTTCAGTCTGTTCCTGCTCGGGATGCTCGCGGCGCGCGTCGCGTTTGTTGCCGTGTACTGGGGACATTACCGCAACGATCCGTGGCAGATCATCGACCTGCGCGACGGTGGTTTTCTCGCCTGGCCTGGGGTGATCGTATTGCTGCTGGCCGCGCTGTATCGCGGCTGGCGGCGGCCGGGTTTGCGTCGACCGTTGGGGTTCGGCGTGGTCAGTGGCGTGGCATTCTGGTTGCTGGCCACCCTGTCACTGAGCATCTACGAGCAAGGCACACGTCTGCCGGACATCACCCTGCGCAACGCCGCCGGGGAAACCGTGAAACTCGCCGACTATCAGGGCGGCCCGCTGGTGATCAACCTGTGGGCCACCTGGTGCCCGCCATGCCGCCGGGAAATGCCGGTGCTGGAAAACGCCCAGCAGCAACGCCCGGACCTGACGTTCCTGTTCGTCAATCAGGCCGAAAGCATGCAAAGCGTCGCGACCTTCCTCGAAACCCAGGGCCTGAGCCTGAACAACGTGCTGTTCGACCGTAGCGGTCATCTGGGCCAGGCCGTGGGTTCCATGGCATTGCCGACTACGCTGTTCTACAGCCCCGAAGGTCAATTGCTGGCCAGTCATCTGGGCGAGTTGTCGAACGCCAGTCTGGCTCGAGCCTTGGAAAACTTCGACATCCCCAATCCGAATACGAACGCCGCACCGGCCACCTCTGCAAGGAAACTGCCATGCCCCGCCTCCGCCACCTGCTGACGCTGACTCTGGGCGCTGCCCTGCTGCACTTGCCGTCGGTGCAGGCCGCTGAAGAATTGCCTGACGCGATCAAGAAGATCGAAGCCAAGGGCGCAAAAATCGTCGGCCAGTTCGACGCGCCCGACGGCCTGCGTGGCTACGCCGCGCAATACCAGAACCGGGGCATGGCGCTGTACCTGACGCCGGACGGCAAGCACGTGCTGCTGGGCAATCTGTACGACGCCGACGGCAACGACCTGAGCAGCGCACCGCTGCAAAAACTGGTCTACGCGCCGATGGCCAAGGAAGTCTGGGCCAAGTTCGAGGCCAGCAACTGGATTCAGGACGGCAACAAGGATGCACCGCGCACGGTGTACCTGTTCAGCGACCCGAACTGCCCGTACTGCAACATGTTCTGGGAACAGGCCCGCCCATGGGTCAAGGCCGGCAAGGTGCAGTTGCGCCACATCATGGTCGGCATCATCCGCGAAGACAGCCCGGCCAAATCCGCCGCGCTGCTGGCCGCCAAAGACCCGGCCAAGGCCCTGGAAGAACACGAAAAGGCCGGCACAGCCAGCACGCTCAAGGCCTTGAAGAACATTCCGGCCGCCGTGCAGACCAAACTCGCAGCGAACATGCAGTTGATGGAGGACCTGGAATTACAGGCCACCCCGGCGATCTTCTATATGGACGACAAGGGTGAGCTGCAACAACAGCAAGGCGCGCCGACGCCGGACAAGCTGGCGAAGATTCTCGGGCCGAAATAAGCAGGACCAAAAGATCGCCGCGCGTCGCAGCGCCTACAGGAAACACACCCCCCTGTAAAAGCTGCGACACGCGGCGATCTTGTTAATGGCGCTCCGCCAGGAAGCTGAACAACACCTCCGTCACAAACTCCGGATTCTCCAGATTGGAGATATGCCCGGCCTCGGGCACCAGCACACTCGGGCAGCCGATCAGCTCGGCCATCTCCTTGGCTTCCGACGGTGGACGGGGTTTGTCCTGATCGCCGCAGACCACCAGTGTGGTCGCCGCATTCAACTCGCCCAGACGCGGCAACAGGTCATCGCGGCCAAAGGTGATGCGCCCCATCGGCACGATGCTTTGACGCAGGCGATCAGCGGAATAACCGGCGAGTTTTGCGCGGAAATCCTGATACAACGCCGACTGCGGATCGATGCCCGGACGGAAGAAGATCGGCACCACGATATCGAGCAACTGCTCGGAGATCTCGCCGCTTTCTTCGATCTGCTTGAACAGGGAAAAGTAATACTGACGGGTCGGTTCCGGCTCGACGCCGACGTAGGTGTCCATCAGTACCAGACCGTTGAGCCGCTGCGGTGCCGACAGAGCGAGGCGCACGCCCCACATGCCGCCGACCGACAACCCGACCAGCGTCACCCGGTCGATGTCCAGATGATCGAGCAAGGCCAGCGCCTGGCGTGCGATGTCATCCAGTGATGTGGTGCCTTCAGGCAAACGCCCCGATTCACCATGGCCCCACAGATCCAGAGCAATCACCCGATAGTGAGGCGACAACGCAGCGATCTGCGGTGCCCACATGGCCTGATCCCACAGGTAGCTGCCAGCCAGCAGCACCGCCGGGCCTGTGCCTTGATCAATGTAATGAAGCGCTTGTCCGTCCACCGTGAAGAAAGGCATCGACTACCCCCGCGACAAAAAAAAGAGAACCGGCAGCCTGAGCTGCCGGTTCTCGATCGTCAACCTTGGAAATGTACGTGAATGTACCGGTTGAATTGTGTTGAACGCACAGGCGCTGAGGACTACAAACCTTCCAGCGCCGCCATCAGATCATTCAACCGATCCACCTTCTCTTCGGTAATGTCACTGGCCGCCAGCCCTTCGATGTACTCGGCCAGTTCCTCCACCGTGCTGCACTCGAACATCGCTCGCAGCGGCACATCCCGTTGCAAGGTTTTCTGCACTCGCGAGGCGATTTGTGTGGCGAGCAGCGAGTGGCCACCGAGTTCGAAGAAGTTGTCGCGTACGCCGACCTTCTCGACCTTCAGCACCTCGGCCCAGATATCGGCCAGGGTTTGCTCCAGATCGCTGCGCGGCGCCAGGTAATCCTGGCTCTGCAACTGGCCGATCTCCAGCGCCGGCAAGGCCTTGCGGTCGAGTTTGCCGTTGGCGTTGAGCGGCAACCGGTCGAGCCACAACCAGTGCAGCGGCACCATGTATTCCGGCAGTTCGGCGCGCAGGCGCTGCTTGATCCGCTCCAGCCGTTCGCTCTGATTCAGTGCGGAATCTGCGGCCACCAGGTAGCCGACCAGATGCTTGCCGTTGACACCTTCCTGCACGCCGACCGCCCCGTCACGGACTTCCGGTTGTTCGTGCAGACGCGCCTCGATTTCACCCAGCTCGATCCGGTAACCGCGAATCTTCACCTGATGGTCGACCCGGCCGACGTATTCCAGCACCCCGTCGCTGCGACGGCGCGCCAGGTCACCGGTGCGATACAGACGCTCGCCCGGCCCGCCGAACGGATTCGGCACGAACACCGGCGCGGTGCGCAGCGGATCGCTGACATAACCACGACCGACACCGGTGCCGGCCACGCACAACTCACCCACCGCACCCAGCGGCACCAGATCCAGCGCGCCATCGAGCAGGTACAGCAAGTTGTTGTCGGTCGGCGTACCGATCGGCAGGTAACTACCGCGAGTCGAAGCCAGATCGACACGGAAGAACGCCACGTCGTCCGAGCACTCCGCCGGGCCGTAAGCGTTGACCAGACCGATGTCCGGATAACGCAGCAGCCATTGGTGCGCCAGTTCCGGCGGCATTGCTTCACCCGTCGGCAGCATCCAGCGCAGGCCATCCAGGCTCAAACGATCCGAGGCGAGCATGCCCTGGATCAGCGACGGCACGCTTTCCAGCACGGTGATGCCCTGCTGCTGCACATGCACCAGCAAACCTTGCGGATCGTGGGCGATGGTGTTCGGCACGATGTCCACCCGCGCCCCGAACAGCGGCGCGGCGAGGAACTGCCAGACCGAAATGTCGAAGCTTTGCGACGCGGTCTGGGCGATCACATCGGCGTCGCTCAGATTCAGGTACGGCACCTTGCTCAACTGGTTGTTGAGCATGCCGCGCTGCTCGACCATCACGCCCTTCGGCAAACCGGTGGAGCCCGAGGTGTAGATCACGTAGGCCAGGTTGTCCGGGCCGCTGAAGAGGCCCGGATTCGCCGACGACACCGCGCCCGCCTGAACCTCTTCCCACACCAGCAGGCGTGGACGGTTGGCGCAGCTGAATTCATCCAGCAAGGTCGTCGCCTGTTCACGGCAAGCCTCGGTGCACACCAGCACCGGCGTGCGACTGAGCTCAATGATGCGTTGCAGACGCTGACTCGGCAGCCCCGGGTCCAGCGGCAGGTAACCGGCACCGGCCTTGAAGCTGCCGATGATCATGCCTAGCAGATCCAGATTGCGCTCGCCCAGCAACGCCACCGGTTGATCGATCTGCACCCCGGCCGCAACCAGTGCATGGCCGAGACGGTTGGCGTTGTGGTTCAGTTGCTCGTAGCTCAATTGCTGATCGAGGCAACTGGCGGCAATGCGTTGCGGATGTTGCGCGACCTGCGCTTCGAACAGTTCGACGTAGCTCTGCTCCAGCGGATAGTCGTGCTCACTCTGGTTGCAGCCGTGGAGCAGGAAATCCTGTTCATCAAAGCCCAGCAGCGGCAGGTCTGCCATGTCGCCATGGAAGCCGTCGACCAGCGCCAGCAACAGACGCTTGAACTCGCCGAGCATGCGCTCGATGGTCGACTCGTCGAAGTAACGCTGGTCGTAAGACAGGTGCAGACCGAGGTCATCACCCGGGTAGCACACCGCCGTCAACGGGAAGTTGGTGTGAGTACGGCCCGAGTCCGACGTCGCGTTGAGGCTCTGTGCACGGTCCAGCACCGAGACTTCCACCGGGGCGTTTTCGAACACGAACAGGCTGTCGAACAGCGGCTGGCCCTTCGGCAATTCGCTCTGCTCCTGGATGTTCACCAGCGGCAGGTATTCGTACTCGCGCAGCTGCATGTTGCTGTCGAGCAGACCGCTCAACCACTGACGCACGCTGGCGCGTTGATCGTCCGCCGGGATCCGCACCCGCAGCGCGATGCTGTTGATGAACAGGCCGACGGTGCGTTGCATCTCAGGCATTTCCACCGGACGCCCGGCCACGGTCACGCCGAACAGCACGTCGCGATCACCGCTCATGCGTCGCAGCACCAGTGCCCACGCCGCTTGGGCGAAGGTGTTGATGGTCAGTTGATGGGCCTGGGCCAGCTCGCGCAGACGGGCGCCGTCCTCGACATTGAGGCGGGTGTAGCGGTCGCCGACGATCATGCCGCCGCTTTCCCCAGCGTGTTCACGCAGGAACGGACGGTCGCTCGGGATCGGCGTGGTGCGCTCGAACCCTTGCAGGTTCTGCTGCCACCACTGACGCGCCTCGGCCAGGCTCTGGCGTTGCAGCCAGCCGATGTAATCGCGGTAGCGCGGCGGCACCGCCAATTGCGCTTCGCGACCTTCGCCCAGAGCGGTGTAGATCTCGAAGAAATCGTTCATCAGCAGCGAGCGGCACCAGGCATCGATCAGGATGTGGTGGTTGCTCATCATGAACCAGTACCGCGCCGCGCCAACCTTGATCAGGCGCAGGTGGAACGGTGCCTGATTGAGCAGATCGAAGCCGGCTTCGCGCTCGGCCTTGAGCAGCGCTTGCAGTTTCGGCTCCTGCTCGGCGTCAGCGATGGCGCTCCAGTCCAGGTACTCGATCGGCGTGCGACCCGGTGTGTGGATCACTTGCAACATGTCTTCGCCGACGTTCCAGCAGAACGACGCACGCAGCGCTTCATGACGGGCGATCACCGCTTGCCACGACTGGGCGAAACGCTCGGGGTCGAGTTCGCTGTTGATGCGATAGCGATCCTGCATGTAGTACAGACCGGTGCCCGGCTCCAGCAAGGTGTGTAGCAGCATGCCTTCCTGCATCGGGGTCAGCGGGTACACATCTTCGATGTGCGCCGCCGGCACCGGCAGTGCGTCGAGTTGCGCCTGGGTCAGTTTCGCCAACGGGAAGTCCGACGGCGTCAGACCACCGGCCTCGTCCTGCAGGCAATGTTCGATCAGGCTCTGCAACTCACCGACGTAGGCATCGGCCAAGTCGTTGATGGTCTGGGCGTCGTAACGTTCGGCGCTGAAGGTCCAGCGCAGCAGCAGTTCCCCGCCGTACACCTGACTGTCGACGCTCAACTCGTTCGGCAGTGGTGCGTGCGGATCGTGGGCGGCACCGACCGATTCATCCAGCGGACGGAACAGCGCATCGCTGCCGAAACTCTGGTCGAACTGGCCGAGGTAGTTGAAGGTGATCGGTGCATTCGGCAACGCTGCCATGCTCTGGCGGCTGACGTCATCGGCCAGATAACGCAGCACGCCATAACCGAGTCCTTTGTGCGGAACGGCGCGCAGTTGTTCCTTGATCGCCTTGATCGAAGCGCCCTGCCCGGCGGCTTCTTCGATGTTGTGCGGAGTCAGGCGCAACGGATAAGCACTGGTGAACCAGCCGACGGTGCGGGTCAGGTCGATCTCGTCGAACAGGGTTTCGCGGCCGTGGCCTTCCAGTTGAATCAGCGCCGACGCTTGACCGCTCCAGCGGCACAGCACGCGGGCCAGCGCGGTCAGCAACAGATCGTTGACCTGCGTGCGATAGGCGCTCGGTGCCTGTTGCAGCAGTTGTTTGGTTTTTTCTGCATCCAGACGCACGCTGACGGTTTCCGCGTGACGATTCTCGCGGCCACCCTCAGGGCGTTCGCACGGCAAATCGGCATTCGGGCCAGCCAGTTGCGCCTGCCACCAGCTCAGTTCTTCACGCAGGGATTCACTGCCGGCGTAGGCCTGCAAGCGTGCCGCCCAGTCCTTGAAGGCGCTGGTTTTCGCCGGCAGTTTCACCGACTGATCGGCGTCGAGCTGGCGATACACGGTTTGCAGATCGTCGAGCAGTACGCGCCACGACACACCGTCGACCACCAGGTGATGGATCGCGATGAACAGTCGTTGCTGACCCTCCGGCCCGTCAATCAACAAGGCGCGCACCAGCGGGCCCCGCTCCAGGTCGAGACTGCGCTGGGCGTCGGCGAACAGTGCGGCGCACTTGTCCATCGATGGCACGCGAACCTGCCACAGCACGGCGGCATCGGTGACCGGTTGATGGGTCGCTTGCCATACGCCGTTGGCCTCGGTGAAGCGCAGGCGCAAGGCGTCATGCTGCTCGATCACGGCCAGCAACGCCTGTTCCAGACGATGCGGTTCAAGCGCCACAGTCGGCTCCAGCAACAACGCCTGGTTCCAGTGTTGTCGCTCGGGAATCTCGGTGTCGAAGAACCAGTGCTGAATCGGCGTCAGACGCGATTCGCCGGAGACCAGACCTTGTTCGGCCGTCACGGTTTCACTGCGACTGGCGACAGCGGCCAGCGTCTGTACAGTCTGGTGCTGGAACAGATCGCGAGGGCTGAAGTGAATGCCCTGCTGACGCGCGCGGCTGACCACTTGAATCGACAGGATCGAGTCGCCACCCAGTTCGAAGAAATTGTCGTTGAGACCGACCTGCTCGACGTTGAGCACTTCGCACCAGATCTGCGCCAGGGTCTGCTCCAGCTCGTTGCTTGGCGCCACGTAATCCTGACGATTGAGCTCCGGATCCGGCGCCGGCAAGGCGCGACGGTCGAGCTTGCCGTTGGCGGTCAGCGGCATGCTGGCCAGCAGAATCAAATGCGTCGGCACCATGTAGTCCGGCAATTGCGTCTTCAGGTGCGCCTTGAGGGCTTCGCGCAGTTCTGCTTGCTCGGCTTCGCTTCGCGAAGCGACCTCGGTCACGAGATAGCCGACCAGTTGCTTGCCGCTCGGTGCATCCAGCGCCAGCACCACCGCTTCGCGGATCGAAGCGTGATCGAGCAGGCGGGTTTCGATCTCGCCCAGTTCGATCCGGAAACCACGGATCTTCACCTGATGGTCGATCCGCCCGAGGTATTCCACCAGACCATCGGCGCGCTGGCGCACCAGGTCGCCGGTGCGGTACATGCGCCCGCCATTGGCGGCAAACGGGTCGGCGACGAAACGTTCGGCAGTGATGCCGGCGCGGTCGTGATAACCCTGGGCCAGGCCGGCGCCGCCGACGAACAACTCACCAGTCGCGCCTTGCGGCACCAGTGCCAGATCGGCGTCGAGGATGTAGGCCACGCGATCTCCGATCACGCTGCCGATCGGCACACTACCGGCACCCTCTTCCAGCACCTCGGGTGCAAGGCTGGCCAGCGGCATGACCACGGTTTCGGTCGGGCCATAGGCGTTGAAGAACAGGCTCGGTTTGAACGCTGCACGAATCCGCTGCAGGTGTTCGCCGGTCAGCGCTTCGCCGCCGGTGATGATCATGCGCACCGGCAGGATGTCGTTTTGCGTCGCGAGGAACTGCGCCAACTGGCTGCCGTAACTCGGGGTGAAGCCGAGAATATTGATCCGATGTTCGCGGATCAGGCTGCAGATTTCTTCCGCGTCCCACTGTCCTTGCGCACGCAGCACTACCTGCGCGCCGCTGAGCAGCGGCACCAGCAGACGCTCGGTGGCGGCGTCGAAGTTGATCGAATAGAAGTGCAGCTCGCAATCGTCCGCACGCATGCCGAAGCGTTCGATCACGGCCTGGCAGTGCATGGCGATTTCACCGTGGGACACCACCACGCCTTTCGGCTTGCCGGTGGAGCCCGAGGTGTAAATCAGGTACGCCTGATGCTGCGGCAGGCTGATAAATGGCAGCTCGGTAGCCGGGTAATCAGCCAGCGCTGCGCTGTCGTCTTCCAGGCACCAGCGCGCCACGTTCGACGGCAGCTCGCCGAGGGCTTTGAACATCGCCCGGTCGCTGAGCAGCAGGCCGACGCGGCTGTCTTCGATCATGTAATGCAGGCGGTCGAGTGGGTATTCCGGGTCCAGCGGCACGTAGGCACCGCCGGCCTTGAGGATCGCCAACAGGCCGACGACCATTTCCAGCGAACGCTCCAGCGCCAGACCGACCCGCACTTGCGGGCCGACACCGCGTTCGCGCAGGGCCCAGGCCAGACGATTGGCGCGGGCGTCGAGTTCGGCGTAGCTCAGGGTCTGCCCGGCAAAGGTCAGGGCCGGCGCATCTTTGCGCGCCAGTGCCTGCTCGGCGAACAGGTGATGAATGCACTGATCGAGACGACGCTCGCCCGGCTCGACGCCAAGGCTGTCGAGCAATTGTTGTTGCTCAGGCGCATCGAGCAATGGCAATTCGCTGAGGCGCTGTTGAGGGTCGGCGATCAACGCTTCCAGCAGGTTGCGCCAATGTCTGGCCATGCGCGCGATGGTCGGTTCATCGAACAAGTCGGTGCTGTAAGTCAGGCAGCAACCGAGGCGATGGTCGAGGTCGGTGACTTCCAGGTTGAGGTCGAACTTGGTCGCCCGCGCATCGTTGGCCAGGTATTCAACAGTCATCCCGGCGAGCATGCGGCTCTGCTGGAATTCCCAGCGCTGCACGTTGCACATCACCTGGAACAGCGGGTTGTACGCCGCGCTGCGCGGTGGCTGCAAAGCTTCAACAAGATGATCGAACGGCAGGTCCTGATGGGACTGGCCTTCGATCACGGTGTGACGCACCTGCTCGAACAATTCGCCGACCGACATCTGGCCGTCGAGCTGGCAACGCAACACCTGGGTGTTGAGGAACGCCCCGATCAGCCCTTCGCTTTCCGGACGGATACGGTTGGCTACTGGCGCGCCGATGCGCAGGTCGGTCTGGCCGCTGTAGCGATAGAGCAACGTTGCAAGTGCGGCGGTCATGGTCATGAACAGGGTCAGACCGTTCTGCGCGTTGAACGCCCGAACGCGAGCGGCAAGGTCATCGCTGAGGTCGAAACGGAACAGTTCGCCCTGATGACTCTGCACCGGAGGACGCGGACGGTCGCCCGGCAGTTCCAGCAGCGGATGTTCGCGGCCCAGTTGCGCAGTCCAGTAGTCGAGCTGACGCTGACGCTCGCCGGACTCCAGCCAGTTGCGTTGCCACACGCTGTAGTCGAGGTACTGCACCGGCAGCGGCTCCAGTGGTGAGTCGCGGTCATCGACGAACGCTTCGTACAGCGCGCTGAGTTCCCGGGCGAAGATGTCCATCGCCCAGCCTTCGGTGACAATGTGGTGCAGGGTCAGGACGAAGTAATGCTCGTGCTCGGCAGTCTTGACCAGACAGGCGCGCAGCAGCGGGCCGGTCTCCAGATCGAACGGCAAATGCGCTTCATCGTCGGCCAGTTGCTGGACCTTCTGCTCGCGCACATCAGCGGCGAATTTCGAGAAATCCTTCCAGTCCATGCGCACGCCGGTCTCGGCATGCACGTGCTGACGGGCCACACCATCGACACTCGGGAACGTGGTGCGCAGGGTTTCGTGGCGCAGGATCAGCGCTTGCAACGCTGCTTCGAAACGCCCGACATCCAGAACGCCACGCAGGCGCGCCATGCCGCCGACGTTGTACGCCGGGCTGTCCGGTTCCATCTGCCAGAGGAACCACATGCGCTGCTGGGAATAGGACAACGGCACCGGTTTGCTGCGATCAACCTTGTCGATCGGCGGCTGTTTGTTGGTGCGGCCGCTGGCCTGGATCTGGCGGATCTGTTCGGCGAAATCACCGAGTTCGCTGTGTTCGAACAAGGCACGCAGCGGCAATTCGACGTCGCAGGCCTGACGGGTGCGGGAAATGATTTGCGTGGCCAGCAGCGAGTGACCGCCGAGGGCGAAGAAGTCGTCGCGCAGGCCGACCTGTTTCAGGCCCAGCACTTCGCGCCAGATCGCAGCGATCTGTTGTTCCAGCTCGGTGACCGGTTCGACGTGTTCGCGCACCTGCCATTGCGGCTCGGGCAAGGCGCGACGGTCGAGTTTGCCGCTCGGGCTCAGGGGCATTGCGTCCAGGCACATCAGTTGTGCCGGAACCATGTATTCCGGCAGCTCGGCGGCCAGTGCGGTTTTCAGGCGAGCGATTTGCGCGTCCTGATCTTCATTGGCATCGGTGGCGGTGAAATAGCCGATCAATTGCGGACCGGCGACGGTTTCACGCACCAGCACGGCGGCCTGGGCGACACCATCCTGAGCGAGCAGACGCGCTTCGATTTCTTCCGGCTCGACGCGGAAGCCGCGCAGTTTGACCTGCTGATCGAGACGGCCGAGGTATTCGATCACGCCATCGTTGGTCCAGCGCGCGCGGTCACCGGTGCGGTACAGACGCGCACCCTGCTCACCCAGCGGATCGACCACGAAACGTTCGGCGGTCAGCGCCGGGCGGCCGAGGTAACCACGGGCCAGGCCGATGCCACTGATGCACAGCTCACCCGGCACACCGGCCGGCACTGGGTTGAGATCGCTGTCGAGCACACGGCAAACCACGTTGCCCAGCGGACGACCAATCGGCGAACGCTCGCCGTCGGCCACGCTGCAATGCCAGTGGGTGACGTTGATCGCGGTTTCAGTCGGGCCGTAGCGGTTGTGCAGTTGCACCGCCGGCAGTTGCGCCAGCACGCGGTTGCGCAGTTCCGCCGGCAGCGCTTCACCGCCGGAGAACACGCGACGCAGGCTGGTGCACTCGGCGCTCAACGGTTCATCGATGAACAGCGAAAGCAGCGGCGGTACGAAGTGCAGCGTGGTCACACCGTACTGCTGAACCAACTGCGCGATGCGATGCGGATCGCGGTGTTCACCGGGGCCGGCGATCAGCAGGCGCGCGCCGGTGATCAACGGCCAGAAGCATTCCCACACCGACACGTCGAAACTGATCGGCGCCTTTTGCATCAGCACGTCGGTGTCGTTCAGGCGATACGTGTTCTGCATCCATTGCAGACGTTCGGCCAGCGCCGCGTGAGTGTTGCCCACGCCTTTCGGCTGGCCGGTGGAACCGGAGGTGTAAATCACGTAGGCGAGGTTTTCGCCATGCAGGTGCAGACCCGGTGCCTGGCTCGGCCAGTTCTCCAGGTGCAGGGTGTCCATGGCGATCACGCTGACGCCTTCGCTGGCCGGCAAGCGGTCGAGCAATGCAGTCTGGGTCAGCAGCAGTTCGACGCCGCTGTCGCTGAGCATGTAGGCCAGACGATCGGCCGGGTAATCCGGGTCCAACGGCACGTAGGCGCCGCCGGCCTTGATGATCGCCAGCAGACCGATCAGCAGTTGCGGCGAACGCTCGGCGGCGATGGCCACGCACACGTCCGGGCCGACGCCTTTGTCGCGCAGGTAATGGGCGAGACGGTTGGCCTGGGCGTGCAGTTCGGCGAAGTCGAGGCTGCCGCCGTCCCATATCAGGGCGGTGCGATCAGGGGTCTGACGGGCCTGTTCATTCAGCAGTTCCGGCAGCCATTGCTGAGCCGGCGTGCATGGGGCGACGCTCCACGCGTTTTGCTGAGTGTGTTCGTCGGCGGTCAGCAGTGGCAGGTCACCAATTGCCTGATCCGGGCGCTCGCAGACAGCGCGCAGCAGGTTGCTGAAATGCTCGGCAAGACGCTCGATGGTCGCGGCGTCGAACAGTTCATCGGCATAGTCGAAGGACAGCGTCAGACGACCATTTCGGTCTTCTTCGCTGTGCAGTTGCAGGTCGAACTTGGCCTCGCGACTGTGCCACGGCAGTTCCTCGGCGAGCACGCCCGGCAGACGCTTGAGCGCACTCAGGTCGCGTTGCTGGTGGTTGAACATGACCTGGAACAGACCTTGTTCGCGAGCCTGCGGGAAGGCTTCGAGCAGTTGTTCGAACGGCAGGTCCTGATTCGCCTGAGCACCGAGCGCAGCCTGACGGGTTTGCGCCAGCAGTTCGGTGAACGGCAGACGCGAATCGACGTCAGCGCGCAGTACCTGAGTGTTGATGAAGAAGCCGATCAGGCCCTGGGTTTCCAGGCGCGGACGGTTGGCGTTCGGCACGCCGATACGAATGTCGCGTTGACCGCTGTAGCGATGCAACAGGCTTTGGAACGCCGAGAGCAACAGCATGAACGGCGTGGATTGATAGGCCTGGGCAGTCTGGCGAATGGCGTCGCTGAGGCTGATTCCCAGGCGAACGCTGTGGCGTGCGGCGCTGTGAATTTGTTTGGCAGAACGTGGATGGTCGGTCGCCAGTTCCAGCGTCGGATGCTCATCACCCAACTGTGCTTTCCAGTACGCCAATTGCCGCTCGCCCTCGCCTTGCGCCAGCCACTGGCGCTGCCAACTGCCATAGTCGGCGTATTGGGTGGGCAGCGGCGCCAGTTCGGCGCGCTGGCCTTGGGACGCGGCGGCGTACAGGCGCGAGAATTCATCGATCAACACGTTCAGCGACCAGCCGTCGGCGATGATGTGGTGCATCGTCACCAGCAGTTGGTGATCTTCGTCGTCGAGGCGAACCAGCGTCACCCACAGCAGCGGGCCTTTCTCCAGGTCGAACTGGGTTCGGGCTTCGTCTTCGCGAATCTGTTGTGCGCGTGCCTCACGCTCGGCGGCCGGCAGATCGCTGATGTCGATCAGTTGCAGGTTGAACTCGCCCGCCGCTTCGACCTGTTGCAGGGCCACGCCATCGCGCTCGAAGAATCGCGTGCGCAGGGATTCGTGGCGTTCGATCAGTTGCTGGAAACTGGCGCGCAGGGCGTCTTCGTCCAGTTCGCCACGCAGGCGCAGGGCACCGGGAATGTTGTAGGCGCTGCTGTGCGGATCGAGTTGCCAGGTGATCCACAGACGGTTTTGCGCCAGCGATTGTGGCAGTGCTTCGTTGCGCGACAGTGCGGTGATTTCGCCCTGGGCGCTGCCGCCGTCCTGCTGCTGTTGCGCCACGGCAGCGGCGAACGCGGACAGGGTTGGGGCTTCGAACAGCAGACGCAGATTGAGCTCCAGGCTCAGTTCTTCGCGTACCTTGGCGATCACTTGAGTTGCGGCGATCGAGTTGCCGCCGAGCAGGAAGAAGTGATCGTCGGCGTTGACTTGCTTGACGTTGAGTTGCTCGGCCCAGACCTTGCCGATCAGGGCTTCCAGTTCGGAGGCGGACGCGGTCGATTCGCTGGTTTCAGCGGTGGCCGACGGGAACACCGCGTAGCTGTCGAGGCTGCCGTCAGCCAGACGATTGCGGCAGGCCGAACGTTGCAGCTTGCCGCTGGAGGTCTTCGGCAGCGCACCCGGGTTGAGCAGCACCACCACGCTCGGTGCTTCCTGATAAGCCTCGGCCACCGCCTGACGGATGGCTTTGATCAGCGCTTCGGGTGGCAGGATTTTCTGCACGCTGCGGCTGATTTCCGCCGCGATGCCGATGCCTTCTTCGCCATTCTGATTGACCGCGAACGCGGCGACGCGGCCCTTGCGCACCACCTCCACTTCGCTCTCGACCGTCTTCTCGATGTCCTGCGGGTAGAGGTTGTGACCGCGCACGATCAGCATGTCCTTCAGGCGACCGGTGATGAACAGTTCACCGTCGCTAATGAAGCCCAGGTCACCGGTGCGCAGCCAGGTCTGGCCGGCGTGCTGGACGAAGGTCTTGGCGCTGGCCTCGGGGTTGCGCCAGTAGCCGTGGGCGATGCTCGGGCCGGTGGCCCAGACTTCACCGACGGCGTTGTCGGCCAACTCTGCCAGCGTGGTCGGCTCGACAATCAGCACCGCATGATCGGGCTGGCTGATGCCGCAACTCATGATCGGGCTGCCCTCGCCCGGCTCGGCACGGTTCTGGGCCAGGGCTTGATCGTCGACGCGCAGGGCCGGAATGCCCGTGCCGCGAGGCGTGCCGGCGACGAACAGGGTCGCTTCCGCCAGACCATAGGACGCCATGAAACTGTTTTCGCTGAAACCACACGCAGTGAACTTCTCGGCGAAACGCTCAAGGGTGTCGAGACGGATCGGCTCGGAACCGGAATAGGCGACGCGCCAGCGGCTCAGGTCGAGACGCTCCAGTGCCGATTCGCTGACCCGCTCGCTGCACAGTCGATAGGCAAAGTCCGGCCCGCCGCTGATGGTGCCGCCGTATTGGCTGATCGCTTCGAGCCAGCGCAACGGCCGGCCGAGGAAGTACGCCGGTGACATCAGGATGCACGGCACGCCGCTGAAGATCGGCTGCAGCAGACCGCCGATCAGGCCCATGTCGTGGTACAGCGGCAACCAGCTGACGATCACGTCGTCCGGGTTCACGTCGATACCGAAACCGTGACGGATCAACAGTTCGTTGGCCACCAGGTTGCCGTGGCTGACCTGCACACCTTTGGGCAGCGCGGTGGAGCCGGAGGTGTATTGCAGGAAGGCGATGTGGTCTTGCGGCAAGGTCGGTTCGACCCAACGCTCGGCCAGCGAGGCGTCGAGGGTGTCGACGCACAACAGCGGCGGCGCACCTTCGATTTGCTGCAAGGCGTCGCGCAGGTCGGCGCTGGTCAGCAGCAGACGCGGTTCGGCGTCGGCAATGATCGACAGCAGGCGTTCCTGATGGTGACGCTTGGCCGATTCCGGCGGATAAGCCGGCACCGCGATCACGCCCGCGTACAGGCAACCGAAAAACGCCGCGACGTAATCCGGGCCGCTCGGAAACAGCAGCACCGCGCGATCACCGAATCCGGCCTCGGCCTGCAACGCTGCCGCGATGGTGCGCGCACGCTGATCGAGTTCGCGATAACTGAGCACCACAGCCTGCTCCTCGGTTTCAGCGAGAAAACGCAAGGCCAGCCGATCCGGCGTCAGAGCCGCGCGGCGCTGGAGGGCTTGGACCAGGGTGCTGGGGAGTTCGAACGCGTCGGTCATGAGGTTTCCTGCCTGAATTCGGCTTGCTGGTGGAATCGGGTTGGCTGCGGCATGCCCGTGCAAGGCATGCGGGACACGGTCTTCGCCGACCGTGCAAGGCATTGGAATGCGGTATGGCCGGGGCTGTGTACCCGGAACCATTCACCAATGAGAACGGATGACGTCTTGAAATAATTAGTCGGCAGGCTGGATCGCCAATGGGGCTGGGCGCTTGGACGAGTGCGGCGGCGTGTCGCAGTTCACGGATCGCACCGTTATGGATCATTAGTTCTCTTTCTCAATTGACAATCATTATCATTCAACATAATTTGTCGCTCGATGTGTAGGACGGCCCCGTCCCCCAGGCGTCCCACTAACCTATTGGCAGCAAGGTGATTTCCATGACGGAACAAGTATCCACAAGCAGGTGCGATTCACCGCTACTTCAGGCATTCGTCGACAATCGACTGATTCTGGTCAAGATTGCAGCCCGCATTACCGGCTGCCGTTCACGCGCCGAAGATGTGGTGCAGGATGCGTTCTTCCGACTGCAATCGGCGCCGCCGATCACGTCGTCGATCAAGGCCCAGCTGAGTTATCTGTTCCAGATCGTGCGCAATCTGGCCATCGATCACTACCGCAAACAGGCGCTGGAGCAGAAGTACGCCGGCCCCGAGGAGGAAGGGTTGAACGTGGTCATTCAGGGCGCCTCGCCGGAAACCTCACACATCAACTTCTCGACCCTGGAACACATTGCCGATGCGCTGACCGAGCTGCCGGTCCGCACCCGCTACGCCTTCGAGATGTACCGTCTGCATGGCGTGCCACAAAAGGACATTGCCAAGGAACTCGGCGTTTCGCCGACCCTGGTCAACTTCATGATTCGTGATGCGCTGGTGCACTGCCGCAAGGTGTCGGGCAGTCGTGCAGATGCCGTGACTGCGAACCGTCGCTGACAGCACACCGCCAAAAAAAAGATCGCAGCCTTCGTTGAAGGGCTGCGATCTTTTTTTGTTTCAGCGAAGCGTCACGCCAGTTTGCAGCGATCAAAAAACCGCTCACGCCCCAGGATCATCAACGCTGCGCGCTTGTGCGGGAAGTCGAACTCCTTTTCGCAGTGGAAGCACTGGTTGTGCATGTGGCCGATCATCTTCGCATTGTCGGCACGCGGCTCGGCGACGACGCGCTGAGTACGCGGATCATCCAGAAACAGGTAATGCACCAGCGCCGACAGCCAGCTCGCCACCTTGTGCGGGCCGCGATGATCTTCTTCGCCGACCAGCATGTGAATCCCGCGATCGTAGTTATCGGCATCGTAGAACGGCGCAATGCGATCTTCCTTGGCCCAGTAGGCTTCGAAATAAGCGAACGGCTGGTCGTCGAAACAGCCAATCAGCGTCAGAGTGTGCGGATCGGCGTCGAGCTTGCTCAGGTACTCGCGATGCTGTTCGATACTGCCCTCTTCCTGCCAGAAACTGGCGACTCGCGGGCTGTTCTGCCAGCGGTTGAAACGCGCCAGATCCTGCTCGATCTCCACCGTTCGCAGGGAAATCCACGCACCGAGACGTGCATCGAAACGCCGATAAACCTCACCGCGCGGTTTCACCGGTCGCAACGGATGGCGCTTGCCGTTGCTGATGACCATCTGCTGCGGATAACTGCCGGTCAGCGAAGCCCCCAGCCACGGTTGCGGCAGTTGCCAGAACAGCGTGCGCTCGCAGCGATATTCGCCCGCCACTTCAGTGCTCACCAGCAAACCGCTGAGCAAGGCTTCGGTCGGCGGCTGATCCAGTTGCCAGATCAATTGCTGACGCGCCGGATCCCGGGCAAACAGCCAATAGCAGGCCGCCCACAGCGCCTGGCCTGGCGGCAGCGCATAGCGTTCATCGATCTGGATCGGCCCCTGACCTTCACGATCGAGGCGCAGGCGAATCAGCGGTTGCCCGTCCAGGCTGAGGCTCAGACGGCTTTCGGTGGCATCGGCTATCAGTTGACTGCCCGAAGGCAAGGCCAGGGCAGTCAGGTCATTCAGATTGGACATGGGTCGGGCTCACGATAATCGTCGACAGTTCAACGATGGGACGTGAGCCGGGGCGGGAAATTTAGGCCGGGCGCGAAAAACCGCCCGTCATGGGTGAGGCACTGGCACCACGGCAATCTTGTACGGATCGAAGATCTTCAGCATCTGCCCGCTGTCGCGCAGCCCTTGCAGCAACTTGCCGAACGCCTCGCCGGTAATCGGCGCTTTCGGGCTGAGAATGGCGTAATGGTGATAGATCTGGTCGATGCGTTGCGACACCAGCAATTCGTCACGCACCTTGTCGTTGCGCAGCAGGTAATCGAACAGATACGAGCGAGTGACCAGGGCAATGTCCGCCCGACCGCGCAGCACCATCAACAGGTTGCTGTCGTGGGAATAGGTCAGCGTGGCGTTGTAGGTTTCCGCGAGGTATTTGGGGTCGGCATTGAAGTTGGCGAACTCGTAGTGATAGCCGCTGTACAACGCCAGGCGTTTGCCCTTGAGATCAGCGAAGTAATTCTGCTGGCGGCCGGGTTCGTTTTCCGCGACGAAAATCTCCGCATCCTCCAGTCCCATGTCGACCGTGGTATGGGGAATGTCTTTCCAGCCCCAGTCCGGATTCTCGAAGATCGCCATGTCCGTGCGGCCCTCCTTGAAATCGCCGAACCGTCGCGGAATCGAGGTGGGGACAAGCTCGAAACGGTAGTCGCTCTGCGAGCTGTTCAATGCAGCGACGAGCTCCGGCAGCAGCCCGGTGTCGGCACCGTTTTCCGGGCGAATGGTGTAAGGCGGGAAATGCGCCGCACCCACCCGAACCACTTGCACCGCCTCAGCAGGCAAAACCCAGGATGCAGCCAGCGCTGCGAGCATCAGCCCGGCGGCCGTCCGATTTGACGAAGACTTCAAAACACCCCACTCCCCGAAAAAGTACCGTTCCATGCATTCAAGCTAGGCGGTTTCGCCCAGTTAGCCAGTTTCCCGGGCCGATAGAAAGTAATCAGCGTTCTTCGAGCACCAGGATCAGCGCTTCTTCGGCCAGTTGATCGAGGCTCAAACTGCCGCCGGCGCGGAACCAGGTGGTGGTCCAGGACAATGCGCCCGTGAGAAAACGTCGGGTAATGAACACATCGCCGCGGATGAACCCCGCTTCCTTGGCCTCGCCCAGCACTTGCAGCCAGATGTCCTCGTAAATGTCACGCAGCGCCAGCACCTTGGCCTGACCGTCTTCGGACAGCGAGCGCCACTCATACACCAGCACCGCCATCGCTTCGCCGCTGCCGCCCATGATCGACTGCAATTCGCAGCGGATCAGCGCCAGCACCCGCTCGCGCACATCGGCCGCTTCGGCCAGGGCTGCACGCATCAGCGCCGTGTTGTAGCGGATGGTTTCTTCCATCACCGCGCGCAGGATTTCGTCCTTGCTCTTGAAGTGATGAAAGATGCTGCCTGACTGAATGCCCACAGCGCCGGCCAGGTCGCGCACAGTGGTGCGTTCGTAGCCTTTGTTGCGAAACAGGTGGGCCGCCACTTGCAGCAGTTTGCCGCGAGCGCTGTCCGGGTCGGTCAACCGGCCTTCGTCGACCAGTTCGCGCATGACCTTCAGGGCTTTTTGCTCGTCCACCCGTTCTCTCCTACAGTCGTTCAGTCGTCTGCCGCCCTGAAACCGCAGGGTTGCGCGGGCAATTTAAGCCGCCGGCCGCGACCAAGCAAGCGCTTGGGCAGAAGATAACCTAGCCTGTTTACAAACCAAGCGCTTGCTTGGTAGCCTCGATGCACTTCTGTCACAGGTTGCTGAGTCGGAGATGAAAATGCCCACCACCGTCCGCATCGGATGCGCCAGCGCATTCTGGGGAGATACCTCGACCGCCGCCGCGCAGCTCGTGGCCGCAGGACAGCTGGATTATCTGGTGTTCGACTACCTGGCCGAAATCACCATGTCGATCATGGCCGGCGCCCGCATGAAGGACCCGCAGGCCGGGTTTGCCGGCGATTTCATCGAAGTCCTGGCGCCCCTGCTGCCGCAACTGGCCGAACAGAAGATTCGCGTCATCAGCAATGCCGGCGGGGTCAATCCCCAGGCCTGTGCCGCCGCCCTGCAAGCGGCCTGCGACAAGGCCGGCGTGGCGCTGAAAATCGCCGTGTTGTCGGGCGATGACCTGCAACCACACTTCAAACAGCTCGCCACCCAGGGCATCACGGAAATGTTCAGCGGCGCCCCGCTGCCCCCGATGTGCGTTTCGACCAACGCCTACCTCGGCGCACCGGGCATCGTCGAAGCCCTGCGTCTGGGCGCCGACATCGTCATCACCGGCCGCGTGGTCGACAGCGCAGTGGTCAGCGCCGCACTGGTGCATGAATTCGGCTGGTCGTGGCACGACTACGACAAACTCGCGCAAGCAGCCTTGGCCGGGCACATCATCGAATGTGGCGCACAGTGCACCGGCGGCAACTTCACCGATTGGCGCGACGTACCCGATTACGAACACATCGGTTTTCCGATCGTCGAGGTCAGCACCGACGGCCAGTTCATCGTCAGCAAACCCGAAGGCTCCGGCGGACTGGTCACGCCGCTGACCGTCGGCGAACAGATGCTTTACGAAATCGGCGATCCACAGGCCTATCTGTTGCCCGATGTGGTCTGCGACTTCAGTCAGGTCAAGCTTCAGCAGCAAGGCAAAAACGCAGTTCGCGTCCACGGCGCCAGAGGCTTGCCGCCCAGCGACAAATACAAGGTCAGTGCGACGTACCCGGACGGTTTCCGCTGCACCGCCAGTTGTCTGATCGCCGGCATCGATGCGGTGGAAAAAGCCCGACGCGTCAGTCAGGCGATCATCGACAAGACTTCTGAAATGCTCGAGCAACGCGGCTGGGGCCCCTACAGCGAAACCCATATCGAGCTGCTCGGCAGCGAAGCCACCTACGGCCCTCACGGCCAGCGTCGGGACAGCCGCGAAGTGGTGATCAAACTCGCCGTGCGCCACCCGAACAAACAGGCCTTGATCCTGTTTTCCCGGGAAATCGCCCAGGCCGCCACCGGCATGGCGCCGGGGCTGACCGGCATCGTCGGCGGGCGGCCGACGGTGTATCCGCTGATCCGGCTGTTCTCGTTCCTGATCGACAAAAGCGCCTGCAGCTTGCAGATCGACATTGCCGGCGAGCGCCACCCGTTTGCCCTGCCCGCCTCGGCCACCCTCGACAGCGAGGATTTGCCCCTGCCCCACGAAACGCCCAAACCCCATGGCCGCGCCGACGCCAGCGTGCCGCTGGTAAAACTGGCGGTGGCGCGCTCCGGCGACAAGGGCAATCACAGCAACATCGGCGTCATGCCACGTCGCCCGGAGTACCTGCCGTGGATCGCCGAAGCGCTGACCCCGGCCGTGGTCGTCGACTGGATGAGCCATGTCCTCGACCCGATTCACGGCCGGGTCGAACGCTGGTATCTGCCGGGTACTCACAGCCTGAATTTCCTGCTGGAAAACGCCCTCGGCGGCGGTGGCGTGGCGAGCCTGCGCATCGACCCGCAGGGCAAAGCCTTCGCCCAACAATTGCTGGAAATCCAGATCCCGGTGCCACAGAGCATCGCCGAGCAGTTCGACTAGAGGATTGTCCATGGCATACGAATCGATTTTCCGGGCTGACCTGTTCAGCGGCCAGACCGTGATCGTCACCGGTGGCGGCAGCGGCATCGGGCGTTGCACCGCCCATGAACTGGCCGCGCTCGGGGCCACCGTGGTGCTGGTCGGACGCAAACCGGAAAAGCTGCAAGCCGTTGCTGCCGAAATCGCCGAGGACGGTGGCCGGGCGCACTGGAGGGCTTGCGACATTCGTGACGAAGAAGCGGTGAAAGCGCTGGTCAGCGAACTGATCCGCGAACACGGGCCGATCCATGGACTGGTCAACAATGCCGGCGGGCAATACCCGTCGCCGCTGGCCTCGATCAATCAGAAAGGCTTCGAAACCGTGCTGCGCACCAATCTGGTCGGCGGTTTCCTGATGGCTCGGGAAGTGTTCAATCAATCGATGAGCAAACACGGCGGCAGCATCGTCAACATGCTCGCCGACATGTGGGGCGGCATGCCCGGCATGGGCCACTCCGGCGCCGCCCGTTCAGGCATGGACAATTTCACCAAGACCGCGGCATTCGAATGGGGTTATGCCGGGGTTCGGGTTAACGCAGTGGCGCCGGGCTGGATCGCCTCCAGCGGCATGGACACCTATGAAGGCGCGTTCAAGGCGGTGATCCCGACCTTGCGCGAACACGTGCCGCTCAAACGCATCGGCACCGAATCGGAGGTCAGCGCCGCGATTGTATTTCTGTTGAGCCCGGCGGCGTCGTTCATCAACGGAAGCACGTTGCGCATCGATGGCGCGGCCAGCCTGGGCAGTCGCGCATGGCCGTTGCACAAGGCGACCCACAGCGAATCCTTCAACGGCTTCCACCGGGCCTATATGCCGGACGTCTTGAAGGACAAGGAGTAAGCCATGCCGCAGATCCAGTCCCAGCTTGACCCGCACAGCGAAGCCTTTGCGCGCAACCGCACCGCCATGCTCGCGGCCATCGAGCAAGTCCAGCAGCTCGAACAGAACCTGCTGAACAAGGCCGCCGAAGCCAAACCGAAATTCGACAAGCGCGGGCAACTGCTGCCCCGCGAACGCCTGAACCTGCTGCTAGACCCTGGCGCGCCATTCCTCGAACTGGCGAGCCTGGCCGGCTACAAACTGCACGACGACAAGGACGGCAGCTCGGCCGGTGGCGGTTTGATTGCGGGCATTGGCTACGTTTCCGGCGTGCGGGCGCTGGTGGTGGCGAACAACAGCGCGATCAAGGGCGGGACGATTTCCCCGTCGGGTCTGAAAAAATCCCTGCGCCTGCAACAGATCGCCCAGGAAAACAAACTGCCGGTGATCACCCTCGCCGAAAGCGGCGGCGCCAACCTCAACTACGCGGCGGAAATTTTTGTCGAAGGTGCACGCAGCTTTGCCAATCAGGCGCGCATGTCAGCCATGGGCCTGCCGCAGATCACCGTGGTGCACGGCTCGGCCACGGCCGGCGGCGCGTATCAGCCGGGGCTGTCGGATTACGTGGTGGTGGTGCGCGGCAAGGCCAAGCTGTTTCTCGCAGGCCCACCCTTGCTCAAGGCAGCGACTGGTGAAGTGGCCACCGACGAAGAACTGGGCGGCGCCGAGATGCACGCGCAAGTCGCCGGAACCGCCGAATATTTGGCCGAGAACGATGCCGACGGCGTGCGTCAGGTGCGGGAAATCATCAGCCTGTTGAACTGGAACGAGCAGCTTCCGTGGCTGCCCGAACCGCAATTCAAAGAGCCGCTGTATCCCATCGACGAACTGCTGGGCCTGATCCCGGACGACCCGAAAAAGCCCTACGACGTGCGTGAAATCATTGCGCGGATCGCCGATGAATCGCGTTTCATGGAGTTCAAGGGCGAGTTCGATCAGCAGACCGTTTGCGGCCACCTGAAAATTCAGGGCCGCGCCTGCGGTTTCATCGGCAACAACGGCCCGATCACGCCCAACGGTGCAAGCAAGGCGGCGCAGTTCATTCAGCTGTGCGACCAAAGTCAGACACCCCTGCTGTTTTTCCACAACACCACCGGGTTCATGGTCGGCACCGAATCGGAACAGCACGGCGTGATCAAGCACGGCTCCAAATTGATCCAGGCCGTGGCCAATGCACGGGTGCCGAAACTGACGGTTGTGGTCGGCGGCTCCTATGGCGCGGGCAACTATGCGATGTGCGGACGCGGGCTCGATCCGCGCTTCATCTTCGCCTGGCCCAACAGTCGCACCGCAGTGATGGGTGGCGCCCAGGCCGGCAAGGTGCTGCGGATCGTCACCGAAGCCAAGCAGCTGAAGGACGGTCTGGTGCCCGACCCGAAGATGCTCGACATGCTGGAACAGGTCACCGCGCAGAAACTCGACAGCCAGTCCACCGCCCTCTACGGCAGCGCCAACCTGTGGGACGACGGGCTGATCGATCCACGCGACACCCGCACCCTGCTCGGTTACCTGCTGGATATCTGCCACGAAGCCGATGTGCGCACGCTGGCCCCCAACAGCTTCGGCGTCAGCCGGTTCTGATTGCCACGGACTCAAGGAGAACAATAAAAATGATCTTCACCCCGGAACACGAAGCACTGCGCCGCACCGTCCGCCAATTCGTCGAGCACGAGATCAACCCGCACGTCGATGAATGGGAAAAGGCCGGGCGCTTTCCGATCCACGAGATTTTCCGCAAGGCCGGCGACCTCGGCCTGCTGGGGATTTCCAAGCCGGAAAAATTCGGCGGCATGGGCCTGGATTACAGCTATTCGATCGTCGCCGCCGAAGAGTTCGGCACCATCCATTGCGGCGGCATTCCGATGTCGATCGGCGTGCAGACCGACATGTGCACCCCGGCCCTCGCCCGCTTCGGCTCCGATGAATTGCGCGACGAATTCCTGCGCCCGGCGATCACCGGCGAGCAGGTCGGCTGCATCGGCGTCTCGGAAGTCGGCGCCGGCTCCGACGTCGCCGGGCTCAAGACCACCGCGCGCAAGGACGGCGACGACTACGTGATCAACGGCAGCAAGATGTGGATCACCAACTCGCCGAGCGCCGACTTCATCTGCCTGCTGGCCAACACCTCGGACGACAAGCCGCACGTCAACAAGTCGCTGATCATGGTCCCGATGAACACACCGGGCATCAGCCTCAGTTCGCACCTGGACAAGCTCGGCATGCGCAGCTCGGAAACCGCCCAGGTGTTTTTCGACAACGTGCGGGTGCCCCAGCGCAATCGCATCGGCCATGAAGGCGCCGGGTTCATGATGCAGATGCTGCAAT
Source organism: Pseudomonas sp. GW822-FHT03F08 (assembly GCF_058801265.1). Taxonomy (NCBI): domain Bacteria; kingdom Pseudomonadati; phylum Pseudomonadota; class Gammaproteobacteria; order Pseudomonadales; family Pseudomonadaceae; genus Pseudomonas; species Pseudomonas sp. GW822-FHT03F08. Next base: position 242,339 of record NZ_JBXANC010000009.1, on the reverse strand, counting down.
TCCAGGAGGAACGCCTGTTCGGTGCGGCCAACATGATCAAGGGCCTGGAATACTGCATCGACAGCACCATCGAGTACTGCAAGGAGCGCAAGACCTTCGGCAATGCGCTGATCGACAATCAGGTGATCCACTTCCGTCTCGCCGAATTGCAGACCGAAATCGAATGCCTGCGGGCGCTGGTCTATCAGGCCACCGAGCAATACGTGAAAGGCCAGGACGTCACCCGACTGGCTTCGATGGCCAAGCTCAAGGCCGGGCGTCTCGGTCGCGAAGTCAGCGACAGCTGCCTGCAATATTGGGGCGGCATGGGCTTCATGTGGGACAACCCGGTGGCCCGCGCCTACCGCGACGTGCGACTGGTGTCGATTGGCGGCGGCGCCGACGAAATCATGCTGGGGATCATCTGCAAACTGATGGGCATCCTGCCGGGGAAAAAGAAATGAGCACCCTGCCCGATTGCCAGACGCTGTTGCTGGAGCCGCATAACGGCGTGCTGCACATCACCCTCAATCGCCCGGAAAGCCGCAACGCCATGAGCCTGCAAATGGTCGCCGAACTGCGCGCAGTGCTGGCCGCCGTGCACGATGACCGCAGCGTTCGCGCGCTGGTGCTCAGCGGTGCCGGCGGGCATTTCTGTGCCGGTGGCGACATCAAGGACATGACCAACGCCCGCGCTCAGGGCAGCGATGCCTATCGCGAGTTGAACCGCACTTTCGGGTCGTTGCTGGAAGAAGCGCAGCACGCGCCGCAAGTGCTGATCACCGTGTTGCAGGGCGCGGTGCTCGGGGGCGGTTTCGGGTTGGCGTGCGTAAGCGATATCGCGATGGCCGATCATCAGGCGCAATTCGGTCTGCCGGAAACCAGCCTCGGCCTGTTGCCGGCGCAGATCGCGCCGTTTGTGGTGCAGCGCATCGGCCTCACTGAAGCCCGCCGCCTGGCCCTGACCGCCGCGCGTTTTGACGGCCATCAGGCGCGGCGCCTGGGGCTGGTGCATTTTGTCGAGCAGGATCCCCAGGCACTGGCCGAACGGCTGGATGAAGTGCTGCAACATGTCCTGTGCTGCGCCCCCGAAGCGAATGCCGCTACCAAGAAATTACTGCTGGCCAGCGCCGGCCAGCCGTCGAGTGAATTGCTGGATGAAGCGGCGCAGTGGTTCAGCGAAGCCGTGACCGGTGCCGAAGGTATCGAAGGCACGATGGCGTTCGTGCAAAAACGCAAACCTGGATGGAGCACCTGACCTTGTGGGAGCAAGCTCGCTCGCGATGAGGCCCTCCAATTCACCGCCAACATTCAGGAAAAACCACCATGCCCGCCCTCCACAAAATCCTGATCGCCAACCGCGGTGAAATCGCCTGCCGCATCCAGCGCACTGCCCAGGCCCTCGGCTATCGCACCGTCGCGGTGTTCAGCGACGCCGACGCCGATGCGCTGCATGTCCAAATGGCGGACGAGGCCGTGAACATCGGCCCGGCGCCGGTGCAACAGTCCTACCTGAACATCCCGACCATCCTCGACGCCGCCCGGCGCAGCGGTGCCGACGCGATCCATCCTGGTTATGGCTTCCTTTCGGAAAACGCAGGGTTCGCCCGAGCCTGCGAACAGGCCGGCCTGACCTTCATTGGTCCCAGCGTCGAAGCCATCGAACTGATGGGCAGCAAACGCCAGTCGAAAATTGCCATGCTCGCTGCCGGGGTGCCGTGCATCGCCGGCTATCAAGGCGCCGAGCAGGACGACGCGACCCTGACACGCGAAGCCGAACACATCGGTTATCCGCTGATGATCAAGGCCAGCGCCGGCGGTGGCGGACGCGGCATGCGCCTGGTGCATCACGCCGAGGAGCTGGCGGCGCAATTGCGCACCGCCCGCTCCGAAGCCTTGAACGGTTTCGGCAGCGACGAACTGATCCTCGAACAAGCCCTGATTGAACCGCGCCATGTCGAAGTGCAGTTGTTCGGCGATCACCACGGCAACCTGATCTACCTGGGCGAGCGCGATTGTTCGATCCAGCGTCGCCATCAGAAAGTCATCGAAGAAGCACCGTGCCCGGTAATGACCGAAGAACTGCGTCAGGCGATGGGCGAAGCGGCGCTCAAGGCCGGACGCGCGGTGAACTACGTGGGCGCCGGCACCGTGGAGTTTCTCCTCGACGCCCGAGGCCAGTTCTACTTTCTGGAAATGAACACCCGGCTGCAGGTCGAGCATCCGGTAACCGAGTTGATCACGGGGCTGGACCTGGTGGCGTGGCAGCTCTTGGTTGCCGAGGGCCAGCCGCTGCCGCTGACGCAAGCACAAGTCAAACTCGATGGCCACGCCATGGAGGTGCGCCTCTACGCCGAGGATCCGGCCCAGGGATTTCTGCCGCAGACCGGCCGTGTCGAAGCCTGGGAACCGGCACTGAATCGGGGTGCGCGGGTTGATCATGGGCTGATCGAAGGTCAGTCGATCTCACCGTTCTACGACCCGATGCTCGGCAAACTGATCGCCCACGGCGCGACCCGCGAAGAGGCCCGGCGCAAACTGTTGTGCGCGGTGCAGGACAGCGTGTTGCTCGGCGTGCAGAGCAATCAGCGACTGCTCGCCAGTCTGTTGCAGCATCCGCAGTTCATCAGCGGTGAATTCAGTACCGGGTTTATCCCGCAACACTTCGCCGACCATCCTTGTCTGCACCCGCATACACCGAGTGCCGAAGAACTCGCAGTCGCAGCGTTGCTGTTTTATCAATCCTGTGCCGGGGCGCATCGTTCACCCTTGGCCGGTTGGCGCAACAATGCCGGGGCGCCGTTGCACTATCAACTCGGTCTCGACGACCAGACGTGGAGCGTGCAGTTGCTCGCGGCCCCGGACGGCATCGTTCGGGTTCAGGTGGCTGAACGTGCCTTCGAACTGAAGCTCATCGAATACAACGAACGCTCGATATCCCTCGAAATCGAAGGCCTGCGCCGGCGCCACGCCTATCGCCTGCACGACGACCATCTCTGGCTGTTCACCCGTCCCGGCAGCCTGCGCCTGGTGGATCGAACTCATGCCGTGATCGACAGTCAGACCAGCGTCAGCACCGGCACCTTGAAAGCCCCGATGGATGGCGCAATCATCGACGTGCTTGTCAGCGAAGGCAGTCCGGTCAGCAAAGGCCAACTGCTGGTGGTGCTGGAAGCGATGAAAATGGAGCACCCGCTCAAGGCCGGCATCGATGGCGTGCTCAAGCGGGTGCAGGTCAAGGTCGGCGATCAGGTCAAAAATCGTCAGGTTCTGTTGCAGGTCGAGTAGTCGCCGCGCGCATCCGCAAGGTTTGACTACGCTCTGAATAATCAGGACGCGGAAATCAGGAACCCTGCGATGCCCCATTGGCTGGTCATTGATCTGGAAGCCACCACCGATGAAGGTGGCTGGCCGGTTACGGAAATGGAGATCATCGAGATTGGCGCCACCCTGGTGGATCGTGCCGGTCGCGAGCAGGATCACTTTCAACGCTTCGTCAAACCGACGCGTCGGCCACTGCTGACGCCGTTCTGTCGTGAGCTCACGCATATCACTCAGGCCAACATCGACGCGGCGCAACCGCTGACCGACGTCTGGCCGGCGTTCGAGCGCTGGCTCGGTCAGCACCAGACACGCCTTGAAGGCTGGGCCAGCTGGGGCGATTACGACCGCAAGCAATTGCTTCAAGAATGGCAGCGCCTGCAACTCGACAGCGCCCTTAGCCGCGTGCCGCACATGAACCTCAAACAACGCTTTGCCAAGGCCCGACGCCTCGAACGGCCTCTGGGACTCAATGGCGCCCTGCAACTGGCGGGCATGCAGTTCACCGGTCAGCAGCATCGAGCACTGGAAGATGCGCGTAATACCGCCCGATTATTACCGCTGGTGCTGCCGCTCTAGCGCAGGTGACGGCGCCCTGAGCCTTGTGCATACTGGCCGACCTTTTTGACCCTTTTAAGCCCTTTTCGAGAGGAATCGCCCATGTTTAAAGTCAACGAGTACTTCGACGGCACCGTCAAGTCGATCGCCTTTGGCACTGCTGAAGGTCCTGCGACCATCGGCGTCATGGCCCCGGGCGAATACGAATTCGGCACCAGCCAGCGTGAAATCATGCACGTGGTGTCCGGCGCACTGACCGTCAAACTGCCGGACAGCAGTGACTGGGAAACCTTCGCTGCAGGCAGCCAGTTCAACGTGCCAGCCAACAGCAAGTTCCAGCTGAAAGTGGCTGTCGACACCGCTTACCTGTGCGAATACCGCGGCTGAAACCACGGTTTCCTGCGGCAATAAAAAATGCCCGTGTCCTTGGACACGGGCATTTTTCGTTTCGGGGCAGATTACTCGAGGATTTCCACCGGCATGCCGACTTCGAGTCGACCGTTGCTGTCATTGACCAGGTTCTGACCGAACATCGCACCGTCGGCCTGGGCGCGGGTCTTCTGCAGAGTCGCCAGCGGCTCGCGATCCGCGCTGCGTTCACCGGTTTTCGGATCGATCGTAGTGAGAATGCAGCGTGAACACGACTTGACCACGCGGAACTCGACATCACCGATGCGGATGCGCTTCCAGCCATCCTCGGCATAGGCCTCGCTGCCTTCGATCACCAGATTCGGCCGGAACCGCAGCATTTCCAACGGACGCCCGACTTCCTGCGACAGATGTTGCAGCGACGCCTCGCCAATCAGCAGCAGCGGGAAACCGTCGGCGAACGCCACCTGGTCGTCATCGTTGCCGTACCCGGCCGCAGTCGTGCGGGCGCGATCCAGCGGCACTTGCACCAGGCGGGTCGGCTTGCCGATGAATTCGCTGACCCAGCGGGCCGCTTCTTCGCCGGCATCCGGCACGCGCAGGGTGTCGCGCCAGATGGTCACGCCGCGCAGTTCGGCTTCGTTGCCGGGCAACGCGATATCAATTGCCGAATGCCCCGGCGCATCGAGGGTCAGGCCACCGTCGGCATTCCACAGCGCCGACAACTGGCTCATCTTCGCTTCGGCACGTTGAGTCAGGAAACGCCCGCTGGCCTCGTCCACCAGCATCCAGCGTCGATCGCCCTCAAGCCCCAGTTTGTCCAGGCCGATCCCTTGCAGAACCTCGCCCTTGCCGGATTTCAACGGGTAACGATAAAGCGCGCTCAGACGCAGCATGGCCAGCTCCCTGATGGGTGAAAAACGCCACCCTATACGAGCTGGGTCGCCGAATCAAAGGCCAGAGAATGAGGAAGCGAACTTGCTCGCTTCCACTGCAACCGCTTTGTGATCAGGCCGGTACTTCGTCGAGCATCAGGCGCTGGCGCACCACGTCGACCAGTTTGTCCGGCTGGAACTTGGAGAGGAAGTTGTCGCAGCCGACCTTCTTCACCATCGAGTCGTTGAAGCTGCCGGACAGCGAGGTGTGCAGCACCACGTACAGGCCACGCAGACGCGGGTCGTTGCGGATTTCGGTGGTCAGGCGATAGCCGTCCATTTCCGGCATTTCCGCGTCGGTGAAGATCATCAGCAACTTGTCGGTCATGTTGACCCCAGTGTCGGCCCAGGCCTTGAGCATGTTCAGGGCCTTCAGACCGTCGCTGGCGATGTGCATCTTCACGCCCAACTGGCCGAGGGTGTCGCGCAACTGCGACAGTGCAACATTGGAGTCATCCACCAGCAGCACTTCGCGACCACGGGCGCGCTCCAGGACCGGATCGTCGAGTTTGTCGCGGGAGACCTTGGCGTTGTACGGGACGATTTCGGCGAGGACTTTCTCGACGTCGATGATTTCCACCAATTGATCGTCGACCTTGCTGATGGCGGTCAGGTAATGCTGGCGGCCGGCGCTGGTCGGCGGTGGCAGGATGGCTTCCCAGTTCATGTTGACGATGCGATCCACACCACCGACGAGGAAGGCCTGCACCGAGCGGTTGTACTCGGTGACGATGATCGTGCTGTTGGGGCCCGGCACCAGCGGACGCATGCCGATCGCCTGGGACAGGTCGATCACCGGCAGGGTCTGGCCGCGCAGGTTGACCACACCGCAGACAAACGGGTGACGCTGAGGCATCAGGGTCAGCTTCGGCAGTTGCAGGACTTCCTGAACCTTGAACACGTTGATCGCGAACAATTGGCGCCCGGCCAGCCGGAACATGAGAATTTCCAGGCGATTCTCACCCACCAGTTGCGTGCGTTGGTCTACCGTATCGAGAATGCCGGCCATCAATGACTCCTGGGCTTGTTCTGGTGAATTCACTAAAGGGGGTTATCGGCTGATTCCGGCCAATCTTGATCCCCATACAAATCACCTACAAAATGCCATGAGAAGGCATTGATGTCACATTAACATCATGCTTTACTGGCCCCGTGATTTCATCTGCTACATTCTCTGCGGCGCGACCTCGGTTTGCGCGGTAGGTTCCCGTGTCTAAGGGATTCCCCTAGTAACAATCAGGCCCAACCTGATGTTCGCAATATCCAATAGCCATTAATGTGACGCCATTCTCATTGCATGAACGGAGTCAGGCTTTTGTGTGCGATCGCAGGTCAGTGGAACCCCATCCTCTCGAAACCCCCGGCACAAGCCTCCTCGGCACTGCAGGGCGCGATCTCACGACGGTTCATGATCGTCGACACACACGACATTCGCTCATCAGACATGACGTTGTGGAGATAAGCATGCCGAACGACCGTAAAGAGTGGGCGCAGCGCTTCCCCGAATTTCTTGTCGAGGCTGAAACGCTCCTGGCCAAGTCCGAAGAGTGCCTGAGTCATTTGCAACTGATCAGCAATGACAAGGACGCCATCGACTGCATGCTCAGCACCCTGCTCAAACTGGCGAACAAGGCCGATGCCCTTGCATTGGTGGCCGTGTCCGAGTTCTGTCTGCACCTGCATGGCCTGCTCACTCAGACGCAGGATCATGTCGACCTGCATGCCCAGGCGCTCGACGCCCTGAAAGATTGCTTCACCTTGATGGCCTGGCAACTTGAACTGGTCGACCAGAGCACCGGCCAGCTGAGCCTGGACGAAAGCGAGCAGACGTCCCTCATCGAAGCGTTCGCCTTCCAGGTGGGTCAGAGCCAGTTTCAACCGCCGCTCAGTGCCAAACCCTTGTCTCTCGTGTCCTATTCGGAGCGGCAAGCGTAATCGAGTGCACGCCGGGCCCATTGCAGCCCGTTAGTTCGAGCCATCGAATGTCGCAATTGAATAACTCATGCCTGCCAGCGACATCCTCAAATAAATAATTACGCGTCAACATGCAGACTGCCCAGCGCTGAAGTCAGGGTTTACCTGTGTATGAAAAATGAAAACTTCAGGTTTCATCGATAATTATCGATTCCAATAATTCAACTTTTTCCATTATGGAACTCGCGTCCAACATGGTGTATTTCCTGACTCTTTGGACATATAGGGCGAACGCGACCAACGGTATGTTAAGTGGTATTATGCCGCGCGTTAGTTGCTTTCACTTAATGGCACAGTGACTTCAATGATCGGTCTGCTCCGAAGTTGACAGTCAATTATCGATCACTGAACCGTATTGAAACCAACAACCTGAACCACAGATTTTCAGACAGAGACCGCCAGCCACTCTGACCGGTCTGCCCGCAGCGAACATCCATTGGCTCCATCCGCTATGTACGCCAGCCTCAAGTCAATCGCCACATGGCCACCCTCCCGAGAAAACGCGCGCAGGTTCACGCTCACGCTTTGCATTGGCGCGGCAGTGGGCAGTCTGCTGACTTATGGTTTGTCCGCGCCGCTGTCGTTTGGCCTGCTGCTGATCAATCTGGCAGCCGCCGCTTGCGTCTTTACCCAGCATCGCCTGTCGCGCAAATCGATCAAGTTCCAGCCTCAGGAACTGGCCGACCGATTACTCGAAGTCCAGGAAAACGAACGTCACCGTCTCAGTCGTGAACTGCACGATGATATTGGTCAGTTGCTGACCGCCGCCAAACTGCAAAGCGAATGGCTCAAGCGACGCCTGCCGGACGACTTGCAGGAACAGTGTTCGGCACTCTGCGACACCCTTGAGGAAACCCTCAACAAAGTTCGCGATGTTTCGGCCATTCTCAATCCACGGCAACTGACCAGCCTGGGGCTGGAAGCCAGTTTGCGCGCACATCTGCTCAAGACACTGACCAACACCTCGGTGCACTGGAGCCTGGACTGTCAGCAGCGTTTGAACGGCATCCCTGAGGAAATGGCAGTCGCCGCCTTCCGCATCACCCAGGAAGCCGTGACCAACATCCTGCGTCATGCGCAGGCCAAGAACCTGCTGATCCGCGTGCAACGTCTTCCCCAAGGCTTGACCCTGCTGATCAGCGATGACGGTCTGGGCTTTGCCCCGGCCGCCAATCCCGGTCGTGAAGGACAACGAGGCATGGCCGGGATGGCCGAACGGATCGAGCAACTGGGCGGCACCCTGAGCGTGACGAGCGAACCGGGCAAAGGCACTCAAATCGAAGCACTATTCCCCTGGGCGCCCCGTGCACTCGAGCGGGCCAGTACGAATAAGGTTATGCGTTGACTTGTAACTTACTTCTGGTGGATGACCACTCGCTGATCAGAGCCGGCGTGCGCGCTCTGGTGCTGGATATTCCCGGTTATGCGGTAATCGGCGAGGCCAATGACGGCTCGCAGTTGCTTGAAATGGTCGAGCAACTGAACCCCGATATCGTCTTGCTGGATATCTCCATGAAAGAAACCGGCGGCCTCGAAGCGTTGCAACGGCTCAGACGGGTTCGTCCGCACAGCAAAGTGCTGATCCTCTCGATGCACACCGATCCTGCACTGATCATGCAGGCACTGGAATCCGGCGCTCACGGTTACTTGCTCAAGGACACCACGGCGACCGAGCTCGAACACGCGCTGGAAGCCCTGCGCAACAACGAGCGCTACCTGAGCCCGGCCATCGCCCACACGGTGATCAATCAGGCACTGACCCGCAATCAGAAGCTGCAACCGGAGGTCGCCGACTCACATAACCTGACAGCGCGCCAGCTGGAAATCCTGCGCCTGATCGTGCGCGGCAAGTCCACCCGCGAGATCGCCAATGGTCTGGGCCTGAGCATCAAGACCGTGGAAACCCACCGCTCGCAGATCATGAAACGCCTGCAGATCTACGATGTGGCCGGGCTGGTGCTGTTTGCCGTGCGGGAACAGATCATCAGTCTGGACGACTGAAGCACCGCGTCCTGCCCAACAGCGGCGAGTTCTCCGGCAAATGCACACGCAGTGCCGCCGGACGCGCCGCAAACCGCAGACTGTCTCCCTCCAGGGGCTCGCCATCAAGATTGATGCAGAGCCCTTCGGCCACCTTGATTTCGACCCACGGCAAACGCGTGCGCACAAACATGTTGTCGATGCCGAACCCGTCGCTGAGCAGGGTTTTCAGCGTGCCGACCAGCTCCTGAGGCGCCGGCAGGATACTGATATCCAGCAGGCCGTCATCGGCCAGTGCCTCTGGGCACAATACATGCCCTCCACCCGCCTGGCGGCCATTGCCGATACCCAGCGCGAGCAGCTCACCGCGCCAATGGAAATCCGGCCCCTGCAATTCGCCATGGGCGGCGTGCAACTCACTGAATCGCGACAGGCCCGTAAACAGATAGGCCGCGCCCCCCAGCACCTTTTTCAGATCTTCCGAGGTATTGGCGGTGACCTGACTGCCAAAGCCGCCCGTGGCCATGTTCAGGAATATCTGCCCGCCCACCTCCCCCAGATCGATGTCACAGGCAGGCGCATCAAGCAATTCGAGTGCCTCATCCGGTTCCAGAGGAACACCGGCCGCGCGAGAAAAGTCGTTGGCGGTTCCCAGTGGCAACAACACCAGACTGGCCTTGCCCGGGTGAGCCGCCAGGGCCTCGGCGATATCGCGCAAGGTACCATCGCCACCGCCAGCAATGATTTGCCCGAATCCGGCAGCCAGCGCTTCTTCGACCAGACGCTGGGCATCGCCGGCTTCCCAGGTCAGGCGCACAGCCAATTCCCAGCCCTGTCCGCGTTTGCGTTCAACCGCGGCGCGAACCGCTTCGTTGAGTGCCTGCTTGCCATGCAGAATCAACAATGCCCTGCGTTCACTCATTTTGGTCACTCCCGGAATTGAATCGGTTCGGGACATCTTGACCCTCACGGCACGCAAAAGAGCCGCCGCAATCCCAAGTATTTCCAGCGCCCCCCTTTCACGCGTCCTACAAGGCGGTATTTTTTCGTACGGAATGTAAGGAATCGGCTCAATTGACCCGTCCTGGCCATTGGTACACCGTGTGTCGGTGGCAACAATCTTCAACCCGATCACACAAGGATGTGCAGGTAATGAGTCAATACATCATCAGGACTTTCGATCATTCGAGTAACCGTTTCTGCCGGCAGAAACTCATGGCAGCAGGCGGGAATCTGCATGTACAGCCATGAAGCAAGAATGCCATCGAGCCCGGTTGCTCCCCTCTCCGACAGTCGTGCCAGTCAAAGGGCCGAACTCAACAGCTGTGCCAAAAACACTGGAGAAACCGTTATGGAACCTCGTGTCACCGAGCTGGAAACCCACCTCAAATACATCCGCCGTGACATGGACGAAGTAAGAGGAGACGTCAAAGCCATCAAGCACCGTCTCGCCTACTCCGCAGGTGCCACAGCGGTGATTCTTGGATTGTTGGGCTGGGTTGCCAATAGTCGCTTCGATCAGCTCGTTGCACTGATCAGCCGCTGACGGACTGAAATGCAGGCCCACACGAGCCTGCATTTCAATGATCAGCCGAGAAGTTCACTCAGGGGAATGAAAGGCACCATATCTCCCTGGGACAGGGTGCGCCCCTCCTGCACCTCCACCAATCCATCAGCCCAGGCGGCGCTACGCAGAACGCCCGAGCTCTGGTTTCGGTAGATCGTTGCCTGTCCCTGTTCCAGGCGCCCCCGCAGGAATTCACGCCGATTGCCGGCCTGGGGCCAGACGAAGCCAGCCGGGACTGGAAACTTGAGTGGCTCGACATCCTGCACACCCTGACGACGCAGCAGATAGGGCTTGGTCAACAAGGCAAACGTCACCAGGGTCGACGCCGGGTTGCCGGGCAGGCCGATGACCGGAACACCACGGAAATGACCAACAGTCAAAGGCTTCCCGGGTTTGATCGCCAGCTTCCACAGTGTCAGCTCACCCTCTTCCCTCAGCGCAACACCGAGGAAATCCGCTTCACCAACCGATACGCCACCGGTCGACAGTATCAGATCGGCCTCTTTGAGCTCCCCAAGACGTGCGCGGGTGGTGGGCAAGTCATCCGGAAGAATACCGGCATCCAGCACTTCACAGCCCAAACGCTGCAGCCAGCTGCACAGCACCACCCGGTTGCTGTTGTAAATCTGTCCCGGGCCCAATGCCGTTCCCGGTTCGACCAACTCATCGCCAGTGGACAGCACTGCCACGCGGATCTTGCGGACCACGTCAAGGCCGGCACAGCCCAAAGACGCGGCCAGCCCTTGCTCGATCGGACCGAGCCGGGTTCCCGCGGACAGGATCAACTCGCCCACGGTGGTTTCCTGCCCCTGCGGGCGGATGTTCTGTCCGGACACCATGGTCTCGATGAACCGCACTCGTTCGTCGGCCTCGATCACCGCGTTTTCCTGCATCTCGACGCAATCGGCGCCCGGCGGAACGGGTGCGCCCGTAAAGATGCGGGCGCAGGTGCCCGGCTCCAGCGGTTCAGGCGACTGGCCGGCAAAAATCTTCTGGCTGACCGGCATTGGCTCACCTGTCCAGTCGGCCAGGTTCAAGGCATAACCGTCCATGGCACTGTTGGGCCATGGCGGCAGATCCAGTGTCGAAACCAGATCCTGCGCCAACACGCGCCCCTCGACCTGCGCCAGTGGCAGATATTCGGATTCGACAATCCGCGAGGCGTCAGCCATTTCCAGCAGACGCGCCAGGGCCACCTCGACCGGCATCAGGCTGCCGGTCTTGCCAGGCTTACCCACGGGATTCACAGGGAGCTGCCTGTTTCAGGTGAGGGACGAAATTGCACGGGCGGTGCCGCGAATCCAGTTGTTCAGCCAGGATGCCATCCCAACCGGTACGTACCGCGTTGGTCGAACCCGGCAGACAGCAGACCAGCGTACCGTTGGCCAACCCTGCCAGGGCACGGGACTGCACAGTGGAGGTGCCGATGTCGGCAACCGAAATCTGGCGGAACAGCTCACCAAAACCATCGACTTGTTTGTCCAGCAGGCACCCAACGGCTTCCGGCGTGCTGTCGCGCCCCGTGAAGCCAGTGCCCCCAGTGATCAGCACCACTTGCACGACGTCTTCGGCAATCCAGTGGGCGACTTGCGCACGGATTTTGTACAGGTCATCTTTGAGCAATACCCGCTCCGCCAGGTTGTGACCGGCTGCGGTCAAACGGTCGACGAAGACCTGGCCGGAGGTATCGGTTTCCAGAGTGCGGGTGTCGCTGACCGTCAGTACCGCGATATTGAGCGGTGCGAAAGGTACATCAGCCTTGGCTTTCATAGGCTCATCCAGTTGTAGGAGAAACAGCCCGGTGTTATATCACAGCGCCTCATTTTTTCGCCGAACCTGCGGAGAGTTGCCATGACTTCCAATACCCGATTGCCGCCCTGCTCCGTCCTGTTGCTGGCCGGTGGACGAGGCCAGCGCATGGGCGGTCAGGACAAGGGGCTGATCGAATGGCACGGGGAACCACTGATCGCTCATTTGCAGCACAAGGTTCGTCCGCTGACCGACGACCTGATCATTTCCTGCAACCGCAATCGCGAACGCTATGCACCCTTTGCCGATCAATTGGTCTCGGATGACGAGGAAGATTTTCCCGGACCATTGGCCGGTATTCGTGCAGGTTTGCGAGCCGCCCGCCATACGCATCTGCTGGTGTTGCCATGCGACGTACCGCGAATCGACCTTCCCTTGTTGCAGAGCATGCGCGAGGTCGCCAGCCTGCACCCTGAAAATCCTCTGATGCTGCGTCACGACGAGCACTGGGAACCGCTGCTTTGCGTGATTCCCGTGGCGCTTCTGCACGCATTCGAAGAGGCCTGGCACGAGGGGGAGCGCAGCCCTGGCCGGCTCATGCGCAGCCTTGGCGCCCAGGCCCTGACTTGCCCGGACAACGACCCACGGCTGGCCAATCTCAATACCCCGGAACTGTTAAGCTCTCATAACACTGTGTCAGACTGACCGCGTTCAAGGAACTCTCACGCCTTGTATACGTCTACAAGCTCAGTAACCAAAAGAATTCCCTTCGGAGACAAACACATGACTCAACGGACTCTCGCCACTTTCATGCTCGCACTGGGCCTGGCCACCCTCGCCGGTTGCGCTTCGCCAACTGTGATCACCTTGAATGACGGTCGCGAAATCCAGGCCGTCGACTCGCCTAAATACGACAAGGATTCGGGCTTCTACGAATTCGAACAACTGGACGGCAAGCAGACTCGCATCAACAAAGATCAGGTTCGCACCGTTAAAGAGCTGTAAGCGACGCCAGATACAAAAAAGCCCGCATTTTGCGGGCTTTTTCGTGGGCGGTAGAAAGTGGATTGCGCTATGGATCACCAGTCCAGCGTGATCCGGCTTTCAAATTCACGCGCCTGACCCGTGACCGGATCGATGAACCGCAAACCCTGCGCCAGAAGCTTGAGCGGTTTGGCGTAATCATCCTCAACGTCCTTCAGCACCTCGGGATAGAACGGATCGTTGCAGATGCTGGCGCCCAGCGACGTCATATGCACCCGCAACTGGTGTTTCTTGCCGGTCACCGGATACAGGCCGTAGCGCCAGAGGTCACCGTTCTTTTCCCGCACTTCCACTGCCGTTTCGGTGTTGCTGACACCTGGGCCTTCCTGCATACGGAAAAACGGCTCGCCATCGACCATGCGGCTCTTGTGCACCAATGGAAAATCCAGCCCCGGCAATGCAGCAGCGATGGCTTCGTAGCGTTTTTCGATTTGCCGTGTCGGGAACAATGACTGATACGCCGAGCGCGTCTGAGGATTGGCCGAAAAAATCACCAACCCGGCGGTGTGCCGGTCAATCCGGTGCAGCGGCACCAGGTGCGGGTTGTCCAGTCGGCGAATCAACCGGCGCAGCAGCGTTTGCTCCACGTACTCCCCCGCTGGCGTCACCGGCAGGAAATGGGGTTTGTCCGCGACAACCAGGTGCTCGTCCGCATAGAGAATCGACTCGAACACCGGAATCGGCTTTTCATCCGGCACTTCGCGAAAGTAATGGATGCGCAGGCCTTCCTTGTACGGCAAGTCCAGCGCAATCGGCTGGCCTTCACCATCCAGCACCCGGCCTCGGGCAATCCGGTCCAGCCATTGATCGCGTCCGATGGCACTGAAGTGATCACACAGACAATCGAACACTGTCCGCCAGTCGCCGGGGGGCAGATAAAGCGTGCTGGCCTGATTCTGTGCGGCGGAAAATGTAGATGTGCTGGACATACGGAGAACTCGAACCCTCAAGGCAGAGCGGCATTATCCAACACGGGACGCAGCAGACCTAGCGCAGAATCAGGCGGGAATCGATTTGAGGGCCGCCGCCTCAGTGAATTCCTTCAGCCAGCGCAATACATCGACGGCCTCCCAGCGGCCCGGATCGTACAAGGCGTACAACAAGCCCTGATAACCCACCACATCCAGTTGCTTGTGATAACCGGCGCGCTGGAACAACGCCTCGATCTCGGCAAAACAGGTATTGAAATGCAGCTTGTTGAACGGCGTCTTGCCTTCCGTGACCAGACCGTCCAGGCGCAATTCGTGGACGGCTTCGCGCACCACGTCAACCGACATCCGGTTCACGCTGCTTTTCAACTGTTCGACATTGACCACGGTTCATCCCTCTGACGTCCTGGCTGCCCTGCCTGATGCCCCAAAAGGACACAGCACGACGAGCCCACTCAATTACTGTATGAACATACAGTAACCGAATAAACCCGAGAGTGCCAAGGATCGATGACCGTCGCGATGAATGGCCAGGTCGGAACAACGTCGAGGGAAAAGGCTAACGCAGGAATGCCACAACCTGATCGGCGCTGAACGGCCACCCCAGCTCCGCCCCGGTATCGACCCGGCGCAGCACAGGAATCCGCAGGCTGTAGGCCTCGAACCAGGACTCATCATCAGCAATGTCCACCAGTTCCACCAGCAGGCCATGCTCGACAAACGGCATCAGCTCGGCTTCAGCGACTTCACACAGATGGCACCCCAGGGTGCCGAACAACTGGCATTCAGGAAGCATGCGCGTTCAATCCCAAAATTTGATTGGCCATTTTAGGCCTCACCTGTGAACCCGTCGACCCATCAAAGGCTTCAAGCCATCGAGCGGGTTTATCCTCGCAAAACCCTGACTCAAATCAGCCCGCACAAATGCGTTTTCCAGCATGCTCCGGTGTTTTTTGCCTCTACGCTTGAAGAGCCTGACCCTGCCGCCGGAGTGTTTTGTGTTTGCCAATCTGTTGATCATTCTTGCCTCGTCCCTGGTGATGATTGCCCTGTTCCGCCGCCTGCGCCTGCCGCCAGTGCTGGGCTACCTGTGCGTCGGACTGATGGTCGGACCGAAGGCGTTCGACTGGATCAACGAGAGTGAACACCTGCCGGACCTTGCCGAGCTGGGTGTGGTGTTTCTGCTGTTTTCGCTGGGGCTGGAATTCTCCCTGTCGAAAATGATTGCGCTGCGCCAGGTGGTTTTCCGTCTGGGCAGCCAACAGGTGCTGATCAGCACAGCGCTGCTGGGAAGTATGCTGATGCTGCTGGGCATGCCCCTCACCCCGGCGCTGCTGCTCGGCGCGGGGCTTTCGCTTTCATCCACGGCGATCGTCACCAAGGAACTGGGCAGCCTCGGCGAAATCTTCAGCAGCCACGGCCAGAACGCCGTGGGTGTCCTGTTGTTTCAGGATGTGGTGGCCGTGTTGTTGCTGACGCTGGTACCCGTCTTCGCCGGTAGCAGCGATCAGGCCTGGTATTGGGCGTTGCCGCTGACACTGCTCAAGACGGTTGTGCTGTTCATCGGCTTGCTGCTGGCCAGTCGCTGGCTGTTGCCACGTCTGTTTCAGGAGGTGGCGGCCTCGCGTTCGGCCGAGCTGTTCGTGCTGCTGGCGCTGGTGATCGTGTTGCTCACGGCGTGGCTGACTCACCTGCTCGGCCTGTCCCCTGCCCTCGGCGCCTTCCTGGCCGGCATGCTGCTGGGGGAAAGTCATTATCGGCATCAGATCGAAGCCGATATCCGGCCGTTCCGCGACATCCTGCTCGGCCTGTTCTTCGTCAGCATCGGCATGCTGATCGACCTGCAATTGTTTGCCAGCCACAGC
Organism: Pseudomonas sp. GW822-FHT03F08; assembly: GCF_058801265.1. NCBI lineage: Bacteria > Pseudomonadati > Pseudomonadota > Gammaproteobacteria > Pseudomonadales > Pseudomonadaceae > Pseudomonas > Pseudomonas sp. GW822-FHT03F08. Next base: position 226,069 of record NZ_JBXANC010000009.1, on the reverse strand, counting down.
CTGCTGATACTCGCCATGACCCTGGGTTTGCTGGTGATCAAGGGTTCAGTGGTGGCGCTGCTGGTGAAATGGCGCGGCAACGACAATGAAACCGCGTGGCGCAGCGGCCTGGCGCTGGCTCAGGGCGGCGAGTTCTGTTTCGCCCTGATGGCGCAGATGCAGCAGAACCGGTTGATGCCCGCCGAACTCGGCGCGCTGCTCCTCGCTGCCACATTCTGCTCGATGCTGCTGACGCCGCTGATGTTGCGTGCAGCACCGCGTATCGCCGCCGCCCTGCACCGCAAACCCAATCAGGAAGCACAGATCGAACACATCAGCGCCCTCAATGCCGGACTCGATCAGCATGTGGTGATCTGCGGTTACGGTCGTGTCGGTCAGTCGATCGGACGCTTCATGCGCAATGCCGGGCAACCTTACATCGCCCTGGATAACGACCCCGTACGTATACAGGAGGCCGCCACCGTCGAACGCGACGTGCATTACGGCGACTCGGCACGCGGCGACCTGCTGACTGCCGTCGGTTTGCTGCGCGCAAGGCTGCTGGTGATTGCCGTGGATAAAAGCGATGTGGCGTTGCGGGTGCTCAAGGAAGCCCGGCGACTCAACTCGAAGGTGCCGATTCTGGTGCGCACCCGCGATGACAGTCAGTGGGCCGAACTGAAAGCCGCCGGCGCCAGCGAAGTGGTGCCGGAGCTGTTGGAATCAAGCCTGATGCTCGCGTCCCATGCCTTGATTCTGCTCGGTCTGCCGGCACACCAGGTGCAGGAGAAAGTCGATCGGGTGCGCATCGACCGCTATCGCCTGCTGCATGGCTTCTACCCGGGTGCCGAAGATGAAGAGACTTAGTCCTGACTTACCGCGCCAATCTTGTGCAGCGACAGATCAGCGCCGTAATACTCCTGTTCCTGACTCAGGCGCAGACCATGCAGCGCCTTGATCGAACCGTAGACGGCGAAGCCACCGACCAGCGCCACCAACACGCCCAACGCCGTGCCGATCAACTGGCTGATCAGGCTGACGCCACCGAGCCCGCCCAACGCGGTCGAGCCGAAGATCCCGCAGGCGATGCCACCCCACACGCCACACAAGCCGTGCAGCGGCCAGACACCCAGCACGTCGTCGATCCGCCATTTGACCTGCGCCGCCGTGAAGCACCAGACAAACAGGGCGCCCGCAATCGCACCGGTCACCAGCGCGCCCACCGGGTGCATCAGGTCGGAGCCGGCACACACCGCCACCAGACCGGCCAACGGGCCGTTGTGCAGAAAGCCCGGGTCATTGCGCCCGACGATCAACGCCGCCACGGTACCGCCCACCATCGCCATCAACGAATTAACCGCCACCAGACCACTGACACCCTGCAAGGTTTGCGCGCTCATCACGTTGAAGCCGAACCAGCCGACGATCAGGATCCACGATCCCAGCGCCAGAAACGGAATGCTCGACGGTGCGAATGCCACCAGCCGGCCATCGCGATAGCGGCCATTACGCGGGCCGAGCAACAGCACCGCCGCCAGCGCCAGCCAGCCTCCCATGGCGTGAACCACCACGGAACCGGCGAAGTCATGGAAGGATGCACCGAACCGCGCCGCCAGCCAGGCTTGCAGACCGAAGTTGCCGTTCCAGATCATGCCCTCGAAAAACGGATAGATGAACGCCACGATCAGCGCCGTCGCGCACAATTGCGGAACGAACCGTGCCCGCTCGGCTATGCCCCCGGAAATGATCGCCGGAATCGCTGCCGCAAAGGTCAGCAGGAAGAAAAACTTCACCAGCCCGTAACCATGATCGGCGCTGAGCACCGCCGCCGGTTGCAGGAACGTCACCCCGTACGAAATCCAATAGCCTATAAAGAAATAGGCCAGCGTCGACACCGCGAAGTCGCTGAGGATCTTCGACAAGGCGTTGACCTGATTCTTCTGGCGAACCGTTCCGACCTCCAGAAAGGCGAAACCGGCGTGCATGGCCAACACCATGACCGCACCGATCAGAATGAACAACGTGTTGGAACTGTGAACGAGCGTATCCACAGCGCTTTGCAGATTTTCCATGAAGAGGCAGACCCAAGGCTGAAAAAGGCACCAAAGCGGTTCATGCAGACATTTCATGCACCAAGTTGCGACCGCGCAGTCACCGATCCACTGGTCCGGCGAACCGCTTTGGCGCACAAGGTCGATGTCCTGATATGAACCCGTGTCATCCGGGCTATGATTTCCCGGCTTCGCGCCCGGCAACAGCGCACTGCTGTCCGGTGACGCACCACGACACAGCAAAAGATGTACCAGTCATTTGTACTGAACCTTCACGCAAGGCTCATACTCGAAAGTTTCAGAAGCCGTTTCAGACAGCCACTTACGGAGATTCCCCATGGCCAGCACCAAGGCAAAGACTGCTCAAGAAATCCTGATGAACGACTTCCAGACCCTGGTCAGCGACACCGAACGGTTGCTGGAACACACCGCCACGCTGGCCGGTGATCAGGCGGATGAGTTGCGCGAACAGATCCACGAAAGTCTGCTGCGCGCACGGGAAACCCTGAAACTGACCGAAGACACCCTGCGCGAGCGCGGTCAGGCAGCGGTCACCGCCACTGAAGATTATGTCTCGGCCAACCCGTGGCAATCGGTGGGTATCGCGGCGGGCGTGGGCTTTCTGATTGGCCTGCTGGCCACGCGGCGCTGATCATGTCGATCGGTGAATCCGGCCCGACTTCGGGCACCACTTCCTCCACGCGGCGCCTGGGCGCAGCCGTCCTTGGTCTGTTGCACAGTCATGTCGAACTGTTCGGCATCGAACTGCAGGAGCAGAAGGCACGCACCGTCAGCCTGTTGCTGTTTGCAGGCCTGGCGCTGGTGTTTGCATTGCTGTTGCTGGTCGGCCTGTCGACCCTCGTCCTGATCGTGTTCTGGGACACGTATCGTCTCGCCGCGATCATCGGCCTGTGCGTGTTCTACACCCTGGCGGCGATCTTCTGCGCGCTGCGTCTCAAGGCTGCGATCTTCGATGAATCCTCGCCCTTCCACGGCACCCTGGAAGAGCTGGCCAACGACCGGGAGCGCCTGCTGCCATGAGCCTGCCTGAACTTCCGCAAAACAGCTCGCGCCAGGAAATGCGCAAGGCCCTGATCCGTCTGCGCATGGAAATGCATCGTCAGGAAATCCGTCACGAAGCCGGCCAGGTCCTGCAACCCTTGCAACGCATGCGTGGCATGACGCAAAACCTGCAGGACGGTTTCGGCATCAAGCACGCGCCGTTGTGGGGCGTGGCCGCCGTGACGCTGCTGGGCTTCCTCACCGGCAAAGGTGCCAAGAGTGGAGGCGTCGGCGGTCTGAGTCGGTTGATCCGTCTCGGCACCAGCCTTGCTCCGCTGATCAAACTGGTCATGCAGAACACCAGCAAGCGCTGAGCTGCACATCTGGCTGCATTCTTGCAGTGCTGGCGGGATTGAATCTCTTCATCCGGAGATTCAATCCCGCTCGTCTATCCGGCCGGCAGGATCCCACCCGAACAACAACGACCAAGGAGGCCCCGTGATCGACGGGCAACCGCTCGCCTGCTTTCAGCCTTTCATCGATACCGCCACCGGACGCATTGCAGGCGTCGAAGCGCTGGGCCGTCTGCGCCAGGCGCAAGGGCAACTGACATCGGTCGGGCCGCTGTTCGCCGATCCACGAACGCCAGCCACCGCGTTGCGCCGCCTCGACCGGCAGGTTCGCGACAATGCGCTGAGCCGATTGCACGAAGCGCCACCGGACTGGTTTCTCAGCCTGAACATGTCGCCGCGCTGGATCAGCCGTCTGCGCGCCGACCAGGCGCTGCCGAGCCTCAAACAACTCGCCCGGCATGGCGTCGACCCGCAGCGGATTGTCTTCGAGATCACCGAGCTCGGCGGTAACAGTCAGCGTCTGTCTGAAGTGGTCGCGCGCTATCGCGATGCCGGGGCGCGAATCGCCATCGACGATTTCGGCGCTGGATACTCACAACTTGATCGTGTGCTCGCATTGCAACCGGACATCCTCAAGCTCGACATGCGCCTGTTCCAGGCCGCCGCGCTCGGCGGGCCCAGCAGCGATGTGGTCAAGGCGCTGGCACAGATGGCCGAAAAAACCGGCTGCTGGATCATCGCTGAAGGCGTGGAGACCGAAGCGCAGCTGAATTTCGCGCTGGAGTGCGGCTCGCGTTACGTGCAGGGTTTTCTGTTCGCCCGGGCGCAGGAGGCTTTCTTTGCGACGGATGCGTTCGTCCAGCGCTTCGCTGAACTGCGCCAGGCCTATGTGAAGCAGAAGCTCACTGAGCGCGGCAAGTTGATGTCGATGCGCCAACAGCTCGGCGAGTTGATGACAATCCTGCAGACCTGGGCTCAGGCTCGCGCGCCGCTCAGTGCCTTGCCGCAACTCGATGCCTTTCCGTGGTTGCTGCGGTTTTATCAGTGCGACCGCCAGGGCACGCAACTGACCCCGAATCTGGAATGGCGCCAAAGCGGCTGGGTCGCCGACAACCGCTACCTGGGCCACAACTGGTCGTGGCGCCCCTACTTCTACCACCTGCTGGCCGAAGGCTGGGAAGAACGGCGGCTGACGCTTTCCAACACCTACCGCGATGCCACCAGCAACCAGTATTGCCTGACCGCCGGGCAATTCTTCGACAATGGCGAACGCCTGCTGTTGATCGACATTGACGCTGCCGGACTGTAGTTGCGCTTGCAGACACTCGCTCGAACCGGGAAGCTAGGGCACCAGTCACCCGACGGAGAGAATCAGCCTTGGATTGGCAAACCCTGCTCAACCGCGAACGTCTCGGCAAGCCGCTGCACAGTCCGCAGGAACTCGGCCGCAGCCCGTTCCACAAAGACCATGACCGCATCATTTTCTCTGGCGCCTTCCGCCGCCTGGGCCGCAAGACCCAAGTGCACCCTGTATCGAGCAACGACCACATCCACACGCGTCTGACCCATTCGCTGGAAGTCAGTTGCGTCGGTCGTTCGCTGGGCATGCGCGTCGGTGAAACCCTGCGTCGCGATCTGCCCGAGTGGTGCGAGCCGAGCGATCTGGGCATGGTCGTTCAGTCCGCCTGCCTGGCCCACGACATCGGTAACCCGCCGTTTGGCCATTCCGGCGAAGACGCCATTCGTCACTGGTTCCAGCAGGCTGCCGGGCGCGGCTGGCTGGATGCGATGAGTGACGCCGAGCGCGGTGATTTCCTGAATTTCGAGGGCAATGCCCAAGGCTTCCGTGTCCTCACGCAACTGGAATATCACCAGTTCGACGGCGGCACCCGGTTGACCTATGCGACTCTCGGCACCTATCTGAAGTACCCGTGGACCGCGCGTCACGCCGACTCCCTCGGCTACAAGAAACACAAGTTCGGTTGTTATCAGAGCGAGTTGCCACTGCTGGAACAGATCGCCCACAAACTGGGCCTGCCGCAACTCGAAGAGCAGCGCTGGGCACGTCATCCGCTGGTGTATCTGATGGAGGCCGCAGATGACATCTGCTATGCGCTGATCGATCTGGAAGATGGCCTGGAGATGGAGCTGCTGGACTACGCCGAGGTCGAGTCGCTGCTGCTGGGCCTGGTCGGCGACGATCTGCCGGAAACCTATCGCCTGCTGGGCCCTCAGGATTCGCGCCGGCGCAAACTGGCGATCCTGCGGGGCAAGGCCATCGAGCACCTGACCAACGCCGCCGCCCGGGCCTTCGTCGAGCAACAGGACGCACTGCTGGCGGGTACGCTGCACGGGGACCTCGTGGAGCACATGCATGGCCCGGCCAAACGTTGCGTCTTGAACGCCAAGGACATCGCCCGCCGAAAGATCTTCCAGGACAAGCGCAAGACGCTGCACGAGATTGGTGCCTACACGACACTGGAAATTCTGCTCAACGCGTTCTGCGGCGCGGCCCTGGAACAGCACAACGGCCGTACGCCGTCGTTCAAGAGCCGCAGAATCCTCGACTTGCTGGGCAACAATGCACCGGATCCGCACGGCCCGTTGCACGCATCGTTCCTGCGCATGATCGACTTCATCGCGGGCATGACTGACAGTTACGCCAGCGACATGGCCCAGGAAATGACAGGCCGCTCCAGCCAATGATGCCTCGTGCTCCGACCGGTCAGGCGCTGATCGGTCGGGCGCACGCATCACACAAGACAGAATTCAGGACAGGGTCTGTTGCAGGTTCCGATTTTTCTTTATATGCATCGTCCAAATATCGAAAAGAATCACTGAAACAAAAAAACCGAAGCCCCTTAACATCCTATAAATATTAAACAGCCAGGCCTTTCAATAATGCACGGCGTTCCATTGACGAGACTCAATTAACGCCCCACTCCCTCTACCTACGCCAAAACTAGTTCACGCGTAGTCTCATTCTTCTTTATATGTAGGAATAATCCTAGATTGCCACTGAGGCACTGTCGGTTCATGCGACCGCTCATCCATCTGAGCTAAGGTGCGCCCTTTATTCGCGCTCGCATGGGACTTTATTATGAACTCCGTTTTTATCGTCGATGATCATCCGGTTATCCGTCTTGCCGTTCGAATGCTATTGGAACATGAAGGCTACAAAGTCGTCGGTGAAACCGATAACGGGGTCGATGCCATGCAAATGGTCCGCGAATGCGCGCCTGACCTGATCATCCTCGACATCAGTATTCCAAAGCTTGACGGCCTGGAAGTCCTTGCCCGCTTCAATGCCATGAGTTCGCCGTTCAAGACACTGGTACTGACCGCACAGTGCCCGACACTGTTCGGCATTCGTTGCATGCAATCCGGCGCGTCGGGTTATGTCTGCAAACAGGAAGACCTCAGCGAACTGGTCAGTGCCATCAAGGCTGTTCTATCCGGTTACAACTACTTTCCCAGTCAGGCACTGAACCCGGTTCGCAGCGATGATGTGCGTTACACGGAACTGGAACTATTCAAAGCCGTCAACGACCGGGAATTAATGGTATTGCAACTATTTGCCCAAGGTCGCACAAACAAGGAAATTGCCAAAGGCATGTTCCTCAGCAACAAGACCGTCAGCACTTATAAAAAACGCCTGATGCAGAAACTCAAAGCCAAGTCCCTTGTAGAACTTATCGAAATGGCCAAACGTAACGCACTCGTGTGAGAGCCAACATGCCCAGTCGCTTGAAAACCTGTCTGATTGTATTGAGTGCATGCCTTGGTTTAAGTGCTCATGCAACAGCCACGCCCGTCACTTCACAAGACCTGGCCCTGCTCAGTCGTTCGTCCGACAAGTTGCTGCCGGTCCTGCTTGAACATTCGCAACGGGACTGGTTGCACAATCGCAATGAGTTGATTCTGGGCACGTCCGCTCCCGACTATCCGCCTTTTGACATGACCGCCAGCGGCCGCGACTACGAAGGTTTCACGGCCGATTATGCCGGGCTCATTGGCCAGACAACCCGTCTTCCGGTCAAGGTCAAGCGCTTTGCCACACGGGACGCCGCGATACGGGCATTGATCGATGGCAGCATCGACATGCTCGGTACGTCCAACGGACTGGAGGCGGAAAACGCCGACATCGTGCTGTCCAGCCCTTACGCCATCGATCAACCGGTACTGGTCACCCGCGTCGGTGAAACCCGCTCACTGACCGATGGCCTGGCCGGCCTGCGGCTGAGCATGCTGTATCACTATCTGCCGCTGGACGAGGTCAAGGCCCTGTATCCCAAGGCCCTCATCACGTCCTATCCGTCGTACCAGAACGCAATCAACGCGGTCGCTTTCGATCAGGCGGACGTGTTTCTCGGCGACACCATTTCCACCCACTACATGATCAGCAAGGGGTATCTGAACAACATCCGCATGGCCAATTTCGGCAAGCACGAGGCCCACGGTTTCAGCTTTGCCGTACGCCGCGACAATCCTCAACTGCTGGGCATCATCGATAGCGTGCTCAAGGCCGTCCCGGGCAGCGAGCGGGAAAACATCGCCAAACGCTGGAGTGCCGGCAGCGATACCTTGCTGACCGATCAGAAACTGCAACTGACCCATCGCGAAGAACAATGGCTGAAAAAACACCCGGTGGTGAGCGTGGTCGTCAACGAGGCCTTTGCGCCCCTGAGCTTCTTTGATACCGATGGCAACTTTCGCGGCATCAGCGCCGACCTGCTCGAACTCATCCGCTTGCGCACCGGCCTGCGCTTCGAAGTCCGCCGCAGCCGCAGCGATGCCGAGATGATCAAGCAGATCGAAAACCATCAGGCCGACCTGATCGCCGCCCTGCTGCCAACCGCCCTGCGCGAGGAAACGCTCAAGTTCAGCCGCCCCTACCTTGAAAACTCCTACGTCCTGCTGACTCGAAAGGCTGCCGACAGTCCGACGCACCTGGGCCAGCTCAAGCGCAAGCGTCTGGCCATCGCCCAGGGCAACCCGATGATCGAGTACCTGCGCCGCGAGTTTCCTTACATCCAGTTGATCGAAACCCCGGACACCTTCAGTGCGGTGGCATTGCTCGACGAAGGTCAGGTCGAGGGCGCGGTGAACTCGCTGGTGATCGCCAACTATTTCATCGCCTCACACATCTTCGAGCAGCCCTTGCAGATCACCACCACCATCGGCACACGGCAGGCAGCCTTTTCCCTGGCAACCGCCCGGGACAACACGGAACTGGGCTCGATCATCGACAAGACGCTGATGAGCATAACGCCCGAAGAACTGGGCATCATCAACGGTCGCTGGCGGGGCTACTCCAGCCTTTCGCAAGGCACCTGGCATCAGTATCGACGCTTGTTCTATCAGGTGATCGTGGGCGCCAGCCTGCTCTTGCTGCTGTCGCTGCTCTGGAATGCCTACATGCGTCGCCAGATCAAACAGCGCCAATCGGCCGAACGCGCCTTGAACGATCAACTGGAGTTCATGCGTTCGCTGGTCAATGGCACGCCCCACCCGATCTATGTGCGAGATCGACAGGGCCTGCTGCAAAGCTGCAACGACAGTTACCTCGAAGCCTTCAATGCCCGGCGCGAAGACGTCATCGGCAAGAGTGTGATGGAAGGTGCCCTGAACAATGCCTTCGAAGCCCGCGCCTATCAGGCCGACTATCAACGGGTGGTGACCGAGGGCAGGCCGCTGGTGCTCGACCGGCCGTTGCATATCGGCAACCGGCGCCTGACGATTTATCACTGGATCCTGCCTTACCGCGACTCCGGCGGCGATGTCCAGGGGATCATCGGCGGCTGGATCGACATCAGTGAACGTCACGAGCTGCTCGACGAACTTCGTGCTGCCAAGGAACGCGCGGATGATGCCAACCGGGCCAAGAGTACTTTCCTGGCGACCATGAGCCACGAAATACGTACACCGATGAACGCGGTCATCGGCATGCTCGAACTGACCCTCAAGCGCATGGACAAAGTGCATCCGGACCGCTCCAGCATCGAAACCGCCTACAGTTCGGCCAAGGATCTGCTGGGGCTGATCGGCGACATTCTGGATATCGCCCGGATCGAGTCCGGGCGCCTGAGCCTGAGCCCCGAGCGGGTCAACCTTATCGAAACCATCACCTCGGTCGTCAGGATCTTCGAAGGCCTGGCCCGGCAGAAACGGCTGACGCTGGTGGTGAACGTCTCCCCTCCCGAACTCAACGTCGACGTACACCTGGATCCCTTGCGCTTCAAACAGGTGCTGTCGAACCTGATCAGCAATGCCATCAAGTTCACCGAAAAAGGCCAGATCAGGATCACGCTGGAACTGCTGGCCAGCGATGTTCCCGATGTCTCGCAGGTACAACTGACGGTTCAGGACAGCGGCATCGGCATCTCTGCCGAGGATCAGCAACGGCTGTTCGAACCTTTCGCCCAGGCCTGCCAAGGCAGGGATCGGGCAATCAGTGGCGCCGGGCTGGGACTGGTCATCAGCCGCAGCCTGTGCGAGATGATGGGAGGTCAGTTGCAATTGAGTAGCCAGCCCGGGATCGGTACACAGGTAAGTGTGTCGCTGCCGCTGGCTATCCTGCCCGCGGAAGTGACAGGCCGAAAACACGAACCGCAGATCCAGACCGCCCTTGCCCCGCTGAACGTTCTGGTGGTCGACGATCATCCGGCCAATCGCCTGCTGATGTGTCAGCAACTCGAGTTCCTGGGGCACCACTTCAGCATCGCCGAAGAAGGCCAGAGCGCATTGGAACAATGGAAAAACGGTGCATTCGATCTGGTCATCGCCGATTGCAACATGCCCGTCATGAATGGCTATGAACTGACCCGAGCGATCCGGCGCCACGAAAAACTCACGCAGCGCCCCACCTGCACCGTGCTGGGGTTTACCGCCAATGCCCAACCGGAAGAGGTGCTTCGCTGCAAGCAGGCCGGCATGAACGAGTGCCTGTTCAAACCACTGAGCCTGAGTGCCTTGAGCCAATGGGTCGACAGTGTCCGGCCAGCGCTCATTTCGCCTGCGTTCAATCTGCAAGGGTTGCACGCCCTGACAGGAGGAAACCCCGCTCAGACCCGCCGACTGCTGACCGAACTGCTCAACAGCAGTCGGCTTGACCGTCAGGATCTGCTGGCGTTGTCCCCGGGGCGGGATCACCAGGCTCTGGCCGAGATGGCGCACAAGATCAAAGGCGCCGCGCGCATTGCCCAGGCGTCACGCCTGATCGACAGTTGCGACGCTCTGGAACAGGCCTGCCTGCAAGCGTTGCCGGTGGACGAGATCAAACGCCGCTGCAAGGCGAGCAGCTTCGCCATCCTTGAACTGGAGAAGGCACTGGAGCAACAACTGACGCTGACCGACCAGAGCAGAATGACCGGGCCTTAACTATGCTTGGGCGCTGAGCAGTGTGTTTACCAACACGGAGAGTCCGCAATGCCCAGCCCACTGCGCCCGGATCAACGCCGGTTTCCTTTGCACGTGCACATCAGCGTCATGTTCACCTTTCTGCTGTTGCTCACTGGGGTCGTGCTGGGGCTGTTCAACTACCGGCAGACCACGCAGATCATTCTGTCGAGCAGCGAAAAACTGTTCGAACGCATCGAACAGGATGTACGTGTCGACCTGCAATCGACCTACGCGCCAATCCGGCACCTGCTGAGCCTGCTCGCGGACAACCCCGGGACTCAGGCCTCAACGCTTGAACAACGCCTGACGCTGCTCAAGCCGTTCAGCCAGTCACTGGCGGACAACCCGGACCTGGCCTCGTTGTATCTGGGTTACGACAACGGTGATTTCTTCATGGTGCGCCCCTTGCGCACCGCGTCACTGAAAACCTTGCTGAAAGCTCCGGATGCGGCGGCGTATCAGGTCTGGAGCATCGAACATGACGCCGATGGCGGCGCCAGATCGCAATCGCTGTTCTTCGATCAGGCGTTGTCAGCGGTGGGTCGTCACGACAATCCGGACGATGCCTACGACCCGCGCAGCCGCACCTGGTACACCCGCGCGCAGCAACAGAACGAACAAATCACCACCGAACCCTATGTGTTTTTTTCCACCCACAATGTCGGCACCACCCTCGCCCGGCGCAGCAGCGTGCACGCGGTGATCGCTGCCGACCTGACCCTCGACGCACTGTCGGCAACCCTGACCAAACACGTAGTGACGCCGGCGACAGAAATCGTCCTGTTCGATGCCGAAGGCAACGCTGTGGCCTATCCCGACAGCAGCCGGCTGATCGTCGATGACCGTACCGCGCGCCTGGCCAAGGCGGCTGACCTGAGCCCGAGCCTGCATGCCCTGCTGTCGGCCGATCATCAGGGCAAACGCCTGAAAGCTGAGGGGCGACGCTGGATCGTTGCCCGCAGCAGCCTGCAGGAAGGCGGCCCGAAAGGTTTGCAGATGGCCTTGCTGGTGCCGGAGGACGAGTTACTGGTCGATGCCTATCGCATGCGCTGGCAAGGTGCGCTGATCACCCTTGCCACCCTGTTGTTGTGCCTGCCGCTGGGCTGGCTGATCTCGCGGATTCTGGTCAAGCCGCTGCATGCACTGGTCAAGGAAGCCGATGCCATCCGCAGCTTCGATTTCAACTTTCCCGTGACCCGCCGCTCACCAGTGCTGGAGGTCGACCAGTTGAGCCTGTCGATGGCGCGGATGAAGGACACCCTGGCCAGCTTCTTTCGCATCACCGACAGTCTGACTGCCGAAACCCGGTTCGCCCCGCTGCTGCAACGGGTGTTGTTCGAAACGGTGCAGATTGCCCAGGCCCAGGCCGGTCTGATCTACCTGCGCGAAAGTGATGGCAACCGCATGGAACCTTACGGGCTGGTGGTCGACGGCACTTCCCGGCCGCTGGCAGCGTTCGATATTCAAGGCCACAACCTTGATACCGCGCAGGGTCCCGAATGGTTCGAGCAACTGGCGCATGCCGACAACGTGGTCAGCAACCTCGGCTTCGAACAGGCCGCCGACCTGCAAAAGGTTCTGCTGGCCATGGGCACGCCGCGCGTCCACCTGATCGGGATCCGCCTGCACAACCAGCACAACGAAACAATCGGCCTGCTGGTGTTGCTGATCAATGACAGCGGCACCCCGGCCGACCTGGAGAAGCTGCGACCCGACCGCATCGCGTTCCTGCAAGCGGTGTCCGGTGCGGCGGCGGTGAGTATCGAGAGCCAGCGTCTGCAAGCCCGGCAGAAACAGCTGCTGGATGCGTTCATTCAACTGCTCGCCGGCGCCATCGATGCCAAGAGCCCTTACACCGGCGGGCATTGCCAACGCGTGCCGGAACTGACCCTGATGCTCGCCCACGCCGCCGCGGCCAGCGAGGCCCCCGCCTTCAGCGACTACCAGCCCAGTGAGGACGAATGGGAAGCCTTGCACATCGCCGCGTGGCTGCACGACTGCGGCAAAGTCACGACGCCGGAATACGTCGTCGACAAAGCCACCAAACTGGAAACCCTGAACGATCGCATCCATGAAGTCCGCACCCGGTTCGAAGTGCTCAAGCGCGACGCGTGGATCAGCTACTGGCAAGCCCTGGCGTCGGGTGGCGACGAACGACAACTGGCCAGCCTGCGCGACGCGACGCTGACAGCGCTGGATGATGACTTCAGTTTTGTCGCCCGCTGCAATCTGGGCAGTGAGGCCATGGCCGACGCCGACCTTCAGCGTCTTGAGGGCATTGCGCAGCGCACCTGGACACGTACGCTGGATGATCGCCTGGGCGTGTCCTGGGAGGAAAACCGGCGCCAGGCACGCACATCGGCGCCCACCCTTCCGGTCAGCGAAAGGTTACTGGCGGACAAGCCCGAGCATCTGCTCGAACGTGCCGACAGCGAACTGATTCCGGAAGACAACCCATGGGGGTTCAAACTCGACGTCCCGCGCTACAAATACAACCGTGGCGAGCTGTACAACCTGAGCATTCCTCGTGGCACGCTGACCCGAGAGGAGCGTTACATCATCAACCACCACATGGTGCAGACGATCCTGATGCTCAGTCATCTGCCCTTCCCCGGGCATCTGAACAACGTGGCGGAGATTGCCGGCGGCCATCACGAAAAAATGGACGGCACCGGTTATCCGAAACGTTTGAAACGCGAGGAGATGAGCCTGCCGGCACGGATGATGGCGATTGCCGACATCTTCGAAGCGCTGACCGCCGCCGACCGCCCGTACAAAAAGGCCAAGACCCTCAGCGAAGCGCTGGGAATCATGGCCACCATGTGCCGCGAGGCACATATCGATGCCGAGCTGTTCGGCCTGTTCATCCGCGAAGGCCTGTATCTGCAATACGCCAGCCGTTTCCTCGACCCGCAACAGATCGATGCTGTCGACCCTGCCGGCGTGCTGCGCAAGGCCGGTCTTGCGGCGTGATCAGCAGTCGGTCAGGCGCAGGAAGATCGCCGCCAGTCGTTCGATACCAGCCTGATCGTCTGCGCCGAAACGCGAAAGCTTCGGGCTGTCGAGGTCGAGTACGCCAATCAGGCGACCATCCTTGACCAACGGCACCACCAGTTCGCTGTTCGACGCGCTGTCACAGGCTATGTGGCCGGGGAACGCGTGAACGTCTTCGACCCGTTGTGTCTGCAGACTGGCCGCCGCCGCGCCACATACACCGCGACCGAACGGAATGCGTACGCAAGCGATCTGGCCCTGGAACGGGCCGAGCACCAGCTCTTCGTTGCGATTGAGGTAGAAACCAGCCCAGTTCAGATCATCGAGCTGGTTGAACAGGAACGCCGAAAACTGCGCGGCGTTGGCGATGAAATCGCGCTCGTCCGCCAGCAGCGACTCCAGTTGCGCGGCCAACATGCCATAGCCTTCGAGGCCCTGGCCGCTCTGTTGCAAATCAATCATGCCTTGTGCTCCAGCAATTTCAGTCCCACCCAGTAACGGGCGAATTGGTACGCGCAACGTCCGTTGCGGTTGCCACGGCCGGTCGCCCAGCGCACGGCGAGAATGTCCAGTTGTTCGTCGCGCTGCCAGCTCAGGCCGGCCTTGGCGGCCAACTGGCCGATCCAGTGTTCGACGACGTTGAGGAAATGTTCCTGGGTGAACGGATAGAACGACAGCCACAGGCCGAAGCGATCCGACAGAGCGATCTTGTCTTCCACCGCTTCGCTCGGGTGCAGTTCGCCATCGACGCGCTTCCAGTTTTCGTTGTCGCTTTCCTTTTCCGGCACCAGATGGCGACGGTTGGAGGTGGCGTACAGCAACACATTGTCCGGCGCCTGCTCCAGCGAGCCATCCAGCACGCTTTTCAGCACCCGGTAATCACCTTCGCCGGATTCGAACGACAGGTCATCGCAGAACAGCACGAAACGTTGCGGCAGTTTGCCGATCTGCTCCACCACCCGTGGCAGGTCGGCCAGGTGATCGCGTTCGATCTCGATCAGGCGCAGACCGGCCTTGGCGTGCTCGGCCAGCAGCGCCCGTACCAGCGAGGATTTACCGGTACCGCGCGAACCCCAGAGCAACGCATGGTTGGCCGGCATGCCGTCGAGGAACTGCTGGGTATTTCGGCCCAGTTGCTCCAGTTGCCGATCGACACCGATCAAGTCCGACAGACGCATGTCGAGGCTGACTTCCAGCGGCAGCAGATAGCCGCTGCGACCGTCACGCTGCCAGCGTGCGGCCAGGCAAGTGCCCCAGTCGATGACCGGGCGTGGTGCTGGCAGCAGCGGTTCGATCCGCGCCAGAACCGACTCGGCGCGCTCAAGAAAAGCATTCAATCGGGAATCCACGTCTTCTCCTCGGGCTGGTTCACAGTAATGATGGCGATACAGCGACGACCGATAGCGTTCGACACCCGCCCCGGCCCTTGTTACAAGGCGATTCGGGAACCACGGTATCCATACATGATCGACTATGCTTGAGCAGCGAAGGGAAACGGAAGTGGTTCAACACCCCATGGATATCAAATTCACCCACCGGCTGTCATACAAACAGGCCCGGCTTACCGTGCTGGTCGGGTTCATTCTGGGCACGCTGCTCAGCCTGCTGCAAATCGGCATCGATTATGCCAGTGAAGACGCCTCCATCAACCGTGAAATCCTGTCTTTGCTGGAAATCAGCCATAACCCGGCCTCGCGTATCGCCTATAACATCGATGCCGAGCTGGCCCAGGAACTCACGCTGGGCCTGCTGCGCTCGCCGGCCATCATTTCCGCACAACTGACCGACAACAATCAGACGGTTCTGGCCAGCGTGAAGCGCCCGGAGCTGCAAAGCGGCTATCGGTTGATCAGCGACTTTCTGTTCGGCGCCAAACGCGAGTTCGAAGATCGGCTCTATCTCGACCATTTGCCCAACGAATCCCTCGGCACCCTGAGCCTGGAAGTCGACACCTATGCCTTCGGCAGCCGCTTCCTGCGTCGGGCCGAAGTCACGCTGCTCAACGGTTTTGCCCGCAGCCTGATCCTGACCGGCATCCTGCTGGCACTGTTCTACGTGATGCTGACCAAGCCGCTGGTGCGGGTGATCCGTGAACTCAGCGGGCGCGATCCGCGCAGTGCCGAACCGACCACGCTTGAATGTCCGAGTGGACACGCCAACGACGAGATCGGCGTGCTGGTGAAGGTCGCCAACCAGCAGTTCGAGAACATCGCCACGGAAATCCAGCAACGGCGCACCGCGGAAAACCGTCTCACCGACTACCTCGCTCAACTCGAAGACATCGTGTCGGCACGCACCGCCGAACTCAAAGCGATCAACGCCCGCCTCAGCCAGTCCAACGAGGAACTGGAGGTCGCCCGCAGCACCGCACTGGACATGGCAGAGGCCCGCTCGGCGTTCCTTGCCAACATGAGCCACGAGATTCGCACCCCGCTCAATGGCCTGCTGGGCATGATCGCGCTGTCCCTCGACGGCCCGCTCAACGGCGAACAGCAGCAACAACTGTCCATTGCCCACGACTCGGGCAAAGTGCTGGTGGAGTTGCTCAACGATATTCTCGACCTGTCGAAATTCGATGCCGGGCAACTGGAACTCGAACACATCCCGTTCGACCTCGGCTCGTTGATCGAAGACACCGCCAACCTGCTGTCGCAGAACGCCGCGCCAAGCGTGGAGTTGACGTGTCTGATCGATCCGCACTTTCCGGCGCTGGTGCTCGGAGACCCGACACGGGTCAGGCAGATCGTCAGCAACCTGCTGTCCAACGCCCTGAAGTTCACCCGTTTTGGTCGGGTCGATGTACGTTTGTCGACCTGGAAGGATGGCGTGCGCATCGAGGTCTGCGATACCGGCATCGGTATCGCCCAGGAAGCCCAGGTGAAGATTTTCCAGCCCTTCACCCAGGCCGGGGCCGGTATCACCCGCCAGTACGGCGGCACCGGGCTGGGCCTGGCCTTGACCTACAACCTGTGCGAGGCGATGCAAGGGCGCCTGACGATCAGTTCCGAAGTCGGTTTCGGCAGTCAGTTCTGTGCCGAACTGCCGTTGCCCTGCCACACCCGCGCAGTCATCCCCGCCCCGCTGCATGGCAGCGTACTCGCCATCACCACTGCGGCCAGCGGCCTGTCAGAGCTGCTGGGCAGTCTGTTGCCGGTCTGGGGTCTGTCGTACGAACAGCGCACAATTGAAGCGTCACTCCTCGGCCCGTCACCGGACATCATCATCACCGATTGCCCCGAATGCCTGTTTGGCCTGCGGCCGACCATGACCGCACCGATTCTGCTGGTGACGGCTTACGGCAGTTTCATGCCGGGCGAAGAAGCTGCGGCCCTTGCCCCGCTACAGCAGCAGGCGCGTCCCCTGGCACGCAACGCGCTGTATCAGAATCTGCGCAGAACCCTGCAACCGGATATCACCACCATCGACCGTGCGCGTCTTGAAAGCGTGCCGTCGCAGCGTCGCGGTCGGGTGTTGCTGGTGGAGGACAACCCGGTCAACCAACTGGTGGCCAAGGGCATGCTCGGTAAACTCGGCTGCGAGGTGGTGGTGGCGGCCCATGGCGCAGAAGCGCTGGATCAACTGGAACACCATGAGTTCGATCTGGTGCTGATGGACTGCAACATGCCGGTGATGGATGGTTACGAAGCGAGCCGGCAGATCCGTCAGAGCGGTCGCTGGCCACACTTGCCGATCGTGGCGTTGACGGCCAACGCCATGTCTGAAGAACGCGAGCGCTGCCGGGCGGCGGGCATGAGTGACTACCTGGCCAAACCGTTCCGTCGCGAAGAACTGGCAGCGCTGCTGGATCAGTGGATACCGACTACGACAGCGCTTTGATTTGCCCCAGCAGATGATCAAGCCCGGTACGCAGTTCGTTGAGACGATCCAGGTCCACGCCGCTGTCGCACAGCAACCGGTCCTTCAAAGGCCCGACCTGCTCGCGCAGCGCCTGGCCCTGAGGCGTGAGGCTCAGGTGAACCTCACGCTCGTCCCGCGCCGAACGTTGACGCTGCACCAGTTGCAGTTGCTCCAGACGCTTGAGCAGCGGCGTCAGCGTCCCGGAATCCAGCGCCAGACGCTCGCCCAGTGCCTTGACGGTCGGTTGTTCCGGCGCCGCGCCCTGCCATTCCCACAGCACCAGCATCGCCAGGTATTGCGGGTAGGTCAGGCCGAGCTGATCGAGCATCGGCTTGTAGGCACGAATCACGGCCCGGGACGCGGCGTACAGCTTGAAGCACAACTGACTGTCGAGCTTCAGCGCATCGGCTGACAGATCGTTCATTTGAGCAGGGCTTCGATCTCGCGGCTCAGGTCCTGCGGCTTGGTGGCCGGGGCGAAGCGCTTGACCAACTGGCCGTCCTTGCCGATCAGGAATTTGGTGAAGTTCCACTTGATGCCCTGGAAACCCAGTACACCCGGCGCGCGCTTCTTCAACTGCACGAACAGCGGATGCGCACCGTTACCGTTGACTTCGATCTTCTTGAACAGCGGGAAGCTGACGCCGTAATTGAGCTCGCAGAACTCGCTGATCGCACCCTCGTTGCCGGGTTCCTGCTTGCCGAACTGGTTGCACGGAAAGCCCAGCACCACCAGCCCCTGATCCTTGTAGGTCTGCCACAGCTCTTCAAGGCCCTTATATTGCGGGGTGAAGCCGCACTTGCTGGCAGTGTTGACCACCAGCACCGCTTTGCCGGCGAAATCGGCCAGGGTCTTTTGCTCACCCTTGATGGTGGTGCACGGGATGGTCAGCAGGTTATCGCTCATGGTGCGCACTCTGGAAAGTTGAGAAGCTGTAAAAATAGCGAGCAATTGAATTGTGTGCAATTTAATTATCCGAAAGGCGATCCAGGGATCGCCCGCATCGGCTATTCGCGCGGCACCAGGTCCAGGCAGACCGAGTTGATGCAGTAACGCAGACCGGTCGGCGGCGGGCCGTCGGGGAACACGTGACCCAGATGTGCATCGCATCGGGCGCATTTCACTTCGGTGCGGATCATGCCGTGGCTGGTGTCACGGATTTCGGTCATGGCGCTCTCGCCGATCGGTGCGTAGAAGCTCGGCCAGCCGCAACCGGAGTCGAATTTGGTCTTGGAATCGAACAACGGCTCATTGCAGCAGATGCAGTGATAGACACCGTCGGTCTTGGTGGCGTTGTATTTGCCCGAGAACGGTCGCTCGGTGGCACTGAGACGACACACGTTGTATTGCTCCGGGTCGAGCATCGCGCGCCATTCTTCCAGGGTCTTTTCAATCTTTTCCATCATCACACCTCAACGGCTGAAAAAGCCCGATCTGTACCTTTTCCACGGATCGGGTGGCACGTATGATTGCGCCTCGTCACACGCCAGTCTGGCAGCGGGATCCTGCGCATTCAAACGGATTGTTGGAAACCGCCGCTCAAGACGCTTGCCTGTGTGAAGACGCAGGATTCCCAGCACGGTTGTCCATTCGCCGCCTGGATCGTTCATTTTCGGGATCACATCGCCATGCAGTTCAGCAAATCGAACAAGCTCGCCAACGTCTGCTACGACATTCGCGGCCCAGTGCTCAAGCACGCCAAACGCCTGGAAGAGGAAGGCCATCGCATCCTCAAGCTGAACATCGGCAACCCGGCGCCCTTTGGTTTCGAAGCGCCGGACGAAATTCTCCAGGATGTGATCCGCAACCTGCCGACCGCCCAGGGCTACAGCGACTCCAAAGGCCTGTTCAGCGCGCGCAAGGCCGTGATGCAGTACTACCAGCAGAAACAGGTCGAAGGTGTCGGCATCGAAGACATCTACCTGGGCAACGGCGTATCCGAGCTGATCGTGATGTCGTTGCAGGCACTGCTCAACAACGGCGACGAAGTGCTGGTGCCGGCGCCGGACTATCCGCTGTGGACCGCTGCCGTAAGCCTGGCCGGTGGTAACGCGGTGCACTACCTGTGCGACGAAGGCGCCGACTGGTTCCCGGACCTGGCCGACATGAAGGCCAAGATCACCCCGAACACCAAGGCCATGGTGATCATCAACCCGAACAACCCGACCGGCGCGGTGTATTCGAAGGAAGTGTTGCTGGGCATGCTGGAACTGGCTCGCCAGCACAACCTGGTGGTGTTCTCCGACGAGATCTACGACAAGATTCTTTACGACGACGCCGTACACATCTGCACCGCTTCGCTGGCGCCGGACCTGCTGTGCCTGACCTTCAACGGTCTGTCGAAGTCGTATCGCGTGGCGGGTTTCCGTTCCGGCTGGATCGCCATTTCCGGGCCGAAACACAATGCCCACAGCTACATCGAAGGCATCGACATGCTGGCCAACATGCGCCTGTGTGCCAACGTGCCGAGCCAGCATGCGATCCAGACCGCCCTCGGCGGCTATCAGAGCATCAACGACCTGGTCCTGCCGCAAGGTCGCCTGCTGGAACAGCGTAACCGCACCTGGGAGTTGCTCAACGACATTCCCGGCGTGAGCTGCGTGAAGCCGATGGGCGCCCTGTATGCCTTCCCGAAGATCGACCCGAAGATCTGCCCGATCCACAACGACGAGAAATTCGTCCTCGACCTGCTGCTGTCCGAGAAGCTGCTGGTGGTTCAGGGCACGGCCTTCAACTGGCCGTGGCCAGATCACTTCCGTGTCGTGACCCTGCCGCGTGTCGATGATCTGGACATGGCCATCGGACGCATCGGCAACTTCCTCAAGTCCTACCGCCAGTAACCGGCGATCCGTGCGCAACGAGCCTTTCGTTGCGCACTGTCTGATTCAGCAACACTTCTGCACCGCCCCCTTCCGTACGCCTTCTACACTGTCGATTCGTACCGATCACATGCGCCTGATGCAATGCCGGTGGGTGGCGCGCGGCTGTCATCCTTGTCGTCTTCAGGGGTGGGAATTGTCCCGCACACCGGAGAATCCGATGTAGGACACAGTTTGAAATAGTCACTCGGTTGAATCGCCCGGTGCCGCACCTTATATACCCCGCAGTACGCTACATCTTTAGCTTGAGGAGATTTCTACAACCATGATGCGCATCCTGCTGTTTTTGGCCACTAACCTGGCGGTCGTGCTGATAGCCAGCATCACCCTGAGCCTGTTCGGCTTCAACGGGTTCATGGCGGCCAACGGGGTTGACCTCAACCTCAGTCAGCTGCTGGTCTTCTGTGCCGTCTTTGGTTTCGCCGGTTCGCTGTTCTCGCTGTTCATCTCCAAGTGGATGGCGAAGATGAGCACGAGCACCCAGGTCATCACCCAGCCGCGCACCCGCCACGAGCAATGGCTGATGCAAACCGTCGAGCAACTGTCCCGCGAAGCCGGGATCAAGATGCCCGAAGTCGGGATTTTCCCGGCCTACGAAGCGAACGCCTTCGCCACCGGCTGGAACAAGAACGACGCGCTGGTCGCGGTCAGCCAGGGCTTGCTGGAGCGTTTCTCTCCGGATGAAGTGAAAGCCGTTCTGGCCCACGAGATCGGCCACGTGGCCAACGGTGACATGGTCACCCTGGCACTGGTCCAGGGCGTGGTGAACACCTTCGTGATGTTCTTCGCGCGGATCATCGGCAACTTCGTGGACAAGGTGATCTTCAAGAACGAGGAAGGCCAGGGCATCGCGTATTACATCGCGACCATCTTTGCCGAACTGGTTCTGGGCATCCTGGCCAGCGCGATCGTGATGTGGTTCTCGCGCAAACGGGAGTTCCGTGCCGACGAAGCCGGCGCCCGTCTGGCCGGTACCAGCGCGATGATCGGCGCCCTGCAACGCCTGCGTGCCGAACAAGGTCTGCCGGTGCACATGCCCGACACGCTGAACGCCTTCGGCATCAACGGTGGCATCAAACAAGGGTTCGCCCGCATGTTCATGAGCCACCCGCCGCTGGAAGAGCGTATCGACGCCCTGCGTCGTCGCGGCTGATCAGCCCGGCTAAAAAAAGGCCCGCAGTGATGCGGGCCTTTTTTGTGCCTGTTACTGGCCAGTCAGCCGGTACACCCGCTCTTCCAGGCGCGTCACTCCCGCCTGCAGGAACTTCCCGCTTTCGCTCAACACGTCCTGTTCTTCCAGCGCCTGCACCTGCCAGCCGCCACCGAACAGACGCTGCACCTCGGCATCTTCCACTGCAAACGGCGGTCCGGGCATTTGCGCCTGATCATAATCCAGCGTGATCAGCAAACCGCGTACGCCTGCCGGCAAGATATTCTGCAAGTGCGACGCGTAGCGCTCACGCATCGGCGCCGGCAAGGCGATCAGCGCCGCGCGGTCATACAGTGCCGTGCATTCGGCCACATCGCTCGCGGACAAGGCGAAGAAATCCCCGCACCACAACTCGATCGCCCCAGCCCGATAAACCTTGAAGCCGCCCTCTTCGCTGATCTGCGGCTGCAATTGCTGTTCACGGAAGAAGTCTTCGACAGCCCTCTGCGACAGCTCGACGCCGAGAACCCGATGCCCACGACCGGCCAGCCACAACAGATCCAGGCTTTTCCCGCACAACGGCACCAGCACACGCGCCTGCGCCGGGATCGCCAGATCGGGCCAATGCCGTTGCAAATACGGGTTCACCTCGGGTTGGTGAAAGCCGATCTGGTTCGATTCCCACTTCTTGTGCCAAAACTCCGGCTGCATGGTTCCTCCTAAGAATTCGATCAAAAAGCGTTAAAACTTATATTGGAATTAGATCAATGAACTGACTGAAGATGAACCATCTTAACGCTCAGGAACCCTTCCATGCTTCCCAGCCTGTTTATCTCTCACGGCTCGCCCATGCTCGCGCTGGAACCCGGCGCCAGCGGCCCGGCCCTGGCGCGCCTGGCCGCCGAACTGCCACGCCCGAAAGCCATCGTCATCGTTTCCGCCCACTGGGAAAGCCATGAGCTGCTGGTCAGCAGCCATCCGCAACCGGAAACCTGGCACGATTTCGGCGGCTTCCCCCGTGCATTGTTTGAAGTGCAGTACCCCGCACCGGGCAATCCGCAGTTGGCGCAAGAGGTCGCCGAACTGCTGACCGCCAACAACCTGCCCGCGCGTCTCGACCCGCAACGACCGTTCGACCATGGGGTATGGGTGCCGCTGTCGCTGATGTATCCGCAAGCCGACATCCCGGTGGTTCAGGTTTCCCTGCCCAGCCGTGGCGGCCCGGCGTTGCAGACCCGCGTCGGCCAGGCGCTGGCCAGCCTGCGCGGCCAGGGCATTCTGTTGATCGGCTCCGGCAGCATCACCCATAACTTGCGTGAACTGGACTGGCATGCCGGCCCGGAAAGCGTCGAGCCGTGGGCCCGGGACTTCCGTGACTGGATAATCGACAAGCTCGCGGCCAATGATGAAGCCGCCCTGCACGATTACCGCCAGCAAGCGCCAAACGCTGTGCGCAGCCATCCGAGCGACGAGCATCTGTTGCCGCTGTACTTCGCTCGCGGCGCCGGCGGTGAGTTCAGCATTGCGCACCAAGGGTTCACCATGGGCGCGCTGGGCATGGACATCTACCGCTTCGGCTGACGAGTTCGTTCCCACCTCAAATCGCAGGCAAAAAAAATCCCCGAACCAGTCGGGGATTTTTATGTTCGATCAATCAGCCCAAGGGTGGATCAATCTTCGCGGTAGCGACGCAGCTTCAACTGCTTACCGGCAACGCGAGTGTCCTTCAGCTTGGTCAGGAGCTTGTCCAGACCATCTTCCGGCAGCTCGACGAGGCTGAAGCTGTCACGCACCTGGATGCGACCGATGGCTTCACGTGCCAGACCACCTTCGTTGAGGATGGCGCCCAGCAGGTTTTTCGCCGCGATACCGTCACGCGCGCCCAGCGCGGTACGGCAACGGGCACGACCTTCACCCAGCGGCATCGGAGCACGACGCTCGCGATCACCACGGTCCGGACGATCACCGGAACGCTCAGGACGGTCGCCACGTGGAGCGCTGTTCGGCACCAGTGGACGTTCCTTCTCGATCGCTGCCAGGTTCAGCGCCTGACCATTGGTGGCCTTGCGCAGCAGAGCAGCAGCCAGGGCACGTGGGGTGCAACCGATGTCGGCGGTCAGGCGATCCAGCAGATCACCGTGAGTCGATTCGGCGTCAGCCACCAGCGGCGACAGGCTGTTGGTCAGTTTCTTGATGCGGGCATCGAGAACGGCCTGAGCGTCCGGCAGACGCACTTCGGCAACTTTCTGACCGGTTACACGCTCGATCACTTGCAGCATGCGGCGCTCACGTGGAGTCACCAGCAGCAGCGCGCGGCCTTCGCGACCGGCACGGCCGGTACGGCCGATACGGTGCACGTAGGATTCCGGATCGTACGGCATGTCCACGTTGAATACGTGGGTGATGCGCGGTACGTCCAGACCACGGGCGGCTACGTCGGTCGCCACAACAATGTCCAGACGGCCATCTTTCAGCGAGTCGATGACGCGCTCACGCTGGTTCTGGGCGATGTCGCCGTTCAACGCTGCGGCTTTGTAGCCTTTGGCGTCGAGGGCGCTGGCCAGATCCAGGGTCGCTTGCTTGGTGCGCACGAACATGATCAGAGCGTCGAAATCTTCCACTTCCAGCAAGCTGAGAACGGCAGAGGTCTTCTGGTCAGCGTGAACCAACAGGTGAGCCTGTTCGATCGCGGTAACGGTCTGGGTCTTGCTCTGAATCTTCACGTGCTTTGGATCGCGCAGGTGACGCTCGGCGATGGCACGGATCGATTGCGGCAGGGTAGCCGAGAACAATACGGTCTGACGGGTTTCCGGCATGGCCTTGAAGATGACTTCGAGGTCGTCCATGAAGCCCAGTTTGAGCATTTCGTCTGCTTCGTCGAGAACCAGGTGGTTCACGGTCTGCAGCACTTTTTCGTCGCGACGCAGGTGGTCGCACAGACGGCCCGGAGTGGCGACAACGATCTGTGCGCCATTACGGATTGCTTTCAATTGTGGGCCCATCGGCGCGCCGCCGTAGACAGCCACAACAGTTACGCCCGGCATTTGCTTGGCGTAGGTTTCGAAAGCGGTTGCAACTTGTAGCGCCAACTCACGAGTTGGGGCCAGGATCAGAGCTTGCGGCTCGCGCTTGGACGGATCAATGCGGTGCAGGATAGGCAGGGCAAAGGCAGCGGTTTTACCGGTACCGGTTTGCGCCTGACCAATCATATCGTGACCGGCGAGGATGATCGGGATCGACTGCTGCTGAATGGCCGAAGGCTCTTCATAGCCGGTAGCGACTACTGCAGCGACAATATTGGGATGAAGTTCAAGAGCGGCGAAGCCGCCGATTTCCTGGGTCATGGGTCTGCCTCTAAGTGCATCCGCAAAGACCCATGCTCCAAAGCTGCACATGCCGTGTTGAGACTCAAGAGTCGCCCTGGCAGCTTTGTCGGCGGGGATTTGCGAAAACGAATGAATGAAAAAGAATCGTCAAGGAAGAGCCCGCAGTGCGGACGTGCAGCCGAAGCTGACTTCGGGGAATTGCGCTACCTAAACGCGGCCCGGTTAAAGGCCGGCGCGCACTATACCGGAATTTGCCAAAAAAGGGAGCTTTTTTTATCGGTGAAATACAGTTGTCACCGCTGTGTAACGGGGTTTTGCGGATAATCGGGCAAAGGTCTATTTTTCAAAGACCCCGGCCCTGCGGGCGATGGCGCTTAAACGATTCACCGACGTGCGGCATCTGGTCGCTGCACCCTTTCTTCCCGTCCGAGGAAACACCCATGAATCAGCCCTGCCCCGGCCGCGTCAGCCGTGCGCGCCACGGTCACGTCCATTTGATTGGCCTGGACCGTGCAGCCAAGCGCAATGCTTTCGATCTGGATTTGCTCAATGACCTGGCCCTGGCCTACGGTGAATTCGAGGCCGACAGCGACGCGCGGGTGGCCGTGGTGTTCGGGCATGGTGAGCATTTCACCGCCGGGCTCGATCTAGTCAACGCCAGTTCCGCCCTCGCCCAGGGCTGGCAGGTGCCGCCCGGCGGTTGCGATCCGTGGGGCGTATTTGTCGGGCCACGGGTCAGCAAACCGGTGATCGTCGCCGCGCAAGGCTATTGCCTGACCATCGGCATCGAGCTGATGCTCGCCGCCGACATCAACCTGTGCGCCAGCAACACCCGCTTCGCGCAGATGGAAGTGCAGCGCGGGATCTTTCCGTTCGGCGGTGCGACGTTGCGCTTTCATCAGATCGCCGGCTGGGGCAATGCCATGCGCTGGCTGCTGACCGGCGACGAATTTGATGCCCATGATGCGTTGCGCCTGGGTCTGGTACAGGAAGTCATGGCCAGTGAAGATTTGCTGCCGCGAGCCATCGAACTGGCCGAACGGATCGCCCGACAGGCGCCACTGGGCGTGCAGGCGACGCTGATGTCGGCACGTCAGGCGCGCTATGAAGGCGAGACCGCAGCGGCGCAGAGCTTGCCGCCGCTGGTGAAGAAGTTGCTGGCCAGTGAGGATGCCAAGGAGGGCGTGCGCTCGCTGGTGGAGCGCAGACCGGGGGTCTTCAAAGGCATTTGAGGCTCAGGTCGCCGGGCGAATAGCCTTGATCAACGACTGCAACGAGTATCCCAGCTTCGGCGCGAGCGCTTCAGCCCGGGCGGTGAGCGCCTGCATGTCCAGCACCTGATCGAGATCCGCCGGCACGATCAGAATCACGTTGCCCTCCTTCACCGGCAGTTCCCAGTAATGTCGGTGATAGAGCCCGCGCAACAGCGCCGCCCCCAGAGGCTTGCCGTCATCGGTGGCCCACTGGTTGATCACCAACCAGCCGCCGGGATTCAGACGTTTCTGACAGTCGCCGAGGAAATTCCACGCAAGGTGAGCGGCACCGGGGCCGACATCGGTGTAGAGGTCGACGAAGATCAGATCCGCCGGTTCGGCCGTCGGCAGCAGTTCGATTGCATCGCCAACGCGGATATACAGCCGCGGATCGTCATCGAGACCGAGGTATTCGATGGCCAGACGCGGCACATCCGGGCGCAACTCGATGGCTTCGACATCTTCCAGCGGCAGGAACTTGAGGCAGGCCTGGGTCAGCGTGCCGGCGCCAAGACCGAGAAACAGTGCGCTCTCCGGTTGCTCATGGCACAACGCGCCAATCAGCATCGCCCGGGTGTAGTCGTACTCCAGCCAGCTCGGGTCGGCGGTAAACACGCAGCTTTGCTCGATGGCATCGCCGAACTCCAGAAAGCGGTAGTCGGCCACTTCCAGCACGCGAATCACGCCGAACTCATCCTGTACCTCGGCGAGCAACAGCTCGACGCGCTCCTCAGTCATTTCGTCTCCTGGTGGTCACCGGACGCGGTGACGCGATGGCACCGCTCTGGTGCCGTGGCAAAGCGGCGATTGTCGGCGAAGCGGCGGGAGCAGGTCACGCACTAATTGCTGCTAACATGGCCGTCCGTGCGTAGAACCATAGAGACCGTGATGAGCCAACCCTGGAGCCCTGACAGCTGGCGCGCCTTGCCGATCCAGCAACAACCCCAATACCCCGACGCCGCGCACCTGCGCCAGGTCGAGCAGACGCTGGCCAGCTATCCGCCGCTGGTGTTTGCCGGTGAAGCGCGGGAGCTGCGTCGTCAGTTTGCCGAAGTCACCCAGGGCCGGGCGTTCCTGCTGCAGGGCGGCGACTGCGCGGAAAGCTTCGCCGAGTTCTCCGCCGCGAAGATTCGCGACACCTTCAAAGTGCTGCTGCAAATGGCGATCGTCATGACCTTCGCCGCCGGTTGCCCGGTGGTGAAAGTCGGGCGCATGGCCGGCCAGTTCGCCAAGCCGCGCTCGGCCAACGACGAGACCATCGACGGCGTGACCCTGCCGGCCTACCGTGGCGACATCGTCAACGGCATCGGCTTCGACTCGGCCAGCCGCGTGCCGGATCCGGAGCGTCTGCTGCAGTCCTATCACCAGTCCACCGCCACCCTCAACCTGTTGCGCGCCTTCGCCCAGGGCGGTTTTGCCGACCTGCATCAAGTGCACAAGTGGAACCTCGATTTCATCGCCAACTCGGCGCTGGCGGAGAAGTACAGCCACCTCGCCGACCGCATCGATGAGACCCTGGCGTTCATGCGCGCCTGCGGCATGGACAGCTCGCCGCAACTGCGCGAGACCAGTTTCTTCACGGCCCACGAAGCGCTGCTGCTGAACTACGAAGAAGCCTTCGTGCGCCGCGACAGCCTGACCAACGATTACTACGATTGCTCGGCGCACATGCTGTGGATCGGCGACCGCACCCGTCAGCTCGACGGCGCCCACGTCGAATTCCTGCGCGGCGTGAACAACCCGATCGGTGTCAAAGTCGGCCCGAGCATGAACCCCGACGACCTGATCCGCTTGATCGATGTGCTCAACCCGGACAACGATCCGGGCCGCCTCAACCTGATCGCGCGGATGGGCGCGAACAAGGTCGGCGATCACCTGCCGGCGCTGATCCGCGCGGTGCAGCGTGAAGGCAAGCAGGTGCTGTGGAGTTCCGACCCGATGCACGGCAACACCATCAAGGCCAGCAGCGGCTACAAGACCCGCGACTTCGCGCAGATCCTTGGCGAGGTGAAGCAGTTCTTCCAGGTTCACGAAGCGGAAGGCAGCTACGCTGGCGGCATCCACATCGAAATGACCGGGCAGAACGTCACCGAATGCATCGGTGGTGCGCGGCCGATCACTGAAGATGGTTTGTCGGATCGCTATCACACCCATTGCGACCCACGGATGAACGCCGATCAGTCGCTGGAACTGGCGTTTCTGATTGCCGAGACGCTGAAACAGGTCAAACGCTAAACCGCGATGACGTTGGCTCGGTCGTTTTCGACTTGAGCCAACGCCACCCGCAACCGCCCGGCACTTTCGCGCTGGCAATTGAGCAGCACCTGCTCCAGCCCCAACCAATCCGCCATCTGCCGCAAGTTCAGCGCCAACGCCAGCATCCCCGCCTCATCCAGCCCCGGTTCTTCCTCGTGCACCGCATGCACCGCCAATCGCCCCGCCGCCCGCTCGGCGCGCAGATCAACCCGCGCAGCAATCCGTTCGTTGTGCAGGAACGGCAGCACGTAATAGCCGTAGACCCGCTTGTCCTGCGGCGTATAAATCTCCAGCCGATAGCGGAAGTCGAATAGCCGCTCGGTGCGACTGCGTTCCCAGATCAGCGAATCGAACGGCGACAGCAATGCGCTGGCCTCGACTTTGCGCGGGACTTTCGGTTCGGGCAGGCAGTAGGCAATCTGACGCCAGCCAGCAACTTCGCAGGTCAGCAGTTGCCCGGCCTCGACCAGCTCCGCCAGGCGTGGTCGGGCATCGGCAGGGTTCAGGCGGAAGTAATCGCGCAGGTCTTTTTCCGTGCCTACGCCCAACGCCTCAGCCGCGTGCAGCAGCAAACCGCGCTGCGCCTCGGCCTCATCGGGCAATGGCTGTTGCAGCACGGACGCCGGAATCACTCGCTCCGGCAGGTCATACAGCCGTTCGAAGCCGCGCCGCCCGGCCACGGTGACTTCGCCGGCGGCAAACAACCATTCCAGCGCATGTTTTTCCGCACTCCAGTCCCACCAGGGGCCGGCCTTTTCCTCTCGGGTCGACAGGCTGCCGGCGCCCAGTGCGCCCTGCTCTTCGACCGACGCCAGCACCCGGCGAATGGTGCCTTGTTGCTCACGGCCGAAACGCGCCAGTTGCTGATAGATATCCTCACCGCGCCTGGCTCGCTGCATGCGCCAGCCCATCAACGGGTACATCGACAGCGGCAGCAATGACGCTTCATGGCCCCAGTATTCGAACAACGAACGACGTCGCCCCGAACTCCAGGCAGCCTGGTCGAGCAAGTCAGCAGAATAGGAACCGAGACGGGAAAACAGCGGCAGGTAGTGCGAGCGCACCACGGCGTTGACGGAGTCGATCTGCAACAGGCCGAGACGTTCGATCAGCCGGTTGACGTGCATCGCCTTGACAGCCGGCGGCTGGCGCCCGTGAAACCCTTGGGCAGCCAGTGCCAGACGTCGAGCCTGTTTAAGGGAAAAGGACAATGTCGCGGGCATGTGTACCTCCATGTCTGCTCGCAACCTACCTCACCACAAGAGGGTTTGTGTAGCGATGGCCTCATCATTTATGCATCGGATCGTCCCAGAACGGCCGAATCGCTTCGTGTTCGACATCGGCACGGCTGACCCCGATGTCCTTCAACGCTTCGTCGCTCAGACTGGCGAGCAGCTCGCGTTCGCGGTGAAGTTCGTACCAGCGGCTAAACTTGTGCAGCAGATCGGAAATCAGATGGACCGGAACTCTTTCATCGCTCACATACAGTTTTTGACCTTTCATCGTGTTGCCCTCCTTTAGGGATGGCTCAAGTCTCGCGCCGGGGCTACGATCAATCCAACGAATGTTTCTGATGGCAAGCATCACGGAGATTCATCAATTGTCGGCGTACCCCAGTATCGATACCGATGTCCTGCGTACCTTTGTCGCAATTGCCGATCAGGGCGGTTTTACCCGCGCCGGCGAAATGGTCAACCGCACTCAGTCGGCGGTGAGCATGCAGATGAAGCGTCTGGAAGAGGACGTGTTGCAGCGCCAGTTGTTCGAGCGCGACGGGCGTCAGGTGCGCCTCACCGCCGAAGGCCAGGTGTTGCTCGGCTACGCGCGGCGCATCCTGAAATTGCACAGCGAAGTCTTCAACACCCTGCGCGAGCCGCACATGGTCGGCACGGTGCGGATCGGCACGCCGGACGACTACGTGATGCGGTTTCTGCCGGGGATCCTGTCGCGCTTCGCTCAGTTCTACCCGCTGATCCAGATCGAAGTGCATTGCGAGTCGACCAAACAGTTGCTGCAACGCACGGACCTGGATCTGTCGATCGTCACCCGCGAGCCGGGCAACGAGATTGGCCAGTTGCTGCGCAAGGAGCGCTTTGTCTGGGCCGAGGCGCAGAACTTCAGCGCCCACGAGCAGACGCCGTTGCCGCTGGCGATGTTCAACAGTGATTGTTTCTGTCGACTGTGGGCCTGCAATGCGCTGGACGCCATGGGCCGTGAATACCGGATTGCCTACAACAGCACCAGCCTGTCGGCGTTGATGGCGGTGGTGAGCGCGGGTCTGGCGATCACCGCGCAACTGGAAAGCCTGATCACCCCGGACTTGCGAATTCTCGGTGCCGCCGAAGATCTGCCGCTGTTGCCCGAGGCCAGCATCATGCTGATCCGCAATCTGAACAATCCGTCGCCGATCACCGAATGCCTGGCCGAGCACATCGTCGAAGGTTTCAAACTTTAAAGGCGAGCATCACCGCACACAGCACCAGGAACCCGCAGAACAGCCCACGCAGGAGTTTTTCCGGCATCGCGTGGGCCACCTTCACGCCCCAACTGATGCTGGCCAGACCGCCGATGGCCAGCGGCAGGCCGATCATCCAGTCCACTTCGTGGTGCACCGCGTACGTCACCAGCGTGACACCGGTGCTCGGCAATGCCAGCGCCAGCGACAGGCCTTGAGCGACCACCTGAGTGGTGCCGAACAGGCTGGTCAGCACCGGCGTCGCCACCACTGCCCCACCGACACCGAACAGACCGCCCATGGTGCCCGACGCCGCGCCGAGCACGCCCAGCCACGGCCATGAATAACGCATCTCGGAAGTCGCCGCCGGACGCGCGCCGAACATGCGCACCAGGTTGTACGCTGACAACGCCACAAGGAACGCGACAAAACCGATGCGCATGGTTTGCGCGTCGATGCCCACGGCCCAGATCGAGCCGATCCACGCAAAGCAGAATCCCATCACCGCCAGCGGCAACGCATGCCGGAGTTCGATGCGGTTGCGCTGGTGATAACGCCACAGCGCCAGCATCACGTTCGGCACCACCATCACCAGCGCCGTGCCCTGGGCGATCTGCTGATCAAGCCCGAACCACACACCCAGCAGCGGAATGGCGATCAAGCCGCCGCCGATTCCGAATATCCCACCCAGGGTGCCGAGGGCGGCGCCAAACAACAGGTACAGCAAAAACTCGATCACAGCAGAATTCCTCATACGTCAGGGGATTCATCCTACGCAGTCGGCGCTGGCACGGAAACGCACAGCA
The DNA here is from genome assembly GCF_058801265.1 of Pseudomonas sp. GW822-FHT03F08. NCBI lineage: Bacteria > Pseudomonadati > Pseudomonadota > Gammaproteobacteria > Pseudomonadales > Pseudomonadaceae > Pseudomonas > Pseudomonas sp. GW822-FHT03F08. Next base: position 194,306 of record NZ_JBXANC010000009.1, on the reverse strand, counting down.
ACGCACAATGGCTGTGCCAAATCCGCATAGGCACTGAGCTGATTCATGAACCCCAATCAATTGACCGAACAACTCGGGCTGTTTCTCGATGTGCTGGAGAGTGGCAGTTTTTCCGCCGCCTCGCGCCGGCATCCGCTGACGCCATCGGCCGTCGCCCGGCGTATCGACAGCCTGGAAAGCGCTGTCGGCAGCCAGTTGTTCATCCGCAGCACTCATGCGGTGCGCGCCACGCCGGCCGGCCTGGCGTTTGCCGAACGGGCGCGGCGGATCGTTGCCGAACTGCAACTGGCCCGCGCTGAAGCCGTTTCCCTGAGCAGCGCGCCGGAAGGCTTGATCCGGGTGGATGCGCCGGCAGCGTTCGGACGTCGGCATCTGGCGCCAGTGATTGCCGACTTTCTGGTGCTGTATCCGGGGCTGGACGTGCAACTGCATCTGATCGACAGCTTCGTCGACATGGACGGCTCGAACCTGGGCAAGGTCGATCTGGTGTTGCGCGCCGGGCAAATGGCCGATACCCGACTGGTCGCCACACCGCTGGCGAGCATGGTGCGCATTGCTTGCGCCAGCCCCGACTATCTCAAGCGTCGGGGTGTGCCGAGCGAGCCGGCACAACTGGGTGAACATGACGGCCTCGATTGGGACGGCCTCGCCCCGCCCTTCGCCTGGCGATTCGAACAGGACGGGCAGATGCAGTTGCACCGCCCGGCGCGGGTCCGCATGAGCGCCAACAACGCCGAGGCCCTGGTGTGCGGTGCACTTGCGGGCCTCGGGATCGCGCATCTGCCGACCTGGCTGGCCAGCGAATACTTGCTGCGCGGCGAACTGCTGCCGCTGTTCTGTGAAAACGGCCTGCCAAAACCGGAGAGCACCGGCATCTACGCGCTGCGACTGGAACAACAGGCCAGCTCCCGCAGCCGCCTGCTGCTGGAATACCTCAAGACCCGCTTCAGCCCCGTGCCACCGTGGGATCTGGCACTGCAACGGGAGCTGGGCCGGCACTGACCGATTCGCCACCGGGCACAATTGTCTGGCGCATTAAAGATTCGAGCGCTAGATTCATCTGCATCACTGTTCAAGGCACCGACATGACCACCACCCGCGACACCACCGACCACTGCGAAGAGCTGCTGCTCGACAATCAGGCCTGCTTCGCCCTGCATTCCACTTCGCTGATGATGACCAAGGTCTACAAACCGCTGTTGCAAGCGCTTGGCCTGACTTATCCGCAGTATCTGGCGATGATGGTGCTGTGGGAGAAGGATGGTTTGACCGTCGGAGAAATCAGCACGCGCCTGCTGACCGATCCGGGTTCGCTGACCCCGCTGCTCAAGCGCCTGGAAGGTGAAGGTTTGCTGAGCCGAACTCGAAGCCGCGAGGATGAACGGGTGGTGATCGTCGAATTGACCGCACAGGGCCGCGCCTTGAAAGACAAGGCCCGAACCGTTCCGCAATGCATTCTGGGGGCCAGTGGCTTCACGCTGGAGCGCCTGCAAAACCTGCAAGCCGAGTTGCAGGCCTTGCGCGGTCATTTGCAGGACAGCCTCACTTAAGCCTCCCCCTTTCCCTGTAGGAGCGACCTCGAACCTACAGGGAAATCGCGCCTTTCTCTGCTTTCCCCCTCTCCCGCAAAATTTTTTCTCTCTCGTTTTCCCTTCGTAAAAACCTTTCATATCAAAGAGTTGAGATCTCTTCTCAGCCTGATCCATGTCTCGGCTTCATCATTTTTCAAAAATTTATCTTGCGCGCTAAATATTAGCGCAGTACATTTACTTCGCACCTAGTTAGCGCGCAAACAATTAGCGCAATAAATCACACTCAATGAGGCTCACACCATGCAAACTCTCTACACCGCAATCGCAACCTCCACTGGCGGCCGTGACGGTCGTGCGATCTCCAGCGACAACATCCTCGACGTCAAACTGGCCACCCCGAAAGAACTCGGCGGTGCCGGCGGCGCAGCCACCAACCCTGAGCAACTGTTCGCTGCCGGCTACTCGGCCTGCTTCATCGGCGCGCTGAAATTCGTTGCCAGCCAGACCAAACGCAAAATCCCGGACGACGCCTCGATCACCGCTCACGTCGGTATCGGTCAGATTCCTGGTGGTTTCGGTCTGGACATCGACCTGCACATCAACCTGCCGGGCCTGGAACAGGCTGACGCACAAAGCCTGGTCGACGCCGCCCACCAGGTCTGCCCGTACTCCAACGCCACCCGTGGCAATGTCGATGTGCGCCTGCACGTCACCGTGTAATCACTGACACCCAGGCCCGAACAGGAAATGAACATGAACACTTTCAGCAAAGTCTTGACCGGTACCCTTCTCGCCCTGTCCGTTCACAGCGCATTCGCCGGTGACGTCGAGCACAACACTCAGGCGTTCCTCGATGTGCTGAACGCCGGCACCGGCAAACCGATGGAACAACTGACGCCCAAGGATGCCCGCGCCGTACTGACGGGCGCTCAGTCGGGGATCAAACTGACGCTGCCCAAGGCAGACGTCAGCGAGAAGACCATCCAGGTCGATGGCCAACCGTTGAGCCTGACCATCGTCCGGCCGGCCGGGGTCAAGGGCGAGTTGCCGGTGTTCATGTTCTTCCACGGCGGCGGCTGGGTGCTGGGAGATTTCCCGACCCACGAACGTCTGGTGCGGGATCTGGTGGTCGGCTCGGGGGCCGCGGCGGTGTTCGTCAACTACACCCCTTCGCCGGAAGCGCATTACCCGGTGGCGATCAACCAGGCGTACGCGGCAACCAAATGGGTGGCCGAACACGGCAAAGAGATCAACGTCGACGGCAAGCGTCTGGCGGTGGCGGGCAACAGTGTCGGCGGCAACATGGCGGCAGTCGTCGCCTTGATGGCCAAGGACAAAGGCACCCCGGCGATCAAGTTCCAGGTACTGCTGTGGCCGGTGACCGATGCCAGTTTCGACACCGGTTCGTATAACCAGTATGCCGAGGGGCACTTCCTCACCCGCAACATGATGAAGTGGTTCTGGGACAACTACACCACCGACGCCAACCAGCGTAACGAGATCTACGCCTCGCCGCTGCGGGCCACGACCGCGCAATTGAAAGGTCTGCCGCCCGCACTGGTCCAGACTGCGGGGGCCGACGTGTTGCGTGACGAAGGTGAAGCCTACGCCCGCAAACTCGACGAAGCCGGCGTGCCGGTGACCTCGGTGCGCTACAACGGCATGATCCACGACTACGGTTTGCTCAACGTGGTCAGCCAGGTGCCGGCGGTGCGCTCGGCGATGTTGCAGGCCTCGGAAGAACTGAAACAGCACCTGAAGCAGTAATTTTCATCAGGCACAAAAAAGCCCGACTCAATGGTCGGGCTTTTTCTTTCCGCAAAAAGCAGTGCTTATTTGGCACGGCCTTTGTAGGAACCGCCTTCGCGGGTATCGATTTCGATCTTGTCACCGATTTCGATGAAGTCGGCAACCTGCAGCTCAGTACCGTTGCTCAGCTTGGCTGGCTTCATGACTTTGCCGGAAGTGTCGCCACGAGCCGAACCTTCGGTGTAGTCAACTACGCGCACGATGGTGGTCGGCAGCTCTACGGAAACCAGACGCTCTTCGAAGAACACGGCTTCGCAAACGTCGGTCATGCCTTCTTCAACGAAAGGCAGAACGCTTTCGATGTCTTCGGCGTTCAGCTCGTACATGGTGTAGTCGCTGGTGTCCATGAACGTGTAGGTGTCACCGCTGATGAAGGACAGGGTCGCTTCTTTGCGGTCCAGGATCACGTCGTCCAGCTTGTCGTCCGCACCGTAAACGGTTTCGGTCTTGTAACCGGTCAGCAGGTTCTTCAGCTTGGTCTTCATGATCGCGCTGTTACGGCCCGATTTGGTGAATTCAGCTTTCTGAACCAGCCAAGGATCGTTGTCGATACGGATCACGGTACCGGGTTTGAGTTCTTTACCAGTTTTCATTGCGAATATCCGAATTTGGATGGGATTTACAAAAATCTAGGCCGCGTATCATATCCAATTTCGGTAAAACTGTACCAGCGCCGTCGCAAGATCGGCCTGCAAGGCCTGTTCCAGACACCATGCTTCGGCATTTTTCTGCAGTTCGGGCCAGTATTTACGGGCCTCAAGCCAGTGCTCGCCGATAGGCTGCCCGGCACTCCAGGCTCGCCAGAGACCGTTCATCGCCTCGGCAGCTTCCGTCGAAAGGCCTTTTCCATAGAGCGCGAGGAAGGCATCGAGCTTGTCCAGATGGATATCTTCGTCCTGCTGATAGATGTGCCACAACATCGGCCGCCCTGCCCACTGCGCCCGGATGAACGAGTCTTCGCCGCGCACCGCGTTGAAATCGCAGCACCACAGCAGTTGATCGTATTGATCCTGACGGACGAACGGCAGCACCTGCACGGTCAGCGATCGATCGACATGCACAGCGCCGGCAGACAGCGACTCGACGCCGAGCCAACGTGCGACATCACCGAGAATCCGCCCTTCCGGCACCAACAGATGAGTGGGCGTCGAATCGGCCGCGAGTACATCCAGCCAACTGGCGAGCCCGGCATTCTCGTAGGCGAACAGCGAAATCAGTTGCGTACCGGGTGCAGGATCGACCCCCAACGCCTGCAGGAATTGTCGCTGCGCCTCGGGATCCTGCTGAAACCGCTGACGTCGCTCAAGCAATCCGCTTTCACGCAATAACCCGCCAGTGCCCGCCTGGAATCCCGGGAAGAAAAAGATCTTCTGCACGGACTTGTACTTCACCGAAGGCAGGCCGTGGCAGCCGGCCACCCAGTCTTCAGCGCTGAGATAGTCGAGGTTCATCCACAATGGCGGCTTTTCCCGCTCGGCCATGGCGTCCATGTAGGCACCCGGCAACTGGCAGGCGAACGCGGCGATCACTACATCGGCGGCGTCCGTTTCCGGCCATTCTGCCGGCCAGTGCCGGACCTCGACACCCTGCTGCCATTGCGCGTCGAGATTGATGTCGAGTTCCGGGCAAATCCGTTCGAACGCGCGCAGATCATCGACCCACAGCCGCACGGCCAATGCATGCTCGGCCACCAGTTGCCGGGCCAGACGCCAGGTCACCCCGATGTCGCCGTAGTTATCGACCACGGTGCAAAAGATGTCCCAGCGGGTTTTCGGTTGCGGCATTCAAGACTCCCGTTGGCAAAAGCGACGATTGTCCGCATAAATGTGTGCGTGCAGAAGAGCCGACGACGATTAATCTTCGTGCGACAATCGCCACTTGCCCGCAATCATCCGCCAGGAGGCAGCCATGCCCTACCGCCCAAACCCGCGCCGCCCCTTGCCTGTTCAGCTTAGCGCGCTGCAATTGACCGGCAGCATTGCCCTGGGCCTGTGGCTGGGTTTCCTGGCCATTGCGCTGACCTGCTGGCTCATTTCACGCTTTGTCTTCAATGAACAACTGGCGCCAGTTGCCCAGGCCGTACAACAACTGGCCAATCCACCGGCGGTACGAGCGGTGCCGGATATTCCTCCACAAAGCCCGTTGTTCGAGCAGTACGAAGAAAACCTGCGCAAGAACGAACAACAAAACCGTCTCGATCAGGCCCGCAGCAGCACGCGCAACCAGTCGAATCCGAAATGCCAGTTCTGGCTCCAGCAGGATCAGACGGCCCCGAGCGAAAAAAGCCGCGCCAACGTCCTGCAATTCTGCGATTGATCATGAACAAGCACGCCGTCCATCAACTGATTCTCGACAAACTGCGCGTCGACCTCGATATCGCCGAACGCGCCGCGCAAACCGCTTACGAAACCGCGACCCACGAAGAGAACATCGCCGAAAACAAGTACGACACCCTGGGACTTGAGGCGTCGTACCTGGCAGCCGGGCAAGCGAAACGGGTCGAGGAGATCCGCCAGTCACTGGCGGTCTGCCAGAACCTGACGCTTCGGGCCTATGACGATCAACGCGGAATTGAAATCGGCGCCCTGCTCGGTCTGGAAGACGAAAAGGGTCGCGAGCAATGGCTGTTTCTGGCACCGGATGCGGCGGGACTGAAAGTCGACGTGGTCGGTCAGCCAATTACCGTCATCACCCCGCGCTCGCCGCTGGGCAAAAGCCTGCTGGGCAAGTTCGAGGGCGATGAGGTGGAGATTCTGGTGGCGGGCACCCGGCAACAGTTTGCTGTCACCGAGGTGCTGTAGACAGGGGCTCAGCGACAGGGGCTTAGTGAACCGGCAGTTCAACGCCTTCGAACAGCTCTTCGAGTTCCTGCTTGTTGTGGCACTGAATGGCCTTGGCCATGACTTCGCGAGTCAGGTGCGGCGCGAATTTCTCGATGAAGTCGCACATGAAACCACGCAGGAAAGTGCCGCGACGGAAACCGATCTTGGTCACGCTGGACTCGAACAGTTCGCTGGCATCGAGTACCACCAGGTCGTTGTCGAGTTTGGTATCGACGGCCATTTTCGCCACGATGCCAACACCCAGCCCCAGGCGCACGTAGGTTTTGATCACGTCGGCGTCGGCAGCGGTGAACACTACTTTCGGCGTCAGACCACGATGGCTGAAAGCCTCGTCGAGTTTCGAACGGCCGGTGAAGCCGAACACGTAAGTCACGATCGGGTATTCGGCCAGCGCTTCGAGGGTCAGCTTCGGCAGCTTGGTCAGCGGGTGGCCTTGCGGTACAACCACGCAGCGGTTCCAGCGGTAGCACGGCATCATCACCAGATCGCCGAACAGCTCCAGCGCTTCGGTGGCAATGGCGAAATCGACGGTGCCGTCAGCGGCCATTTCGGCGATCTGCATCGGCGAACCCTGGTGCATGTGCAGCGCCACGTCCGGGTATTGCTTGATGAAATTGCTGATCACCGGCGGCAGTGCATAACGTGCCTGGGTGTGAGTGGTGGCGATCGACAGGGTGCCTTTTTTCTCGTTGGAGAATTCCTGGGCGATCTGCTTGATGCTCTCGACCTTGCGCAGAATCTCACCGGCGGTGGTGATGATGCGCTCGCCGGCCGGAGTGACACGGGTCAGGTGCTTGCCACTGCGGGCGAACACTTCGACGCCCAGTTCGTCTTCCAGCAGACGGATTTGCTTACTGATGCCCGGTTGCGAGGTGTAGAGACTTTGGGCTGTAGCGGAAACGTTGAGGTCGTGGTGCGCCACTTCCCAGATGTAGCGCAATTGTTGAAGCTTCATATGAATCCCTCAAAGCAGGTAGACGCCACGGGCATCAGCGACGGTATATAACTATATTAATGGTTTGAAGAATAAATCTAGAACTTTTTTATCAAAACGCCATTATTCCCGCCTCAGCGATCCTCCCGACGCCGACGCTCCACCAGCGGCACCATGTAAACCGGCACCTTGGACAATTGCAGCAAGCGAGTCGCCGTGCGCCCCAACGGTGTTTCCGCCCCAACCCCGTGGCTGTGACTTCCTACGATCAGCAAATCGACGGAGAGTTTCTGTACCTGGTCGAGAATCACCTGCGACGGATCACCCTGCAGCACCCGCACCGCACGAATCCGCAGCAGATCCTGCTCGCCTTCGTCCCCCAGTTCCTCGCGAAAACTGTCCAGCACCCGCTGCTCGATATTGGCGATGACGGTTTTCAGACCCTGACTGTGAAATTCGTTCAACGCCTGCTCGTCGAGATAGCTCTGCAACACCGATTCGGCAAACAGCCCCATGGGTTCCACCGCGTGCACCACATACAAGTCGGCATTGAATATTCGAGCCATCGCCAAGGCATGCTGCATCACTAACGGTGCGTACAGACCGAGGTCAGTGGCATACAGCATCGAACGAATCATATGACCTCCTCGCTAGCCAACATGGCGGAGATTTGATTCAGCTTAGCAGTGCCTTGGCGAGTACGACGTGCGACGCAACGTCTTGAACCACGTGGGCTTTAGACCGCCGGTTCGTTGCTGATGCCGTGCGGGACATGGCCGGTGGCAACCACCTCCCGGGCCAGCTCGCAGTGACCGGCCTGATCGTCGAAAAACACGTCGGCGGCAAAGGCTTCGAGGAACGCCGACTTGGTCAGGCCGCCGAGGAACAGCGACTCGTCCAGACGGATGTCCCACTCGCGCAAAGTGCGGATCACCCGCTCGTGAGCCGGCGCCGAACGTGCGGTGACCAGCGCGGTGCGGATCGGACAGGCGTCGTCCGGGAACTCGCGCTGCAACAGATTGAGCGCCGCGAGGAAGCCTTTGAACGGCCCGCCACGTAACGGCTCACGAGCGGATTCACGCTCCTTGGCCTGGAAGGCTTCGAGGCCACCGGATTGATAGACCCGCTCCGATTCGTCGGAAAACAGCACCGCATCGCCGTCGAAGGCGATGCGCAATTCATCGCTGGCCGCACGGCTGGCGCCGCCGGAAAGAATGGTCGCCGCCGCAAAGCCGTTATCCAGCGCCGAACGCACGTCTTCAGCATGGGTAGAAAGAAACAGGTCGCAACCGAACGCTTTGAGATAAGGATAAGGACTGCGCCCGCCGACAAATGCCGCGCGGGAAATCGCCAAGCCGTAATGATCGATCGAGTTGAACACCCGCAGGCCGGTGTCGGCACTGTTGCGCGACACCAGAATCACCTCGACCCGGGCACGGCCGAGGCGACTGTTGAGGTTGAGCAGTTTTTCCACCAGCGGAAAGGCATCGCCCGGCGCGAGGATTTCGTCTTCGTGCTCGATCTGATATTGCCGATAGGCTTCGACGCCGCTCGACAGATACACCTTGTGACTCTCGCTCAGGTCGAACAGGGCACGGGACGAAATCGCCAGCACCAGTTTGTCATCGATGTTCTTGGCCATGCCTTCCCCCAAATCCCCTCAAGAAACCGACTCAGGTGTTACGCCGGTCGATGAAACGCAAATTGCGATACAGCGCTTCGATGCGCGGCAGCTCGCAACCTGCCGCTTTTGCCGCCGCCAAGGGTCGAGCGTAGATGGCGTCCAGTTCCAGCGGTCGTTTGTGCAGAAAATCGTGGTACATGCTCGGCCAATAGTCGGGCATTTTCTCGGTCATCATGAACAGATATTCGGCGTAACCGGGCGGCATGTCGTGGCCGCAGGCCTTGGCACCCTGCACCACTTCGGCCATCAGCGCCTGGATCTGCGCGCGGCTGTCGGCATCGGCCATCAGCGGCGTGGTGCTCGCCCCGAGCAACACCGAAAGACCATTGTAGGGAATGTTCCAGACCAGTTTCTGCCAGCGCGCCTGATGCAGGTTCGGCATGGCCTGGGAGTCGATGCCCGCAGTGCGGAACAGTCCGACGCCCTCCTCGACGATCGCCATGCGCGCCGCATCATCGGCTGCCGGACCGCTGTGATAACCCACGTTCACCGCCCCCAGCGCCTGATGAGTGATGTGGCCCGGGCCTTCCCGGTGAACACAGATCAGGCACAAACCGCCCAGCAGATGCAGGGAATCGGGCAACAACGCCCGCAGACTGTCTTCGACGTCCAGACCGTTTTGCAGCACCAACACTTTCGCGTCGGGTTTGGCCGCCTGAATGATCGACGGCGCCAGCCCGGCATTGCTGGTGGTCTTGGCGCCGACCAGCAACCAGTCACAGAGCGGCATGTCTTCAGCCGAGGAATAGGCCTGCACCGGATTCAGCGTCAGCGTGCCGTGAACCGCACTGTCCACCTGCAAACCACGTTCGGCGACGGCGGAAAACTCGCTGCGCAGTAAAAAGTGCACATCGAACCCGGCCCGGGCCAGCATCAAGCCGTAAAACCCTCCAATTGCGCCGGTACCGATAATCCCCACGACCGGTCTGTTCACTGCTCCCATCACGGCAACTCCTCTGCAATTCGACCCAGCGCCTGGGCCACGGCTGCGTTCAGCTCCGTGGCGTTCAAGCGCGTGTGTACTGCCCCAAAGAACTCGCCGTCGCGCACCACGAACAGCGCCGGCAAATGAAAGACCTGATAACGCTCGACCAGCCCGCCGTTGTTGCCAGCGTCGATCCAGCACACGCGATCGACCGCCAGATCGAGCCCTGGCAACACCTCGCGGGCATAGCGGCAACTCGCGCAGCCGACGCTGGTGAAAATCACCAGCGAAATGCCGTTCATCGCCAGCAGCCGTTGGTCGGCGTCGAAATCGGTCAGTTCCGATTCGAACACTATACTGGGGGAAACAATGTCAAATGGCCGACACAGGGAGTCTGTGCTCATGGGACGGTTTATTCCTCATCCGGATGATGTGCCCGTCGAATTAACGTTGCTCAAACCTGAGTGCATTTCGCGGCAACAGCTGCACACTATCAGCCTCGGCGGCATCGCTTGCAATTACCACCGCGCCTGGCGTCATGGCACCGCGCTGCAAGTGCGCATGCCCACACTCAATGCCGACTTCGCCTATCCGGGCTATGTGGCCTGGTGCTTGCGCCGTAAAAAAGGTTATCTGGTGGGCATTGCGTTCACCGATGAGCAGACGCTGTTCAGTGCGCGAATGGGTGAGCAGGTGTGTCAGATCGAGCGTTATTGCCGAATCAACGATGCCCACGATGACCTGCAGGATATCCAGGCGCGAGCGCTGCAATGGGTCGAGCAGCACGCCGAAGAATTCTCCCACGACAGCGTTCGCAAGGCTTTTGCGTAACCAGAGCTGGACTGAACAGTGACTTGCCCATTGTCTAGCAGGCGTCTAACGCGATAAGGTTCGGCTCCCCGACGCGCTTAAATCTGCTGTGCTCCGCCGCGCGGGGATCGCTGGCGGCCGGCACCCGTGACCTGACGAGTAAACGATGGCTGATTTACCGATCAACGACCTAAACGTCGCCTCCAACGAGACACTGATCACTCCCGATCAGCTCAAGCGTGATATCCCTCTGAGCGACGCTGCCCTGCGCACCGTCACCAAGGGTCGCGAAGTCATCCGCAACATTCTCGATGGCACCGACCACCGTCTGTTCGTGGTCATCGGGCCTTGCTCGATCCACGACATCAAGGCTGCCCACGAGTACGCCGAGCGCCTGAAGGTGCTGGCGGCGGAAGTATCGGACACCTTGTATCTGGTCATGCGCGTGTACTTCGAAAAACCGCGTACCACCGTCGGCTGGAAAGGCCTGATCAACGACCCGTACCTGGACGACTCGTTCAAGATCCAGGACGGTCTGCACATCGGTCGCCAGTTGCTGCTGGACCTGGCCGAGAAAGGCCTGCCGACCGCCACCGAAGCCCTCGACCCGATCTCCCCGCAATACCTGCAGGATCTGATCAGCTGGTCGGCCATCGGCGCCCGCACCACCGAATCCCAGACCCACCGTGAGATGGCTTCCGGCCTGTCCTCGGCGGTCGGTTTCAAGAACGGTACCGACGGCGGCCTGACCGTGGCGATCAACGCCTTGCAGTCAGTCTCCAGCCCGCACCGTTTCCTGGGTATCAACCAGGAAGGTGGCGTGTCGATCGTCACCACCAAGGGCAACGCCTACGGTCACGTGGTATTGCGCGGCGGCAACGGCAAGCCGAACTACGACTCGGTCAGCGTTGCCCTGTGCGAACAGGCGCTGAACAAGGCGAAGATCAAGCCGAACATCATGGTCGATTGCAGCCACGCCAACTCCAACAAGGATCCGGCCCTGCAACCGCTGGTGATGGAGAACGTCGCCAACCAGATCCTCGAAGGCAACCAGTCGATCATCGGCCTGATGGTCGAGAGTCACCTGAACTGGGGTTGCCAGGCGATTCCGAAAGACCTCGCCGACCTGCAATACGGCGTCTCGATCACCGATGCCTGCATCGACTGGTCGGCCACCGAAAACACCTTGCGCAGCATGCACGCCAAGCTCAAGGATGTGCTGCCGAAACGTCAGCGCAGCTGATAGCCGTTTCGCAGGCATAAAAAAACGCCGGGCATTGCCCGGCGTTTTTGTGTGTGCGGTGTGAGGTCAGTCAGATCTTGGCGGTGCGCCGCTGATGACGCTCCATGTAGCGCTCCACGTAGGAGCACGACGGGATGACCGTGTAGCCCATTTCATCGGCGTACTGCAGCGCCCGTTCGGTCAGGGCTGCCGCGATGCCTCGGCCACGCAATGCGTTGGGCACGAAGGTGCGGTAGATATCCAGGGTCTGTTTCCCCAGATCCATATAGGTCAGGTAGGCACGATGACCGTCCACATTGGTCTCGAACTGATGACCAGCCTGGTCATGGTGGATGGACAACGCCTCGCTCATCACTACTCCTCGCGGGTCTCGAATTCTGACCCCTACCTTACCGATGTTTTCCCGGCGAAGGAACATCTACGCCACCCCGTGCCTGATGGACACCGAGAAGAACTGCACCGATCTCGCGCAACCCGAGCACGTATCAAATAGTAGGCACCAATGGCGAAAATGCTCAAGGCGCACTCGTCATCGTGCTGATTGACGGGGCAGCTCCGGTGGACTCAGGGCCGGTTCGGGAGAAGCTCGTCCCGAGCCGAAAGGCTGAACATCGCCGGATGTTGAGACTTAAGACGTGCCTGGTTTTTTAAAGTCACCTGAACATGGACAAAGATAGGTGAGACGCTGCACAAAAACGCAACAAAAGTGTGGACGAATCCATATAGACAGACTCTAGCCACTACCCGCAAAACAGCACCGGACCACGGGAACTTTTTCTCATTAACTCGCTCATCTCGGGCCTTGCAGCTGAATATTTTTTATACAACCCAGTTAAAAGTTGCTCGAAAAAGAATCAACGCCTACAATTTTTTTTGCTTCTTGCCTTACGTCAGTTTACTTACTACAAGTAATGGGTAGTATGTACGCCGGCTATTTCCTCAATCGGAGGAGACAGCCACTTAATTGAAAGTCCTTGAAGGGGAACACGATGAACAACGTTCTGAAATTCTCTGCTCTGGCTCTGGCCGCAGTTCTGGCTACCGGTTGCAGCAGCGCATCGAAAGAAACCGAAGCACGTCTGACCGCTACTGAAGACGCAGCTGCTCGCTCCCAGGCTCGTGCAGACGAAGCTTACCGTAAAGCTGATGAAGCTCTGGCTGCTGCTCAAAAAGCACAACAGACTGCTGACGAAGCTAACGAGCGTGCTCTGCGCATGCTGGAAAAAGCTAGCCGCAAGTAATAGTCCTTCGGGATTGTTATCAAGCCGACCCGTTTTTCGGGTCGGCTTTTTTTTGCCTGAAATTTTCTTCATGCAATAAAAAACCCGCCGACGCGCAAGCATCGGCGGGTTCTTTTTATCGGCTTACTGCTGCAAGTCGATCGGTGCGCTGGAGACGATCGGCGCCGAGGTGTTCGGCGTGCCGATTTCGGTTGGCAGGCCATCTTCGGCCGCGACTACATCACGGACGACATCCCAGTTCATGCGCAGGTTGTTGGTGATGTCTTCGCGCTTGAGCATCGCGTTGATCACGGCGGTGTGCTTGTCGACCACTGACGGGTTGCCCTTGTCGTCGATCGGTGTGTGCGCTTCCAGGTAGACCTTGCCACCACTGCGACCGAACTTGTACGCATCGTTGAGGATTCGCACCGACGTGCCCACCGGCACCATGCCGGCCATTTCCAGCACGTTGTTGTTGAACATGCGGAAGCAGCCGTGGCTGGTGCGCATGCCGATGCCGAACTTCTTGTTCGAACCGTGGATCAGGTAGCCCGGTGTGCCCAGGGTGAACTTGAACGGACCCAGCGGGTTGTCCGGACCGGCCGGCACCACGTTCGGCAGCGGATCGCCATCGGCGGCGTGTTCAGCCTTGATCGAGGCTGGCGGTGTCCAGGTTGGATTCGGCGTCTTGGCAGTGATCGTGGTGTGGGCGATTGGCGAGCCCCAGCCTTCGCGACCGATACCCAGCGGGAAGGTGTACACCACGTTCCGGCCTTTCGGGTAGTAGTAGAGGCGGTACTCGGCCAGGTTGATCACGATGCCTTCACGTGGACCCGGCGGCAGGATGAAACGGGTCGGCAGGACCACTTCGGTGCCCGCACCCGGCAACCAGGCATCGACGCCCGGGTTGGCCGCAACCATTTCCGAATAGCCCAGATCGTAGGTGGTGCCCAGATCGGCAAAGGTGTCTTCGTACTTGGCCTTGATCACCTGCACCTGGCCGATGATGTCCTCACCAGGTGGTGGCAGGGGAAACTCCAATGCGGCAACGGGGCCGGCCACACACAGGGCGGCAAGAGACAGGCAGCGGGTGACGGCAGGGAAACGCGGCAACATCCGGAGAATCCTTCGCAAGATCGACAAGGGTATAAGAACGCGATTGTACACCGCGCCTCGGGGATTCGGGGAGATGCGCCGATGGGCAGGCAGAACTCTTCATAATTGAAGCCACCGCCAGCTCGGGCTGTGTTCGAAAGATGCTTGCGCTTAAAGCTCGAAACGCAGCTCAGGCCAGATCGGCGAGGTTCCACGCTTCTGCGATTCGAGAATCGCCCGGCACAGCGAGCACAGGCGCTGATCCTGAAACACCCGACGATCCACGCTCGACCAGCGCGGTTGCGCCGGCAGCAGACTGCCGCACAGGGTTCGGTCAGCCGAGCCACCGAGCTCCAGTTGACGGGTCACCAGATGCACCCGCACTTCCTGGCAGGCGAACAGATCCAGCTGCTCGTCAGGCTCGATCAGTTGGTAGGCAAACAGGGACCAGGCAGAACGCGGCATCGGGGGCTCCATTTAGGGGGGCGCCACATTAGCCGAAAGCCTGCCGCTAGAAAAGCCTCATAGCAGCGGTTTTAGCGTAGGCCAGACATTTTCCAGCAACTTGCCCTGGGCCCCGACCGCCGGGTGCAGACCATCGGCCTGCATCAAGTCGGGATGACCGCCGATTCCGTCGAGGAAAAACGGCACCAGCGGGATCTTTTTCTCCTCGGCCAGTTGGCCGTACACCTGCGCGAACGCATCGGTGTAGCGCTTGCCGTAATTGGGCGGCAATTGCATGCCGAGCAACAGCACCCTGGCACCGCTTTGACGGGAGCTGTCGATCATCGCCGCAAGGTTTTGTTGCAATTGCGTCGGCGGCATTCCGCGCAGGCCATCATTGCCGCCCAACTCGAGGATCACCAGCTCCGGCTTATGCTCTGCAAGCAGCGCCGGCAGGCGCGCCTGGCCTCCGGCACTGGTGTCGCCGCTGATGGAGGCATTGACCACTTTATCGTCAAAACCTTCGGCCTTGAGCCGCTGCTCAAGCAGCGACACCCACCCCAACCGGGTATCCAGTCCGAAACCGGCGCTGATACTATCGCCAACGATCAGGACTGTACCCGCCGCTGCGTTCTGGGCCATGCACATCAAGGCCAGGCCAGCACTCAAAAACCACACACGCATCGGATTCTCCATGGGCGCAAGCATTCTCACCGCGAAGAACCTTAGCAAAGTGGTTCCCAGCGCGGAAGGTGAACTGACCATCCTGCACGAACTCAGCCTGGAACTGAACAAGGGCGACAGCCTGGCCATCGTCGGCGCGTCCGGCTCCGGTAAATCCACCCTGCTCGGCCTGCTCGCCGGCCTCGACCTGCCAAGCAGCGGCGAAGTCGTTCTCGCCGGCCAGTCCCTGAGCAACCTCGACGAAGACCAGCGCGCACGCATTCGTGCCGAACACGTGGGTTTCGTCTTTCAATCATTCCAGTTGCTCGACAGTCTCAACGCCCTGGAAAACGTCATGCTGCCGCTGGAACTCGACGGCCGCAAAGACGCCCGCGGTCGCGCCACCGAATTGCTGCAGCGGGTCGGCCTCGGTCAGCGCCTGACGCACTCGCCGCGCCAGCTCTCCGGTGGCGAGCAGCAGCGTGTCGCCATTGCCCGAGCCTTCGCTGCCGAGCCGGATGTGCTGTTCGCCGACGAACCCACCGGCAACCTCGACAGCCACACCGGCGAGCGCATCAGCGATTTGCTGTTCGAACTGAACAAGGAACGCGGCACCACCCTGGTGCTGGTGACCCACGATGAACGCCTGGCCCATCGCTGCCGGCGCCTGATCCGACTTGAAGCCGGCCTGCTGGTCGCCCCCCTGGAGCCTTGATGGCACGTCTGCCGCTGTTGCGTCTGTTCAGCCTTGCCCTGCGCCAACTTATGCGCGATGCCCGCGCCGGGGAGTTGCGGGTGCTGTTCTTTGCCTTGCTGGTGGCCGTGGCGGCGAGTACCGCCATCGGCTACTTCGGCGCTCGTCTGAATGGTGCCATGACCTTGCGCGCCACCGAATTTCTTGGCGCGGACCTGGTGCTCGAAGGCAGTTCTCCCGCCCGAACGGAACAGATCAAGAGCGGCACCGAGCTGCGCCTCGACCATGCGCAGATCGTTGAATTCTCCAGCGTCATCGCCACCGATAACGGCATTCAGTTGTCGAGCATCAAGGCCGTCGACCGCGCCTATCCGCTGCGTGGTGAGCTGAAAAGTGCACCAGCGCCGTTTGCTGCCGAAGAATCAGGCGGCGGACCACAGCCGGGAGAAGCCTGGGTCGAATCGCGCCTGCTCACGGCGCTGGACCTTAAGATTGGCGACAGCATCGACGTCGGCATGAAGACCTTGAAGCTCACAAGGGTGTTGACCTACGAGCCGGATCGCGCCGGCAACTTCTACAGTCTGACGCCACGGGTGCTGATCAACCTCGACGACCTCGCCGCGACCGGCGTAGTCCAGCCTGGCAGCCGGGTGAGCTACCGCGAATTGTGGCGCGGTGAACCCAACGCGCTGGAAACCTATCGCCAACTGATCAAGCCGGGCCTTGCCGCCAACCAGCGGATTCAGGATGCCCGCGACGGCAACCGGCAGATCGGCGGTGCATTGGGCAAGGCCGAGCGTTATCTGAACATGGCCAGTCTGGTCGCTGTACTGTTGGCCGGCGTGGCGGTGGCGTTGTCGGCGAATCGCTTCGCCAGCCGCCGTTTCGATGCCAGTGCGCTGTTGCGTTGCCTCGGTTTGTCTCGCCGGGAAACCATGGTCCTGTTCAGCCTGCAACTGGCGGTGCTTGGCCTGTTCGCCAGCCTCAGCGGCGCCCTGCTTGGCTGGCTTGCCCAGTTGGGATTGTTTGCGCTACTGCATGATCTGCTGCCGACCGACGTACCGCCGGGTGGCTTGCTGCCGGCGCTGGCGGGGATCGGCACCGGGCTCGTTGCGCTGGCCGGTTTTGCCTTGCCGCCACTGGCCGCATTGGGCCGCGTTCCACCGCTGCGGGTTTTGCGCCGGGACATGTTGCCGATTCCGTCGAGCACATGGATGGTCTACGGCGCAGCGCTCGGTGCGCTCGGGTTGATCATGTGGCGCCTGAGCCTGGATCTGTTGCTGACCTTTGCCTTGCTTGGCGGTGGCGTGGTCGCCGCACTGGTGCTGGGTGGTTTGCTGTTGCTGCTGCTCAATAGCCTGCGTCGTCTGCTGGCTCGTGCATCGCTACCGTGGCGTCTCGGCTTGGGCCAGTTACTGCGTCATCCGCTCGCGGCAGCAGGACAGTCCCTTGCATTTGGTCTGATCCTGCTGTCCATGGCGTTGATCGCTTTGCTGCGCGGTGAATTGCTCGACACCTGGCAAAACCAGTTGCCGAAAAATGCTCCCAACTATTTCGCCCTGAACATCCTGCCGGCGGACAAGCAGGCTTTCACCGATCACCTGATCAATGTCTCGGCCCAGGCGGCGCCGTTGTATCCGGTGGTGCCGGGACGACTGATCAGCATCAACGGCGAAGCGGTGCAGCAGATCGTCAGCAAGGACTCGGCCGGTGACCGGGCGATCCAGCGCGACCTGAGCCTGACCTGGGCCGCTGACCTGCCGGCAGGCAACAAGCTCACCGCCGGTGAGTGGTGGAAAGATCAGCCACAGGACGATGTGCCCGGCGTATCGGTGGAAGGCAAAGTCGCCGAAAGCCTCAAGCTCAAACTCGGCGACCACCTGGTGTTCACCGTTGGCGGAGTGAATCGCGAAGCGAAGGTCACCAGCCTGCGGGAGATCAACTGGGACAACTTCCAGCCGAACTTCTTCATGATCTTCCAGCCCGGCACCCTGAAGGATTTGCCAGCAACCTACCTGACCAGCTTCTATCTGGCGCCCGGTCACGACCAGCAGATTGTCGAGTTGTCACGAGCATTCCCGGCGGTGACCATCCTGCAAGTCGAAGCCTTGCTCGAACAGCTGCGCAGCATCCTCGCCCAAGTCACCCTGGCGGTGGAGTACGTGTTGTTGTTTGTGTTGGCAGCCGGGATGGCGGTGCTGTTTTCCGGGTTGCAGGCAACCCTCGATGAACGCATTCGCCAGGGCGCATTGTTGCGTGCGCTGGGGGCGGAACGGCAGTTGCTGGTCAAGGCACGGCGGATCGAGTTCGGCTTGCTCGGCGCGGTCAGCGGGTTGCTGGCGGCCATCGGTTCGGAAGTGGTGAGTCTGGTGTTGTATCGCTTCGCGTTCGACCTGCCCTGGCACCCGCATCCATGGTTGCTGGTGCTGCCGTTGATCGGTGCGGCCCTGATCGGTGGCGCCGGTGTGTTCGGCACCCGTCGGGCACTGAATGCGAGCCCGCTGACAGTGTTGCGCGAGGGTTGATAGACTCCAGCCCTCAATACCACAAGAAGTTGCCATGAGCCGTTATCGCCCTCCCCGCACCGCCGGCACCGCGCTGATCACCCCCGAAGGTGAAGCGCGGATGCGCGCCGAATTCCATGAGCTGTGGCATGTGCGCCGCCCGCAGGTGACGCAGTCGGTCAGCGAAGCGGCGGCTCAGGGTGATCGTTCGGAGAATGCCGAGTACACCTACGGCAAGAAGATGCTGCGCGAGATCGACAGCCGCGTGCGCTTTCTCACCAAACGCCTTGAAGCCCTGAAGGTCGTCAGTGAAAAACCGAGCGACCCGAACAAGGTCTACTTCGGCGCCTGGGTGACCATCGAAGACGAAGACGGCAAACAGTCGCGCTACCGTATCGTCGGCCCGGATGAGCTGGATCTGAAACTGGGCCTGATCAGCATCGACTCACCACTGGCCCGCGCCCTGATCGGCAAGGCGCTGGACGCCGAAGTTCGGGTACAGACGCCAACCGGCGAGCAATTCGTCTACATCGTGGCGATCGACTATCCCTGACACTCAGCGCCGGGCAATCAGACCCTGGCGGGCAACGCGGGTCAGTTGACGGATCATTTCCGGGGCGTCTTCAGCGTTGGGCGACTGGATCACCGCCAGGTCGAAACTGTCATCGGCAAAACGCGCGAGCGACTCGCCGTCTTCGACAAACTGGATCAGGAAGGCGGCAGGACCGCCGCTGCGACGTGGCCAGCCATCGAGATAACGCAACAGCGTCGGCTGGTGTTTGCCGCCAAGCAGGATTTTTGGATTGCGCTGGGTGATATGTGCCGTGATCGGCGCGGGACGTGCTGGAGGGCGAAGTGCATTCATCGTGTCGTGTCTCTGCCTCAAAAGTCTGCATGGCAGGTGAGAGGCAACACCGAACCAGCGCTTTAGCGGTATTTCGAAGCCCTGTTCCGGCTTCTGACGGCAACTGAAGAATAGTCACCTGGCGCCCCGCAAGTAGCTGTTTAAATCGGCGCATGAGCGGCATCCTAGAGAACGTGACCAGCCAGTGTCAAGAATCAGCCGCAACAAAAAAGGCCCGCACAATGCGGGCCTTTTTGCTTGAACCAGAGCGGTCAACCGGCGATGGCGCGATCCACCGAGAGTTTACCGGCGCCTTCGATCAGCACCGCGAGGCTGCCACCGAGCAGGGCCAGGGCGAACTCGTAACCGTTGTTGGCCATGAACAAACCGTTGTGGATGTGCACCGAGAAAATCGCGACCAGCGACAGGAAGGTCAGCCCCAGTGCCGCCGGGCGAACCAGCAGACCGATGATCAATGCCAGACCGGCGAAGAACTCAGTACCGCCCGCCAGAGTCGCCATCAGGTAACCCGGGGTCAGACCGATACTTTCCATGTATTGCGCAGTGCCGGCCAGGCCGTAGCCACCAAACAGGCCGAAGAGTTTCTGCGAACCGTGGGCGGCGAAGATCACGCCGACGGCAATGCGCAGAATGGTCAGACCGTAGCCAGCGCGGGTGAACAGGACCTTGTTGATCAGAGAGCTCATGTTTCGATTCCTTGTTGTGAGAAGTGCTTGTTGGTTGGCCGCCATATTAATCAGTTAAATTTATGTTAAAAGCGCAAATATTCCGCCATAACAATCAATTTATTAGATCATTTGCGTGAGACAACTTTCTGTCCCCGGGGCTCCAACGACTCCCGCTCCCGGTCGAACGCCAAGTAATACTTGTTCACGCTATTAACATAGCTGACGGCGCCCATGCCCACCTGCTCCATCGCGATGCGCTCGACCTGGAAGAACCATTGGTTCGGGTTCAGCCCACGGCGCCGGGCCTCGGCGCGCATACCCTGCACACGCTCCGGGCCGATGTTGTACGCGGCGAGGGTGAACGCCATGCGCTCGCGCTCGTTGAGCTTGGGACTGTTGAAGAACTTGCGACGGATCATCGCCAGGTACTTGGCTCCGGCCTGCACATTCGCATCGAGATTCTGGATGTTGTTGACGCCGACCCGCTGTGCGGCGGACGGGGTGATCTGCATCAGCCCGGTCGGGCCTCCGCCGCCGCGTGCACTGGGTTGCAGTGCCGATTCCTTGAACGCCAGCGCTGCCAGATTCAGCCAGTCCATGTTCTGCGCTTCGGCATGTTTTTGCAGGGTCGGACGCAGTTTTTCCAGGCGCTGGCGGTCAGCCTTGGCCAATGGATAGTGCACTTGATAGAGGCGGCGGTAGATCCGCAGAAACGCTGCATCTTCGTTCGACGGCGTCTTGTAGCCGGTCAGGAAGCGGTCGATGCTCGCTCGCAGCATCGCGGCATCGCGCCGCACGAACCAGTACTCCTCGCCCGGCTCGCTGATCATCAACTGCCGGTCGAAGCGCAGTTTGGGCAGAATTTTCCCCCAGCGCTCGGCAATCGGTTGCTCGACGATGGTCAGGTGGAAGATCCCGCCCTGGACCATTTCCAGCACGTCCTCGACGGCCAACGTAGGATCGACCCATTCGATCTTGATCGGCGCCAGTTTGTGCAGCGCCAGTTTCTGGTTGAGCTGGCTGACCGCCTCCCCCGCCGCGCTGCCAGTGGGCAGCGCCAGGGTTTTGCCGGCGAGTTGCTCGACCTTGGTGTAGCGCTTCTCACCCTTGATGCCTACCAGCACCAGCGGCACATTGCTGGCGATCGGCTCGCTGCTGGCGACCGCGTGACCCGGTTGCAGATCGAGCAGCTCGCCCGGCGCTACCAGATCGCCTTCGCCACGCTGCAACGCGCCGAGCAATTGATCCTTGGCTTTGGGAATGATCTTGAGGGTGATTTCCTGGCCGTCGCGGGCGTGGCCATTGAGGTACTGCTCGAAGGCGCGCAAACGGTGATATTCGACGCCGATGGTCTGGCCCTGAACTTCGCCGGAGCTGTTGCGGCTCTGGTTGACCAGCACCCGCAGCACGCGGCTGTTGCGGATTTCGGTCAGGTCGCGAACCTTGGTGGCCGGCACGGCTTGCAGCGGCCCGGGCAGGCGCGCGACCGCCGTCATCGGCAGCAGCAACGATCCACACAGCAGTAGCAAAACCGAGGGACGAACCATCCACTCTCCGGAAAGAATACGGGGTGTTTTCACCGCTGAGCGGTCGCAAAACACCGACGAAAACAGAGCGCCTGAAGCGCTGATAAAGTGCGAGAGACTGGCACAGTGATGGCAACTCTGTCACCCCATCCTGTCTCGCGGCCTCAACAGACAGCCATAAGCCGTTGTAGTTCTTGGCTTTTCTTTTAAATCTACCGCTCTGATATGCTTTCCGGCCTTCGGCCCGAGGTAGCACCATGCAACTCATCGATATCGGCGTCAACCTGACCAACCCCAGTTTCGCCGACAAACACCAGGCCGTGCTCGACCGCGCCTACGCTGCCGGGGTCTGCCAACTGGTGCTCACCGGCACCAGCGTCGAGGGCAGCGAACAGGCGCTGGAACTGTGCCAGCAACTGGATCCGGACGGGCAGCGACTGTTCGCCACCGCCGGTATTCACCCGCATTCGGCCAGTGACTGGAACGCCGACAGCGCACGGCGTCTGCGCAGTCTGCTGAAGGAATCGAACGTGGTGGCCGTGGGTGAATGCGGACTGGATTTCAACCGTGATTTCTCGCCGCGCCCGCAGCAGGAAAAAGTCCTCGAAGAACATCTGGCCCTGGCCGTGGAACTGCAATTGCCGGTGTTCCTCCATGAGCGCGATGCGAGCCAGCGCCTGCTGGAAATCCTCCGTGATTTTCGTGATCAGTTGCCTGCCGCCGTGGTGCATTGCTTCACTGGCGAGCAGAAAGCGCTGTTCAGTTACCTCGACCTCGACCTGCACATCGGCATCACCGGCTGGATCTGTGACGAGCGTCGCGGCACCCATTTGCATCCGTTGGTGAAAGAGATCAAGCGGGGTCGGTTGATGCTGGAAAGCGATGCGCCTTACCTGTTGCCGCGCACACTACGGCCAAAACCGAAGAACGGACGAAACGAGCCGGCGTATCTGACCGCAGTGTTGCGTGAAGTGGCGCTGCATCGAGGTGAAAGCGAGGAAGACCTCGCGGCCCACACCACCGCCTGCGCCCGGGCGTTCTACGGCTTACCTGCCCTGCCCTGAAACACTTCTACAAGCCCAGACGAATGCATCACTTGTTGATGCACATCAAGATCCGGACACCTGCGTAGCGGCACAATAATGGCACCTTGCCAAAACTGTTTCCGCTATCAGAGAAGACCTCCATGGGTGCCTGGCTTAGCAATATCTCGCTTAAATACAAATTCTGGGCGGTCAATGCGGTCGCCTTCGTCACCACCCTGTTGCTGGTCTTGTACGCGGTGCAGCTCGAACAGCAGGCCCGCAGCCATGCCGCTCAGGCCTCGGCGCAGGCACAAGCGCAATTGCTCAAGGCCTGGCCCGCAGGTCAGGCACTGCCCAAGAGCGATCAGGTGCTGACCTTCAAACGCGGTGAAGCGCCGCGCCTAAACGATCAACCGCTGCTGGAAATCACCGACAGCAACGGCTGGGTCGACATCAGCCACTTGCCTCTGTTCGGCGAAAACCCGTTGCTCGGCGCCGAGGTGTTTAGCCGCGCCGATGGCCAGGTCGCCGTCATTGCTTTCGCACCAAGCCTGAGCCAGGTATTCAGTGAGCGCTTCGCCAACTATGCGGTGGCAGTGTTCATTTTGATGTTGGCGATGCTCGGCGCTTCACAGTTGCTTATCCGCTTCCTGCTCAGCCAGCTCAACACGCTCAAAGACGTGATGCTGCACGTTGAAAAAACCGGCGATCTTTCGGCCCGGGTGCCGTTGGCCTGCAAGGACGAAGTCGGTCAGATGGCCAATGCCTTCAACGCGATGCAGGCCGGCTATCAGCGGGTGGTCACCACCGTGGCCAACACCGCGCGGCAACTGGACGTCGGCGCCGCACGGCTCGCATCGAGCATGAACGAGGTGCGTCACGGCATGCTCGGCCAGCAGAGTGAAACCGATCAGGCCGCCACGGCCATCAACGAAATGACCGCCACCGTCTACCACATCGCCCAGCACGCCGGCGCCACTCGCGACCTGTCGCAGACCGCCGATGGTCTCGCCGGCAGCGGTCAGCAAGTGGTGACCCGCGTTCAGCATTCGATTGCCGGCCTGTCCAGCGGCGTGCAGCAGACCGCCGAAATGATCCAGCGTCTGGCCGAGGACAGCCAGAAGATCAACGGCGTGGTCAGCGTGATCCACAGCATCGCCGAACAGACCAATCTGCTGGCCCTCAATGCCGCCATCGAAGCGGCCCGCGCCGGGGAAATGGGCCGCGGGTTTGCGGTGGTGGCCGATGAGGTGCGCAACCTCGCCAAGCGCGTGCAGACCTCCACCGATGAAATCACCACCATGGTGTCGGCGCTGCAGGCCGGCACTCGCGATGCGGTGGACTTCATGCAGGAGAGTTCCTACAAGGCCGACGACTGCGTGCAACAGGCCCAGGAAGCCGGTGAAGCGCTGGCGGAGATCACCGGGGCGGTGGCGCAAATGCGCGAGAGCAACACGCAGATTGCGGTAGCGGCGGAACAGCAAAGCCAAGTGGCCGAAGAGATGAACCGCGCCGTAGTGAGCATTCGTGATGTGACCGAGAACACGGTGCAACAGACCGTGGATTCGGCGACCACCAGTAACGAGCTGGCGACGCTGGCCGGTGAGCTGAACAAGGCGATCGGTCAGTTGAAGCTCTAGGGACAACATCAAGAATGGCCATTGTCCCTATCACTGCAATAGCCAACCTTGATTCGCCGCCCTGCCCGCCCGGGCCTATTCTTCAACCATGAATCGAACATGGATTGAGGAGCAACAACATGGGCAAACGTCACCCCAACCTTCCCGCGTGGCAATGGCGCGCGTACCCGGCCAATCATCAGCACCCGACCAATCTGGTGTTGCACCTGATCGCCGTGCCGCTGTTCATCGTTGCGTTTCTGTTGATCGTCTCGGGCGTGTTCAGCCTGAGTCTGGCGAGCGTGGCGATTGGCGTGATCGGGATCGTCGCGGCGCTGGGTCTGCAGCGCCACGGCCACAGCCTGGAGGCGCAAGCCTCCGAGCCGTTCAGTGATCGCAAGGACGCGGTATCGCGCCTGTTGGTCGAACAGTTCCTGACCTTCCCGCGGTTCTTTCTCAGTGGCGGCTGGTATCGCGCCTGGCGTGAACGTCACCGCCGTCATTGACTCAGGCGAAGATTGTCACCGTTTGCCGGCTCATGGCGATCAGCTCACCCTGGGCGCTCCACAGCTTGGCAGCAACGTGGCCGTAGCCGTCGGCGGCATACTCGATGTCCGCCAGATATTGGCACCAGTCCAGCGTGCTCAAGTCGTGTAATGGCTGAACGAATTCGATGGTCCAGGTCAGCGTGCTGCCCGGTGCCGGTTTTTTCAGGTACGGCAACAGCGCGGGCGGCCAGGCATCGACCAGCGCCAGCAGATGCGCCTCGTTGACCGGTTCTTCCTTCACATCCCCACGCAAGCGCACCCAACCGCCCATCAGCCGCGACTGATTACCAGTGAACGGCATACCGCCGACACTCCAGCGCATCGCCAGATGGCGCATGAACTCCGGGGTCACACCTTTGATGTACGGCAACTCCTGGCAGTCGTCCCAATGCTTCATCTCGGGCGCCGGATAGGCTTCAACCGCCACTTCCGACGGGCGTGAAGCACCGAAGCTGCCTTGCACCATCGTCACCACCTGGCCGTTCTGCACGGCGCGTCCCAGCACTTGAATGACCGCTTTGCCTTCGCGCAGTACCTCGACCTCGAAGCTCACCGGCACCTCGGGCTCGACCGGGCCGACAAAACTGATGGCCAGCGAACGCACCGGCCGATCGGCTGGCACCCGAGTGCGCATCACTTCAAATTGCAGCGCGGCAACCAATCCGCCAAAACTGGCCCGGCCCTGGCCCCACTCGGCCGGAATGGTGACCTCCGGTTGACGGCGGACAGCATCGATCAGATCGCAGAAGCGCATGGGAACCTCGGACACGAAAAAGAGAATGACCGGATCTTAACCAGCGCGGCAGAGCGGCGCAGCGTCCATTCCGGTCAAAGAGACTGACAGATAAGACAGCGCACCGAGCTGAAGAGGGTTTCAGGACTTGAAGCAGGCTGCGCTGAGTTTCTCCAGCACCCGGTCCGCCTTGCTTTCGGCCTTGATCATGGTTGCCTGCCAGGTGGCGACGCAGGGTTGCAGATCCGCCTCCTGTTCGGCCTTCGCCAGCCATTGCCAGCAATCGTGCCAGTCACCCAGCGCGCCCTGTGCGGACTTCAGACGCTCCAACGCGGGTTTCGGCAGGCGATCGAGCTCGGGGTAGGCCTCGATGCCGTAACGCACACGCTTGATCAGCAGGCGCAGGCGATGACGGTCGTGGGCCGGATCGTGCAGCGCCACGTCGAGGTTCTTCCATTGTTTGCCCAGGCGTTTTTCGATGCGTTTGTCCAGGTCATTGAGCAATCCCTGACGCTGGGACGCCCGCAGGAAACGCGGAAACGCGTCGAGGATCATCAGCAGCGAAGCCACTTCCGCACTGGCCGCCAATGCCGGATAAGCCTCGTCCATCTGCGCCATGCGCCGCTGCGCGGCCTCAGGTTGACCATGTTCGAGCAGGTACGCCGCCAGCACCTCGCGGTCGCGCCATGGCGTGGTCAGTTGCCCGACGCCAGCCGCCGCGACTTCCAGTTGCTCGACACCGGGCAAGCCGCGCAACGGCCGCAACAGGCTGCGCAAGCGGCGCACGGTGGTTCGCAGATCATGCAGCGCCTCAGGGTCGGTTCGAGCGGTCAAACGTGCCTGACAGGCCAGCAGCCTGACTTCCAGGCTCAGGACATGAGCCACCAACCGGTCAACCAACGCAGACATTACTTGCTCCTGAATTCAATGACGCTGCATGAGTGTGCACCTGCGCAAGGCACCTGCACTTGCGCTACGTCAGCAGCTTAGCGCCCGGCACGGGATTCGCGAATGTAGAAACGCGCCTTCTCGGCTTTTCTGCTGCAACCCTCGAATCCCTCGAATTGCTGCTGAGTCTTGGCCGCTGTCAGCAACGACAGGGCTTTGGAGTAGCTGACCGTGCCGGCGAAACCCTCGGCCTTGGCCAGATCCAGTTCATGCCACGCCGCGTCGAGCTGGCTGCCGCAGCTGTCGCGGTAGGCGGTCTTGCCGGCGCAACCGGCCAATGCCAAGGCAATCAAGGGCACACAGATCCAGGCTTTCATCACTTACACCTCAAAGATAGGTCAACAGTCGTGCAGTTAAGACGGTTCGGCGGCGAAAAAGTGCCTTGTGCCCCGCGAATCCACCGCACGACGAAAGATAACGCCAGCGGGTCATGAAGTATCGAAATAACGACGCCACTGCCACCCCGAGCGACCGTGACGATTGTAGCCCGGCCCTCGATGGGTGCATTGTGGAAACCTGTCGGGAGGAAGTCTGATGAAAAAGCGTGTCGCACTGGTGCTGGGCTCCGGTGGCGCCCGGGGCTATGCCCATATCGGGGTCATCGAAGAGATTGAACGGCGTGGTTACGACATCGCCTGTATTGCCGGTTGTTCGATGGGCGCCGTGGTCGGCGGGATCTATGCCGCCGGCAAACTCGACGAGTACCGCAACTGGATCGAAAGCCTGGATTATCTCGATGTGCTGCGTCTGGTGGACGTGAGTTTCCGACTCGGCGCGATCCGTGGCGAAAAGGTCTTCGGCCAGATCCGCAAGATCGTCGGCGAGATCAACATCGAAGACCTGCGCATCCCCTACACGGCGGTGGCCGCCGACCTCACCAATCAACAGGAAATCTGGTTTCAGGAAGGTTGCCTGCATCAGGCGATGCGTGCCTCGGCGGCGATTCCCAGCCTGTTCACGCCAGTCATGCAAGGCAACCGGATGCTGGTGGACGGCGGGATTCTCAACCCGCTGCCGATCGTGCCGGTGGTGTCGAGCCACTGCGATCTGATCATCGCGGTCAATCTCAACTCGACCAACCAGCGTCATTACAAATTACCGGTGATACAGCGTCCCGCGGCGTTTCGCACACGCTTCGACAGCCTGATCAGTTCGCTGGGATCGAAGATGCCGTTCCGCCGCAAACAGGCCGAGCAATTGCTGTTGCTGGAACAGGAAGCACTGCGCGCCGAAGCGGCGGAAATCAATCCGTGGGTCGAAGGCGCGGAGCCTGAAACCCAGCAACCGGCCGCCGCCCCCGAACGCGACGGCGCCCCGAAATCCGCCACCGGTTCGTTCATCATCGATAACGTCGGGCCGGCGTCATTGCTGGACTTGATCAACCAGAGTTTCGAGGTGATGCAGACCTCGCTGGCGCAGTACAAGATCGCCGGGTATCCGCCGGACATCCTGATCAACGTGCCGAAGCGGGTGTGCCGGTTCTTCGAGTTCTACAAGGCGCCGGAATTGATCGCGCTGGGTCGCGAGATTGCCAGGGATACGCTGGATCGCTACGAGAGTGAACAGAACTAAAGGCTGTTCTCGTTCAACAACCGATAACCAACGCCGGCCTCGGTCACGATAAACCGGGGCCGGGTGGGATCGTCCGCGAGTTTCTGCCGCAGATGCCCGACCACGATCCGCAGATAGTGACTGTCCTCGGTGTGGGTCGGGCCCCAGATGTCCTTGAGCAATTGCTGCTGGGTGATCACCCGTCCCGGGTGCCGCGCCAGTTGCGCCAGCACGGCGTATTCCTTGCGGGTCAGGGCGATTTCGACGCCGTCGAGCAGCACCCGGCGATAGGCCAGGTCCACCGTCAGCGGGCCAAACACCAACGCTGCTTGCTGCGCTTCTCCGGCCGGCGCCTGGCGCAACAACGCGCGGACCCGGGCGAGAAACTCCTGAATACCGAACGGTTTGGTCACGTAGTCATTGGCGCCGCCATCCAGCGCCTGGACCTTTTGCCCCTCACTGGCACGCACCGAGAGCACCAGCACCGGCGCCGTAGCCCACTCGCGAAACTCGCGCAAAACTTGTTGGCCGTCCATGTCCGGCAGGCCGAGGTCGAGCACCAACAGGTCAGGTTTGTTCAGCGCAGCCTGAGCCAGGCCTTCGGCACCGGTGCCGGCCTCCAGCACTTTGTAGCCTTGGGAAACGAGGCTGATGCGCAGGAACTTGCGGATCTGCGGTTCATCATCGATGACCAAAATGGTCGCGGTCTGAGTCATGAGTTCACATCAACACAAAAGAGTGGCAAGAGAGTAGCGCAGCGCGGATCAGGCTTCACCGTCCATCCCCGGTTGCGCCTGCAAAGGCAGGTGCAGGGTGATGCAGGTGCCGTGTCCGTCGATACCGTCGCCGACACTGATCCGCCCGCCATGGGCGCCGACCATGCCCTGACAGATCGCCAGCCCCAGGCCGGTTCCCTGCCCGCCTCGATCCCCCCGGGCGGCGGTGTAGAACATGTCGAAAATCTTCGCTCGTTCATCGACCGGAATCCCCGGCCCTTCATCGCTGACCGAGAAAAACACTTCGCTGTCATCCGCCCCGGCACGCAATTGCAGACGGCCGTGGGACGGCGAAAACCGCGCGGCGTTTTCCAGCACGTTGACCAGCGCCTGTTCGATCAACGCGGCATGGACGAACAGCAGCGGCAACTCGGCCGGCACATCCGTGCTCACTTGCAACGATGACAGCACCGCCCGCAGACGATTGAGCGCGCTGCCGACGATATCCGCTGGCGACACCCAGTCCCGCGCCAGTTTCAGGGCACCGTGACCGAGGCGAGTCATGTCCAGCAGGTTCTGAATGTAACGGTCGAGACGCTCGGCTTCATCGCGAGTGCCTTCGAGCAACTCGCGGCGATCCTCCAGCGGGATCGCTTCGCCGAGGGCCAGCAGGCTGTCGATACTGCCGCGCATCGACGTCAGCGGCGTGCGCAGATCGTGTGACACCGAGGCCAGCAAGGCACTGCGCAATTGTTCGGTTTCGCCGTGCAGACGCGCGGCTTCCAGGTCATCGGCCAGTTGCGCCCGGGCCAATGCCTGGGCCAACGGCTGGCTCAGCGCGGTCAACAAGCGGCGGCGTTGCCCGCTCAAGGTCTGGCCTTCTTTGGCACACACACCGAGCAGCGCCAGCGGCCCGTCCTCCACCGACAGCGGCCACCACCACCAACGCCCGAATGGCAGCGTGCCGGTGCCCATGCCCGCCGGTTGATCGTGTTGCCAGGCCCAGTCGGCGGCGGCGCGTTCCGCTTCGGTGAATTGCAACGGCCCGCCGGTCTCGACTTTCCAGCCGCCCTGGCCATCGCGATTGAGCAGGCACAATTGCAGATCGCTCCAGCCATTGAGGTGCTGGGCGGCGGCGCTGACCACGGCCTGACGATCGGTGGCGGCAGTGAGTTTGCGCGACAGGTCGAGCAGCTCGGTGGTCTCTTCCTGGGTGTCACGCAACGCCTGCAATTGCCGACGCTGACGCGCCGCCAGGTTACCGGTGAGCGCCGCCATCAGCAGGAAGAACAGCAAGGTCAGTACGTCTTCTTCGCGCTGGATAGCGAAGGAAAAATTCGGCGGGATGAACAGAAAGTCATAGGTCAGAAACGACAGTGCCGCACAGGCCAGCGACGGCCCAAGGCTGCTGCGCACCGCCACCAGCAATACTGCGGCGAGGAACACCAGCGAGATGTTCGGCAACGGCAATACGCTGGACACCGCCCACGCCAGCGCACTGGCCAACACCGTGGCCACCAGCGCCAGTGCGTAGTCGAACCACACCAGAGCCGGCGCCGTCCGCAGGCGTGCCGAATGTTGTTTGTGATCGCTGTCCAGCACGTTGATTTCCAGACCGTGGGACTGACGCAACAAACGCGCCGCCAGACCACCGCCAAACAAACGCCGACGCAGGCTCGGCCGCGACTGGCCGACCAGCACCAGACTTGCCCGGCGCTCGGTGGCGTGCTGGATCAAGGTCTTCGCCACTTCGCCGGCCCGCAACAACACCACTTCGCCGCCAAGCCGCTCGGCCAGTTGCTGGGCGCTTTGCAGGCGCAGGCGTGTTTGTTCATCGCGCACGCTGCCGTTATCGACGTGCACCAGACTCCACGGCAAATGCCGACGCTGGGCGACCCGACTGGCATGACGCACCAGCCGTTCGGCATCGGCATTGCCGTCGACCCCGACCAGCAAACGCCCGCGCACCGCCGGCGCAGCCTGACCGAGCTGGCGATAGCCTTGGGCGAGATCGTTATCGACCTGCGCCGCAGCCGTCTGCATCGCCAGTTCACGCAGCGCGGTGAGGTTGGTCTGGGTGAAAAACGCATCGATCGCGGCCCGTGCCTGCTCCGGCACATAGACCTTGCCCTCGCGCAAGCGCTCGAGCAGCTCCCGAGGCGGCAGGTCGATCAGCAGCAGTTCGTAGGCTTCCTGCAGCACCCAGTCCGGCAGGGTTTCGCGCACCTGCACACCGGTGATGCCGCGCACCTGATCGTTAAGGCTTTCCAGGTGCTGGACGTTGACCGTGGTGTAGACGTCGATGCCGGCGGCGAGCAATTCCTGAATGTCCTGCCAGCGTTTGGCGTGACGGCTGCCGGGGGCGTTGCTGTGGGCCAGTTCATCGACCAGCACCAGTTTCGGTTTTGCTGCGAGCAGGCCGTCGAGGTCCATTTCCTCCAGCGTCACGCCACGGTATTCCGAACGCACAAGCGGCAGTTGCGGCAAGCCGCCGAGCAGCGCTTCGGTTTCGGCGCGGCCGTGGGTTTCGACCACGCCGGCGATGACTTTCACGCCCTGACGCAACTGGCTGTGAGCCGCCTGCAACATCGCGTAGGTCTTGCCCACGCCCGGCGCGGCGCCGAGAAAAACCTTGAGCCGGCCACGGCCGTCGCGGGGCAGGTCTGCTAACAGCGCATCGGCGCGGCCGGAGTCACTCATGCTTGAAGGTCTCTTCCTGATTGATTCATTACAGCTTTTCCAGCGCCATGTTCAGCGCCAGCACATTCACCACCGGCGGGCCCACCAGCGGCTGTTCGATGTGTGCGTCCAGCAACTGCTGCAGGGTCGCCACCGGCACATTGCGCGCTGCCGCAACACGCGCCAGTTGATAGGCAATCGCGGCCGGTGGCAAGTGCGGATCGAGACCGCTGCCGGACGTGGTCAACAGCGCCAATGGCACCGGGCCCTGACCGGGCACCTGCAACTTGTTGGCGTCATCGATCACCCGGGTGGCCAACGCCGGATTGCTCGGCGCCAGGTTACTCGCGCTGCTCGAAACGGTGGCAAAGGCACCGGCCGAAGGACGTGGATGGAACCAGGCATCGCCGACAAAATCCTGAGCGATCAGTGATGAGCCGCGTACCTTGCCTTCGGCGTCGTGCACCAGACTGCCGTTGGCCTGCTCGGGGAACGCGACCTGCGCAACGCCAGTCACCACCAGTGGATAGGCAACGCCGGTGACCAGGGTCATCAGCACCAGCAGGCTCAGGGCCGGACGGATCATTGTGGACATTTCAGACTC
The DNA here is from genome assembly GCF_058801265.1 of Pseudomonas sp. GW822-FHT03F08. Lineage (NCBI taxonomy): Bacteria > Pseudomonadati > Pseudomonadota > Gammaproteobacteria > Pseudomonadales > Pseudomonadaceae > Pseudomonas > Pseudomonas sp. GW822-FHT03F08. The sequence continues at coordinate 162,424 of NZ_JBXANC010000009.1, read as the reverse complement.
CTCGAATTCGTGCTTGAAGCGGTGTGCCCGGCACACCGCTGTTCAGGTTCAAACCAGATGCAACGCCGTCAACAGCATGTCGATCGCCTTGATCCCCACGAACGGCACGAGAATCCCGCCCAGGCCATAGATCAGCAGGTTGCGGCGCAGCAGCGCCGCCGCACTCGCCGCCTGCACCCGCACGCCACGCAGGGCCAGCGGGATCAGCACGACGATGATCAGGGCGTTAAAGACGATGGCCGACAGGATCGCGCTCTGCGGACTGCTCAGGTGCATGATGTTCAGCACGCCCAGTTGCGGGTAGATCGCAGCGAACAGCGCCGGCAGGATCGCGAAGTACTTGGCCACGTCGTTGGCGATGGAAAAGGTCGTCAGCGCACCACGGGTCACCAGCAATTCCTTGCCGATCTGCACCACGTCCAGCAGCTTGGTCGGATCGCTGTCGAGGTCGACCATGTTGGCCGCTTCGCGTGCCGCCTGGGTGCCGTCGTTCATCGCCATGCCAACGTCAGCCTGGGCCAGCGCCGGGGCATCGTTGGCGCCGTCGCCGCACATCGCGACCAGGCGACCGTCGTTCTGCTCGTGACGGATGCGCGCCAGTTTTTTCTCCGGTGTCGCTTCGGCCAGCACGTCGTCGACGCCTGCTTCAGCGGCAATCGCGGCAGCGGTCAGCGGGTTGTCGCCGGTGACCATCACCGTGCGAATCCCCAGTTTGCGCAGCTCGGCGAAACGCTCGCGGATACCTGGCTTGACCACGTCTTTCAGATGAATCGCACCGAGCAGTTTGCCGTCGGCGCAGACCAGCAACGGCGTGCCACCGCTCTGGGCGATCTTGTCGATTTCACGGGACAGGCTCGGGGCCAGATCCGAACGTTGTTGACCGATGAACCCCAGCAACGAATCCACTGCACCTTTGCGGAATACGCGGCCCTGATAGTCGACACCGGACAAGCGGGTTTCTGCGCTGAACGGCACCGCAGTCAACACCTCCAGCGCAGGTTCCGCTTGCGGATGCAGGCCACGCAGGTACTCGACGATGGACTTGCCTTCGGCGGTTTCATCGGCAAGCGAAGCAAACAGCGCGCCTTCGGCCAACTCGCGGCCGCTTACGCCGGGAGCCGCATACACCGCGCTGCAACGACGGTTGCCGAAGGTGATGGTGCCGGTCTTGTCCAGCAGCAACACGTGCACGTCGCCCGCCGCTTCCACTGCACGACCAGACTTGGCAATCACGTTCAGGCGTACCAGACGATCCATCCCGGCGATACCGATCGCCGACAGCAGACCGCCGATGGTGGTCGGAATCAGCGTGACCAACAGCGCCACCAGGAACACCAGCGGCAGGCTGCCATTGGCGAAGTGGGCGAACGGTTGCAGGGTCACGACCACCAGCAGGAAGATCAGGGTCAGGCCGATCAGCAGGATGTCCAGCGCCACTTCGTTCGGGGTCTTCTGGCGTTTGGCGCCTTCAACCAGCGCGATCATGCGATCCAGAGTCGACTCACCAGGGTTGGCGGTGATTTTCACCATCAGCCAGTCAGACACCAGACGCGTGTTGCCGGTGACGGCGGAACGGTCGCCACCGGACTCGCGGATCACTGGCGCCGATTCACCGGTAATCGCGGCTTCGTTGACCGCCGCGATGCCTTCGATGACCTCGCCGTCACCGGGGATCATTTCCCCGGCCTCGACGCGCACCACATCGCCCTTGCGCAGGCTGGCGGCCGGCACTACCTGGAAGCTGCCGTTGGCCAGTTTGCGACGGGCGCTCAGGCCTTCGCTGCCAGCCTTGAGGCTATCGGCGCGGGCCTTGCCACGACCTTCGGCCAGCGCTTCGGCGAAGTTGGCGAACAGCACGGTGAACCACAGCCACAGGGCAATTTGCGCCGCGACGAAGGTCGGCACGACGTTGTCCGGAATGAAGCACAACACGGTAGTGAAGATCGCCGTCAGTTCGACCACCAGCATCACTGGCGAGCGCACCAGTTGGCGCGGGTCGAGCTTGACGAACGCTTGCACCAGCGCCGGACGCCACAGGGCGCTGATCGCGGTTTTGGGCGCTTCTGCCGACTTGGCAGCTACCGCAGGTTTTGAAGCTGGAACATGCATATTCATGATGGATTCCTTAGAAGCCCATGCTCAGGTGTTCGGCAATCGGGCCGAGCGCCAGGGTCGGCAAGAAGGTCAGGCCGCCCACCAGCAAAATGGTCACGGTCAACAGGGTCACGAACAGCGGGCCGTGGGTCGGGAAGCTGTTCTGGCCGATCGGTGCGGTTTTCTTCATCGCCAGGCTGCCGGCCAGGGCCAGTACCGGGAGGATGTAACCGAAGCGACCGATCAACATGCCCAGACCCAGCATCAGGTTATGGAACGGTGTGTTGGCACTCAGGCCACCGAACGCCGAACCGTTGTTGGCGCTGGCCGAGGTGTAGGCGTACAGCAACTGGCTGAAACCATGGGGGCCAGGGTTGCTGATGGTCGCCGCCGGGCCAGGCAGTGCAGCGGCAATCGCGCCCAGCACCAGCACGCCGACCGGCATCACCAGCAAGGTCACGACCAGCAGTTGCACTTCGCGGGCCTGGAGTTTCTTGCCGAGGTATTCCGGGGTGCGGCCGATCATCAGGCCGGCGAGGAATACTGCGATCAGCACGTTCAGCAACATGCCGTAGAGCCCGGCACCGACGCCGCCGAAGATCACCTCGCCGACCATCATGTTGACCAGCGCGACCATGCCGCTAAGCGGGTTGAGGCTGTCATGCATGCCGTTGACCGATCCGTTCGAGGCCGCGGTGGTGGTCACCGACCACAGCACGGTGGCGGTGGTGCCGAAGCGCGATTCCTTGCCTTCCAGCGGCGCGGTCTGTTCGACGGCCACGTTGTTCAGCGCAGGGTTCGGCTGATACTCGGCCCACAGCGAAGTGGCGCCGCCGATCAGGAACAGCGCGAGCATGCAACCGATGATGGCGCGGCTCTGACGCAGGTCCTTGACGTAGTGGCCGAAAGTGAACACCAGCGCCACCGGGATCAGGATGATCGAGGTGACTTCAAACAGGTTGCTCCACGCGGTCGGGTTTTCGAACGGATGCGCCGAGTTGACCCCGAAGAAACCACCGCCGTTGGTGCCCAGTTGCTTGATTGCAATCTGGCTGGCTGCGGGGCCCAGCGGGATCACTTGATCGACGCCTTGCATCGTCACCGCATTCACATATTGCGCGAAGGTCTGTGGCACGCCCTGCCACACCAGGTACAGCGCCAGCAGCAGGCACAGCGGCAGCAGGCCGTAGAGGGTGGCGCGGGTCATGTCGGCCCAGAAGTTGCCCAGGGTCTTGGTCGATTTGCGACCGATGCCACGGCACAGCGCAACCAATACCGCGAGGCCAGTGGCGGCGCTGACGAAGTTCTGCACGGTGAGACCGACCATCTGGCTCAGGTAGCTGAGGGTCGCTTCGCCGCTGTAGGACTGCCAGTTGGTGTTGGTCATGAAACTGACGGCGGTGTTGAACGCTTGCGTCCACTCCTGGCCCGGCAGGTTTTGCGGGTTCAGCGGCAGGTGATCCTGGAACAACAGGATCGCGAACAGCAGCAGGAAACCCGCGAGGTTGAACGCCAGCAGCGCCAGCGTGTACTTCTGCCAGCTCTGTTCGTCCTGCGGATTGACCCCGGCCACGCGATAACAGCCGCGCTCGACCGGGCCGAGAATCGGCGTCAGCCAAGTGCGCTGACCTTCCATTACCTTGTAGTAGAAGCGCCCGAGGAACGGCGCCGGCAGCAACACCAACGCGAAAAACGCGAGGATCTGCCAATAGTCATAACTGTGCATAGCCGCTCCTAGTTCCGGTCCGCGCGCAACAGCGCAACCAACAGATAAATGAACAGCCCCACTGCCAGCAGCAGGGACACCCCGTCCAGAACGCTCATGGAAGATCTCCGTGTTACGGCGTATTGCCGCGTGTGGAGGCATTGTCGGAAAGGAGGCTGTAAAGGAACGAGACCGAGGGTGCGTGCGGGGCATAAAGAAAGCGTAAAGAGTGAGTTTATGCCTTCTTTACGACGGTATCCGGTGGGCGGTGCACCTGACTGGCGCACAGAAATGTGCGCTATCGAGTGGCGAACATCCCCGATACGACAGCTTTCAACGCATTACGACCCGCCAATACAAAATGGCACGCCCACTGCACACGCCCTCCCCCGAGCTTTCCAAACCGTTCAGGGAGCAAAGGCATGAACACACAACTCAAACCCACGCTGGGCACGTTGCATCTGTGGGGTATCGCGGTGGGGCTGGTGATTTCCGGGGAGTACTTCGGCTGGAGTTACGGCTGGGGCGTCGCGGGGACACTCGGCTTTCTGGTGACGTCATTCATGGTCGCGACCATGTACACCTGCTTCATTTTCAGCTTCACCGAACTCACAACGGCGATTCCTCACGCGGGCGGGCCGTTCGCCTACAGTCGCCGGGCGTTCGGTGAAAAAGGCGGATTGATCGCAGGCCTGGCGACGCTGATCGAATTCGTCTTCGCCCCGCCGGCGATTGCGTTGGCAATCGGTGCCTATCTGAACGTGCAGTTTCCGGCCCTCGATCCGAAACACGCGGCGGTCGGCGCGTACATCGTCTTCATGGGGCTGAACATCCTCGGTGTGAAACTGGCAGCGACCTTCGAGTTGATCGTCTGCGTGCTGGCCGTCGCCGAGTTGCTGGTGTTCATGGGCGTGGTTGCACCGGCCTTCAGCTTCAGCAACTTCGCGCTCAATGGCTGGGCCGGCTCGGACATGTTCGGAGCACCGGCAATTGCCGGGATGTTCGCGGCGATTCCGTTTGCGATCTGGTTCTTTCTTGCCATCGAAGGCGCGGCCATGGCCGCCGAAGAAGCCAAGGATCCGAAACGCACGATTCCCAAGGCCTACATCAGCGGCATCCTGACATTGGTGCTGCTGGCGATGGGCGTGATGTTCTTTGCCGGCGGCGTCGGCGACTGGCGCACCCTGTCGAACATCAACGATCCGTTGCCGCAGGCGATGAAAGCAGTGGTCGGCGACAATTCCGGCTGGTTGCACATGCTGGTGTGGATCGGCCTGTTCGGGCTGGTGGCGAGTTTCCACGGGATCATTCTTGGTTACTCGCGGCAGTTCTTCGCCCTCGCCCGCGCCGGTTACCTGCCTGCCTCGCTGGCGAAGCTGTCGCGTTTCCAGACGCCGCACCGGGCGATCATCGCCGGCGGAATCATCGGCATTGCCGCCATTTACAGCGACGGTCTGATCAACCTCGGCGGCATGACCCTCACCGCCGCAATGATCACCATGGCCGTGTTCGGCGCCATCGTGATGTACATCATGAGCATGCTCAGTCTGTTCAAGCTGCGCAAAACCGAACCGAATCTGGAGCGGACTTTCCGTGCGCCGTGCTACCCGCTGATCCCGTTCATCGCGCTGGTGCTGGCGGTGGTGTGCCTGGTGGCGATGGCCTGGTTCAACGCACTGATCGGACTGATCTTCCTCGGTTTCATGGCGGTCGGATTCGGCTATTTCCTGCTCACTGGCCAGTTGCGCGCGAACGCGCCGGCCGATGCGATGCTGACCGGTCAATAGAAGCTGTGCGGGTGTACCGGGCATAACCGGCCTAGAATGGAACCACTGCGATTTTCCATCGCTCAAACGTGGTAAGCAGCATCGCCCGGCGAAATCCTCGCCCGGCGACCTGCCATTAAGGAGAGCCGCTATGCCCTGGTATGCCTGGTTGATTCTGGTCGTTGCAATCGGCTCGATCGTGGGGGGTCTGATGATGCTGCGCGACACCGCCAACAAGGTCGAACTGACCGAAGAACAACGTCAACGCGTTGCTGAGCGCAATGCCGAAGCGGACGTCAAGGACGCGCAGGACCGCTGAACGAAAAACCCCGCCTGAATCGGCGGGGTTTGTTTTTCTATTGCGGTTACTTTTCCCAGTCAGCCTTGGCAATGTGCAAGCCATGCAGGCCTTTGTACGCCGCACGTTCTGGCTGGCTCCAGCCTTCGAGCAGCGAATCCTCCAGGCGATAGATTTCCACACCCAGCGGACGGCACACACTCAGCGGATCCTGCGCATCCGGCCCCCACATCGCCAGCGACAGATCACCGCCAGGACAGGTCGATAACGCACACAGCAAGTCGATTTCCGCAAAGAACTCCAGATAGTCACCCTTCTGCGCCGGACAGGCTTTCATGAAGTACAGGTCATCGTGGTTAAGGCCCGTGCACTGGAAGATATTGAGCACGTCATGCACGTCGAACTCGGTCAGACCGTGCGGTAGCACGGCGCGGGTCAGGTTGGAGTGGCAGTGATGATGAAAGTCTTCGCCGGTGAGCATTTTGTTCACATAGGGATCGCAGCGCGTACCGAGCAAATCGTGCAGGCGCCCGCCGTGCTCGTCGATGCCGTAACCGGCCAGGCTGTCATCGGTGATGGTGACCATTGGCCGCAGAAAAGGCAGGTTCGACCAGAGGCGATCGTGGGTGCTGACATGCGCGCCCTGCAGTTGCCGGGTCCGGGCCGCCCACATCCGTTCGCGCGGATCGTGGGCATTCCACACATTGAAGTCGCCCACCTGCGGCCCCACCGGTGTGGTGACACGAAACACATGCCCCGCCGGAACATGCCAGGCGCGGCCGGTGCGGATCGGCACTTCGAATTGCTCGATCAGGGTCCGCGCCCCCTTCTGGTCGCGAATCCGCTCGTAAAACGGCGCATTGACCTGCAAGGCCGAGCCTTTACTGACTTGATAGGCGGCCGGATAGTCTTTGTACATGGTTCTCCTGCTCCTTCGGTGATGGCAACTTTGTGAGCTGCAACCACTATCCGTGCCAACCGTTGATGGCTGTTACGAACATGTTGGATTCATCGGCAGGCTTTTTAGAAGTAGAAGTACAGTCACCATTCAATTCTCATTGGTTAAGATGGTGCTCTTGTTGCGGAGAGTTTAAATGCGTTACTCGCAAGATCATAAAGCCCAGACCCATCAGCGCATCATCAAGGAAGCGTCCGAACGGTTTCGCAAGGACGGCATCGGCGCGACCGGACTGCAACCGTTGATGAAAGCGCTGGGCCTGACCCACGGCGGCTTTTATTCGCATTTCAAATCCAAGGACGACCTGGTCGAAAAAGCCCTGCAAGCCGCCGGCGATCAGGTCGCAGGCTTGTGCGAGGAACTGTTCGCCCAGGAAAAACCGCTGGAAGCCTTCATCGATACGTACCTGTCCGAGTGGCACCAGACCTCGCCTCATGAAGGCTGCCCGCTGCTGACCATTTCTTCGGAACTGGGATTGCGCGGCCAACCGAGCCCGACCAGCGACGCCGTGCTGAAAGCGCGTCTGGATCAGATCCAGAACACCCTCGAAGGCGAGGACGCGGCCGCACGCAGCATCGTCATCATGGCCACACTGGCGGGCGCGCTCCTGCTCTCACGCAGCGTCGCGGATGCCGGATTGGCGCAACAGATCCTCGACGTCACCCGCGAACACCTCAAGCGCTCCGAAGACTAATCCCGCCAACGCTTGAACAACACGCTCGCATTGACCCCACCGAATCCGAACCCGTTGGACAGCGCGTACTCGATCGGCATCGACCGCGCCTGACCGTGGACAATGTCCACGCCTTCGCTGGCCGGATCGGGATTGTCCAGGTTGAGGGTCGGCGGAACGACCTGGTCGCGGATAGCCAGCAGCGTGAAGATCGCCTCAAGGCCGCCGGCAGCACCCAGCAAATGCCCGGTGGCGGACTTGGTCGAGGTCACGGCGATTTTGTTCTGCGTTCCAAACACCGACTTGATTGCAGCCAGTTCACCCAGGTCGCCAACCGGCGTCGAGGTCGCATGTGCATTCAGATGCTGCACCTGGTCCGGCGCGATACCGGCCTGAGCCAGCGCCAACGTCATGGCTCGTCGAGCTCCGCTGCCGTCTTCCGGCCCGGCGGTCAGATGATAGGCGTCGGCGCTGGTGCCGTAGCCGACCAGTTCGGCCAGTGGCCTGGCACCGCGTGCCAATGCGTGATCCAGCGATTCGATCACCAGCAGCCCTGCGCCTTCACCCATCACAAAACCGTCCCGGCCACTGTCGAACGGCCGCGAGGCTCGTTCGGGCGTTTCGTTGTAGCCGCTGGACAACGCCCGCGCCGCTGCAAAACCGGCAAGGCTGACTCGATCGATAGACGCTTCTGCACCGCCGCACACCGCAATATCGGCCTCACCGGCGCGAATCAGCCGAGCGGCGTCACCGATCGCCTGGACACCCGCGGCACACGCGGTGACCGGTGCGCCAATCGGACCTTTGAGCCCGTGCTGAATCGAGACATGGCCTGCCGCGAGGTTGACCAGAAACGACGGAATGGTGAACGGTGACAAACGCCGTGGCCCACGGCTGTCGGTGGTACGCACGGCATCGGCAATCGCACCGAAGCCACCGACACCCGAACCGATGATGGTGGCCGTGCGTTCCTGAGCATTGGCGTCCGAAGGTTGCCATCCAGCTTGCTCCAGCGCCTGACGGGCAGCCTCCATGGCGAACAGAATGAAACGGTCCATCTTCTTCTGTTCTTTGGGCGGCGTCGCCCGATCCGGATCGAAACCGGCTTCGGCGTCCTCTTCCATCGTCGGCACCACACCACCGACCCGGGCCGGCAGATCGGCAACCACCGCTTCCGGCAACTGGCGCAAGCCCGAGCGCCCGGCAAGCAGACGCTGCCAGACGACGTCGACACCACTGCCCAAGGGCGATACCAGGCCCATACCCGTGACAACTATTCGACGCTGATCCATATCGGGTTGACCTCTCACGACTCTAAAGTTTTTTACTTGTAACGGCTGGCCGCCGAACTGTGGGACAGGTTGGGCGCCATCACATGACGTGCGGCAACGAAGGCTTGCCACTCTGCGGCATCGGGCAGCGAAGGAATGGTGACGAGCTCACCCTGATCCAGCCCCGACAGCGCAGCATCCACCATCTCGCCCGCCTCCATGACCATCTCCGCCGGAATACCGCTGGCATCAAAACCGGAACGCTCCCAGATTTCAGTGCGGGTCACACCCGGCAATACCGCTTGTACCTTGACGCCCGTGCCTTCGAGTTCCGTATTGAGCGATTGAGTAAGGCTCAACACGTAGGCCTTGCTGGCACTGTAGGTGGCATTGAAACGTTCGGGGAACAAGGCGACCACTGACGCGATATTGATGATCGTGCCATGCCCGGCCTTGGTAAACGCAGCGGCTGCGGCGGCTGCCAATCGGGTCAGTGCGGTGACGTTCAATTGAATCAGTTGTTCCAGCACCTCGGGATCGGCATTGGCCAGCAATCCATTGACCGCCACCCCTGCATTGTTCACCAGCAGGCTGATGCTGGAATCGCTGCGCAGGCGCTGCTCAAGCTTGAGCACTTCCTCCTTTTGCGTCAGATCGGCCTTCAACACTTCGACCTGGACACCGTAATCCCCCCGCAGCTTGCCAGCCGCAGACTCCAGGCGTTCCTGATCGCGAGCCACCAGCAACAGATCAAAACCACGTGCCGCCAACCGCTCGGCATACACCGCACCAATGCCGGAAGAAGCGCCAGTGACAAGCGCCGTACCTTGGGATTTCGGGGAATTCATGACGATACTCCTGGAATGCGTGAGGAATGAGCAGCCTCTGAAAGCAGGAAAGCTTCCGTGGCGAGCGAAATTATTATAGGCATAATCTCAGCGCAATATGATAGCCATAATTTTATATATTCCGACGGAAAGGCACCCTGCTCCCTCGCAGACCTTCAGGACCGGGATGCAAAAAGGGCCGGTCAATGACCGGCCCCTTGGCGTTGAACAATCAGCTTAGTTGACTTCCAGCTTGTCGCGATTGCGATCCAGGATCGCTTTGCCGATGCCTTTCACTTCGAGCAACTCATCGACGGATGCAAATGGCCCGTTTGTTTCACGATATGCAACAATTGCCTTGGCCTTGGCCTCTCCAACACCCGCCAGCTCCTTTTGAAGGGTGGCTGCATCGGCCCCGTTGAGATCAACTTTCCGGACGTCGGAAGTGGCTGACGAATCCATCACCAGTGGGACCTTGTTCGCATCGGACGGCGCCACAGGCGCAGCGATGGCGGCAATCGAGGCGCTGGTCAGCAGGGCAAAAATCAGGGAGTAGAAATAACCGGTACGCATATGTGACGCTCCATCATCAATTGAGAAAGCAGCTTTTCCGAAGCTGCTCCTCAAAGTTAGGCGATGATCAGGACAAGTCAAAAATACGTCCGTTACAGGATGTGAAACAATCAGGGCTCGAGGCGGCGCTGCTGGTGGATCCAGTCGACTATCTCGCCGTCCGGCGTGTAGCCGCTGACCGTTTCGCGCAGAAGCTGGCGGACGCGGGAGTAGTCATCCGCTTCGACAGCCGCGAGCAGTTCTCTCAGCCGGGACTTCAGAACGTCCCAGGGCAAGTGATCCTCATTGGCCGTCATGATCATAGGATGCGGCGTGGCGGCAACATTGTCGCCGATCAACAGTTCTTCGTAGAGCTTTTCACCCGGGCGCAAACCTGTGAACTCGATGGAAATGTCGCCCTGAGGATTGCGCTCGGAACGAATACTCAAACCCGACAGGTGAATCATTTTCTCGGCGAGTTCGACAATCCTGACCGGCTCGCCCATATCCAGCACGAACACATCACCGCCCTGCCCCATGGAACCTGCCTGGATCACCAGTTGTGCCGCCTCCGGGATCGTCATGAAGTAGCGGGTGATCTTCGGATGAGTCACGGTCAGCGGCCCGCCGGACTTGATCTGGCTGTGAAACAGCGGAATCACGGAACCGGACGAACCCAGCACGTTGCCAAAACGCACCATGGTGAAGCGGGTCTTGTTGACACGGGAAACATTGGCCTTGTCGCCGAACAGCACCGGAGCCACTTCCCGACTCAGAGCCTGGAGGGTCAACTCTGCCAGACGCTTGGTACTGCCCATGACATTGGTCGGGCGAACAGCCTTGTCGGTCGAGATCAGTACAAAGTTCGAAACACCGGACTGCAACGCCGCTTGCGCCGTGTTGAGCGTACCGATCACGTTGTTCAACACACCCTCGGCAATGTTGTGTTCAACCATCGGCACATGCTTGTAGGCCGCCGCGTGGTAAACGGTGTCGACCTTCCAGGTTTTCATCACATCGAGCAACTTTTCCGGCTGACGGATCGACCCGAGGATCGGCAGCAACCGCACCCGCACCGCCTCTCGGCATCCCCGTTGCTCAAGTTCGGACAGAATGCTGTAAAGATTGAATTCGCTGTGTTCGAACAGCAACAGGGTCGTCGGCCCCAACACAAAGATCTGCCGGCACAACTCCGAACCGATCGATCCACCCGCCCCGGTGACCATCACGGTCTTGCCCCGGATGCAGCGCTCGAGCAGGTCCGGCTGAGCCGGCACCGAATCACGCCCCAGCAGGTCGGCGATATCGACCTCCTGGATATCCTCGACCTTGACCCGGCCACTGGCCAGATCCGTGAAGTTAGGCACGCTGCGCACATGAAGGGGGAAGCCTTCCAGCAGATTGAGGATTTCCCTGCGACGCGCCCGAGTCGATGAAGGCAGCGCCAGGAGAATTTCCTGCGCCCCGGTGACATCGATCATCTGTTGAATGTGTTTTGGCTTGTAGACCTGCAGACCCGAGATAGACCGGTCGGCAATACTGGAATCATCGTCGATGAACGCGACAGGACGCATGACCCGCCCCATGCGCAATGCCGCGACAAGCTGGTTGCCTGCGACACCCGCCCCGTAGATCGCCACCTTGGTCAGACCATCATCCCGGCTGGCGAACGGTACATGCTGCGCCGCGGTGAACCAGTCACCCATGAAGTACTGGCGCATGCACAGGCGCAGCCCACCGATGATCACAAGGCTCAGCCACCAGTAGTTGAAAATGATCGAGCGCGGGACGACAGCTTCATGATTGCTGTACCAGAAAACCACAAGCGCCAGGATCAGGGCAGAAAGGCTGACAGCCTTGATGATCGCAATCAGCGCATCGTTGCCGAAATAGCGCATCACGGCACGGTACATACCGAAACGTATGAAAAGAGGAACGGCGATGACGGGAGCGCAAACGAAAAGCCAGAAATGAATGCGCAGCGGGTTGTACATGTCGTCAATCCCGAGACGAACGATGAACGCCAGCCACAAAGCCATCCAGACCAGAAAAATGTCCGTAGCGACCTGGATGAGGCGCTTCTGCCGCCTCGGTAGCCCCAACAAAAACGCTCGTATCTTATCCATAAACCTCAACCGGATGGCCCTTTCCCTGACGACGATATATTGGCATTTTACGGGAATTCATGACGGCCGGACCCAAATGTATTATGCGCTACGTTGTAGGGACGGGACGCTCCAGCTCACCCGCACGATACTTGATGGCAATCAACAACAGGGGCACATACGCAATTGTCAGAGCCGCTGCGCCATCGACATCAAAATACACGACCGAAAAAGCCACGGGCAGCAACCAGAATACATTGATCAACAAGACCCCAAGCGTCACCGGGAGATGCTTGCCGTAGAGGCGAGAGGCGTACTGGTAAGCATGACTTCGATGAGCCTCATAAACTTTGTCCCCCCGCACCAATCGGCGCAACAGCGTAAATGTCGCATCAACGATGAAAACACCCAGCAGAATGTTCCAGACCCAGAACCACCTGGAGTCAACACTAGCAGCCGCCAGCGAAATACCACCTAAAATGATGCCCAGGAAACCGCTGCCTGCATCGCCCATGAAAATTCTGGCGGGCGGAAAGTTCCAGATCAGAAAACCCGCGACCGCCAGGGACAACAATAGCGGAACCCAGATCAACACCGGCTGACCATCAAGCGCGTAAAGCAGACACGCCCCTGCGCAGGCACTGATCGCCTCGACACTGGCGATGCCATCGATACCGTCCATGAAGTTGTAGAGGTTGAGCATCCACACCAGATAGATCGCCGCAATGACGGCACCGCTCCAGCCCAGATGAATCGTCAGTCCGAACAGCTTGATCGTCTCGAAACCGTTGAGCCAGAACACCATCCAGGCTGCCGCACAGAAATGCCCGGCAAGCCGCCAGCGAGCGGCAATGTGGCCGTGATCATCCATAAACCCGATAACCGCTATGACGACTCCCGCCGCCGCCATCCCGAGAAAGGTGGCAAGACTTGTCAGCGATTGCCCGTACAGAACGCAAAGCCCCAGAAGAAACACGATCACAATCGAAACGCCGCCGCCCCTCGGCGTCGCAACCGAGTGCGAACTGCGGGCATTGGGAATATCCATCAGACTGCGTGCGAGTGCGTATTGACGCAAAAGGGCCGTCAGCACGAACGATGCGACACCCGCGCCAATAAAAAACCACCAGAAACTCATACTCGACCGGGCTCCGAAAAAGTCGGCTAATTTGATACAACACTGCGCTCAGACAGCCCCGGGAGAATACTCTGTCAGGCTTCAACCTGATCTCGCCGAAGCCCTCTCTTCCTTTGGCATGTGCCCGCAACAGCGCAGGTGATATTGATCAGTGCCACCGGCACCTGATTGCCCTTCGTGAACGGTCAGCCGCTCCTTCAACGACAGCCAAGGATAATGCCCCCTCGAGAGAACCTCCACACCTTCACATATCAAGCACATCGAGCCTGGCTGCTGCGCAGGACAAGTGCACAGACCACCGGCCCGAATACACACAGCCAGCCCAATGACGGTACACAAGCCAAACCTGGCCAATCACTGGCACAGCGTGGCTTTCACCGCTCGTCGCTCCCCGCGCAAATGGGTGGCTGGCTTCATTCGATCGATACATGCTGGTATGCTGTCGCGCGGTCCAGGCAGGCTGATTCGGAATTCCGAAAGAAATGGAGGTGCTAGCATGTGTAAAGCCGAAAAAGCGATTATCAGCAAGCGGCTGAAACAATCAAACTCAACTGCATCATGCACCACGCTTTCGGGACATGATTCTTTTGCGGACATGGATATGTTTTCTTGATACCCGAGCAACATTCAACACAACGGTATCAACAAAGCACTTGGCAGGCCGTCCATATGCAAGGGCGACCTCTTTTTGAGAAACATGCAATCTGGCCTTTCGCCTCGGAATAAAACATTGTGTTCAGCATTTTTTTTAAAGAACTATTCCAATACAAATTAGTGCTCAAGCAGTTGATTTGGCAACAATTGACAATGCGTTACAGAAGGACCGCCCTCGGCTTTTTCTGGACATTGTTAAACCCGCTACTGACCATGGTCGTGACCTCTGTCGTATTTTCGATGATCATGAAATGGCCACTTAAGACATTTGCAATTTTCCTGTTCTCGGGGCTCGTACCTTTCACGTTATTCTCGAACTGCCTGGCCCAAGGTATGCAGGCATTGCTGGCCAACGAGTCATTAATCAAGAAAATCCACATACCGAAACAGATATTCGTCATTTCCACTTCGATAAGCCTGCTGGTCGACGCTATCTTCAGCACGATCTGCCTGTTCATCATCGCCCTTGCGATCGGCGCTCCTTTTACCGCTTCGCTCTTTATCCTGCCAATCAACTTCCTGTTGCTATTTGCCTTTGCAGTAGGCCTGGGACTGGCATTGAGCATCGCGACCGTTTCGTTCCGTGACCTGCCCAACATCGTGGGTGTGATACTCCAAGCCCTTTACTACCTGACGCCGATCATCTACCCGCTCTCTTTCGTCCCGGACACCTACAGATGGATCTTTGCGTTGAACCCGCTGACGCTGTTCATCGAAATCTTCCGACTGCCTATCTATGAAGGCTCCCTCGCCGGGCCCGATGTTTATGCAAAGGTTGTGACACTGGCAATTCTCAGCTTGCTTTTGGGTATATACATATTCAAAAAGCATGATCGATACATAGTATTCAAGTTGTGATCGATATGAACTCAAGTATCTCGATAAAAGATCTAAATCTAAACTTCCGCCTGTACCATGACAAAGGACAGTCGCTGAAGGAATTCTTTGCTGGGCTGCTGAAGCGCCACAACAAAAGCAAATACACGGAATTCCGCGCACTGAAAAACCTCAATCTCGAGGTCGTTCATGGCGACCGGATCGGGATTGTGGGCCACAACGGAGCAGGGAAAAGTACGCTGCTGAAAGCCATTTGCGGCATTTACTGCGCAACAGAGGGATCTGTAACGGTCAATGGCCGAATTGCCCCTCTACTGGAAATTGGAGCAGGCTTCAACGTTGAGCTGAGCGGCCGTGAGAACATCTACCTCAACGGCGCAATCCTCGGCTACAGCAAGTCCATGCTCAAAAAGATCGAACCCGAGATCATTGAGTTCACGGGTTTGGCCGAGTTCATTGACACCCCTGTGAAGTACTACTCCACAGGGATGTACATGCGCCTGGCTTTTGCTATCGCCACTGCCGTTCATCCAGACATTCTTATTCTCGATGAACTTTTTGCCGGTGGTGATGCAGAATTCATCGATAAGGCTCTGGCACGCATGCATGATTTCATTGATAGCTCTAGCATCATGGTATTCGTATCCCATCAGCCCGACTTGCTGCGCAAGCTGTGCAATAGAGTTATCTGGATCGATCACGGCAGCATCGTCGAAGATGGTGAGCCAGATGTCGTTATTAAAAAATATTTGAATAATCACGCGGGGTGATACTGTGGCAACGCAACTTTTTGTTCCAAACTTCCGAGTCGACGAATGCCTTGAAGGCATCCGCGAATGCCTGGAAAAAGGCTGGACCGGTCTGGGCTTCAAGACAGTCGAAATGGAAGAGGCCTGGAAAACCTACACAGGCCTGCCGCATGCGCATTTCCTGAGCTCCAACACGGTTGGTCTGCACCTGGCATTCCACATGATGAAGACGAAGTATGGCTGGGGCGACGATGCCGAAGTCATCACTACGGCGCTGACCTTCGTATCGACCAACCACGCGATCATCCAAGCCGAACTCACCCCGGTTTTCGCTGATGTCGACCAATACCTCTGCCTTGACCCGGTCGATGTAGAGCGCAAGATCACCGACAAGACCAAGGCGATCATCTTCGTAGGCCTGGGCGGTAACGTCGGCCAGTACGAAAAAGTGCTCAAGCTGTGCAAGGATCGCGACATCAAGGTCGTTCTGGACGCCGCTCACATGGCGGGCACCCGCGTTGACGGCAAGCACGTTGGCCACGACGCAGACGTCACCGTATTCAGCTTCCAGGCCGTAAAAAACCTGGCGACTGCCGACTCCGGGATGATCTGCTTCCGCGACAAGGAAGACGACGAACGTGCGCGCAAGCTGGCATGGCTCGGGATCAACAAGGACACATTTGCACGCACCGCCAGCCAGGGTGCCTACAAATGGAAGTACGACGTGGAAGAGCTGGGCTTCAAATATCACGGCAACTCCATCATGGCCGCCATCGGCCTGGTCTCGCTGAAGTACCTTGACCGCGACAACGCCTATCGCCGCCAACTGGCCGACTGGTACCTGGAAGCCCTGGAAGGCGAAACACTGATCGAGCCTGTTCTGGTTTCGCCAGGCTGCGAATCGTCTCGTCACCTGTTCCAGGTTCGCGTACCAAAACGCGATGAAGTCCTGATGGCTCTGAACGAACACGAAATCTACCCAGGCGTGCACTATCGCGACAACACCGAATACCGCATGTACAGCTCGGGTGCCGGCAAATGCCCTGCCGCACACAAGGCCAGCAATGAGCTGATCTCTCTGCCGATGCACATGGGCGTTACCAAGAATGACGTAGAGGTCATCGTAGAGACGCTGAAGAAAGTAGTCCAAGCGGGTCTCTGACCATGAATCTCCGATGCAAATATTCAGCCGGTTACCGCATTGCGGTAACCGGATCAACCGGATATGTCGGAAGCAAATTTCTGGAGTCTTTCGAGACTCCAGATTTTGTTGAGACTGACTTTACTCAACTTCCAGCTGGCTCATTGATTGTTCATCTTGCAGCAAACATGAACAATACAAGCAGCGCACTTTCTGAAAACACCCTCATCGACACGCTGGTACTGGAACAGGTCAACGAAAAACATCGTGGCTTGATCTACGCTTCCACCAACAACGTCTACCCCTACGCCTTGAACTGCCGCACTGGCGACAAGCTGCGCTGCAACGATTACTACTCTGCCTCCAAGGTCTTCGGCGAAAAACTGTTCGAAGATCTGATCAGAGTCCCCTTTGTCTCGGTAAGAATTGCCGATGTCTTTGGCGTAGGCCAGAAACACGGAAACTTCTTCAAGGCGATCGAGCAAGGCATCCGTCAGAAGAGCAGTCTCGCTCAGTACGGTGCAGGCCTCAAAAGACGCACGTATGTCCACATCACTGAACTGGTCCAATTACTGAAATGGATTGCGACAGACGGATTTGATCTGGCATCGACAACACGCGTTCTGAACACTGGCTACCCGGACTCTGCCAGCATTGCTGAAATCGTGGCGCTGGCAGCCGAAATGACCGGGTTGGAAGTCATCAACAAACACATAGAAAATGATCTGTCGGCTTTTGATGTCAGAACCATGCAGCCGACAATCCTGCCAGGCTATACCCCTCAGTGGAGCTCTTTCAAAAGTGCTTTCGCTGGCTATGTCGAAGAAATCAATTTACAGGTTTAACATAGAACATGAATATTCTGATTACCGGTGCGGGCTCTGTAATGGGACAGAGCATTTACAAGGCCTTGGCATTTCACGACTTTGGCGAGCCTCTGAACATCCACTTCGCCAACAGTGAAGAGCTGGGTGCCGGACGCTTTTTTTCCCTGCCCTCAGCACCTGTAGTCAAGACGCCTATATTTCCTCTGGCGGCATCCCCTGAGTATCACAGCCACCTGCGAAACTATGTAAAAGAACACGACATTCAAATTGTGTTCTCCGGCACCCAGCACGAGCTGGCGGCGGTAGCCAACTATCGCGATGAAACACTGCGAGCCGCAACGCTCTCCTCTAGCATCACTGACATCTGCATGGACAAGGTCTCCACGTCAGCCGTGCTGGAGCGACATGGCATCAGAGTTCCAAAGACCAGTTCGCTGAGTGAGTACCTGGAGTCCGGCAACATCTCCGGCCCGATTGTAATCAAACCGAACCATAGCTCCTCTTCTCGCAGCATCTATAAGGTTTCCGGGCTTGCTGAAGCCAAGAAGCTGATCGCGGAAGAAAACATCAAAGTTGACTCCTTCCTGGTTCAAGAACTGTTGACAGGCAACGAGTACACTTGCGGTTGCTACGTTGACCGTTACACCAAAGAAATCAACCATATCATTTTCAAGAGAACACTGACGCCGGACGGCGCCACCTCGTATGGTGAAATCGTTCTGGATGAAAGCATTTCCTCTTATCTGAATAATATCGGCAAGGCACTGATTGAAGAAGGCTTGGACTTTGGCCACTTCAACGTTCAGTTGATCCAGACCGAAACCGGTCCCGTTTTGTTTGAAATCAATGGTCGTTTGAGTTCAACCGAGGCCTCCAAGGCATACTACGGCTACAACTCGTGCGCAGCCTTTGTATACAACATCGTTAAACAAGAACCTTTCAACGGCTGGAAGATTGCACAGTCTGGCCGATTCCTGCGCTACTACGAAGAGCTGTACTTCGAATAATGAGCAGCCTCCCCTTGCTGTTACCTTATCGTGGAGAGCCCGTGTACATCATTGCCGATGTACACGCCAACCTCCCCGCCCTGCAAGCGGTATTGGACTCAATACCGCCCTCGGCGGATATCGTTTGCGCTGGCGACCTCCTGGGCTACTACACCGAGCCGAACGAGGTTTGCCGGTTACTGCGAGAACGCAAAGTACATTGCATCAAAGGCAATCATGACAAATACGTACTGGGCGAGCTCAGCTATTCCGATAGCCGAGAATCGAAGTACAGAATACAGAGCACACGAGAATCGCTGACCGACGAGAATCTGGAATGGCTTTCATCACTCCCGGACGCTCTGGAACTGCGCTTTTCGACCGATGAAAAAAGCACGCCTGTCGATACAGCCATGTATGTAGCGCACGGAAGCCCACATAACGCTGAAGAGTACATCTATAAGGATACGGAGATAGGCTTTGCCTGGCCCGACGCAATGGACTACCTGGTGCTCGGACACACGCACCATCCAATGCAACGGCCAGCCGGAAGCGGAGTCATCGTCAACCCGGGTTCTGTAGGCCAGGCCAGGGACAGAATTCCCGGTGCGTGCTACGCGTCTATCGATGCGCACTCAAGAACTGTAGAGTTCTTCAGAGCAAATTATGATATTGATGCCTATAAAAACAGACTTCGAGAAGCAGGCATTCAAGAAGCCATGATCGAAATCCTGTCAAGAACCGCGTAAACAGTTAGCACCTTGGCCGAGGAGGAAGTTCACCCTTCCCGGCCAAGTTTCCCATGCACGTCGCGATTCGCTCCGACCACGAACTGCTCCATGAGCAGAATGTTAAGGACGAGAAACCGGCTTACACGGGAGCCACTTCCATCCCCTCCTTGCTTACCCTCTTGCTATCTTTCCTCTTGTACATCCTGATAAATGGATACTCCACCAACAAGGAAACAAGATAAGAAAGAAAAACACAGATTACTATCCGGATTATAGACAAACCGTGTTCGGTAAATGTATCAGCCAACCACTTGAGCAAACCGCCACCGATGTACCTATTGGTGATCTCAAGAAACAATATATGAACCAGGTAAAGCGGGTACGACAACCTGGCAAGCAACACAATGGGTTTTGCTTGTAGAGGCATCCAGTAAGCACCGAGCACAAAACAAGCACCTATCGCCCCCAGGAGTGTTGGCAGCCAGAGGGTGTCTCGCGTTATCAGGAACGGCCTCGCAAGAAACTCAGGGTTTCCATAGATATACACAAGAAAAAGAAAACTCAGAATAATTGCCGCCGAAATCCACCACGCCGATTGCGATCTTACATCACGTGCAAACCTTAAGTAAGCCGCCGCCAGAACACCGACTGCCAGCTCATCATATCGAGAATGGAACTGAATAAAGCTTGCGAAGTACCAACTGGAATCATCGGGTGCAAAGCCCGATGTCATTGCCGCCCGCACTGCAATACCTGAAAGATAAGCAACCACCAGCGCGACCAGCATCGGCCATGGCTTTTTACCCGAAAGGTAAGAAACCAAGACAATCGCCAATGGAGCAATCAGGTAGAACATTTCCTCAATGACCAGACTCCACGAGCCACCTGGGATGTAAGCCTCATTGATATTGAAATAGCCCGGAAAGAAGTAAGGCCCCGTAGTCTGCAGAAACAACATCCCCGAAAGCATGCTTTTTACAGCTATAAAATCGAACACCCCACCCGCTTTCAACACAAAACACAAAAGCATTATAAAATAATAAATTGGAAGTATTCGTAAAGCTCTCTTCTTGTAAAACTCCACAAAATCGAAACGACCCGATGTTGTTTTATCGAGAATAATTCCACCGATCAAAAAACCACTCAGTACAAAAAATATGTCTACGCCTATCCAACCGACAGGAAACAAATGGAAGTGGTAGAGAACAACAAGCGCAACCGCCAGCGCCCTTAAGCAATCGACGCCCGGATACGCACCTGCACCGGTCAAATAGCCCCAGTGCTCCTTGATATAACCCATTGCAGACAATCCTCTGGCTTGGCTAAATAGTTTCTGAATTGTACCGTCGTGCAGGGCGCCGGGTGAACAAAACCATCCGCCTTCCGACAAGGCTCTGTCTCTGCTTGCCCTGTACGGAGGAGTGGTTGGGAGGGGGCGCAGCAACACCGCCACGCCCCTATCCTGAATCCGGACAGGCGGCCACCTACCCACCGGCGAGATCCTCGGCGAGCGTTTCATTCGGTCTAATACAAACGGAATCAAAAAATCCCGGCATCTTGCTCACTAAAAACAGTAAGCATTCTGTCGGGACTTAGAGGTGCGAGACAGCTGATCGTAGCGTCTTGGCTCGACTACCCCAGAGCATCAATCTTGCGACGAAGATCCTGAATGACGGCATCTAGCTCATAAACCAGGAAGTTGACTGGCGTCAGAACCCCGTCAACACTGAAAATACTTCCGTCTTTTCTCGTAGTGGTCACTACACTTTTCGCAGTACGGAGTTCTGACTCACCCACTTCTCTTGCTTCAAGATAGGCGATTTGATTGTTTATGTGCTGGAGCTGCTGCTCAACAAACGCAAACGGATCATCCTTGGTCCCGACAGGACCTGTTTCAGGACGCACAGGACAAGGTTTGACTGCTTCCAGGGAATAGGCGATCTGATCCACCACGTTCATTTTCGAGGAACGCGCCAAAAATTTCTCCTCGTCGGAAGAGTCCACATATTCTGGAAAGTAGAAATAGGATACTGACAAGGTCTTGAACTCAATACCAATTTCACTGTTCGCAGAGTATCTCAGCCCCCAATGCGGGCAACTGGGTGAAGCATACTCGTGCTTCGCCATTGCATCCGTTTCCGAATCGGAGGAAAAGAACCGAAACGTATGTTCGTTGAAACAGATGTTGTTGTTGTGAAATGGATTGGCCAGGTTAGCGGTGGTTGTAAAATAAGGAACAACGATTTTGAGTTGACCAGCCGGCTTCAATACCCGATAGCACTCCTCCATAACATGGAGAAAGCCTTCGATCGTCAAATGTTCTAGAGTATGAGATGAAAAAATGAAATCGACACTGCTGTCCTCAAAAGGGAGACGTTCCTTATTGAGATCGAGCGTAATATCGGCATCGCTCATCGCAGAAAAGTCAATGCCGATTGCCCCGGTGATTTTCTTCCTTCCACAGCCAATATCAAGAACTACCATAAATAAAACCTACTCATATTTGATATGACTCTAAGCGCAATACACGTAAATCACGATGCAAGCCACTTACCTTACACACCCGAATGACCGGACGCCCCCGACAACGCTTATTTCATCTTGCCAGTGACACCGGCTATACCGTCCCGCGCGCCACGAAGCATCATCTTAACGCACGCCATTCGATCCGAAGAAAAAATACCAAAAAAAACCAGTGCTCTCAGGCATCGTGCAAGGTCGGCTATTTTCCAACGTAGCGGCATGTAGGATCTTTGCTGAAGCAGAATGCTATTGCGGAACATATAGTAATAACGGAAAGGTGAATGGTACGGAACGGTTCGCCAACGAAGAAACCAGAATCTGGCTCTACGATCACCCAACGAATGCAACATGATCGCGTCGTTTACGCCAAACAGCTTGAGTCCCATAGACTTCGCGCGCAAGCACCATTCAGTGTCGACGTGATCGATAAACAGGCTCGCATCCACGCCCCCGACCTTGGCGATAGCCGAAAGGGGAATCAGCGATCCAGAGGAAATTAGAAAGTCTGCCTCGACGACTCCGCTGTCAGGAGCACAGTCTATTCGAGAAAAACCGAAATACCCGATACGTACAAAACTGGACAACCTGCCACCATCGAAGTCTTTGTAACCTGGCGCAACCGCTGCCAAAGGAACACCAGATGACTCCAGCTCCCTCGCTGCGGAAAGCAGCTTCACAACCATATTCTTCTCAGGGCAGCTATCCTGATCAAACAGTACGACGTAGGTAGCGCCGGAAGTCTTGGCATATTCAATACCAACGTTCTGCGCATGACCGATACCCAGGTTTTCACCAAGACTGAGAACAGCAGGTTTGCTTTCAATGTCTAGCTGGCTGACAAAAAGCTCCATCGAATCCGACGACCCATTGTCCACAATGACAATGCTATCGACCTGCTCGTTTAAAGACTCGACCAAATTCCTCAAGTTGCCCAGATCTGGAAAGAAGGTAATGATCACTGCGCATACAGATGGGACTTGTTTTTTCATATAAAACTCGAATGCTCATGCCCATTTATATAGTTACGGAACGTCAAACTACACGACCTCAAACCTGGAACTCCTCATTTAACGCAAACGTCTCCATACAGCAGCAAAAATCGATAGAACTCCGCCGGAAGCATAACGACGTCGCAAACGAAAGAAAAAACCTGTTGATTGATTGGCGCTGACGTAGTGCGACCGGACCAGTGATCGGTCAGGTGCAACAGTCATTGTCCCAAGCCTTTCGAGCAAAGGGTGTACTACAGAGTCCCAGCGAAACCTTTCTGAATAGTTGCGGACGTTTTCCTGGAATCTTTTATGCTCGCTTTTATCAGTCATCAAGACCGTTATAGCTTGAACCCAACCCTCAAGGTCTTCAAAACCGACGGATATGCCTGTCCCCTCGGGAATCAGAGAATCACCAAACACATCGCCTTGTGTTGCAATGATCGGCAAGTCACACCAGAGATAATCCAGCATGCGAGTTCGAAACGAGAAGCGCGTCTCGGGATTGTCAAAGTGAGAACTTATACCGGCATCTGCATCAAGCAGAAAATTATGGCGATCGTCATAGTCCACCCAGCCAAAATTAAAGTGAACAAACTTATCGATCAACCCGAGCTCGGTGGCCAGTTCGACTGCTCGAGCACACATATCATGCTGAGCAATACTGGCATTTGGATGCTTGACCCCAATGAACACGAGATGCACTCGTGCACCTTCCGAAATCAAGCGATGGACAGCCTTGATGGGCGTCAATGGATCAAACCATTGATACAACCCACCTCCCCATACAAGAACAAAATCATCTGCGGGGATATTAAAGGTTGAGCGTATCGCTCGCCTGGTCGGCTCCGGCCGCTGGGACGACAATCCAAATGGCAGCAGCGATATCAGGTCGGAAACATCGGCGTGACTCGCTTGCGGCCAACGATCTGCGTTGACTCGTCCGGCCAACGTCAGTGCACCCAGCCAGAATCCCCTCTGTTTTTCACTTGCACAAAGGAAATGATCTCCGTACACGAGTTGCTCAAGCAGCACATCGCATAAAAAATTGCTGGTCATCCCTCTTACATTAAGGCTTACACCTTCCGATGCCTGATGATATTCAAGTGGAACCGGGCAATAAAGGTCTACCACAAGACAACCTTTTAAATCCTTTAAAAAAGGATGAGATCTTAAAGCGTCACCTTGAACTATCAGAAAATCCGCATTTTCTGCTGTCGACTTGAAATCCGCATCCGAGAACTTTTTTGTTTCGAACAACACGTCAACCAACGGCTGAGCCTTTGGCGCATACACTTTAACATCGAAGCTTTGTGAAAGAACTTTTGCTATTTCCACACATCTGATTGCCGGTCCGGCCATTTTGAGCCCGACGACATCATTACAGACGATCAAAACAGTTTTTTTCCTCACATTATACTCGCCTTCAAGATATACAAGCCGGTAGCAATCAACGCAAAAAAAGCAAAGGTTCTTACCACTTTTCTAACAGGCGCCCTGCTCAAAAGCGACTTCAGCTTTCCTTTCAAGACAAATCCATATATAGAAGTCGCCGTAGCGGCCTCCATTCGCTTGGCAACGCGTGACATGCCACTCAGATGGAAATGTTTTACATAGTTGAACCGAATCCTGGAGGACATCAAGCATTCAGAATCATGAGAAACTCTATCGAGCGCCTCGCGCCAGGCTGGAATAATCGATTCATGCGAATGGTTCAATTCGACATACTTGAAGGACTCTTCCTTTATCGTATCGCGCAATTGAGAACTATCAACGAGGCGCTTGATAGCTTCCACCCAATCGTCGACGTTGTTATCAACCAACAGGCCGGAGCGCTCCGACACTACACACTCGACATAGGGAGTCGTATTGCTATAGATAGCGGATATCCCGCACCCACCGTACTCTCTGAACTTATTGTTCGTTTTGGAAGAGTTGAACTGACTTTCCATCAACGGCGCCAATCCGACAGTCCAGTTTCGGCCCATTTTGAACTCAAGAAATTTGGAATAGTCCGAAAAACCCGGAAACCACTGCACATTATTCAAGTTGCGCAATTCATCGGAAACACCACCAATGAACTCAAAGCGAATTTCAGGCCGCTCCTTTCCTAATTTCTCAACCACTTCCTGAAGCAGCGCAAACTCTTCTTCCTTATAGCCACCGGCGTACCCGACCACCGCGTCCCTTGCAGGTTTTACTGTAAGTTTTTTTGCAATCTTACGAATCAGTGAAGTGTCAAAAGGGACTGGCAACAACTCACATTTCACATCAGGAAATCTTCGATTGATAAATTCGGCGAATGTTTTGTTGTGCGTAATTACGAAACTGGCATTCTCAACAAAAGCGTCGAGCGACATGACGACTTCTGCCGATTGATAATAACGCGCCAACGCTCCGGAGCCGGTGATTTTCCAGAAATTGTCATCAATGTAATATGCATAGGGAATACCATGCTCGCGCAAGTACACCGGCAACCAGTCGTATCTTGGATCACAAATCCGACAAAATATGTTGACACCGCTGACGAGGGACGACCAGCCGACAGTGCTTAGAAGGCGGGTATCGCAGTTATCTTCACCACTCACATCATTCAGCAGACGCGAAACAATTCTTGTCGTCGAAATATCACCTTCAATCCAGAAATTTATTTTGCTGAATGACATACATAACCTATAAAAGTAAAAATAGTCTAACCCGTTAATCCGAAGTATCTCGCCGCGTACAGCAAGACTCAATCAAAGCTTCACATTTAAAACATTCCCGTCAGCAAGCAGCGTTACATCCATAGAGCGCCATTCGACCAGCGGCACCGAAGAATGAGAATCCAGAATCTTCATGGTTTCAGGCACGGTGCTTTACCAATGCTTCCTGATAGTGAATGGCCGTCTGACGCATGGCTCGATCTGAATGTATCGGTGGAGCCCACCCCAGTAACTCATAGTTCTTGGAGATGTCAACCTGCAGCGAACCGCAGACCCGACTTGCAACCGCTTGCTTGCCCAGCAGCGCCGCCACAGACAGTATCAGCCACTCTGGCAAGGCAATCAGCCGGGATCGCTTATCCAGAGCGTTCGCAAGGCTGTTCAATAACTGAGGAGTGGAGAGATCCTGACCATCGCTAACCAGAAATGTCTGATTAGCCGCCGCAGGATGATTGATACACGTGACGATAAAATCCACCAGATTGCCCAACGCAACCAGACTTCGCTGGTTGCGTATGCCACCTAAAGGCAGTGGGACACCTCTGTCGAGCCAGCGCAACATATTCAGAAAATTGGCTTTGACACCAGGCCCATAGACCAGTGGAGGACGAATGATCACAAGCTCCATTGAAGTCTCCAGTGCCAGTTGTTTCAGTGCTTGCTCGGCCTCGTATTTGGAGACTCCATAGGGGTCTTGGGGAGCAGGCACATCATCCGCGCTGAACGGTTTCCCCGGAAGAGTGCTTTCCCCATTGACCTTGATCGAACTGATGAAAATGAAGCGCCGCACTCCTGCTTCCGCTGCCTGCTTCGCCAGTCGCAAGGTTCCTTCAACATTGACCTTGCGAAACTCAGCGAGGGCATCCTCGGCAGTTTCATTCATCACATGCACTCGCGCGGCCGTATGAACAACAACATCCACGCCATTCAAATCAGGCCGGTGACTCGGGTTATCCATGTCAAAAGACACAGTGGGGCATAATCCCTGCAATTGCGTAGCACGACGCGCGGCAGCGATAGGCGTGTATTTTTTATCGAGCAACAGGCGCATGACCAGCCGCTGCCCGACAAACCCGCTGGCACCGGACACAAAAATGCTCGGTTTTGGCACGATGCTCAAGACTTGCTCCCCAACAATGCGCTAGCCCAACAGATAAAGAAGAAGAAGACCTTATCCCTTACCCGACGCCTGCATTGCCAGGCCCTGAAGGAAAGCTTGACCAGTTTCATCCCACGCAACTGCCGAGTATTGACTACCGATGGCGCCTGTTCAGGCGTCACCAACGTTGCGATGAGTTCAACCTGACTGAACCACCAGCCGTCATGGATGGTTTTATAGCGAGTAATCAATGGTCGTAGACCGGTATTGGCACCGACTTGATTACGCTCGTGCTGGCGATAATCCATAGATGCCCCTGGATCGATATACCAGCGATAGCCGTTGCTTCGCGCATAGGCATAGCAATACCAGTCATGCAGGCTGACGCCTTGCAGTTGCTGCCAGTTCGCAAGCATTGAAACCTTTAAAGAGCCCGCCAGAGCGTTACTCATTACGTAGGTACAACCCGGCCCGGCAGCCTCGAACAAATAGTCCAGATCAACCTGTGGCTGCGCTTTGTCCAGAAGGACAGTCTTGCCATCAGGCCAGAATGCAGTGACGTTACTGGAGTACGCATCAACGCTTTGCTCTGCAATGCTTTGTGTTGCACGAAGCAGCTTGTTCGAATGCCAGATGTCATCTTGATCTGAAAAGGCAATGAAGTCGAACTTAGCGAAGTCGACATCGCGTATAAGCCGGAAGAAGTTGCGCGACGCACCGCCAAATCGCCCGGAGTCCGGGAGGATCACCACACCGGGGTGCTCACTGGCGTACGCTCGGCACAGCGCTTCCGTACCGTCTGATGAGGGATCAATACTGATGTAAACGGTTACATCAACTGCTGATTGATTGAGGATTGAGGAAAGTTGTTCCTCAATCCACGGTGTTCCATTGTAGGCAGCCAGTAAAACTGCAACCTTCGGATGTTCTACTGGCATGCCGTTCCTGCTTGCACGGATTGAACGCTTTGTTTGAATGCCGAACTTTCCAGACTCAGAAAGAAGTCGAATCCAACAATTTTTTCAGGTATTGCCCGTAGCCTGTCTTCTTGAGAGCCTCTGCCTGCTCGCTCAACTGATCCGACGTAATCCAGCCATTGCTGTACGCGATTTCTTCAAGGCACGCCACTTTCAAACCCTGGCGGTGTTCGATGGTATGCACGAAATGGCTCGCCTCAAGCAGCGAGTCGTGAGTACCGGTATCCAGCCACGCAAAGCCTCGACCGAGCATTTCGACATTGAGGGTTTGTTGCTCGAGATAAGCACGGTTAACGTCTGTAATTTCCAGCTCGCCTCGCTCGGAGGGCTTGATGCCCTTGGCAATATCGACAACCTGGTTATCGTAGAAATAAAGACCGGTGACGGCGTAACTGGACTTTGGCTTGAGCGGCTTTTCTTCGATGCTCAATGCCCGACCAGACGCATCGAACTCAACGACGCCGAAACGCTCCGGATCAGAAACGTGATAACCGAATACTGTCGCGCCTCGTTCCTGAGAGCTGGCGGAACGCAAGTTATCGGAGAAGTGCTGACCGTAAAATATGTTGTCACCGAGGATCAAGCAGCACGGATCCTTACCGATGAACTCCTCACCGATAATAAAGGCCTGAGCCAAACCATCGGGACTTGGCTGTTCGGCATAGGTCAATTGAATACCGTAGCGGCTACCGTCACCGAGCAGCTTGCGAAAGTTTGGCAGATCTTCAGGGGTGGAAATGATCAGGATTTCTCGCATACCTGCGAGCATGAGCACGGACAACGGATAAAAAATCATCGGTTTGTCATAGATCGGCAACATTTGCTTGGAAACACCCAGAGTCAGCGGGTGCAAGCGTGTTCCCGAACCACCGGCCAGAATAATTCCCTTTCGATTTGTCTTGATCATTTATTAAAAACTTCCATCAGCATTCTGTTTACGCCGCTTTGCCATTCCGGCAGGCGAAGGGCAAAATTATTTCGCAGTTTCTGGGTGTTCAGGCGTGAATTCAAGGGACGACGGGCGGGAGTCGGATAGGCTGTCGACTCGATCGGGTTTACTTCAGTCACCTTCAATGGCTCGCCAATCTTTCGCGCAAATTCTATGACATGGGAAGCATAGCCGTGCCAGGAAACTTCACCACCGGCAACCAGATGGTAGATACCCGCCAAATCAGCACTTTGCTTCACTTTCAAAATGGCATGGGCCGTTACATCGGCAATCAGGTCAGCACCGGTTGGCGCACCCAGCTGATCGAAAATCACATTTAACGCCTCACGCTCTTTGGCCAGACGTAACATGGTTTTCGCGAAGTTGTTGCCCCGAGTGGAATAGACCCAGCTCGTACGAAAGATCAAGTGCGAACAGCCGGAAGCAATAATTGCCTCTTCGCCGGCGCGCTTGCTGATTCCGTATTGATTCAGGGGCGCAACAGGGTCGTCTTCCTTCCAGGGCAAGTCACCCTCACCACTGAACACATAATCAGTAGAGTAGTGAACCAGCAAGGCATTCAGAGCCAATGCTTCATCCGCCATGACGGCGACGGCCTGGGTATTGATCAGGGTAGCGAGTTCCTTTTCGGACTCTGCTTTATCGACGGCATTGTAGGCGGCAGCGTTGACTATCACATCCGGCCTCAGATGACGGATCGTTGCGCGCAGCGCTTCCGGATCCGACAAGTCGCCTTGCAGGCCATTGAGCAGGTGGCGATCCATCGAGATGAGCTCACCCAGCGGAGCCAGGGAGCGCTGCAGCTCCCAACCCACCTGACCATTTTTTCCAAAAAGAAGGATTCTCATGCTTTTTGGGAGCGATCGCTGTAGTTCTGATCAATCCATTGTTGATAACTGCCGCTTTTCACATGTTCAACCCACTGCGCGTTGTTCAAATACCATTCCACCGTCTTGCGAATACCGGTTTCGAAGGTTTCCTCTGGCGCCCAGCCGAGTTCACGCTGAATCTTGCTCGCATCGATCGCATAACGCTGATCATGTCCCGGACGATCCTGAACATAAGTAATCAAGCTTGCGTGTGGACGATGAGCTGAATCCGGCCGGAGTTCATCCAGCAGCGCGCAAAGGGTTTGAACCACTTCGATGTTCTGCTTTTCGTTGTGACCACCAATGTTGTACGTCTCACCGATAACACCCTCGGTGACGACTTTGTACAGTGCACGCGCATGATCTTCTACGTACAACCAGTCACGCACTTGATTGCCCTTGCCGTAAACCGGCAGCGGCTTGCCTTCCAGTGCATTGAGAATGATCAGCGGGATCAACTTCTCAGGGAAGTGGCATGGACCATAGTTGTTCGAGCAGTTGGTGACCAGTGTCGGCAGACCGTAGGTACGGGCCCAGGCACGAACCAGGTGGTCGGAGCTGGCCTTGCTGGCAGAGTATGGCGAGCTTGGCTGATAAGGCGTGGTCTCGGTGAAGAGATCTTCAGGACCTTCGAGGTCGCCGTACACTTCATCAGTGGAAATGTGATGAAAGCGGAACGCGGCTTTGCGAGTATCGTCCAGTGCGGACCAATATTGGCGTGCAGCTTCCAGCAACGTGTAGGTGCCGATGATATTGGTCTGGATGAATTCGGACGGACCGGAAATCGAACGGTCAACATGGGATTCAGCAGCCAAATGCATGATTGCATCCGGTTGGTGTTCCCGCAGGACACGATCAATTTGATCACGATCGCAGATATCAACACGCTCAAAGGCATAACGTGAGTTTTGACTAACTTCGACCAACGACTCAAGGTTGCCAGCGTAAGTCAGCTTGTCAACGTTCACGACGGCGTCGTTAGTGTTGGAAATGATATGACGGATGACTGCCGAGCCGATAAATCCGGCGCCGCCGGTTACTAGAATTTTCACGCGAAACCATACCCTTGAGCTGCGGACCGCGCCCATAACGAGCGCAGCCTAATCCATGAATGCGAAAGCCGTCATAACCCAGGCCTCCGTCAGAGTCAGTCTGAATCTATGTGGTAACGAAGCCACCATCGAACAAGGGCTGCATTTTACAGCTTAATTAACGTTTTACTAATGGATATAGACAGGCAGCGCCGCAAATTCGATGGATGTCCCGCGCCTGTCGTTTTCAGACAAGGCGCTTGCGCGCAGCGCGGGACGAGCGTCCCAGAAACCAGCCCAGAACAGGACCGACGAGCATCCCAAGAAGCAGCGCGAGAACCATCACCAGAGATACTGGAAGTTGCGGCCCCGCCCAACCAAGGAACATCAGCGAAATGGACTGCTGATTCTCCAGCACAAACGCCAGGATCACCAGCATCAGTAAAAGAATGAAAACGCCAAGAAGCATGCGTTTGAGGTTACGCATGGGCCCCCTCCTGAAAGGTCGTGGCTGTCAAACCCCCTCCTCCTCTTCTTCGTTCACGCGATCACGCAACTCCTTGCCCGGCTTGAAATGCGGTACAAACTTGCCATCAAGGCTGACAGACTGACCAGTCTTCGGATTGCGGCCGACCCGCGGCGCACGATAGTGCAAGGAAAAGCTGCCAAAACCACGGATCTCGATGCGATCACCCGTAGCCAGACACTGGGACATTTGCTCAAGCATGGTCTTGATGGCCAGCTCCACATCTTTGGATGAGAGCAGCCCTTGATGGGTGACAATTCGTTCGATCAACTCCGACTTCGTCATATTTTTCCCTTCTTTTTCAAGCAGCTAGATCAGCGCTTGAAAGGTTTTAGCATGCCCGGAAGATTTTGAACAGCCCAGGGATTGACATATCTTCTTCAGCGTCAAAACGCCCGTTTTCAGGGCGAAAAACCATACATCCACGCCAGCAGGCACTCAGCGACACATCACCAGCATGGTCCGAGTCACGTAACCCGCGGGATTGAAGCCAAAAGGGAATTCATCTTCATCTTTTGCTTCATCAGATCGAGTGAGCACCTTATAACCCGCCCCCTTGCACTCCTTCGCCGCACGCTTTTGGCATTTTTCCCAGCCCGACCCCAACCCGGAACAGTCGATCTCTATACCGCTGACACCACGCACCGCGTGGGTTTTGGCACTTGTGGTGCAACCCGCCAAAACCAGCACAGCCATGAGGAGAATAAACTTGTTCATCCACTTCCTTATGCCAGGCAACAGCCCGACTACTGCACACCCAAGACCAAGCTTAGTCGCGAATAGGCGATTGATCCGATTAAAGAAACAGACCACCAAGCGAAGAGTTTGGTTTCACACACAAGGCGCAACAGGGGAATCCAGCACACCAAATCGCAGGCACAAAAAAGGGCGACCGAAGTCGCCCTTTTTAACGATCAGACAGAACTCAGTTCTGTTTGGCCATTGCTTGACGCAGCAGTGCCGCCATAGTGGTGTCAGCTGCTTCGCCTTCCGGAGCTGCTTTCAGGCTCTGGATGGCTTCTTTCTCTTCAGCATCGTCTTTCGACTTGATCGACAGCTGAATTACGCGGCTCTTACGATCAACGCTGATGATCTTGGCTTCTACTTGCTGACCTTCTTTCAGAACGTTGCGCGCGTCTTCAACGCGGTCACGGCTGATTTCGGAGGCTTTCAGAGTCGCTTCGATATCGTCGGCCAGAACGATGATGGCGCCTTTGGCGTCAACTTCTTTCACGGTGCCAGTAACGATTGCGCCTTTGTCGTTAACCGAGACGTACTCGGAGAACGGATCGCTTTCCAGTTGCTTGATACCCAGGGAGATACGCTCGCGCTCTGGGTCAACCGACAGGATAACGGTGTCCAGCTCGTCGCCCTTCTTGAAACGACGTACGGCTTCTTCGCCCACTTCGTTCCAGGAGATGTCGGACAGGTGAACCAGACCGTCGATGCCGCCGTCCAGACCAATGAAGATACCGAAATCGGTGATCGACTTGATGGTGCCGGAGATTTTATCGCCCTTGTTGAACTGGCCAGAGAAGTCTTCCCATGGGTTCGACTTGCACTGCTTGATGCCCAGGGAGATACGACGACGCTCTTCGTCGATGTCCAGAACCATAACTTCCACTTCGTCGCCGACTTGTACGACTTTCGAAGGGTGGATGTTCTTGTTGGTCCAGTCCATTTCCGAAACGTGCACCAGACCTTCAACGCCTTCTTCCAGCTCAGCGAAGCAGCCGTAGTCGGTCAGGTTGGTTACACGAGCGGTAACGCGAGTGCTTTCTGGGTAACGGGCTTTGATAGCAACCCATGGATCTTCGCCCAGTTGCTTCAGGCCCAGGGAAACACGATTGCGCTCGCGATCGTACTTCAGAACCTTGACGTCGATCTCGTCGCCAACATTGACGATTTCGGAAGGGTGCTTGATACGCTTCCACGCCATGTCGGTGATGTGCAGCAGGCCGTCCACGCCACCCAGATCGACGAATGCGCCGTAATCGGTGAGGTTTTTGACGATACCTTTGACTTGCTGGCCTTCTTGCAGGGATTCCAGCAGAGCTTCACGCTCGGCGGAGTTCTCGGCTTCCAGGACGCTGCGACGGGAAACGACAACGTTGTTGCGCTTCTGGTCCAGCTTGATGACCTTGAATTCCAGCTCTTTGCCTTCCAGGTGCGTGGTGTCGCGCACTGGACGGACGTCAACCAGGGAACCTGGCAGGAACGCACGGATGCCGTTAACGTCGACAGTGAAGCCGCCTTTAACCTTACCGTTGATAACGCCCTTGACCACTTCCTCAGCTGCGAAGGCTGCTTCCAGAACGATCCAGCATTCAGCGCGCTTGGCTTTTTCACGGGACAGCTTGGTTTCACCGAAACCGTCTTCAACCGAGTCCAGAGCAACGTGAACTTCGTCACCGACGTTGATGTTCAGTTCGCCAGCGTCGTTGTAGAACTGCTCCAGAGGGATCAGTGCTTCGGACTTCAGGCCAGCGTGAACGGTTACCCAGCGAGCTTGGTAATCGATATCAACGATAACACCGGTGATGATGGAGCCTGCCTGAAGGTTCAGGGTCTTTAGGCTTTCTTCAAAGAGTTCCGCAAAGCTTTCGCTCATTTTAATTCCTGTTGATTAGGGCGAAAAAGTACGCCCATCTCCACATCCCAGACGATGTGGGTTAGTTTCATTAAAAAGAAGCACCGCAGGACTATGACTGGTCCCCTGTGGCCTTCTTGGTCACCCGGCGATATCGCGAATGGCGATCTCGCTCATGATGCGTTCAAGCACCTGATCGATGGACAACTCCGTGGAATCCAGCTGTATCGCGTCGGCCGCCGGCTTGAGCGGGGCCACCGCTCGCTGGGTATCACGCTCATCGCGCGCACGAATCTCATCTAGCAGACTCGACAGACTAACACCCTCGACTTTGCCCTTCAACTGCAAATATCGACGGCGCGCCCGCTCCTCGGCACTGGCGGTCAGGAAAATCTTCAAGGGCGCATTCGGAAATACCACCGTTCCCATGTCGCGACCATCGGCCACCAGGCCCGGCGCTTCCTGGAAAGCACGCTGGCGCTGCAGCAGCGCCTCGCGCACGGCCGGCAATGCAGCCACCTGGGAAGCGCCGGAACCGACGCTCTCGGTACGGATGACATCGCTGACTTCATCACCTTCCAGAATGATGCGCTGCAACTGACCGTCGGTCGCCGCGATGAACTGCACATCCAGATGAGCGGCCAGTTTCTTCAGCAGCTCTTCATTGGTCAGGTCGACACCATGGTTGTGCGCAGCAAACGCCAGCAAGCGATACAGCGCACCGGAATCCAGCAGGTTCCAGCCCAGACGCTTGGCCAGAATCCCGGCTACGGTGCCTTTGCCCGAGCCGCTTGGCCCATCGATGGTGATGACCGGAGCAATGTTGTTCACGACTGAGCCTCTTGCGCCACACGAATGCCGACCTGCGCGCACAGCGCCAGGAAGTTCGGGAACGATGTCGCGACGTTGGCGCAATCATGGATGCGGATCGGTGCAGTGGCGCGCAGCGAGGCCACGCTGAAAGCCATCGCGATACGGTGATCGCCATGACCATGCACTTCGCCGCCGCCAATCTGGCCGCCGTCGATGATGATGCCGTCCCGGGTCGGCTCGCACTTGACGCCCAGCGCCAGCAAACCGTCCGCCATGACCTGGATACGGTCCGATTCCTTGACCCGCAACTCTTCGGCGCCGGTCAGCACGGTGCGCCCTTCGGCACAGGCTGCCGCCACGAACAGTACCGGGAACTCGTCAATGGCCAGTGGAACCAGCGCTTCCGGAATCTCGATACCTTTGAGTTTAGCTGCTCGCACGCGCAGGTCTGCAACCGGCTCGCCGCCCACTTCACGCTGGTTTTCCAGGGTGATGTCGGCGCCCATCAGGCGCAGGATGTCGATCACACCGGTACGCGTCGGGTTGATGCCGACGTGTTCGAGTACCAACTCCGAACCTTCGGCGATCGACGCTGCCACCAGGAAGAACGCCGACGACGAGATGTCGCCCGGCACTTCGATGTGGGTCGCGGTCAGCTTGCCGCCGGACTCAACCGATGCCGTAGCACCGTTGACGCTCACCGGATAGCCGAAGCCGCGCAGCATGCGCTCGGTATGGTCACGGGTCGGCGCCGGCTCGGTCACGGTGGTCTTGCCTTCGGCGTACAGACCCGCCAGCAGCAGGCAGGACT
Organism: Pseudomonas sp. GW822-FHT03F08; assembly: GCF_058801265.1. Lineage (NCBI taxonomy): Bacteria > Pseudomonadati > Pseudomonadota > Gammaproteobacteria > Pseudomonadales > Pseudomonadaceae > Pseudomonas > Pseudomonas sp. GW822-FHT03F08. The sequence continues at coordinate 127,230 of NZ_JBXANC010000009.1, read as the reverse complement.
TCACCTGGGCACTGGCCATCGGCATGGTGTAGGTCAGGCCTTTGAGCTTGTGACCGCCACGAATAGTCATCGGCGGACGACCTTCGGCAGCGGTTTCGATCACGGCGCCCATTTCCCGTAGCGGGTTGGCCACGCGATTCATCGGACGCTTGGACAGCGACGCATCACCGGTCAGAGTGCTGTCGAAATCCTGCGCGGCCAGCAGGCCGGACAGCAGACGCATCGAAGTGCCGGAGTTGCCCAGATAGATCGGGCCCGGCGCAGGTTTCAGGCCGTGCAGGCCGACACCGTAGATGGTCACGCGGCCGTGATGCGGACCTTCGATGACCACGCCCATGTCGCGGAACGCCTGCAAGGTCGCCAGGGCATCTTCGCCCTCGAGGAAGCCTTCGACTTCAGTGACGCCTTCAGCCAGGGAACCGAGCATGATCGAACGGTGGGAAATCGATTTGTCACCTGGTACGCGAATCCGACCGGACAGGCGGCCACCAGGTTGAGCCAGGAAAATCAGATCGTTGGAATTCATAGCGTCCACATAGGCCCTGCGGGCCAGGATTTTACTGAAATGCTCGCGGGCAACCCGGGCGCGCGTGAAGACGCCCAACAATTGGTGCCCATCCCCTGCATCGACCGCGTCGCGCAAGGCGTCGAGGTCGCTGCGAAATGTATCGAGTGTGCGCAGGACAGCCTCGCGGTTGGCGAGAAAGATGTCATGCCACATGACCGGGTCGCTTCCGGCGATTCTTGTGAAATCGCGAAAACCGCCCGCAGCGTAACGGAAGATCTCAAGGTTTTCATTGCGCTTGGCCAGCGAATCAACCAGACCGAAGGCCAGCAAGTGCGGCAGATGACTGGTCGCCGCCAGCACTTCATCGTGACGCTCGACCTGCATGTGCTCGACGTCGGCACCCAGCTCGCGCCACAAGTGATCAACCACTGCCAGCGCAGCCGGATCGGTCTGCTCCAGCGGGGTCAGAATCACCTTGTGACGACGAAACAGCTCTGAGTTGGAGGCTTCCACCCCGCTCTGCTCGGAACCGGCAATCGGATGACCCGGCACGAAACGCGCCGGCATGCCGCCGAACGCTTCGGTCGCCGCGCGCACCACATTGCCCTTGGCGCTGCCGACATCCGTCAGGATCGCCTGCCCCAGATCCATGCCAGCCAGACGGGCCAGCACTTTTTCCATGGCCAGGATCGGCACCGCCAACTGGATCACGTCCGCGCCCTGGCAGGCAGCCACCAGGTCTTCTTCGCAGCGATCCACCACACCCAACTCGACCGCCAGCCTGCGCGATTGCGGGTCGAGATCGACCCCGACCACTTCGCGGCACAGACCGCTTTCACGCAAGCCTTTGGCAAACGAACCACCGATCAACCCCAGACCGACCACCACCAGGCGCCCGATCATAGGTGCAGCAGATTGCAGCGCAGTGACATCACCCACGAGCCAGAACCTTGCGCAGCGCTTCGAGGAAGCGGCTGTTTTCCGCCGGCAGACCGATGGTCACCCGCAGATGGTTCGGCATGCCGTAGTTGGCCACCGGACGCACGATCACGCCTTCGCGCAGCAGGCCCTGGAACACCGGAGCCGCCACCTGACCGAGGTCGACGCAGATAAAGTTGCCCTTGGACGGAATCCAGCTCAGGCCCAGCTCGCGGAAACCCGCTTCCAGCTGTTGCATGCCGGACTCGTTGAGCTGACGGCTCTGCGCCAGATATTCCTCGTCCTTCAGCGCCGCACACGCCGCAGCCAAGGCCAGGCTGTTGACGTTGAACGGCTGGCGTACGCGATTCAGCACATCCGCCACCACTGGCGTGGACAAACCGTAGCCAACCCGCAGCGCCGCCAGACCATAGGCCTTGGAGAAGGTGCGCGAGACCAGCAGGTTCGGGTAAGCCGCGAGGAAATCCAGACCATCCGGCAGATCGCTGCCTTCGGCGTATTCGATGTAAGCCTCGTCCAGCACCACCAGCACGTGCTCCGGCACGTCCTGCAGGAACTCGTCCAGCGCCTCGGCGCCGAACCAGGTACCGGTCGGGTTGTTCGGGTTGGCGATGAACACGACGCGGGTGTTGGCGTCGATGGCCGCCAGCATCGCTGGCAGGTCATGCCCCCAATCCTTGGCCGGAACGACCTTGGCCTGAGCCCCGACTGCCTGGGTCGCGATCGGGTAGACCGCGAACGCGTGCTCGCTGAACACCGCATTCAGGCCCGGCGCCAGGTAGGCACGCGCCACCAGCTCGAGAATGTCATTGGAGCCGTTGCCCAGGGTGACCTGGTTCAGCTCGACACGGCACTGCTCGGCCAGCAGGGATTTCAGCGCAAAACCGTTACCGTCCGGATAACGGGTCAGCTCATCCAGCGCTTCGCGGATCGCGGCCAGCGCCTTCGGGCTGGCGCCCAGCGGGTTTTCGTTGCTCGCCAGTTTGACGATGCTCGCCGGATCCAGATCCAGTTCGCGAGCCAGTTCGTCCACGGGCTTGCCCGGAACGTATGGCGAAAGTTGTTGCACGCCCGGCTGCGCCAGAGCGAGGAAGTTGCCACTCATTGCTACCACCCCTTAAAGAACTGCTTTCGGGTAGGAACCCAGCACCTTGAGTGCTACTGCTTCCTGACTGATCTTTTCCAGCACACCTTTGATCAGCGGATCACGGTGATGGCCGACGAAGTCGATGAAGAACACGTAGGTCCATTTACCGCTGCGCGACGGACGGGTTTCGATCCGGGTCAGGTCGATCCCGTTGTCATGGAACGGCACCAGCAGCTCATGGAGCGCGCCGGGCTTGTTGCTCATGGACACGATGATCGATGTCTTGTCGTCGCCGGTCGGCGGCACTTCCTGGTTACCGATCATCAGGAAGCGCGTGGAGTTGTCCGGACGATCCTCGATCTTCTCGGCCAGACGGGTCAGGCCATACAGCCCGGCCGCCATGTCACCGGCGATCGCCGCCGAGTTCCACTCACCCTTGACCCGCTTGGCCGCTTCGGCGTTGCTGGACACCGCCACGCGCTCGACATTCGGGTAATGGGCGTCCAGCCACTTGCGGCACTGGGCCAGCGACTGGGCGTGGGAATAAATGCGACTGATGCTGTCGGTCTTGGTGTTTTCACCAACCAGCAGATGGTGGTGAATCCGCAGCTCGACTTCGCCACAGATGACCATGTCGTGCTCGAGGAAGCTATCGAGGGTGTGGTTGACCGCACCTTCGGTGGAGTTCTCCACCGGCACCACGCCAAAATTCACCGCACCGGCCGCCACTTCGCGGAACACTTCGTCGATCGCTGCCATCGGCTTGCTGATCACCGCGTGACCGAAGTGCTTCATGGCCGCCGCTTGCGTGAAGGTGCCTTCCGGACCGAGGTAGGCTACTTTCAGCGGGTTCTCGAGGGCGAGGCACGAGGACATGATTTCGCGGAACAGCCGCGCCATCTCTTCATTGCCCAGCGGCCCCTTGTTGCGCTCCATCACACGCTTGAGGACCTGCGCCTCACGCTCCGGACGATAGAACACCGGCTGCTCGCCTTCGGCCAGACTGGCCATCTTGACCCGTGCAACCTCTTCGGCACAGCGTGCACGATCGCTGATCAGCTGGAGGATCTTCTCATCGAGGTTGTCGATGCGAACGCGCAGCGCCTTGAGCTCCTGCTCGGACATCAGGAATGCTCCTTCTCGAATTCAGCCATGTAGCCGACCAGAGCCTCGACAGCATCCAGGCCCAGGGCGTTGTAGATCGAGGCACGCATGCCGCCGACCGAACGATGGCCCTTGAGATTGAGCAGGCCGCGGGCGTCGGCGCCGGCCAGGAACGCCTTGTCCAGACGCTCGTCAGCCAGGCGGAACGGCACGTTCATCCACGAGCGGGCGTTGATGCTGATCGGGTTGGTGTAGAAATCGCTGTTGTCGATGAAGCCGTACAGGCGATCTTTCTTCGCCTTGTTGCGCTGCTCCATCGCGGCGACGCCACCCTGCTCCTTCAGCCACTCGAAAACGAGGCCCGAGAGGTACCAGGAATAGGTGGCCGGGGTGTTGTACATCGAACCGTTGTCGGCCGAGACCTTGTAGTCGAGCATGGTCGGGCACGAACTGCGGGCGCGGCCCAGCAGGTCCTCACGGACGATCACCACCACCAGACCGCTCGGGCCGATGTTCTTCTGCGCACCGGCGTAGATCAGACCGTACTGCGACACATCGATCGGGCGCGAGAGGATATCGGAGGACATGTCGACCACCAGCGGAACGTCACCGGCCTCGGGAACCCAGTCAAACTGCAGGCCACCGATGGTTTCGTTGGACGCATAGTGCAGATAGGCCGCACCCGGGGTCAGCTTCCACTCGTTCTGACCAGGAATGGCCAGGTAGTCATAAGGCTTGGCGCTGGCGGCAACGTTGATGTTGCCGAAGCGACGCGCTTCCTCGATGGCTTTCTTCGACCAGATGCCGGTTTCGACATAGTCGGCAGTGCCGTTCTCGGGCAGCAGGTTCAGCGGAATCTCGGCGAACTGCTGGCTCGCGCCGCCCTGCAGGAACAGCACTTTGTAATTGGAGGGGATGGACAGCAGGTCGCGCAGGTCCTGTTCGGCTTTCTCGGCAATGGCCACGTAGTCATCACTACGATGGCTCATTTCCATGACCGACAGACCCTTGCCGTGCCAGTCGAGCAGCTCGGACTGGGCACGCAACAGGACAGCTTCAGGCAGCGCAGCGGGACCTGCGCAGAAGTTAAAGGCTCGTTTGCTCACATCCACTCTCGCTATGCAATCACGGTAGCGGACAGAGCAAACACTCTGCCCTGCTACGGTTTGGTTAGTCTTGCGACTCTTCTTCGTCTGCGGCGTCCGCCTGCAGGTTGTCGACGGCATCGTCCGGTTCGGCGCCGATCACGCCTTCTTCCAGCTCGACACCTTCTTCACCCTCAAACTCTTCACCCTCGACTTCCGAAGGCTCCTGGACCCGCTCCAGACCAACCAGGGTTTCATCCTTGGCCAGCTTGATCAGGGTCACGCCCTGGGTGTTACGACCCAGACTGGAGACTTCGTCGACACGGGTACGCACCAGCGTGCCCTGGTCGGAAATCAGCATGATCTCTTCACCATCCTGCACCTGAACCGCGCCGACCAGACGGCCGTTACGTTCGTTGCTGACCATGGCGATAACGCCCTGACCGCCACGCTTGTATTCAGGGAACTCGGTGATCGCCGTGCGTTTGCCGTAGCCGCGCTCGGAAGCCGTCAGGATCTCGCTGCCTTCTTCCGGGATCAGCATGGAAATCAGCTTCTGCCCTTCTGGCAGACGCATGCCACGCACACCGCGAGCGGTACGGCCCATGGCGCGGACTTCCGATTCCTTGAAGCGCGTCACCTTGCCGCCGTCGGAGAACAGCATGATTTCCTGCTCGCCATCGGTGATGGCAGCGGAGATCAGGATGTCGCCTTCGTCCAGCTCCAGCGCGATCAGACCGACGCTGCGCTGACGGCTGAAGGCCACCAGCGGGGTCTTCTTGACGGTACCGTTGGCGGTCGACATGAAGATGAACGGTGCCTTCTTGCGGTCGGCAGCCTTGATACGTGCCTTGCGCTCTTCTTCGGTTTCGTTGCTGTTTTCGATTTCTTCTACATCAGCCTCGGCGCCTTCGGCTTCTTCTTCATCAGCCTGACGCTTCATGGCTTCGAGATCGACCGGCAGCATGGTGGTGATGTATTCACCGTCATCCAGCGGCAGCAGGTTGACCAGCGGACGACCACGGGCGGCGCGGGACGCTTCCGGAATCTCGTAGGTCTTGAGCCAGTACACCTTGCCCTTGCTGGAGAAAAGCAACAACGTGGTATGGCTGTTGGCAACCAGCAGGTGAGCGATGTAGTCCTCATCCTTCACGCCGGTAGCCGATTTGCCTTTACCGCCACGACGCTGAGCCTGGTACGCAGCCAGTGGCTGGGTCTTGGCATAGCCGCCGTGGGAGATGGTCACGACGCGCTCTTCTTCCGGGATCATGTCACCCAGGGTCAGATCGAGACGCGCATCGAGGATCTCGGTGCGGCGCACGTCGCCGTATTCGGCGCGGATCACTTCCAGTTCTTCGCGGATCACTTCCATCAGGCGCACGGCGCTGTTGAGGATGCGGATCAGCTCGCCGATCTGGTTGAGGATCTCTTGATACTCGGCCAGCAGCTTTTCGTGTTCCAGGCCGGTCAGGCGGTGCAGACGCAGTTCCAGAATGGCTTGCGCCTGTTCCGGCGACAGGAAGTACTTGCCTTCACGCAGACCGTATTGCGGATCGAGGTTTTCCGGACGGCACGAATCGGCACCGGCACGCTCGACCATCGCGACCACCGCCGAGGACTCCCACGGCGTGCTGACCAGCGCTTCCTTGGCTTCCGACGGCGTCGGCGAAGCCTTGATCAGCGCGATCACCGGGTCGATGTTCGACAGGGCTACCGCCTGACCTTCGAGGATGTGGCCACGCTCACGAGCCTTGCGCAGTTCGAACACCGTGCGGCGGGTAACGACTTCGCGACGGTGACGGACGAAGGCTTCCAGCAGATCCTTGAGGTTCAGGATGCGTGGACGACCGTCGATCAGCGCAACGATGTTGATGCCGAATACCGATTGCAGCTGGGTCTGGGCGTAGAGGTTGTTGAGGATCACCTCAGGCACTTCGCCGCGACGCAGCTCGATCACGACGCGCATACCGTCCTTGTCGGACTCGTCGCGCAGTTCGGTGATGCCTTCGAGTTTCTTCTCTTTTACCAGCTCGGCGATCTTCTCGATCAGACGCGCCTTGTTCAGCTGGTAAGGCAGCTCGGTGATGACGATCTGCTGACGGCCACCGACCTTGTCGATGTCTTCGATGATCGAACGGGCGCGCATGTAAATGCGGCCACGGCCGGTGCGGTAGGCTTCGATGATGCCGGCGCGACCGTTGATGATCGCGGCGGTCGGGAAGTCCGGACCGGGAATGTATTGCATCAGCTCATCGACGGTCAGCTCGGGATTGTCGATGAGGGCCAGGCAACCGTCGATGACTTCACCGAGGTTGTGCGGCGGAATGTTGGTCGCCATGCCCACGGCGATACCACTGGAACCGTTGACCAGCAGGTTCGGAACGCGGGTCGGCATGACCGCCGGGATCAGTTCGGTGCCGTCGTAGTTCGGCACCCAGTCCACGGTTTCCTTGTGCAGGTCGGCCAGCAGCTCGTGCGCCAGCTTGGTCATGCGCACTTCGGTGTATCGCATGGCCGCGGCGTTGTCGCCGTCCACCGAACCGAAGTTGCCCTGACCGTCCACCAGCAGATAACGCAGCGAGAATGGCTGCGCCATACGAACGATGGTGTCGTACACCGCGGTATCACCGTGCGGGTGATACTTACCGATCACGTCACCGACAACACGGGCAGATTTCTTGTACGGCTTGTTGAAGTCGTTGCCCAGCTCGCTCATCGCGAACAGCACGCGACGGTGCACGGGCTTCAAGCCATCGCGCGCATCCGGCAGTGCACGGCCGACGATCACGCTCATCGCGTAATCGAGATAGGACTGTTTCAGCTCGTCTTCGATATTGACCGGGAGGATTTCTTTGGCCAGTTCGCCCATGAGAAGCCTGATTCCTTTTTCTGGTGAAACTTCGCCATATCCATAGGGGACGCACGAAGCTCGTCGATGCAGGCTGAGTGCCATGCGCCGACTTACGACAAATCAACAAGTTGACCCTGGATTTGCGCAGTGAAGACAACCCCGTGGGACTGCCTCGGAAAACGCCGGATGTTATCACAAGAGCCGCCACGCACCTATCCCCCAGATGCGCATGGAGCATAGTTAGATGACCGATGACAGGCTTAACGGGGACGAGAGAGGCTCAGAGCTTCTCCGAATGCAAATTTCGAGACGAAATTGCGGATGTTTATTGACTTTCAAGGCCCCATCGCTGGCAAGCCGGCTCCCACAGGATCCGTGTCGGACACAAAACCTGTAGGAGCCAGCCTGCTGGCGATGGCCATTTAGCGGGCAGTGAACACCCTTAATGCAGGCGCTTGCGGCACATCAACTGGGCCATTTTCGCGGTGTCCGGGCGCTCGACGATGCCCTTTTCGGTGACGATCGCATCGATCAGGTCCGCCGGCGTCACGTCAAATACCGGGTTGAACGCTTCGACATCCGCCCCGACGCGCTTGCCGCCGACTTCCAGCAACTCGGCGCCGTCGCGCTCCTCGATCGGAATGTCATCACCGCTGGCCAGATTCATGTCGATGGTCGAACTCGGCGCCACCACCATGAAACGCACGCCGTGGTGCATGGCGTTGACCGCCAGTTGATAGGTGCCGATCTTGTTCGCCACGTCGCCGTTGGCGGTGATCCGGTCGGCGCCGACGATCACCCAGGTCACGCCTTTGGTTTTCATGATGTGCGCGGCAGCCGAGTCGGCATTGAGCGTTACCGGAATGCCTTCGTTGGCCAGCTCCCACGCGGTCAGGCGCGAGCCCTGTAGCCACGGCCGGGTTTCGTCGGCATAGACACGCTCGACCATACCTTCGATGAACGCCGCGCGGATCACCCCGAGCGCCGTGCCGAAACCGCCTGTGGCCAGGGCGCCGGTATTGCAGTGGGTCAGGATCGCCTGAGCATTGCCCTGATGTTTGCGGATCAGGTCGACGCCGAGCTGAGCCATGGTCAGGTTGGCTTCACGATCGCTTTCATGAATGGCGATGGCTTCGGCTTCGAGCGCCGCCAGCGGATCGGCGTTGTCCTTCAGGCGATCCAGCCGGTCATGCATGCGATTCAACGCCCAGAACAGGTTGACCGCGGTCGGACGGGAATCGGCCAACAGCATGAAATCCTCTTCCAGCGCCGCATACCAGTCGCCACCTTCGGCAATCCGTGTACGGGCCGCCAGCACGATGCCGTACGCAGCACTGATGCCGATCGCCGGCGCACCGCGCACCACCATCGAGCGAATCGCTTCGGCCACGCCGGCGGCGCTGGTGTAGGCGATCCAGTTTTCCTCGAATGGCAAAACGCGCTGATCCAGCAGGTGGAGCGCGCCATCACGCCAATCGATGGCCTTCACTTTCTCCGCAGCCAACAGTCGATCGCGCATCCCTCACCCCGCACTCATGAACAAAAGCCGCCGATTATAGCGATCCCCCCGCGAAGACGCTCGGGTATACTTCGCCATCCTTTACAAAAGCACTGGAACCGACCCTCGATGCCGAAACCTGCCATTGCGCTCGACTTATTATTGCTGCCGACCTGGCTGGTACCCGTCGAACCCGCAGGCGTTGTGCTCAAGGAGCATGGCCTGGGCATCCGCGACGGTCGCATCGTGTTCATCGGCCCGCGCGCCGAAGCCTTGAAGTGTAACGCCGCCGAAGTCCGCGAATTGCCGGACGTACTGCTCAGCCCCGGCCTGATCAACGCTCATGGCCATGCAGCCATGACCCTGTTCCGCGGCCTCGCTGACGATCTGCCGTTGATGACCTGGCTGGAAAACCATATCTGGCCCGCCGAAGGCAAATGGGTCGATGAAGATTTCGTGCGTGACGGCACTGACCTGGCCATCGCCGAGCAGATAAAAGGTGGCATCACCTGTTTCTCGGACATGTATTTCTTCCCGAAGGTTGCCAGTGAGCGCGTGCACAACAGCGGAATCCGTGCGCAGATCGCCATTCCGATCCTCGATTTCCCGATTCCGGGCGCTGCCAGCGCCGATGAAGCCATTCGTCAGGGCGTCGAACTGTTCGGCGATCTGAAGCATCACGAACGTATCAAGATTACCTTTGGCCCTCACGCACCCTACACCGTCGGCGATGAGAACCTGGAAAAAATCCGCGTGATCGCCGAAGAGCTGGACACCTCGATTCACATGCACGTCCACGAAACCGCTTTCGAAGTGCAACAGGCCGTTGAACAGCGCGGCGAACGCCCGCTGGCCCGCCTCGGCCGACTTGGCCTGCTCGGGCCGCGCTTCCAGGCCGTGCACATGACCCAGATCAGCGATGACGACCTGGCGTTGCTGGTAGAAAGCAACACCAATGTGATCCATTGCCCGGAGTCGAACCTGAAACTGGCCAGCGGCTTCTGTCCGGTCGAGCGCCTGTGGCAGGCCGGGGTCAACGTCGCGATCGGCACCGATGGCGCGGCGAGCAACAATGATCTGGACCTGCTGGGCGAAACCCGCACGGCTGCACTGTTGGCCAAGGCTGTTGCTGGCTCGGCCACCGCGCTGGACGCCCATCGGGCGCTGCGCATGGCCACGCTGAACGGCGCGCGGGCCTTGGGGATCGAAGCCGAGACCGGCTCCCTGGAACTCGGCAAGGCCGCGGACATTGTCGCGTTCGACCTGTCCGGCCTGGCACAACAACCGGTCTATGACCCGGTCTCGCAGCTCATATACGCCACCGGCCGGGACTGTGTGAAACACCTGTGGGTCGCCGGCAAGCAATTACTCGACGACCGGCGCCTGACGCGCCTGGACGAACAGCAGCTGGGCGAAACCGCCCGGGCCTGGGGCCGTCGCATCAGCGGCCACACCGAATCGTAAACACCCCGGGGCAAACTCCGGGGCTACAGCCTTTTTCAAGTTTTAGAGGATTGAATCATGAGCAACGTCGACCACGCCGAAATCGCCAAATTCGAAGCACTGGCCCATCGCTGGTGGGACCGCGAAAGCGAGTTCAAACCGCTGCACGACATCAACCCGCTGCGGGTCAACTGGATTGACGAGCGCGTCAACCTGGCTGGCAAGAAAGTCCTCGACGTCGGTTGCGGTGGCGGCATCCTCAGCGAAGCCATGGCCCAGCGCGGCGCGACCGTGACCGGCATCGACATGGGCGAAGCGCCGCTGGCGGTCGCACAACTGCATCAGCTGGAATCCGGCGTGAACGTCGAATACCGGCAGATCACCGCCGAAGCCCTGGCCGAAGAAATGCCCGAGCAGTTCGACGTCGTCACCTGCCTGGAAATGCTCGAACACGTGCCGGACCCATCGTCGGTGATCCGCGCCTGCTTCCGCATGGTCAAGCCTGGTGGCCAGGTGTTCTTCTCCACCATCAACCGCAACCCGAAGGCGTACCTGTTCGCCATCGTCGGCGCCGAGTACATCATGAAGTTGCTGCCACGCGGCACCCACGACTTCAAGAAATTCATCCGCCCATCCGAGCTGGGTGCGTGGAGCCGCATGGCCGGCCTCACCGTCAAGGACATCATCGGTCTGACCTACAACCCGCTGACCAAGCACTACAAACTGGCGGCGGACGTTGACGTCAACTACATGATCCAGACCCTGCGCGAGGAGTAAGCCGATGGCCATCAGAGCAGTCCTTTTCGACATGGACGGCACGCTGCTCGACACCGCGCCGGATTTCATCGCCATTTGCCAGGCGATGCGCGCGGATCGCGGTTTGCCGCCAATGAACGACAAGCACATCCGCGACGAAATCTCCGGCGGCGCCAAGGCCATGGTCGCAGTGACGTTTTCGATGGATCCGGAATCACCGGGCTTCGAGGAGTTACGCCTTGAGTTCCTCGAGCGCTACCTCGCCGGCTGCGCCGTGCACAGCAAGCTGTTCGACGGCATGGGCGAAGTGCTGGCCGACATCGAAAAAGCCAATCTGGTCTGGGGTGTGGTCACCAACAAGCCATTGCGCTTCGCCGAACCGATCATGCAGCAACTGGGGCTGGCCGAGCGCTCGGCCCTGCTGATCTGCCCGGATCACGTGAAGAACAGCAAACCGGATCCCGAGATGCTGATCCTCGCCTGCAAGATGCTTGATCTGGATCCATCGAGCGTTCTGTTTATCGGCGATGATCTGCGCGATATCGAATCCGGCCGTGACGCGGGCACCAGGACTGCCGCCGTGACCTATGGCTACATTCACCCGGACGACAACCCGCGGCACTGGGGCGCGGACGTGGTGGTGGATCATCCGCTGGAGTTGCGCAAGGTGCTGGATAACGCACTCTGCAGTTGCTGAATCGTGTCCACTGCATTCCCATGCCGGTCGTGGGAGCGATCAGAAGTTAATGGATTAGAGGTTTTATATGTTTGATTACTCCGCTCGCCCCGAATTGCTCAAGGATCGGGTCATTCTGGTCACCGGTGCCGGTCGCGGCATCGGTGCGGCGGCCGCCAAGACCTACGCGGCCCACGGTGCGACCGTGTTGCTGCTGGGCAAGACCGAAGCCAACCTGACCCAGGTCTACGACGAGATCGAAGCGGCCGGGCATCCGCAGCCGGCGGTGATCCCGTTCAACCTCGAAACCGCCCTGCCCCATCAATACGATGAGCTGGCGGCGATGATCGAGACCGAGTTCGGCCACCTCGACGGTCTGCTGCACAACGCCTCGATCATCGGCCCGCGTACGCCGATCGAACAGCTGTCCGGTGAAAACTTCATGCGCGTCATGCAGGTCAACGTCAACGCGATGTTCATGCTGACCAGCACCCTGTTGCCGCTGCTCAAGCTCTCGCAGGACGCCTCGGTGGTGTTCACCTCCAGCAGCGTCGGGCGCAAGGGCCGCGCGTACTGGGGTGCCTATGGCGTGTCCAAGTTCGCCACCGAAGGGCTGATGCAAACCCTGGCCGACGAAGTCGAAAACGTCGCCCCGGTGCGCTCCAACAGCATCAACCCGGGCGCCACCCGCACCAGCATGCGCGCTCAGGCTTACCCGGGCGAAAACCCGCTGAACAACCCGACTCCGGAAGAGATCATGCCGGTCTATCTGTACCTGATGGGCCCGGACAGCACGGGTATCAACGGCCAGGCATTCAACGCTCAGTAGTGCCATACGTCGCATTTGTTGCCGCGGCGGATTCCCGTCGCGGCAGGCATTTGCCGCTTTGCGCAGGCCTGTTTCAGTCAAATAACCACCACCCCTCTCCTCGCAAAAAACTCAAGCCTTTGATTCGCAACGGTTTTAATAAAACCTGAACTGAATGGCACGACTTTCGCTCTACATTCCCTGAAAGCACGCCGAGTGAAGGCAGTCGGGCAAGGCCTGATTCGATAGCTGACTAATCGTCATCGGGCAGACTAAACTTACGCCAAATGTCCTACGGGACTGATGGATCAGTATGACGCGCAGCCCATAGCCGCTCTCACCCAGCCTGTAAGACAGACTTACTGCTTAGGGGCTCACGCCATATGAAATCACCCTCCCAGACCACTGCAATTGACTTCGACAGTGCCAAATTGCAACGCCTGGGCTTTGGTCAGTTGCCTCCGCTTCTGGAGCGACCTGTCAGCCTGGCGCAATTGCGCCAGCAAATGAGCCTGCAACTGCAAACCAGCCTTGAGCCCCAACGTATCCTGGGTCTGTTCTTCCGCGAAGTTCAGCGTCTGGTGCCGCTCGATGCCTTGAGCTATGTGCACAGCGGCAGTGACTTGCGCCTGGAATTCGGCGCCCGTGGTCATCATTCCGCCAGCTACAGCCTCAGCCACGACGGCGAACACATGGGCGAACTGGTGTTTCGCCGCAACCAGCGTTTCAGCGAGCAGGAACTGGGCAATCTGGAGTCACTCCTGTCGTCCCTGCTGTACCCGATGCGCAATGCGCTGCTCTATCGTGTCGCGACGCAAACCGCGCTGCGCGATCCATTGACCGGCGCTGGCAACCGCATCGCCATGGAGCAGACCCTGCAGCGGGAAATCGAGATGTCGCGTCGACACCTGCAACCGTTGTCGCTGCTGATGCTGGACATCGACCATTTCAAACAGGTCAACGACAGCCATGGCCACACGGCCGGCGATGAAGTGCTCAAAGCCGTCGCGGCATCGATCAAGGATCAGTTGCGCAACGTCGACATGGTATTTCGCTATGGCGGGGAAGAGTTCCTGATCCTGCTGTCCAACACCAGCCGCGAAGCCGCCGCAATGGTTGGCGAACGCCTGCGCTATGCAGCACAAGCCCAGGACTACTACGCCGATGGCCAGTTGATCGAACTGACCGTGAGCCTCGGTTGTTCGACCCTGCTGCCGGGCGAATCCGCTGACAGCCTGCTGCGCCGCGCCGACAGCGCGCTGTACGTCGCCAAGCGCGAGGGACGCAATCGCCTGACAATGGCCGGCTGAACCTTATCAGGCCAATAAAAAACGGGAGCACACAGGCTCCCGTTTTTTTATGGATGTCGCCGAAACTAGCTCTCGACCAGCGCCCGTCGCTCGCGCCCGACCAGCACCCGCTCCGTCAACTCCAGCTGCATGCAGCGCTCGAGGAACAGGTACATGTAGTCATAGCTCTTGCACACGGCCTGGCGCAGTTCCACCTGCAAGGCCCGACTCGGGTTCATCCCGGCCAGGGTGCAGATGATTTCCAGCGCTTCCCACGGGTGGGCATCATCGTACTGGGCGTGCATCTTCAGCCACTTCATGGCCCGCTTGCGGTCTTCTTCAGGGAAAGCGGCGGCGTACACACCGGTCGAACAGACCAGCGCCGACCACTCCCCGGTCGCGCCCTCGATCGCATAGTTGGTGGCGGCAATGGCCACGATCAGCGAATCCGCCGAACTGGTGTGCCAGCACCAGTGACTCAGGGCATGCAATTCCGGCGGCACTTGCTGGGCCTGCAGGTCTTCCAGGCTCACGCCGTGGGCCCGACTCCAGTTCACCCAGTAATCGGCATGGTTGAGTTCGACGCGGATGTTGCGCATCAGCCAGCGCCGCGCCATGTCTTCACCCGGGTGACGGGCGAACTTGGTCTTGGTGAGATTCTGCGCCATGTACAACGCGAACTGCTCAACGACGGGCCAGCCCCCGATCAGGTACTGGCGCATGGTCTTGGCGCTGAGCTTGTTATCACGCATGCGCAGGTAAAGTTCATGTTCGACAACCCGGCGTTTGCTCTCGCTGCAATCCTGAATCAACTGTTGTGCCCAGGCAGGATAACTTGCAGCTTCCATGAGTGGTCCGGTTCGGTTGAATGTGTCGATCACTGTTCGGCTCCTTTTGATTTGTGATTGTAAGGATCGGCGAGAGACTTCAACGGAACGTGCCAGGCGCCTTGAACAACAGCGGCTGCGGTCTGGCGGGCCGACTTTGCAAACTGTCGCAGGTAAACAATTGCGGGCGTTCGATGACATAACCCTGAGCGTAATCCACGCCGATTTCAAGCAATGCCTGCTCGATCTGGGCTGTTTCGACAAACTCGGCAATTGTCTGCTTACCCATGACATGCCCGATGTGGTTGATCACTTCGACCATAGCGCGGTTAATCGGGTCGTCCAGCATATCCTTTACGAAACTCCCGTCGATCTTCAGGAAGTCTACAGGCAAATGTTTCAAATAAGCGAATGAAGACATTCCGGCGCAAAAGTCGTCCAGCGAGAAGTAACAACCCAAGCCTTTGAGTTCATTAATAAATCGGATTGCACTGCCAAGATTTGCAATGGCACTGGTTTCTGTAATTTCAAAACAAATCATTTCAGGAGGAACGGAATAGTTATCAAACTGTTCTCGCAGAAAGTGCAAGAACGCGTCATCTCCGATAGTAATGCCTGAAAGATTAATCGCACACATTGCCAGAGGCCGTTCGCACTCTTCGTTAATACATTGAGCAATTACCTTAAATACATTCTGCACAACCCAGCGATCGAGTGACGTCATCAAACCGTAACGCTCGGCCGCCGGTATGAAACTGTCCGGCAGAATCATCCGACCCGCCTCGTCATGCAGGCGCAACAGAATTTCAATGTGCCCGCCCGCGCCACCGGCCACCGAACCCAACGGGGCGATTTCCTGGGCATAGAGACAGAAGCGGTTTTCCTCCAGGGCCATGTGCAGGCGCTGTACCCAGGCCATCTCGCCGAAACGCAGGGACAGTTCCGAGTCGTCGGCATGGTAGACCTGCACCCGGTTGCGGCCCTTTTCCTTGGCCATGTAGCAGGCCATGTCGGCCGCCCGCAGCGAGGCTTCAAGGGTGGTTGGCGTTTGCGCGACATGCACCAGACCAATGCTGACGGTGGTCAGGAACGGCCGCCCCTTCCAGACGAAATGCAGGTTCTGCACCGTCTGACGCAACCCCTCGGCGATCTTCTCGGCCGCCTCCGGTGCGCAGTTCTCCAGCAGGATGCCGAACTCGTCGCCGCCCAGCCGCGCCAGCGTGTCGCCCTCGCGCAGGCCTGATTGCAGCAACGCACAGATATGCCGCAGCAACTCATCGCCCGCCGCATGCCCGCAGGTGTCATTAACCAGTTTGAACTGATCGAGATCGAGGAACATCAGCGCATGTCGCCCGGGCTGCCGCGTCAGATTGTGCAAGGCCTGCTCGAGGCGGTATTCGAACTCGCGTCGGTTGGCCAGCCCAGTCAGTGCATCGTGAGTCGCCTGCCACGACAGATTGGCGATGTATTGCCGCTCCTGCGTCATGTCGTGCAACACCAGCACTGTCCCGCTGACCTTGCCCGCATTGCGGATCGGCGCGCCGACCAGAGTCACCGAAACGGTGCTGCCGTCCAGTCGCTGGATCAGCTTCGAGTGTTCGCTGCCGCCGGTGAGCTTGCCACTGAGAATGTGCTCGATCAGGGTCAGCCCTTCGGTCTGGGCATTGTCATCCAGCAAATTGAACAACGCCGCCAGCGGCAGACCGGCAGCCTGCTCGGCCTTCCAGTGTGTCAACGCCTCGGCGGCCGGGTTCATGTAGTCGATCGCACCGCTCACATCGGTGGTGATTACCCCATCGCCAATCGAATGCAGCGTGACATGCGCGCGATCCTTTTCCAGTTGCAGTGCTTCGGCGAAGGCATGCCGCTGCTTCAGCAGTTTGCGGGTGCGCAGCAGCGCCAGCACGATCAGGCCCAGCGCGGTGGCGAGGTTGGTGAACAGCAGCAGGCGCAGAATCACCCGTGACCCCTCACCAAGCGCATCACTGAAAGCCTTGGCGGCAGGCGTCACGCCATCGTTGATCGCAAAGATCCGGTCTTTCCAGCGCCGGATATCGGCATCAGTGGCGGCATTGGCGGTGATGCGTCGGTGCATCTCCTGCGCCACGTCATCGAGCTCCACCAAGTAGGCATCGCCCAGCGTCCAGCGGTCGATGGCGGTTTCCAGATAACTGAAGTGACGGAAATTCAGGTACAGCCAGATCAGGCTGGAGACATCGTCCGGGTGGTTGCCGCCCTTGAGGATGCCCTCGCGCGCCGCTTGCAGGTCGGGCGGTTGCTTGTCCAGTGCCAGGCGCAACTGATGGCCGCCCTGAGGCACGGCGATTGCGTTCTGGTATTTGAGATAAATCGCCTCGTCTCGGCTGTCGGCATACAGATTGAGGTAATAGATCGCGTCTTTCTGACCCTTGGACCAGAGGCTCTCGCCCGCGACATAGCCGCGAACGGCCGACAGGACGTAAAGGCTCACGCCCCCCAGCAAGGCTTGAAACAACACGACGGCGATAAATGGCCAGACGATGCCCAGCAACCGAGGCGTTCCGAGAGTCCGCTTTTGTTTCATTGGATTCCTTGCGTGGTCACTGCCTGATCGTCCGTCTCTATCAGACCAACCTCCAAAGACTAGGAGGCGTTCGAGGTTCCGGCAAGCGGCGGATCAGCCCTGATTCAGTACAAACGCAGGGTTATATATATGTAACGCCATACAAGTTGCTGACGGCGTTTTATTGGCACTCCAGTTCCCCCCTCTCAGGGCAGGAAATCGTTCTCGCGGAGTGCAGCATGACATCGACCCCTCTCGCTACAACCGACGCACCGGACACCCAGGAGTTTCGTGCCAGACAGGCATTGGGACTTGATCAGGGCCCCGACATCGAAGACCTGGTTCCCACGCCCGACACACGGGACCAGAAACACTACAAGGCTCTAAAACGCGCATCGCCTCAGCTTGCGCTGTCCATGCCCATGCAAATGTACATGGCAAAAATCACCGATAACCGTATCGTCGACACCGTAACGAGCGTTATGAGCGGCCAGTCCACGTTGATAAAGCATCTGGGCGCAGACGTCCTTTCGAGCGCGTCCGTCGAGCAACTGCGCGCGACACCGTCGGTATGGCTGCAGAAAATACTCGACTCGACTCAAGCAACGGCACTGACCGAGCAGCTGTTGAAACAACTCAAGTGGTACGGTGCAGACCCCGGCGAACAGACTCCAGCGTCCATCCGCTACCAACTCTTGTGTAAAGCCATCCGCCTCTATGTGCGGGCGCCTTCGGTCGATCACCCACACGCACTCGAAGGCTTCAGTTGGCAAGACCCGGCACACTGGGGCAAAAGCTACCAGACCCTGCGCAGTGCTTTCGAACAGCACCTGCTGAAAGCTCGGCGCGCTGCCGATAGCAAAGAAGCAATAGTGCTGGCCCATGTGCTGTACACCCGCGAGGCAAAAGATTTCACCGTGGGCGACATACCGTCCGATCTTCACTACAAGAGCTCGGTGGTGTGGGTCAATTTCATGCATGGCGTGTTGCTGGCTGACGAACTTGGCCTTGATGGACCGCAGCCGCTTTCTTTTCAACAGCTCGTCAATCTGCCTCTGGAGCGCAGCACGAACGCTTCAACCGAGGAATTTGAAAAAATTACGCGACTGAGACTGAGCCCGGCACTCGACTGGGCAGTCTGCATGGGCATCGTTCAGTCACGAGAAGCATCCGACTACACCGAGGAGGAAATCAAACGAGCAATGGCGGCGCTGGAAAACCAGAGTGAAAGCCTGAACAAGGCCGTGCAATCACTGGAACTACGCCCGCCGGACAGATTGCAGATGGCCAAGCAAATGAAAGACGACGCCCTGGGTAGCCATGTACTGGAGACGGACGGACGCAAACTCCTGCGAGACGATCCGCCGGCCGCTCTGGGGCACAGAGACATGCCGTCACTGAAACTGGAAGGGTACGGGTTTCTGGATCTCTATGCCGACGGACAGCTCGATGATGGAAAGCGATGGTTTTTCACCGAGCCAGATGGAAAAACTCGAACCCTCGAAACCTTTCGAATGGACAAAGATCGGTACTTTTACTCGGAACGCAAAGTACACGAAATCTATCGGCCGATGTTTACCGGAGGGATCGTTCGCAACCTTTCCGGCAAACCGCTGCCGGATGTCAATGCGGAGTTTGCATCGGCGTTCGACAAGCACCTGACCACCATCAGATCTGCGTACAAGACCTTGATTCTCAGTCTGCTGGTATCCCTGCCGCTGGCTGATCGCCGGACGCTGGAACAAGGTGATATAGAGGTGCTGGGCCTGCGTGCAAAAACAAGACCGGGCATTCATACAGAACCTCTGGCGAGAAAAGGTTTCGTACTGAAGGTGCTACTGGACGGCCAGTTCAGCTATTACGAGGTCATCCCGAGCGCAGGTTTCATTCGTCAGAGAACCGGACTGAGGTTTTCGACCATGAATGGAGTGTTCACCGAGTTTCCGTTGCACGCGGTCATCCCCGGACAAACCTTTTCAAGCAAGGACAGCATGTCGCTACTGCTTGACTGGGATGCTCATGCCAAAGGTTCCATCCCCGCCGCTCGGCATTACTACATAGGATTTCTCGATGTCGTGGCCCGAGTATCGCGGGGCTCGGCCGTTAAAGACGCAGCGGGAACAGGGCTGGAATCCTCCCGACTGATTGCACTGGCAGACCACATCGCCACGCATTTTCTTTACGTCGATGAACAGCATCTGCGCATTCAGGCCCGCGGCGTGACGACCTTCGATACCATCCGGGCAAAAATCGAGAACCGGCTTGCAGTGTTCGAGGCGATCGTTAAGAGCTTTATACCGTTCTGGGGCAGCATTGATGATCTCTCCTCGGAGGGAACCGGGAACAAAGTCATGGGCGGTCTGGGATTACTGCTCGATCTGGCGTCCTTCCTCTTCCCTGTGGGCAAGTTCATCTCGGGTTCGGTACGACTGGCCCGGGCCGGCGCCAGCGTCACAGGCATGGTGGTCAAAGCCAGCCTGCCATCTTTCTCAACCCTGTCGCGCAAGTTGATAACCTCCACACTGAAAAACCTCAACCCGCTGGATGGCATCCCGACACTGGCAAAGTCACTTGCACTCGGCACCGGCAAAGGGTTGCTTGCCGCAGGCCGGCTGGGTCTCGGGGGCATCCGTCGACTGACCGGGCAGGTCGACAACTACCGTCTGATTCACAACCTGCCACAGGCCATGGACCCCGGCCACTGGAAACCACTGACCCAGGGCGATCAACTGGCGAGCATCAATGGCGTAGACGACATCCTCGTACGCAACACCAGTCCAACAGACCTGAGCCGATTCCACCTTGTTGATCCTGCCACGTCCTTGCCCTATGGCCCGCGCCTGAGCAACAACCCTGGTCACCTGATCCACGGCCAATCCACCTTCAAAACCTTGCCACCCTCTGAATCCCACGTGCTCGCCGAACTCCCGGAAAGCGCCCACATTCGTGAAGTGCTGGAGGTCGATGGTCGAACCACGCTATTGATTGATGACATCCCTTATCGACTGAATGGTGATCAATTGCGCCGCGCCGACCTGATCGATGAAACGTCGATGTTCAAATCCATACCTTGCCGGGCGCGACGAGCACCGGGCAGCGATGTATGCAAAACGAGTTATGTCACCCGGACTCCAGCGCCGACGCCTCCCCCGAACAGTCAAGACACAAGCAAGGGATGGGCGCCGTGGTTCGGCGATACCATTTACACACCGGCCATCTCATCTCAGCCATTACTGACAAGCGCCATCAAGACCTACAAGCAACTCAATGCATCATTGGAGTTTCAAAAGGGAATCTATGCGCGCATCAAGGTTCGCCTGCCCTACGATCGCTCAAAAAGGTTCGATACTCTTGAAGTCGGAGCGATCATCGTTCCCGCGAAAGATGACTCGAAACACTATGTATTCACCCGCCTCAACGCCGGGGATTTTTACGTCGCCGAACGCTTGCCCGGACAGACTCTTTCCGATCCTCTGGTTTTACGCAAGGCACAAACCCTGCCTGTAGAACTGGCGGAGGAACTGAAGACGGTTTATACCGGGTCGCTCAATGCCAACAACACGGCACGGATCCACACGGTTACAGAGGTCGAGCGCGCCCTGAAAACCATGGATGAGATCGCTATTCCACTCGGCACGACCGCTAATCCGTCTGCTGGCATGAAATGGCTGAAGGTGGACACCAGCCCCGGTGAAGCACTGATGTTCGACCATTCGACGCGAATGATCGTAGCAAAGCGCGCCGAAGGTGCCACCACGTGGGCACGAAGCAAGGACGCTCCAGAGGCTTTGCGGCAGCGAACGGCGGAAATTTTCGACACCCTGTTTCTGTCACCGGCGATCAAGCCACCCGTTGCCAACGTGTCGCTGCGCATCGAAGACACAATGCAAAGACTGCAAAACCTGCTGAGCCGATTCGACCGTACAGACAATGCCCGAAACATTGCCTATGTCGAGGTCATCAACGCTAAGGGCGCACGCGAAATTTACGTGAGTGTTTCTGGCGCTAATGGCACAACCAAACACCTGCCCATCTTTCGCCACTTGGGTACCAGCCACGTAAAAATCGGCGACACCACGTACATCAACGTCGATTACAACCTGACTGTCGGCAAGACGAACCTGGAGTTGACCGACAAAGGGCGCCTGACTGCTGTGCCACTGACCATCAAGGACATCGACACCTACACACCAGCACTGGCAGCACGACCGACCTCACTGGACAGTGAAAGCAAATTGATTCGTGTGATACGTGATAAGTACCCTGATCCACTAGAGCTGAGATCGGTTGACATCGCTACCACGATGCCACCCTGCGGGTCTTGCTCACTGGTCATGAAGGAGTTCGGTCACAGAGGCGAAGCAGACGCACTGCAGGTTCTCTGGAAATGACTTACATCCGCTGCAAATGCCCATACAGCTTGGCGTACAACCCGCCATCGGCAATCAGTTGCTGATGGTCGCCATCCTCGGCCACTTGCCCGCCGTCGAACACCAGCACCCGGTCCGCCTGCTTCACCGCCGACAAGCGGTGGGCGATGATCAGCGTGGTGCGGCCATGGAGAAAGCGCGCCATGGCCTGGTGCAGGTTGTATTCGGTGGCGGCGTCGAGGGCCGAGGTGGCTTCGTCGAGGATCACCACTTTCGGCTCGGCGAGGATCATCCGCGCAATCGCCAGACGCTGCCGCTGGCCGCCGGACAGGCGCACGCCGGAGCGGCCGACGATGCTGTCGAGTCCATCCGGCAAGGCGCGGATAGTCGCTTCAAGCTGGGCGATTTCCAGTGCCTGCCAGCACGCTTCGTCACTGCGGGTACGGCCCATGGTCAGGTTGGCGCGTACGGTGTCGTTGAACAGCGCCGGATGCTGCAGCACCACCGCGACATTTTCCCGAACTGTTTCCAGGCCGATTTCCTGCTGGGTCGATCCGCCGAAACGAATGGTGCCGGCCAGCGGTGTGTACAGACCCAGCAGCAGTTGCACTAGGGTGCTTTTGCCGCCGCCGCTGGCGCCGACAATCGCCACTTTTTCGCCCGGTGCGATGGACAGGTTCATCTGATCCAGCACCAGTTCATCGCCGTAACCAAAGCTCAGACCCTGCACCTCGATGCCAACGGTATCGCGGCCCTTGAACGGATCGACGCCGCCCGGGTATTGCGGCTCGTCGGCGCGAGCCAGCAGTTCGTTGATCCGGGTCAGCGCACCGCCGGCGGCGTAATAGGCGTATTGCAGGTTCAGCAGTTGTTCGACCGGGCCGATCATGAACCACAGGTAGCTGAACACCGCGAGCATCTGGCCGATCGACAGGTCGGAGAACAGCACCGTGAGCATCGCCGCTGCGCGGAAAATGTCGATGCCGAACTGGAACAGCAGACCGCTGGCCCGGTTGGAGGCGTCGGTCTTCCATTGCGAATTGACCGCGTAATTGCGCACTTCCTGGGCTCGCAGGCCGAGGCGCCCGAGGAAAAAGCCCTGTCGGTTGCCGGCGCGCACTTCCTGGATCGCATCGAGGGTTTCGCTCAGCGCCTGGGTGAAACGCGAGGTGCTGTCGTTCTCCAGCTTCTTCAGGTGCTTGACCCGTTTGCCCAACTGCACCGTGGCGTAGATCACCAGCGGGTTGAACAACAGGATCAGCAGCGCCAGTTTCCAGTGCATCCACATCAGGATGCTGGCCGTGCCGACCAGCGTCAGCATCGCCACCAGGAAACGACTGAGGGTTTCGCCGACAAACTTGTCGAGGGTGTCGAGGTCGGTGACCAGGTGCGTGGTGACCGTACCGCTGCCCAAGCTTTCGTATTCACCCAGGGAGATCCGTTTCAGACGCTCGATCAGCCGCACGCGGATGCGATAAACGATGTCCTTGGCCAGTCGCGCAAACAACCGCGCCTGCAACACGCCAAAACACAGGGCACTGCAGCGCAGGGTCAACGTCACCACCAGCATCAGGCCGATGTAGCCTGCCGCCTGCTGCCACATCGTCGGCAGCGCATGGTTCATGACTTTCAGTGCGGCATCGCCATGGCCAAGCAGGACTTCGTCCACCAGCAACGGCAGCAGCAACGGAATCGGCACGCTGCACAGCGTCGCCAGTACGGCCACGCCGTTGGCGATCCACAGGGATTTTTTGTGATGAAGAGCCAGACGCCGGACTTCAGCCCAGCTCAGCCGGTCGACACGCTTGACGGCTGGCGTGTCATCGGCCGGGTCAGACACAGGCGGCGCGCTCCAGCCATCGGCCGAGCAGCGGCGACAGTTCACTGAGCGGCTGGTAACCGTTGGTCAGCAACGCCAGCTGGCCATTGCGCTCGGCGAGCAGGGTCGGAAATCCGGCGATTCCCAGGTCCTGAACCCAACTGAAATCGGCCTGGGTCGCCTTGTGTTGATCGGCATGATCAAACAGGGCAGCAAATTCGATGCGGGGGACGCCGGCCTTCTCTGCCAGCTCCACCAGAACGCTGGCCTGGGTGACATCGCGACCTTCAGCGTAAAACGCGTGCTGGATCAACCCGACCAGTTTCCACGCGCAATCCGGCGCCAGGCTGCGCGCGGTGACAATGGCCCGGCAGGCTGGCTCGGTGTCGTAGACAAAGCCGTCCGGCAACGCGCCTTCCAGCTTGAACGGCTGGCCGGTGGCCTCGGTGACCGCCTGCCAGTGCTCGAGAATGTAGCGCCGGGTGGTCGGCTCCAGCGCCGCACCGCTGCCGGTGCGCAACCCGCCGACCACCAGGTGCAGCTCCACCCCGGCTGCCTGCGCCTGCTCCACCAATGCCTTGGCCACCGGGGCAAATCCCCAGCACCACGAACACATCGGATCCATCACATAGAGCAGGCGTGCAGACATGATTAAGCCTCGGTGGATGCTTGCTTATAGTTGTAGCCGATCGGGTGCGGCATGTTGCGCGCTTTTGCCAGTTCGATCTGTTTCTGACGGTCGATGGCGCTGCGGCGAGTCTTCTCGCTCAGGGTGTCCCAGCAGTGCGGGCAGCTGATGCCAGCCACGTAATGCTCAGAAGCGCGATCTTCAACGCTGACCGGGGTACGGCAGGCATGGCACTGATCGTAGTCGCCTTCGCTCAGGTCATGGCGCACGGTCACGCGGTTGTCGAACACAAAGCAGTCGCCCTGCCATTTGGTCTCTTCCTGCGGCACCTCTTCGAGGTACTTCAGGATGCCGCCCTTGAGGTGGTAAACCTCTTCAAAGCCTTCGCCCAGCATGTAGCTCGAGGCTTTCTCGCAGCGGATGCCACCGGTGCAGAACATCGCGACCTTCTTGTGCACGGCCGGGTCGAAGTGTTCTTTGATGTAGTCGGGGAATTCGCGAAAACTGGTGGTTTTCGGATCGATGGCGCCTTCGAAGGTGCCGATCGAGACTTCGTAATCGTTGCGGGTGTCGATCAGCAGCACTTCCGGATCGCTGATCAGCGCGTTCCAGTCCTGCGGCTCGACGTAGGTGCCGACCTTCTTGTTCGGATCGACGCCTTCGACGCCCAGGGTCACGATCTCTTTCTTGAGCTTGACCTTGGTGCGATAGAACGGCTGCTCGTCGCAATACGATTCCTTGTGATCGATATCGATCATGCGCGGATCGTTGCGCAGCCAGGCCAGCAGCCCGTCGATGCCTTCACGGCTGCCGGACACCGTGCCGTTGATGCCTTCTTCGGCGATCAGCAGGGTGCCTTTGATGCCGTTGTCGACCATCGCTTGCAGCAAGGGCTCGCGCAGGTTGACGTAATCTTCGAGGGTGACGAACTTGTACAGTGCCGCCACGACAATCGGTTGTGTCATGGGTATTTCTCCAGGTGGCTACCCTCGTAAAGGGTGAACCGGATGCGAAAAAAAACGCGCCGGGTGAGCGGCGCGTTGCGGATTCTAGCAAAAAACCGACGTTTAATGCTTGCTGCCGCCGGCACAGGTCGGCGACGCCGGAGCGGCGCCCACCTCTGACCATTCCTGCGGGGTGTAGGTGTGCAGCGCCAACGCATGGAACTCGCCCATCAGCTCGCCGAGCGTGCCGTAGACTTTCTGGTGGCGCTTGACCCGGTTCAGACCTTCGAACTGCGCGCTGACCACCACTGCCTTGAAGTGGGTCTGCAACCCGCGACTGTGCATGTGGCTTTCGTCCAGCACTTGCAGATGCTCAGGCTGAAGCAGCGCCAGCGTCGATTCGATGCGTTGTTGCATGGTCATCACGAACTCCGCTTACTTCTTCTTGGCCGGAGCAGCGCCTTTCGGTGCCAGCTCGTTGGTCATGTCGTCCAGCAATTTGTTGACGACCGGTACTGCGCTTTCCAGTTTGGCCTGGGTCATCTGGGCCGATTGCTGAGTCAGCTGCGGCATTTTTTCCAGGACTTTCTTGCCCAGTGGCGACTGGTAGAACGCGACCAGGTCTTTCAATTCCTGTTCGCTGAAGGTGCTGGTGTAGAGCTTGACCATGTCCGGCTTCAGCTTGTTCCAGCCGATGGCCTGGTCCAGGGCGGCGTTGGCCTTGGCCTGGTAGGTATCCAGTACGGTTTTCTTGGATTCCGGCGCCTTGGTCTGTTCAAAACGCTGGGCAAACATCTGCTGCACTTGCATGTACACCGGAGTGCCCAGCTTGTCAGCGTGCGCCAGGGTCAGGAAAGTTTCGGCACTGGCGTTGTGGCTGGCGGTATCGGCGAACACCTGGCCGCTGGCGC
Organism: Pseudomonas sp. GW822-FHT03F08; assembly: GCF_058801265.1. NCBI lineage: Bacteria > Pseudomonadati > Pseudomonadota > Gammaproteobacteria > Pseudomonadales > Pseudomonadaceae > Pseudomonas > Pseudomonas sp. GW822-FHT03F08. The sequence goes on along the minus strand of NZ_JBXANC010000009.1, from coordinate 101,145 downwards.
AAACCAGGGCAACCGCGGTGCAGATGGCACGAAGACGAGTCATCGAGTTTCCTTTTCAGCTAGGCGAGGTAAAACCCCAAGGGCGACCATTCTGCGCCTGAATAACGCTGCGGCTCAACCCCCGAGCCTTGCCGCGCTTGATTGGCGGGGCCTGGCGGGGCAACAATCGAGCGGATGGAACCACTTGGGCCACACCGGGCCTAAACTGCGCAAACAGACCAACAGGAGTGTGCACGATGAGCCGTATCGAAACCGACAGCCTGGGCCAGATCGAAGTCCCGGACGACGCTTACTGGGGCGCTCAGACGCAACGCTCGCTGATCAACTTTGCCATCGGTCAGGAACGCATGCCCCTGCCGGTGCTGCACGCCCTGGCACTGATCAAGAAAGCCGCGGCCCGGGTCAATGACCGCAATGGCGATCTGCCCGCCGACATCGCCCGCCTGATCGAACAGGCCGCCGACGAAGTGCTCGAAGGCCAGCACGACGACCAGTTCCCGCTGGTGGTCTGGCAGACCGGCAGCGGCACCCAGAGCAACATGAACGCCAACGAAGTGATTGCCGGCCGCGCCAACGAACTGGCCGGCAACCCGCGCGGCGGCAAGTCGCCGGTGCATCCCAACGATCACGTCAACCGCTCGCAGAGCTCCAACGACTGCTTCCCCACCGCCATGAGCATTGCCACCGCGCAGGCGGTGCAGACCCAACTGCTGCCGGCCATCGCCGAGCTGTCGGGTGGCCTGGCCGAACTGTCGGCGCGGCACATGAAACTGGTGAAGACCGGTCGCACTCATATGATGGACGCCACGCCGATCACCTTCGGCCAGGAGATCTCCGGCTTCATCGCGCAGCTGGATTACGCCGAACGGGCGATTCGCGCGGCGTTGCCGGCGGTCTGCGAACTGGCTCAAGGCGGCACCGCCGTCGGTACCGGGCTCAACTCGCCCCACGGTTTCGGCGAAGCGATTGCCGCGGAACTGGCGGCGTTATCCGGCCTGCCGTTCGTCACCGCGCCGAACAAGTTCGCCGCCCTCGCCGGCCATGAGCCACTGACCACGCTTTCCGGCGCCCTGAAAACCCTCGCCGTGGCGCTGATGAAAATCGCCAACGACCTGCGTCTGCTCGGCTCCGGCCCACGTGCAGGTTTTGCCGAAGTGCGGCTGCCGGCCAACGAACCGGGCAGCTCGATCATGCCCGGCAAGGTCAACCCGACCCAGTGCGAGGCGCTGTCGATGCTCGCCTGCCAGGTGCTGGGCAACGATGTGACGATCGGTATCGCCGCCAGTCAGGGTCACTTGCAGTTGAACGTGTTCAAACCGGTGATCATCCACAACCTGCTGCAATCGATCCGCCTGCTGGCCGATGGCTGCAGCAACTTCCAGCAGCACTGCGTCGCCGGACTGGAGCCGGATGCCAAGGTCATGGCGCAACATCTGGAACGCGGCCTGATGCTGGTGACGGCGCTGAACCCGCACATCGGTTACGACAAGTCGGCAGAAATCGCCAAGAAGGCCTACAGCGAAGGGAAAACCTTGCGCGAGGCCGCGCTGGAACTGGGGTATCTGACCGATGAAGAGTTCGATGCCTGGGTGCGGCCGGAGAACATGATCGAGGCCGGCGCCAAGGGCTGAGTCATGCCGATCCTTTCCACGCCTGGCGTGGGAAGGATCATCCGACCAACAGTTTCGCCCGCCGGGCCTTGAGCCCGGCAATCAGCGAAGGCCCGAGCGCCACCAGCGCCGACCCCAGCACCACCAGCACCGCCCCGCCATACGCCAGCAAATTGATTTGCTCGGCATGCACATATTCCGGCCACACCCCGGCCGCCACCGCCACCGCGCCAAACGTCACCAACGGCGTGATCGCAAGCGTCGCACTGACCCGCGAGGCCTCCCAATGCGCCAGCGCCTCGGCAAACGCGCCGTAGGCGATCAGGGTGTTCATGCAGCACGCCAGCAGCAACCAGCCCTGCAACGGGCTCAGCTCCAGCGCTTCGAGCGGATGAACCCACGGCGTCAGCAACAAGGCGCAGAACAGGTAGATCACCATCATCACCTGCAACGAATTCCATACCGTCAGCAATTGCTTCTGGCCCAGCGCATAGAACGTCCAGACCGTCGATGCCAGCAGCACCAGCAACACACCGGCGGTGTAGTCAGACAACGATGTGAGCAACTCCGCCAGACGCTGATTGAAGAACAGCGCGAAGCCGATCAGTAGCACCGCCAGCCCCATGCCCTGACCCATACTGAAGCGTTCCTTGAACACGAACAGACTGGCGATCAACAACATGATCGGCCCCATCTGCACCACCAACTGAGCGGTGCCGGGGCTGAGCAGGTTCAGGCCCATCAGGTACAGCACGTAATTGCCCACCAGCCCGAGCACCGCCATCAGCACCAGCCAGCCGCCCTTGGGCCCGAGCACCTTGCGACTCGGCAACCGCTTGGTCGCCGCCAGATAAATGAACAGACAGCCGCCGGACACCGTCAGGCGAAACCAGGTCACGGTGATCGGGTCCATCACCTGCAGCACCTGCTTGAGCTTGATCGGCAGGATTCCCCACAGAAACGCGGTCAACAAGGCCAGGAACATGCCGTACACCCAGCGACCCGACGAAACGTGCATGAGAACCCCGAAAGCCAATGACAGGAGCGCTCATTCTAGGCGCAGAGCCCCGGCCGACACAGGAACAGTTGCGCTCAAGCCGCTAATGAAACTGTGCAGGTCGCAGCATTAAATTGACGCGTTGCCGTTGATCGGCTGACGAAGCGCTGCAAGTGGTTCAGGCATAAGCTCTTTGGATCCCATTCAGCGCAGCGCTCAAGGAGATCGATCATGTTCGGAATGCGCGCCCAGGACACCGCCCCCGCCACGCACTTTCGCAGCGACCGGGTGTGCCGGGTCAACGGCGAACTGTTTTTCAGCACCCGGGAGAACACCCTCGAAGGGCCGTTCGACAGCCCCGAGAAAGCCGAGCAGGAAATCCGCGCGTACATCGCGCGGATGCAAATGATGGATTCCGGCAGACCGTTTTAGCGCACCGCTTCAAACAACCCGGTCGCGCCCATCCCACCGCCCACGCACATGGTCACAATCCCGTAACGCAGGTTGCGTCGCTGCAACTCGCGCACCAGATGCCCGACCTGCCGCGATCCGGTCATGCCGAACGGATGGCCGATGGAAATCGATCCGCCGTTGACGTTGTACTTCTCGTTGTCGATTTCCAGCCGATCACGGGCGCACAGGCACTGCGAGGCAAACGCTTCGTTCAGTTCCCACAGATCGATATCGGCTACCTGCAGCCCCTTGGCCTTGAGCAGCTTCGGTACGGAGAACACCGGGCCGATGCCCATTTCGTCCGGCTCGCAACCGGCCACGGTGAAACCGCGGAAAAACGCCTTCGGCTTGAGCCCCAGTTGCAGGGCTTTTTCCAGGCTCATCACCAGCGTCATCGAAGCGCCATCGGACAACTGCGACGAGTTGCCGGCGGTCACTGAACCGTCCTCGGCAAACACCGGCTTCAACCCGGCGAGGCTTTCATAGGTGGTGTCCGGGCGGTTGCAATCATCGTGATCGACGATGCCGTCGAAGATCTGCACCTCGCCACTGTTCTTGTCTTCAACCCGGTACTTCACCGCCATCGGCACGATTTCATCGTTGAACAGGCCGGCTGCCTGCGCCTGGGCGGTGCGGATCTGACTTTGCAGCGAGTAGCGATCCTGGGCCTCGCGGCTGACGCCATAACGACGCGCCACCACTTCGGCGGTCTGGCCCATGGTGTAGTAGATGCCGGGCGTCTGCTGCTTGAGCAACGGGTTGATCAGGTGATCGGTATTGACGCTTTTCAGGGTCAGGCTGATCGACTCGACACCACCGGCGACGATGATGTCGCTGCAACCCGAAGCAATCTGGTTGGCGGCAATCGCAATCGCCTGCAAGCCCGAAGAGCAGAAACGGTTGAGGGTCATGCCCGCCGTGCCGGTGCCCAGTCGCGAAAGCACCGCCACGTTACGGCCGATGTTGTAGCCCTGGGCGCCTTCGTTGGAGCCGGCACCGACGATGCAATCCTCGACGCTGGCCGGGTCGACGTCGTTGCGCGACAGCAAGGCGTTTACACAATGGGCCGCCATGTCATCGGGACGGGTCTGGTTGAACTTGCCGCGAAAGGACTTGGCCAGGCCGGTCCGCACGCTGTCGACGATCACCACTTCACGCATGGCATACCTCATTGTTGTAGTCGGTTGAGAGTGGACCGAGCATAAGTCCACCCAATCGCCGACTGCGACAATCATTCACCTCGCGTATGCGTGCCCATCGGTCAGTCCTTGTGTTTCTTGGCGTGCCTGTCGGACTTCTCGAAGGCCTCTTCCAGTGCACGGTTGATCGTGCGCAGCACCTTGACCCGGGCCCAGCGCTTGTCGTTGGCCTCGACCAGCGTCCACGGCGAGATTTCGGTACTGGTGCGGTCGACCATGTCGCCCACGGCCCCACGGTACGCGTCCCACTTGTCGCGGTTGCGCCAGTCGTCTTCGGTGATCTTGAAGCGCTTGAACGGGATCTCTTCGCGCTCCTGGAAACGCTCCATCTGCGTGTCCTTGTCGATCGCCAGCCAGAACTTGACCACGATCACGCCGGCGTCGGCGAGTTGCTCCTCGAAGTCGTTGATTTCGCCGTAGGCGCGCATCCAGTCGGCGGTGCTGCAAAAACCCTCGACCCGCTCCACCAGCACCCGGCCGTACCAGGATCGGTCGAACACAGTGAACTTGCCCCGGGCCGGAATGTGCCGCCAGAAGCGCCACAGATACGGCTGTGCCCGTTCCTCTTCGGTCGGTGCGGCAATCGGCACGATGTTGTACTGACGCGGGTCGAGCGCCGCCGCGACCCGACGGATCGCCCCGCCCTTGCCCGCCGCATCGTTGCCTTCGAACACCGCCACCAGCGCGTGACGGCGCATGCGTTTGTCACGCATCAGCCCGGACAGTCGCGCCTGCTCGGTGATCAGTTGTTCTTCATAGTCTTTCTTTTCCAGGCGCTGGGTCAGGTTGAGGCTGTCGAGCAGGTTCAACTGATCCACCGATGTACCCAGCGGCTGGGCGTTGACATCGTGCGGGTGGACGTCGGGGCGCTTCAGCGCATTCTGCAGGCCTTCGAGCAGAATCTTGCCGACCGTCAGGCTGCGGTAATGCGCGTCCATCCCTTCGATGACATGCCACGGCGCGTAATCGCGGCTGGTGCGACGCAACACGCGCTCACCGTATTTGACGAACTTGTCGTAGGTCTCCGATTGCTGCCAGTCCAGCGGGCTGATCCGCCAACTGTGCAATGGGTCGTCGGCCAGGGCCTTGAGGCGCGCTTTCATCTGTTTCTTGGACAGGTGGAACCAGAACTTGAAGATCAGCGCGCCTTCATCGCACAGCATCTTTTCCAGACGCTCGGCGCCGGCAATCGCCTGATCCAGTCGCGGGTCCTTGAACAAGCCATGCACCCTGCCCTGCAGCATCTGGCTGTACCAGTTGCCGAAGAAAATCCCCATCCGCCCCTTGGCCGGCAGCATCCGCCAGTAACGCCAGGCCGGTGGTCGTGCCAGTTCTTCGTCGGTCTGCTGGTCGAACGTGCGCACTTCGATCAGGCGCGGGTCCATCCATTCGTTAAGCAGCTTCACTGTCTCGCCCTTGCCGGCGCCTTCGATGCCGTTGATCAAAATGATCACCGGAAAGCGCTTTTGCTGCTGCAATTCGAACTGGACTTCAAGCAGTGCTTCGCGCAGGGCGGGCACGGCGGCTTCGTAGGTTTCTTTGTCGATGGCGTGACCGATTTCAGCGGATTCGAACATAGGGACGGCTCCTTCCAGGATTCAGCAAGACTAGCGGATTGGGCACAGACACGGCACAGAAATTCCCGCCGGCGGCGGATTGTCCTTGAGTCATCAGCGGCAAGGCTTGCCATGGATCAAGCGCCGCCCGCGTGATCGGCTAGAATGGCCGCCTTGCCGTTGCCGAGCCTGCCATGAAACCTGTAATGCCCCACGCCCAACTCGACTGGGATGACCAGGGACGCCCGCGTTCGCGAGTGTTCGACGATGTGTATTTTTCCGATCAGTCAGGGCTGGATGAAACCCGCTACGTGTTCCTCGAACAGAACCGTCTGGCCGAGCGCTTTGCCGCGTTGCCGGCGGGCGGGCGACTGGTGATCGGTGAAACCGGGTTTGGCACCGGGCTGAATTTTCTCTGCGCCTGGCAGTTGTTCGAACAGCACGCGGTGGCCGGTGCGCGGCTGCATTTCGTCAGCGTCGAAAAGTTTCCGCTGAGCCCCGCCGATCTGCAGCGGGCGCTGGCGCTGTGGCCGGATCTCAAGCCACTGTCCGATCAACTGCTCAAGCATTACGTGGCAATCCATCAGGGTTTCCAGCGCATTGTTCTGGATCACGGTCGAGTGACCCTGACGCTGTTGATCGGCGATGCGCTGGAGCAGTTGCCGCAACTGGACGGCCAGATCGACGCGTGGTTTCTCGACGGTTTCGCCCCGGCGAAAAACCCCGAGATGTGGACTGCCGAACTGTTCGCCGAACTGGCCCGGCTGGCGGCGCCCGGCTCGACCATCAGTACCTTCACCAGCACCGGTTGGGTGCGACGACTGCTCAACGCCGCCGGCTTCAAAATGAAGCGCACGCCGGGCATCGGTCACAAATGGGAAATTTTACGCGGCGAGTTTCTCGGCTGGCCGCAAGATGTTCCGTTGCCCGCAGCGGAAAAACCATGGTTCGCTCGCCCGGCGCCATTGAGCAGTGAGCGTCGCGCCTTGGTGATCGGTGCCGGTCTGGCGGGTTGCGCCACGGCGACCAGCCTCGCGGCGCGGGGTTGGCAGGTCAGTCTGCTGGAACGGCATGCGGCGGTGGCGCAGGAAGCCTCGGGCAATCCCCAAGGCGTGCTGTATCTGAAATTGTCTGCACACGGCACAGCGCTGTCGCAGTTGATCGTCAGCGGTTTCGGCTACACCCGCCGCCTGCTGGAAACCCTGCAACGTGGCACCGACTGGGATGACTGCGGCGTGCTGCAACTGGCGTTCAATGAAAAGGAACGCGAGCGGCAGGCGCAACTGGCGGCCGCGTTTCCCGAAGACCTTCTGCAATGGCTCGATCAACCCGAGGCTCAGGCCCGCGCCGGGATCGGTCTGGCGCACGGCGGTTTGTATTATCCCGAGGGCGGCTGGGTGCATCCGCCGGCCCTGTGTCAGGCACAATCCGCACAGCCTGGCGTCACGCTGCTCACCCATCAGGAAGCCGTGGAGCTGCGCAAGGTCGAAGGTCTGTGGCAAGCCTTCGACGGTGAACGACTGATCGCAACAGCGCCCGTCGTGGTACTGGCCGGTGCCGCCGAGATCAAGCGTTTCCCCCAGAGTGCCGACCTGCCCCTCAAGCGTATTCGCGGGCAGATCACCCGACTGGTGCAGACCGCGCAAAGCCAGGCGCTGGCCACGGTGGTCTGCGCCGAAGGCTATGTGGCACCGGCACGGTTGGGCGAACACACCCTCGGTGCCAGTTTCGATTTCAACAGCGACGACCTGACCCCGACCACCGCCGAACATCTGGGCAATCTGGCGATGCTCGAAGAGATCTCCACGGATCTGGTCAGCCGTCTGCACCTCAGCGAGCTCGATGCTGACAGCCTTCAGGGCCGCGCAGCCTTCCGGTGCACCAGCCCTGACTACCTGCCGATTGTCGGTCCACTGGCCGACCGCGAAGCCTTCACCGAGGCTTATCGCGCCTTGAGCAAGGATGCCCGGCAAGTGCCGGACACTCCCTGCCCGTGGCTGGACGGTCTGTACGTCAACAGTGGCCATGGTTCACGCGGTTTGATCACCGCGCCATTGTCTGGCGAGTTGCTCGCGGCATGGCTGGACAACGAACCGCTGCCGCTGCCCAGAGCCGTGGCCGAAGCCTGTCATCCCAACCGCTTTGCCCTGCGCCGACTGATTCGTGGCAAATGACGCCCTCTGCGAAGGCAATCAGTCACCGGGCGCAATGCAGGTTCCCCTCTCGATCAACTCCGTCACCTGCAGGGTCAACCGTTGCAGCAAGGCATTTTCGGTCTGTTCCAGCCGGGTGGCGCAGAGGTTCATTTCACTGAGGTAATCGGCAGAGCTGAGTTCTTCAGCCCTGTCGAACAATGCCTGGACCTCTACTTGATGAGGCACCCGGGCATCGTCGAACTGCTGCGCAAAACTGTTCTTCACGTAGTCGCTCCAGAACGGCTGGCGAACCAGAAAATCCAGCCATTTGGGGGACAGTTCAGCCGTCTGGATTCGATTGATAGCCGTTACCAGATCATCACTCGTCACATCGGCGAGTTCAGCGTAACGCATGTGCGAGGGCTGCCCCGGCAGATCGAATGCCCGCGCCAGCCCCGTGCGATAGGCAAGGGTCACTTCCAGCGGGTCGGGTGATCCTTGATCCCGGGCGTGCTCCGCGGCGATCAGGTCGATTTGCTCAAGCTGGAACAAGCCTCGCGCAAGCCTCATCAGCACTGCCGCCGACACCTGCCGCCCCCCGGAAACGCGCAACACATTGCGCACATGCACAGCGACCTCCAGATGACTGAAGTTCAGCGCCGCGTTATCCGTGCAATTGATCGGGTTGGCTGCCAGATCGAAAATCTGCTCGCGCAATTCGGCATCGGCCTGCGTCGCCTCCAGTACCGTCCAGACCCGCCGGGACATATCCTCGCGCACATATTCGGAGTCGGCGGTATTGCCCAGCTCTGCCAGCAAATGAAACAAGCCTTCGGCCATCGGGTCGTCGTTGATCGCGGTCCATGTTTGCAGGCGTCTGGCGCCTACGGTTCCTCCCGTTTCGGTCAGCCAGATCGTACGTGCCTGATGCTCGTCAAGGCGCGCGATATCATTTTCCAGATACCCCATGCCAATGCCGACCTTCTTGCGGTAGTTGTCCAGGTGAGTGCTGCTGAGATCGGAAATCGGGTTGTTGCGCAGGTTGATCGTTTCACTGAAGCGCCGGGGTGTTTCAAACAGCCACTGCGGCAAATCACGAATGTCGTTGTCACGCAGGTCCACCCGATCCAGATGGGGCAAGCGGTCAAGTCCTTTGGGTAACTCCGTGGTGCGGGTATTGCGCACGCTGAGGTCAGTCAGCTCAAACATCTCGCTGACATCCAGCGTAGCCCCAAGAGGATTTTCGCTCAGGTCCAGGCTTTGCAGATTGCGCATACGCGACAGTTTTGCCAGGGCCTGCTCAGTCAACTGAATCCGGTTTTGCCCCAGACCCAGACGCCTGAGGTTCGGCATGAGCGAGACCACCTCCGGCAATTGCGTGAGCCTGTTGCGACCCAGTTCAAGCGTCTCGAGGTTCTTGAAGGCTTTGAGGAAATAGGCGACATCGTTGTCCAGATGCATGTTTTGCAGAGACAGATGCCTGACATGGTCAAAGGTCAGCCCGGGTGGCAGGATCGGCAGTTTTCCGAACCGCATGCCATCGAGCTTCAGGCCATACGCCGAACGATAGAATTCGTCGGGCAGGAAGATCAGTCGGCGAAAACTGTCCTCGATCTCGTACGCCACAAGATGCCGACATTCGCGCACCTCGCTCAGTACCCCGCCCTCTGCCCTGATGGCCGCCACATCGTCCATCCAGGTATCGAGCACCTCGCGCAGTCGCTCCAGATCATCCTGCAACTGCCTGACCCGGAGTGCCCGAGTCAGATGGTCGCTGCCCAACTGGTCAAGAAACTCCCGGGCCTGCATATCGGAAAACAGCGGGAAGAGTTTTTTCACCTTGCGTAACAAACGCTGTGGATGATGCGTCGCCTCGCCGGGTGGATTGGCGAGCGTACATACCGACTCCCGAATCGCCGGCTCGAACCGGTCACCGTTCAACAACCGGTTACATCCCTCACGCTCATCCAGTGCGCTGCTGAGCAATTGGCTTCGCAGACGCCAGCCGTCTTCAGGCCTGGCCTCTGCCAATCCAATGGCCTTGATCTGGCGAGGTGAAAGGCCTTTGAGGATGACCTGATAAAGGCTGTCGGGCCCGAAAACCTGACCGAGCGATTTTGCCTGGCTGTCGAATCCTTCGTAGCCGTTTTCGAGCCTGACCAGCGTGAGCGAGTTCCCGGGAGTGAGGGGTTTCTTGCCAAGGGTCTGCAGCAGGTTGCCCCTGAGTGACTGAGCACGCAGTTCAAGGTAGAGCTGCGGATCCCAGCCGCTGAGTTGCGGCAACAGACCGATGGCCAGTTTCTCGGTATCGGCATTGGCAACCTCAGCCAGGTAGAACCCTGTCAGCGCCCGATCCAGGCGAATAGTGCTCGTTGCCTCACTCAACCGTTGCGCAAGGCCCATGGGCACTCGTCCGGTGGTACGCAGAAGCGAGCGCTCGACACTTGAAGCCTGTCGGATCAGTTCCTGAGCGTAACGCGCCGGCACATCGGGAAATGCTTGCCTTGCCTTGAGCACCTCACTGTCCAGGGTCTGGTCATAGCGCCGGTACAGGTGGTCGAACATCGAGCGACGATCAGCCTTGACCGCGGCACCGAGTACCTTTGCCAACGCCACCCCTTGGTCAGTCGGCGCAACGTTCGCGCCGACCAAAGCTTCCACTTCTTTGGGATACAGGCCGTCGATGACGGTCTGCAGCAATTCGCCTTTTTCCAGCTGGGCGTTGCTGACAATAACGCTCAGGGTGTCATCGTCAATCGAACCGGGTGGAAAGGTCGCAGCAATACCGCCGTCCTCATCCACGACCTTGATGTAGCGATCCTGTGGCCAGTTCGCAAGTCTGGGCAGCACATGCATCTGTTCCTGGACATGGCGGGGATCAGTCGCCTCACCACGCTCCATGGCAGCAATGAAGTCACGGCCCCGGCGCTCAAGGCCGAACCGTTCGATCATGTCTCGCAAACGGGGGGGCAGCGGCAGGCTGTCGTCGCTCAGCCGATGCAGTTCATCGAAGCGAGTGTCGGACAGGCGCCGGATCATCTCCAGACGACTGTCATCGAGTCGCGCCAACGGCGGATCGATGCGTTTGAGTGTGTAAGCCCCGGACCATTGCTCGCTCGGCTCCGAGGCATGACGCCAGCCCCCGTGCTGATTGCGCTTGAGTATCGGGGCATAAGCCTCCGGGCGGACAGGATGCTGAATGCGCCAGCTCCTGGAAACCGGATCCCGGACCACGGCGTAGGCTCGATCGTCGACACGGGCAAAAACCTTGCCGTCAGCCTGATACAGGCCTGTCGCGTCAGATTCAGCCTCCGCCCCTGCCGGTAAAGGTTGTTCATAGGCACTCAGTTGCGGCTTCCACAATCGGGACTGTCCATTGCGGTCAAGAATGGCGGTGAAAGGCTGGAAGAAGTCCGGGTGTTTTTGAACCGTCTTGATCGCCAGGGATTTCAGGACCTTGACGCCGGCACCCACGGCGGCCATCAAGGCAAGGTTTTCCGCCACGCTGAGCAGGTGTGAAAAGGCTTCCTGACAGTCACCCCGATTCCAGTCCTCAATCCCTTCGTACACCTCGGCGAGCATTTGTCCGATCGCGACGCCCATCATCAATTGCCCCAGTACCGGCACGACGAACCCCGCCACGTTGGCGATCGTCATGCCGATTTCCAGGTACTGGATCAATCGTTTCTTGCGCTCTTCTTCATCGACATCGGCCGTCGGCACGGCGAGCGCACGGGCATCGAGTTGCAACTTGCCGACATGGCTCTTGAGCATGAATTCGAACAGCGGACCGGTCATCTCCAATTGTTTGATATGCCCCAGGCTCTCGGTATCGGCAAACGTCTTGAAAAAGTCGACCTTATCGACCTCTCCAATGCAGTGGGTGAAGTAACTTTTGTAACTGCCCACCCCCAGTTTGAACTCCAGGTACGCAACGAACGCCGTGACGCTGGTGTACTCGTAGAGTGGCTGGCCGGGTTCGCCGGGCATGTACACCAGACACCATTGATCGGGATCCAGCTCGATCGATTTTTCGGAGAACACCACGACACCCCAGAGACAGCTGTCGAGCGCTTCAATGCCCTGCATGATCAGCGGCCGGCCCTTGAACTGAAGGCTTTTGGCGTCGACGACGCCACCGGCATCGATCAAGCGCTGAACCGTCTGGAAGCCTTCCCGGGAAACATGTTCCTTCATCAGCGCCAGGTGCAGATCCAGTTGCAGCATCTGCTTTTTCATCACCGAGATATTGCGAACCATCGGGCCAGTGGCGACCTGACTGCCATTGACCTTCTTGACTCCAAACACCTGCTGGAAATGTTCCTGGTATAGCCGGCCCAGATCCAGCTCCCGGCAGAGTGCGGCAAACGCCGTCGGTGTCAGACCGGGAACGCCATCAGGTTTGCTGGCAATCCGCACGACGCTGCCTTCAGGGAAATAATCGGCTTGCGCCTCGTCTTCCGTGAAGTTCTGCATGGCCGCTTCGAGCAGCGTCGGGGTCGCCGGCGGAATGACTTTCTCCCCACCTCCAGACGGGGTCACCGCTTCACAACCGCAATAGCTTCCCGGCAACTCCAGATGGTCTTTCTCGACATCGAACACAGCCAGCCAGCGCGCAGTCAGGGCGCGATTCAACTGTTCGATGCAAAAATGCTTGAGCGATTGCAGCCGGCTCAGGTCTGTCTCGACTTGAGCCTGGGTTGTGTGCAAGTCACGCGCGGTCTTGTCCAGTGCCGCCAAGGTGTCGGCACTGGCCTTGAGCAGCACAGGGGGGAAGCTTTTCTGCAACGCCCTGGCGGTGTCCAGATCGCCTGTGGCCTCCAGCAAAAAGCTCAGTTTCTGTTTTTCCGTGAGGGTGATCGGTGTGACCGACACTGGTGTAGTGGACATGGGCAATATTCCTTTATTGCTGTTGAGTCCCTTCACCCTAGCGATCCCGTCATCAAATAAAAAACACGAATAACTGCCCGTTCGGGCCCGCAAACAAGCAGCAATCCGTATGTTTCGAATACTTATCTACTACCTGACACTTCAGCCAGACTGGTAACGGCCCACCGGTCAGGCCAACGCACTTATAACTGATCGTTCTAAAACTCCCACATCCGAGCCGGGTCAGTTTCTGGGTACCGGCCATTTCGGCGCGGTTCAGCGACACCCTCCCCAACGGAAAAACCGGTAAGGACTTTATGTGCGGATTAGCTGGCGAGTTACGCTTTGATCACCAACCTGCAGACCTTGCAGCCATCGAGCGAATCACCCATCACCTGGCGCCTCGCGGCCCTGATGCGTGGGGTTTCCATGCCCAGGGACCAATTGCCCTAGGCCATCGACGCCTGAAAATCATGGACCTGTCGGACGGCTCGGCGCAGCCGATGATCGACAGCCAACTGGGTTTATCCCTGGCCTTCAATGGCGCGATCTACAACTTCCCGGAACTGCGCGCCGAACTCGAAGCGCTGGGTTATGCGTTCTACTCCGGCGGCGACACCGAAGTGCTGCTCAAGGGCTATCACGCCTGGGGCGAAGCGCTGCTGCCGAAACTCAACGGCATGTTCGCCTTCGCCATCTGGGAGCGCGATGCCCAGCGCCTGTTCATCGCCCGCGACCGCCTCGGCGTCAAACCGCTGTACCTGTCGCGCACCGGCCTGCGCCTGCGCTTTGCCTCGGCCCTGCCGGCGTTGCTCAAGGGCGGTGACATCAACCCGATCCTCGACCCGGTGGCGCTCAACCATTACCTGAATTTTCACGCTGTGGTGCCAGCGCCGCGCACCTTGCTGGCCGGCATCGAAAAGCTGCCGCCAGCAAGCTGGATGCGCATTGAAGCGGACGGCACCACCGAACAGAAAACCTGGTGGACGCTGCCCTACGGCCCACACGACGACGAGAAAAATCTGACTCTCGAAGACTGGCGTGATCGGGTACTCGACAGCACCCGCGAAGCCGTGGCGATCCGCCAACGGGCGGCGGTGGATGTTGGCGTGCTGCTTTCCGGCGGTGTCGATTCGAGCATGCTCGTCGGTCTGTTGCGCGAAGTCGGCGTGGAAAACCTGTCGACCTTTTCCATCGGTTTTCAGGATGCCGGCGGCGAACGCGGTGATGAATTTCAATATTCGGATTTGATCGCCAGACACTACGGCACCCAGCACCATCAACTGCGCATCGACGAAAAAGAGATCATCGAGCAACTGCCCGCCGCCTTCCGCGCCATGAGCGAGCCGATGGTCAGCCACGACTGCATCGCCTTCTATCTGCTGTCCCGCGAAGTGGCCAAGCATTGCAAAGTGGTACAGAGCGGCCAGGGCGCCGACGAGTTGTTTGCCGGCTATCACTGGTATCCGCAAGTGGACGGCGCGGCCGATCCGTACGCGGCCTATCGCGAGGCGTTTTTCGACCGCAGCTACGACGATTACGCCGCCACGGTGCAGCCTAAATGGCTGACCGCCAATGACGCTGCCGGCGACTTCGTGAAGGAACATTTCGCACAGCCCGGCGCCGATGCGGCGGTCGACAAGGCCCTGCGTCTGGACAGCACGGTGATGCTGGTGGACGACCCGGTCAAACGCGTCGACAACATGACCATGGCCTGGGGCCTGGAAGCGCGCACGCCGTTTCTCGACTATCGCCTGGTGGAATTGTCGGCCCGTGTTCCGGGCAAATTCAAACTGCCCGACGGCGGTAAACAGGTCTTGAAAGAAGCTGCGCGACTGGTCATTCCGAGCGAAGTGATCGACCGCAAGAAAGGCTATTTCCCGGTACCGGGCCTCAAGCATCTGCAAGGCGACACCCTGAACTGGGTGCGCGAACTGCTGCTGGATCCGGCCCAGGATCGCGGCCTGTTCAACCCCGCCATGCTCGACAAATTGCTGACCGATCCACAAGGCCAATTGACCCCGCTGCGCGGCTCCAAGCTGTGGCAACTGGCGGCTCTGAATCTGTGGCTCAGCGAACAAGGAATCTGATCGATGAAACCTCACGCCACGGCTTACAGCCAGCGGCTGCTGCGCGGTCAGACACCGTCCTACGAACGCTTGCAGGCGCGTCTGGCCGAGGATGGCAATCAACCGAGCGCCGAGCCGATTGCCGTGCATTGCGGCTGGGGCCGCTTGCTGATCGGCCACACCTTTCCCGACCCGGCCAGCCTTGCCCAGGAGTTGCTCAACGAGCAGCCGGGCGAACGCGATATTGCGCTGTACGTGGCCGCGCCGCAGCAGGTTCTCGGCCTGGAGCCGACTCAACTGTTTCTCGATCCGTCCGACACGTTGCGCCTGTGGTTCAGCGATTACCGTCAGGCAACACGGGTGTTTCGCGGCTTCCGCATCCGTCGTGCGCAAAGCGAAGAGGACTGGCAGTCGATCAATCAGCTGTATCAGGCGCGCGGCATGCTACCGATCGATGCCACCCTGCTCACTCCGCATCATCAGGGCGGCCCGGTGTACTGGCTGGCCGAAGACGAGGACAGCGGCGCGGTGATCGGCAGCGTGATGGGCCTCAATCATCAGAAGGCTTACAACGACCCGGAAAACGGCAGCAGCCTGTGGTGCCTGGCGGTCGATCCGCAGTGCTCGCGTCCCGGAGTCGGTGAAGTGCTGGTGCGACATCTGATCGAGCACTTCATGAGTCGCGGTCTCAGCTACCTCGACCTGTCGGTGTTACACGATAACCGCCAGGCGAAAAACCTCTATGCGAAGCTCGGTTTTCGCAACCTCTCGACCTTTGCGATCAAGCGCAAGAACGGCATCAACCAGCCACTGTTCCTCGGGCCGGGGCCGGAGGCCGCGTTCAATCCCTATGCACGGATCATTGTCGAGGAAGCCCATCGGCGTGGCATCGATGTGCAAGTGGACGATGCCGATGCCGGGCTGTTCACCCTCAGCCATGGCGGTCGCCGGGTGCGTTGCCGCGAGTCGCTGAGCGACCTGACCAGCGCCATCAGCATGAATCTGTGCCAGGACAAGAGCCTGACCCATAAAGTGCTGAAAAGCGCCGGGTTGAATGTACCGGCACAGCAACTGGCAGCGAATGCGGACGACAATCTGGCGTTTCTCGACGAGCATCAGCGGGTGGTGGTCAAACCGCTCGACGGTGAACAAGGCCAGGGTGTGGCGGTGGATCTGCAAAGCATCGAAGAGGTGCAGCAAGCCATCGAAACGGCGAAGCAGTTTGACAGCCGCGTGTTGCTCGAAAGCTTCCACGAAGGCCTCGACCTGCGGATTCTGGTAATCGGTTTCGATGTGGTCGCGGCGGCGATCCGGCGTCCTGCCGAAGTGGTCGGCGACGGCCATCACTCCATCGGCGCGCTGATCGAAGCCCAGAGCCGACGCCGGCAAGCGGCCACCGGCGGCGAAAGCAAAATCCCGCTGGACCACGAAACCCAACGCACCTTGCACGCGGCAGGTTACGACTACAGCAGCATCCTGCCGGCCGGCGAGCATCTGTTCGTGCGGCGTACGGCGAACCTTCACACCGGCGGCACCCTGGAAGACGTCACGGCGATTCTGCATCCGACTCTGGTCGATGCCGCCGTGCGTGCGGCGCGAGCACTGGACATTCCGATGGTCGGGCTCGACCTGATGGTGCCCGCCGCCGATCAGCCGGAGTACGTGTTCATCGAAGCCAACGAACGGGCGGGCCTGGCCAACCATGAACCGCAGCCGACGGCCGAGCGGTTTGTCGATCTGCTGTTTCCGCACAGTCAGCCGGCCGTTTGATCTCTCTTCAGCGTCATTCCCGTGTCGAACGCGGGAATGACGCCCCGCAACAGGAGTTTCCATGACCACCCACATTCCCGAACCGGATCTGAACTACCTGCAAAAAGTCCTGCTGGAGATGCTCGCCATTCCCAGCCCTACCGGGTTCACCGACACCATCGTGCGTTATGTCGCCGAGCGGCTGGAAGAGCTCGGCATCCCCTTCGAAATGACCCGTCGCGGCACCATCCGCGCCACACTGAAGGGCAAAAAAAACAGCCCCGACCGTGCAGTGTCAGCGCACCTGGACACCATCGGTGCCGCCGTGCGCGCGGTGAAAGACAACGGGCGCCTGACCCTGGCGCCGGTCGGTTGCTGGTCGAGCCGTTTCGCCGAAGGCAGCCGCGTCAGCCTGTTCACCGACAACGGCGTGATTCGAGGCAGCGTGTTGCCGCTGATGGCTTCCGGGCACGCCTTCAACACCGCCGTCGACGAAATGCCGATCAGTTGGGATCACGTCGAACTGCGCCTGGACGCCTACTGCGCGACCCGCGCCGATTGCGATTCGCTGGGCATCAGTGTTGGCGATGTGGTGGCGTTCGATCCACTGCCGGAGTTCACCGAAAGCGGCCATATCAGCGCCCGACATCTGGACGACAAGGCTGGGGTCGCCGCACTGCTCGCAGCGCTGAAAGCCATCGTCGACAGCGGTCAGGAGTTGATGATCGATTGCCATCCGCTGTTCACCATCACCGAGGAAACCGGCAGCGGCGCGGCGGCGGCGTTGCCGTGGGACGTCAGCGAATTTGTCGGGATCGATATCGCGCCGGTCGCGCCCGGCCAGCATTCCAGCGAACACGCAGTCAGCGTGGCGATGCAGGATTCCGGCGGGCCTTACGACTATCACTTGTCGCGACACCTGTTGCGTCTGGCCGGTGAGCATGAGTTGCCGGTGCGCCGCGACCTGTTTCGCTATTACTTCAGCGACGCCCATTCGGCCGTCACCGCCGGCCACGACATTCGTACCGCCCTGCTCGCCTTTGGTTGCGATGCGACCCACGGCTACGAACGCACGCACATCGACAGCCTCGCCGCGCTGAGTCGTCTGCTGGGGGCGTACATCCTGAGTCCGCCGGTGTTCGCCAGCGATGCGCAACCGGCCAACGCGTCACTGGATCGCTTCAGTCACCAGATCGAGCACGAGACGCAGATGGAAAGCGACACCCGGGTACCCTCGGTGGACAGCCTGGTGGGGCAACGCTCGGACAGTTGAGTCTGGCCCTCGGCGGTCATTCGCCGTAGCATCCCGACATTGATTTAGCCGAGGTGCCCATGCTGATTCCCTACGACGCGCTCGAAGTCGACACCCTCACCCGCCTGATCGAGGACTTCGTCACTCGCGACGGCACCGACAACGGTGACGACACCCCACTGGAAACCCGCGTATTGCGGGTTCGCCAGGCCCTGACCAAGGGTCAGGCGCTGATCGTCTTCGATCCGGACAGCGAGCAGTGCCAGTTGATGCTCAAGCACGACGTGCCCAAGCACCTGTTCGACTGAAACGGTCAGCGGCCCTTGCCGTTGGCCTGTTTGCGCTGGATCCGCTCATAGACTTCGGCACGGTGCACGTTGACCTGCTTTGGCGCCTCGACGCCGAACCGCACGCTGGAGCCGTTGACCGCCAGAACGCGCAAAGTGATGTTATCGCCGATGGAAATCAGCTCACCGACAACACGGCTGAGTACAAGCATGAGGGTTGTCCTTCAAGGTTTTCGAGCCTTGAAGATGCGCGGCTTTCGAGCGCCCTACAATGCGCTGCGGGCAAATCAGTCAAACCCTACGCGCCCGGGTGCTTTGGCCTTCAGACGTTTCCTTCAAGCCGGTGTTTCAGGTCGCCGAAAACCGTGGCCCGAACAGAATCACGCTGGCACCGATCACGCACAAGGCGACACCGATCCAGTCCGACCCCAGCGGACGGATGCGCTCGACCACCGCCAGCCAGCCAATCGACGCAATGATGTAGATGCCGCCGTAAGCGGCGTAGGCGCGACCCGCATAGGTCGCTTCAACGCGCGTCAACAACAGTGCAAACAAGGTCAGGCTGAGCAGCGCCGGGATCACCCACAGGGCGCTCTTGCCCTGGCGCAACCACATCCAGAATGCGAAACAACCGGCGATTTCGAACAGCGCGGCGAGGAAAAACCACAAGTAGTTGAGCATGCAGATGACTCGTCAGGGTGACTATGGCGGTCACCCTAACGACGGGGCTTTGGCGGCGCAAGTTCAGCCGTTGTTCTGTTTGGCCTTGGCGCGCATCTTTTCGGCCATCGCGGTCATTTCGTTGTACAGCAGCTGCGGGTTCTTCTGCTTGATCGCCCAGGCCATGCGACCTTGTTCGTGGGGCAGGATCATGAACTCGCCGGCGGCGACCTGTTTGTAGATGTAGTCGGCAATATCGGTGGCAGTGATCGGCGAACTTTCCAGCAACTTGCCGACCTGCGCTTTCATCGCCGGCGTCGGGCCACGGAAGGAGTCCAGCAGATTGGTCTGGAAGAACGACGGGCACACCACGTGGACACCGACTTCCTGTTGGGCCAGTTCGATCAGCAGGCTTTCGGACAATGCCACCACACCGGCCTTCGCCACGTTGTAGTTGCTCATCGCCGGGCCTTGCATCAGTGCCGCCATCGAGGCGATGTTGATGATCTTGCCTTTGCTTTGCTCCAGCAGCGGCAGGAACGCCTTGCAACCCTTGACCACGCCCATCAGGTTGATCGCGATCTGCCAGTCCCAGTCTTCCAGCGACAACTCGCTGAAGAATCCGCCCGACGCCACGCCCGCGTTGTTGACGATGATGTCGATACCTCCGAATTTCACTTCACAGGCCTGGGCGAACGCGGTGAGCTGGCTGTAATCGCGCACGTCGCAACGCTGGATGAAGCCGTCGCCGCCAGCCTCGCGGACGAGTTTGAGGGTTTCCTGCAGGCCGGGCTCGCTGACGTCCGACAAGGCCAGCTGCCAGCCTTCACGCGCCCAGCGCAGCGCGATTTCGCGACCCAGGCCGGAGCCCGCGCCAGTGATCATCATGCGATTTTGCATAGCAAACAGCCTTGTTGTTCCGGGGAAGATGCGCGGAGTGTAGCGAAGGATCCGGAGCGACCCACGCTCCATCAGATTGCTGAATGGCGGGAGCAAACCGTGGCATCAAACGAAATAAGACCGTGAACCAAATACACTGAAAAAACATTGAATTTTCTTTCACGCGCGCCAGTCGGAATTTGTAAGCCGACTGGATTTAGTTCAACTTCCAGCCGCCCTTGAACACCAAGACTTCCCAGACACTATCAACAAGGAAATCGACATGGGCACAATTCTTATCATTATCCTGATCCTGTTGCTGATCGGTGGTCTGCCGGTCTTCCCACACTCCAGAAGTTGGGGTTACGGTCCTTCGGGCATTATCGGTGTGGTGCTGGTTGTACTGTTGGTGCTGCTGTTGCTCGGCCGCATATGACGTTTTGACCGACAAAAAAAGAGGCCCTGAAAAGGGCCTCTTTTTATTGCGCGGAAGGATCAGTCCGGCTTGCCGTTAATCACACCGGCGGTGTTGTCGAGCAGGCTCTTGGTGGCCGTCTGCAGGAACGCTTCGAGTTTGAGTTTCAACTCGGCGGTGCGCGGTGCGTCCGGAATGATTTCGGCGGAAGGATTTGCGCCCAGTTGGTACTGGTAGATCTTCGGCGCCATTTCCTTCTCTTTCGGCAGTACCAGGATCTGGTCAGCGGTGACGATGGCGGTGGTCTGCTCGCTGCCCGACGGCTTGATCACACCGAAACCGGTGTCGCCTGCCGGCAGGTTCAGCAAGTCACGGCCCCAGCACTGATGACGCACTTCGCCACCCAGGCGACCCATGATGGTCGGCACGATGTCGATCTGCGTACCCACGGTGTGGTCACGAGTACCGAATTTCTCCTGGATGCCCGGTGCGATCATCAGCATCGGCACGTTGAAGCGGCCCAGGTCCATTTCGGTGATCTGACGCTCGTTGCCAAAGCCATGGTCGCCGACGATGACAAACAGGGTTTCCTTGAAGTAAGGCTCCTTGCGGGCCTTTTCAAAGAACTGGCCCAGTGCCCAGTCCGCATAACGCATGGCGGTCAGGTGTTCGTTGAGCGTGCCACGATCCGTCACGCGCTCGACCGGCAATGGCGTCGGCAAGGCGTAAGGCGTGTGGTTGGACAGGGTCTGCAGCAGCGCGTAGAACGGCTTGCCGTTTTCACGTGCCTTGAGCTCCACCAGACCACGGTCGAACATGTCCTGGTCGGACACGCCCCAGGTCGGATCGGAGAACACCGGGTTGACGAAGTCATTGCGGCCAACGAAGTTGGTCATGCCCTGGTTGCTGAAGAAACCGGACTGGTTGTCCCAGGCGAAGTCGCCGTTGTAGACATAGACGTCGTCATACTTGCGCGCGCTGAGCAGCTGCGGCAGGCCGGACAGTTTGTGGCTGCCTTCCGGGGTCTGCATCAGGTATTCGAAACCCGGCAGGTTCGGGAAGCAGGCCATGGTGGCGAACATACCCTGGTGGGTGTGGGTGCCGTTGGAGAAGAAGCGGTCGAACAGCAGGCCTTCCTTCGACAGTTTGTCGAGGTACGGCGTGATGTTGCCCGGTGCACCGAGAGCGCCTACCGAGTGACCGGCCATGCTTTCCATGAGGATCACGACAACGTTCTTGATCGGCAGGGTCTTGTCGGCTGGCGGCGTGTAGTCACGACGCACGGCGGCGATGTCGGCATCGACCAGTTTGTCGTCCGGCATGACCAGCATCTCGCGCACGACTTTCTGCGCCTGATCCTGCGGCAGCGTGGCTTTCCAGATGTTGTTGCGGTCTTCGCCCATGCGGTCCTTGGCGGCCGCGATCAGCGACAGGGTGCCATTGAGGCCGAGCTGGTTGGCGAAGTTCGATTCGGTGGTGTACACGTCACCCCAACGCAGCGGCGGGCCTTGACGCAGGGTGCCACGCACGGCGACCACACAGATCAGCAGGCACACCACGAACACCGCCAGACGCGCATACCATGGCGCTACCTGACGAGTGCCGACGTTGCCGCCACTGAACGGGCCACGCGGACGGGTCAGACGGTCGGCGCCCTTGAACGCCAGGGTCAGGATCAGCGTGCCCACGGCCCACGCCAGCAGGTAGCGCACCACCGGGAAACCGTACCAGAGCATGCTCATCACGGTTTTCGGGTCTTCCTTCACGTACTGGAACACCAGGCCGTTGAGGCGCTGGTGGAACTCGCGGTAGAAGTCCATTTCCATCAGGCCGAGGAACAGCGCGATGCTGGAGGTCACCGTCAGCCATAGACGGAAGAACCCGCGCGCGGCCATGGCCCGGGCACTGAACAGCGCCAGCACCATCGGAACGCAGAGGTAGACCACCAGGCGCAGATCGAAACGCAGGCCGTTGGCGAAGGCTTCGAGGAACGTCGAAGCCGGGGTGTCGAGGATCATCTCGCGGTTGTAGACCAGCAGCGCGAGGCGCAGCACGGAAAACATCACCATCATGACCAGCGCGCACAAGAGCGTGTAGGCCAGATGCGATTTGACGGTCGGTTGCAGCAGGCGACTGGAAGATCGCTGCTGATTCAGGGCGTCCGGGTTTGCCATGTCGTTTTAGGACCCATTGGAAGTTGAAGTTGCAAAAATACAGCTGCGCCCTGCCCTCTGTTGGCCATTCCAGGCCCCGGGGCTTGCGCGGTGCGCAAATGTTGCACGATCACCGGCGGCATTGCCATTGATTACTGCCCCGCTGCCGGACTCTTTCATTAAAGGCACGGCATACCCGGACAGCTGCAAACAGCGCGGGCGAATTGTCTTGAAGACTTTGTGAAAATTTTGTTCAACGCATATCCGGAAACACAATAAACCTACAAAACAAAACGCCCCGAGTTCTTCGGGGCGTTTGCAGAGGAACGCGATACTTACTTCTCGGCGCGCTCTTTCAGGGCTTTCAAGGTATTGAACGGTGCATCGACCACGAACTTGTTGGCAATCATCGACGGCACGCTGCCGCCTGGTTCGGTGTGGACCTGATAGGTCACTTCGACCTGATCGCCTTTTGGCACGAACTTCCAGAAGCCTTTGACCTGAGCTACGCGCACAAAGCCTTTTTCTTCCGGCAGGTACTTCGGCAGGCCTTCGAGGTTGCGGGTCAGGCTGCCATCGGCGCCTTCAACGGTGGTGACATGCAGGATCGAGTCGCGCGGGGTCACTGGCCACGGCGTGTTGAACTGGGTGTAGGTCCAGCTCTGGTCGCCTTCGTGCTTGAGCAGTTTCTGGGTCTTGCACTCGTGAATCCAGGCACAGGCACCGGAGACGTCCTCCTGCAATGCGCGCAGTTTGGCGACGGTGGTCTTCATCAAGGTCACGCCCTGATAGGACTTGTAGTCCGAACCCGGCACTTCGCTCAGGGAGACCTTGATGCCATCTTCGTTCTTGGCCACTTTCCAGTCTTCAGCCTGGGCAGCCGAAGTGGCCAGCACGGCAGTCAAACCACACAACACAGCGATACGATGCAGCGAACCCATAGTCTTATTCCTTATTGTTGAAGTTCCGTTCGTTTGACACATCACGCCGCCGTCATCTGCTCCCACCAGCCGAGCAGTCTGATCGCGTCTTCCTGACTGCTTCCGCAGACTTCGACATCGGCCTTGAACCCTGAACAGACCGCTGGACGCTCCGGTTGGCCGAAAATGCTGCACAGGTTTTCGACCGAGAGCTGAACGCAACGTTCGCCGGCAGGTTTGCCATCGGGCATGCCCGGAATCGGCGAGCTGATGGAAGGGGCAATGCAACAGGCGCCACAACCTTCACGGCAGTTCATGACGACGAGTTCCTCGCGACGGGCAATGTGTTAAAGGGACGCGGAACAGGGTAACCGCTAAAACGGCTGTTTAAAATTCCCTGAACCGGGGTTTTTACGCAGAAACGAAAGTGACTGACCAGTCTCCGACAAAGCGTCTGGTCTGCGGGTCACGGATCGATTGAATTTACTGCTTGAATTCGAAATCCAGCGCAGCGCCTTCGACTTCGCGGCGCTCTTCATTGCGCAGCTGCAACTGCATTTCGTTGCTCAGCAGACGACCGTTGAGCTGGAAGCCGCTGTTCTTCTCGCCAAACATCTGCGGCAGGATCGCTTCGCGCTTGGGCAGCGGCACGGTGCCAACCGGTTTCAACTGCTGAACCATGTCCTTGGGCAGGCTCAAGTCGAGTCTGGCCGGAGGTAATGGCGTCTTGGCCACTTCACTGGCGGATTTCGACTTGGAAGCGATCGGTGCACGTTTCTTGGCGGGGGCGGCTTTCTGCTGCTTTTCTTTCGCAGGAGCGGCTTTCTTGCTGGCAACCGGCTTTTTCACCGTGGACGCTGCTGTCGGTTTTTCCGAAACGGCAGCGGCCATGACAGCTGGCGCGTGACCGATCATCAACAGACAAAGCAAAACCCAGGCAGCAGGAAAAATCGCTTTCATGGAACCTACAACGCTAACGGCAGAGGGCCATATGCTCGCTTGTTGAACGCCACATGACAAGCGCGCCGCGCTGTCTGTTCAGAAACCGCCGGCCATTTCCTGACACAGTTGAGTCGCCAGCAGACCAAGCGTCATCAGCGCCCGCTCCGCCTCGCGATTCCACGGCGTGCCGCAGTTCAGCCGGATACAGTGGTTGAACTGCTCGGTATTACTGAAAATCAGCCCCGGCGCGATACTGATGCCCTGCTGTAATGCGCGGACATGCAATTCCTGCGTGTTGACCCGCCCCGGCAGGCTCACCCACAGGATGAAACCGCCCGTGGGTCGGGTCATTTGCGTGCCTTCGGGGAAGTACTGCTGCACCGCCAGCTGGAATGCGCTGAGGTTTTTTCGGTATTCCTGGCGGATGTACCGCAAATGCCGGTCATAACCGCCATTTTCCAGATAAGCAGCGATCGCCATTTGCGTGACGCTGCAAGCCGAATGCGTGGTGAAGGTCTGCAGACGCTGGATTTCCTGTTGATACTTGCCGGCAATCATCCAGCCGACGCGCACACCGGGTGACAAGGTCTTGGAAAAACTCGAACAGTAAATGACCCGATCCAGCCGGTCGTAGGCCTTGAGCGCCTTGGTGCGACCTTGCTCGAACATCAATTCGCCATAGATGTCGTCTTCGACGATCTGGATATCGAAGTCCGAGGCCAGGCGCAGCAATTGTTTTTGCCGCTCTTCGGGCATGGTGCCACCCAGCGGGTTACTCAGCCGGGTCGTCAGCACCAGCGCTTTGATCGACCATTGGTTGGCCGCCAGTTGCAGGGCTTCCAGACTCATGCCGGTGGCCGGGTCGCTGGGAATTTCGATGACTTTCAGGCCCAGCAGGTCGGCCAGTTGCAGCAATCCGTAATAGGTCGGTGATTCGGCGGCGATCAGATCGCCCGGGCGCGTCAGCACCCGCAGCGACATCTGCAAGGCATCCACACAACCGTGGGTGATCACCACTTCCGACGGGTCGACCACCACACCGGCGTCGCGCATGCGGATCGCCACTTGTCGGCGCAACGGCTCGAAACCGGGGCTGAACATGTAGCTGAAGGCGCGCGGGCTATGGAATCGGGTGACCTTGGCCAATTGCTGATGCAGTGCGCGCACCGGCAAATAATCAACACTGGGCACCGCTGCACCCAGCGGGAACACGCCTTCGCGGCGCGACTCGACCAACACTTGCTGAATGATGCTCGCGCGGGTGACCAGGCCAGGTCGTTCGACCCGGGCAATGTCCGGGGTCGGTGCGGTCAGTGCCGGGGTCTGGTGCACGTAGTAGCCAGACTGCGGCCGTGCACGGATCAGCCCCTGATCCTCGAGGTTGGCGTAAGCCTGCAACACCGTGGCATGGCTGACGTTGAGCTGCGAACTCATCTTGCGCACCGAGGGCACGCGCTCGCCCGGCTGATAGACGCCGCGGCGGATGTCTTCGGCCAGTTGTTGAGCAATACGTTGGTAGAGCAAGAGATTGGTCATGACGCAGCACTCGATATCACGGGCGTTTTATTTTTGTGTGAACAATACCGGAACAGTCTGGAAGTGTACTGGGACAGTTGCCATATTAGTCAACCATACAGTGCAGTGTCGGATAAATCTGTACTGCTTTGTGAGGTAATCGACAGACGTAAAAAAGCCCGGCGCTGCATGAGAGGCCGGGCTTTCCAGTAACGCCACCCTCAGCGGGCGGCGCCGAGCTGGCCTTTTTCGTCGGAGAACACGATTTCCACGCGACGGTTCTGCGCACGCCCACGCTCGGAAGCGTTGGCGTCCACCGGGTATTCGTCGCCGTAGCCTTCGACCTGAATGCGTTTTTCGTCGATGCCCAGGTCCGTCAGCACATCGGCAACCGACTGTGCGCGGTCGCGGGACAGTTTGAGGTTGTCCTGCTTGCCGCCGGTGCTGTCGGTGTAACCCTCGATACGCACCACGCGTTTCGGATTGAGTTGCAGGAACTGCACAATCTTCAAGACCACGCGATTCGCCGAATTCTTCAGCTCGGCTTCGCCGGTGTCGAACAGCACGTCACCGAGGGTCATCACCAAACCTCGATCGGTCTGGGTGGTGGCCAGTGCGACAATCTGCTCTTCCAGCCATTTGCCCTGCTGCTGCACGCTCAACAGTTTGGACTCGCGCAGTGCCAGTTGCAGGCGTTGGCGCTCCAGCTCCAGCTTCGCCGCGCGCTCTTCGTTGAGCACCAGATTGGTGTGCTCGCGGGCGATCTGGCTGTAACGCTGGCTCAGATAGGAGTAATGCGCCACGTCCGAGCCACTTCCCCAGTAAGTGGAGAGACGATCGGCGCGGGCCAGGGATTCACCGGCACGAATCACGTCTTTCGGCGCGATACGCAGCACATTGGAATCTTCCTTGACCTTCTGGAAGTCAGCGCTGGCTTCCTGCAAGGCGGTTTCGCTGTGTTGGCCGGCGCAGCCATAAAGGCTGGCGCAACCCACGAGGATCAGAGTGCCGAAGGCTTTTGAAGTCAGGCTCATTGGGCATCCCCCAGTTGCTTGCGCAGACGGACAATGCGGGTATTGAGCACGTTCAGTTGCTCTTCGCTCTTCTGGGTCAGCACCTTGGCTTCGGCCAGGCGTGCATCCAGTTCGGCCTGTTCGGCGCGCATCCGCGCGTTCTTGAAGGATTCGCCGGCCATGCTGCCTTTGGCCCGGTTGAACTTGTCTTCCGCCAGTTTCATTTCCGGCACTTCGTCGGCGGTGGCGCCGACGGCCTTGGCCTGCTCCAGCGCCTGTTCGGTCAGGCGCATTTGTTCATTGGGTGCCGGATCGCTGGCGCAACCGGCCAGGGCCAGAACGGCCAGGGCCGTGAAAAGAACTCGATTACTCACTAAGAATCCCTACTGTTTTGGGGCGCTGACAGGTGGTTGCGGCGGCTGTTGCTGCTGCGCCTTCCAGCGCTCGATGTTGCGTTGCAGCGCGGCTTCCGTCAGGCCGGACGCGGGCAATTCTGTCATCTTTTTGGCCAGCTGTCCGCGCAACCACGGATCGTTGCAAGCCGAGTTGTGGGAAAGCGCAAGGAACAGACCCGGCCGGTCAATCGGTTGCTCGAAGGCCAGCAGATCATTGGCCATGCCCAGGGCCTGCGCGGCCGCCATCCCCGAGTAACGGCCGGCGAGTACATATTCCACTTCGCCCAGCAGCAGTTTCTGCAGGGCCTGAGTGAGGTTTGCCGTACGGGTCAGGGTCAAATGCTGCTCGGCAAAAGTGCCAAATGCCTGGGTCATTCGAGACTTTTCCGACAATCCTCCTTGATGGCCCTGGAGATCCTTCGCTTCGCTGTAGACCAGGGTCGAGCCTTTGCGGGTCCACACCAGATAGTCGTTTTCCAGCATAGGGGGATGGATGTAGTCGAGGTTTTCCAGCTCGTTGAAGGTCATGGGCGCGTCGGCCAGCATGTCCATGCGCCCGCTGCGCACTTCGTCGAGGGCCTGTGAGCGCTTACCGGCATAAAGCAATTCGACCTTGATGCCCAGGTCCTTCGCCACTTGCTGCAACAGGTCGGCACTGGCACCGATCAACTGTTTTGGATTCTGCGGATCCTGCCAGAGATACGGCGGTGCATCCGGGCTGCCGGTGACGACCAGTCGCTCGCATTTGCCCGCTGCCATGGACAACCCCGGCAACAGGCTGGAACACAGCAATAACGAGAAGCCCAACCGGCGATGCAGATCCATGGCGAAACGCTCCCACTCAAATCCGAGACAAAAAAAAGCCCGACCAACAGGCCGGGCTCTTTATAAGTGAAGCCGCCGGATTAGACCAGCTTCTCCAACTCAGGTACGGCTTCGAACAGATCCGCCACCAGGCCGTAATCGGCCACCTGGAAGATCGGCGCTTCTTCGTCCTTGTTGATCGCAACGATCACTTTGGAGTCTTTCATGCCGGCCAGGTGCTGGATCGCGCCGGAGATACCGACGGCGATATACAGCTGAGGCGCAACGATCTTGCCGGTCTGACCGACCTGCATGTCGTTCGGTACGAAACCTGCGTCGACTGCGGCGCGGGAAGCACCCACGGCAGCGCCCAGCTTGTCGGCCAGCGCGTACAGGTGTTTGAAGTTGTCGCCGTTCTGCATGCCGCGGCCGCCGGAAACGACGATCTTGGCAGCGGTCAGCTCAGGACGATCAGATTTCGCAAGCTCTTCGCTGACGAAGCTGGAAGT
The DNA here is from genome assembly GCF_058801265.1 of Pseudomonas sp. GW822-FHT03F08. NCBI lineage: Bacteria > Pseudomonadati > Pseudomonadota > Gammaproteobacteria > Pseudomonadales > Pseudomonadaceae > Pseudomonas > Pseudomonas sp. GW822-FHT03F08. The sequence goes on along the minus strand of NZ_JBXANC010000009.1, from coordinate 72,764 downwards.
ACCGGCGTTGTGAGCAGCGGCAACCGCTTCAACGGCAGCCGAACCACCTTCAGCGGCAACCGGGTCGAAACCGGTGGCACGCACGGTGATCACTTTGATCGCAGCGGTCGATTGCACGGTAGCGATGGCGTTACCGGCGTAGATCGGACGCTTGAAGGTGTCAGCGCTTTCTACCGAGATGATCTCGGAGATCTGGTCAACGTCCAGCTGGGCGGCAACGCGCGGCAGGATGTTTTTACCGTTGGAGGTGGCGGCAGCCAGGATGTGGCTGTAGCCCTTGCCCAGTTCGGCGACCAGCGGAGCAACGTTTTCCGGCAGCTGATGCGCGTAGGCAGCATTGTCAGCGTTCAGGACTTTGCTCACGCCTGCGATTTTCGCGGCGGCTTCAGCCACGGCGCCAGCGCCCTGGCCTGCGACCAGAACGTGGATGTCGCCACCGATTTTGGCAGCGGCAGCAACGGTGTTCAGAGTGGCCGGGGCCAGCACTTTGTTGTCGTGTTCAGCAATAACCAAGATAGTCATTTAGATTACCTTCGCTTCGTTTTTCAGTTTCTCGACCAGTTCAGCCACCGACTTGACCTTGATGCCAGCGCTGCGTGCAGCCGGCGCTTCGACTTTCAGGGTCTTGTTGGTGGAGGCGGTGGAAACGCCCAAAGCGTCCGGAGTCAGCACTTCGAGAGGCTTCTTCTTGGCTTTCATGATGTTTGGCAGGGACGCGTAGCGCGGCTCGTTCAAACGCAGGTCGGTGGTGACGATCGCTGGCAGTTTCAGGGAAACGGTCTGCGCGCCGCCGTCGATTTCGCGGGTCACGGCAACGCTGTCGCCGGAAACTTCGACTTTCGAGGCAAAAGTGCCCTGACCGTAGCCGCTCAGTGCTGCGAGCATCTGGCCGGTCTGGTTGTTGTCGCTGTCGATGGCCTGTTTGCCCAGGATCACCAGCTGAGGCTGTTCCTTGTCGACCACGGCCTTGAGCAGCTTGGCCACGGCCAGGGAAGTCAGGTCTTCAGCGGATTCGACGAGGATGGCGCGGTCGGCACCCAGAGCCAGTGCGGTACGCAGCTGTTCCTGAGCGGTGGACGGGCCGATGGAGACGACGACGATTTCAGTCGCAACGCCTTTCTCTTTCAGGCGTACGGCTTCTTCCACTGCGATTTCGCAGAATGGGTTCATCGACATCTTGACGTTGGCGAGGTCTACGCCGGAATTGTCCGCCTTGACGCGAACCTTGACGTTGTAATCCACAACGCGTTTGACAGCTACAAGAACCTTCATGGATTCCTCGTTACTCTCCGGTGAAAAGAAAGTCGCCTAGGCGAACCTGGCGGTTGATGCTCATCGGGCACAAGGGCACCTCTAAAAACGCCGGCTGAGCGGGATGACCGTTCGTCAGTCGTGACCGACGAGTCATGCCGCTTCGCGGTGTGTAAACTGCGCGCCGAACCTGCGCTGCGCATCACCGGTTACCGCCTACGCCCTGTCTTTAGAGGTGCTCTTGAAACCACCATTCAGCCTACGGCGAGCGCAAAACCGCCCGTATCTTGACCGGAACGCCCATTCTGGTCAATACGCCAAAATGCCCTGTCATAAGCCGCGCTTCTTTGATTTCTCTGGGCTGGAGCCGATTCAAACAAACGTTTGTATTGGACGCTAAGAGTGGTGTAGATATAATGCGCCGCCTAGAGAGAAAGGTGGTTTGCCCATTATTAGCCTTGACGTTAACGTAAAGGCAATAACGGATACGACACCGAACCTCCAAATTAGAAAAAAAACTGTTGAGCCTTGAGTAGGAGATAGCCTGTGGAACGCGAATACATGGAATTCGACGTGGTCATCGTCGGTGCCGGCCCCGCTGGCCTGTCCGCCGCCTGCCGTCTGAAGCAGAAGGCCGCCGAAGCCGGTAAGGAAATCAGCGTCTGCGTGGTCGAAAAAGGCTCCGAAGTCGGCGCACACATCCTTTCCGGTGCCGTATTCGAACCACGGGCCCTGAACGAACTGTTCCCTGACTGGAAAGAACTCGGCGCCCCGCTGAACACGCCAGTCACCCGCGATGACATTTTCGTGCTGAAAAACGCCGAAAGCGCGCAGAAAATCCCTGACTTCTTTGTGCCCAAGACCATGCACAACGAAGGCAACTACATTATTTCCCTCGGCAATCTGTGCCGCTGGCTCGCTCAGCAGGCCGAGAACCTGGGCGTGGAAATCTACCCGGGCTTCGCCGCTCAGGAAGCACTGATCGATGAAAACGGCATCGTGCGCGGGATCATCACCGGTGACCTCGGCGTCGACCGCGAAGGCCATCCGAAAGAAGGCCTGTACACCCCGGGCATGGAACTGCGTGGCAAATACACGCTGTTCGCCGAAGGCTGCCGTGGCCACATCGGCAAGCAACTGATCAAGCGCTACAACCTCGACAGCGATGCCGATGCCCAGCACTACGGCATCGGCTTGAAGGAAATCTGGGAAATCGACCCGGCCAAACACCAGCCAGGCCTGGTGGTGCACACCGCCGGTTGGCCGATGGACATCATGGGCACCGAGAACACCGGCGGCTCCTTCCTCTATCACCTGGAAAACAACCAGGTGGTGGTCGGCCTGATCGTCGATCTGTCCTACAGCAACACCTACCTGTCGCCGTTCGACGAATTCCAGCGCCTCAAGCATCACCCGGTGCTCAAGCAGTACCTGGAAGGCGGCAAGCGCATCAGCTACGGCGCCCGCGCCATCTGCAAGGGCGGCCTGAACTCGCTGCCGAAAATGGTCTTCAAGGGCGGCGCGCTGATCGGTTGCGACCTCGGCACCCTGAACTTCGCCAAGATCAAAGGCAGTCACACCGCGATGAAGTCCGGCATGCTCGCCGCTGAATCCGTGGCCGACGCACTGTTCGCTGACAAGGATGGCACCGAAGAGCTGACCACCTACGTCGACGCCTTCAAGAAAAGCTGGCTCTACGAAGAACTGTTCGCCAGCCGCAACTTCGGCCCGGCGATCCACAAATTCGGCGCCATCGTCGGCGGCGGTTTCAACTGGCTGGACCAGAACATCTTCGGCGGCAAACTGCCGTTCACCCTGCACGACACCAAGCCGGACTACGCCTGCCTCAAGCTCGCGGCCGACTGCAAGAAGATCGACTACCCGAAACCCGACGGCAAGATCAGCTTCGACAAGCTGAGCTCGGTGTTCATCTCCGGTACCAACCATGAAGAAGAACAGCCGTGCCACCTGAAACTGACCGACCCGACCATCCCGTTGAGCCGCAACCTGCCGATGTACGACGAACCGGCGCAGCGTTACTGCCCGGCCGGCGTGTATGAAGTGATCACCAAGGAAGACGGCGAGAAGCGCTTCCAGATCAACGCCCAGAACTGCGTGCACTGCAAGACCTGTGACATCAAGGACCCTTCGCAGAACATCACCTGGGTGACGCCGGAAGGCGCCGGCGGCCCGACTTACCCGAACATGTAAGTCGATCTGCAGAACATCAAGGCTCCCTTTATGGGGGCCTTTTTGTTGCCCGCGATTTGTCGGGAATCAAGCCGCGCGCTCATCCCCCGGGCTGCGTTCGAAATAGCGTTTGTACTCGCGACTGAACTGCGACGTGCTCTGATACCCCACCCGATGCGCCACCTGCGCGACACCCAGCCCCTCGGCGATCAACAACGTCTGCGCCTTCAACAAACGCAAACGCTTCAGATACTGCACCGGCGACAGCAACGTGCTGCGTTTGAAGTGTTCGTGAAAGGTCGAAACGCTCATGTTCGCGCAACTGGCCAATGTCTCGACGTTCAACGGTTCGGTGTAGTGCGAATGCAAATGGCTGATCGAAGCCGCCACCCGGGCAAACTGCCCCTGCTGCTCCACCAGCGCCCGCAATACATCAGCCTGTGGACCGCGCAACGCGACGAACAACAACTCCCGCACCCGCGCAGGCCCGAGAATCTGGCACTCCAGCGGATCGTGCAGACAGCGCAGCAAGCGTTCGACGCAGCCGCGCATGTCATCATCGAGCACCACCGAGGTCATCGACTCCGGTGTCTGCGCCGGAATATGCCGCCCCGGCGCCAGCCCCATGGCCAGCACCAGCTCACCGAGCAACACCCGGTCGATCGCCACCGAGACCCCAAGCAACGGCGCATCCGGCAACGCATAGGTTTCGCACTCGAACGGCACCGGCAACGCCTGGATCAAGTAATGCCCGGCACCGTATTCCATGGTGCGCGGCCCCAGATACGCCAGTTTGCTGCCCTGGGCGATGATCATCAGGCTCGGCTCATAAATGTGCGGACCACGGGCAACGTCACAACTGGCGCGCAGCACCTGGACGCCCGGCAGCCCGGTCGGGCTGTAACCATCGCGCAGCGCCAGCGGTTCGATCAGCGAAACCAGCGTGGCGTTGGCATCAAGGTGACGGGTCAATTGCATCGGGTGGCTCTTCAGAAAAAATCACGGAAAAAGGGATAAAAGCATCATCGCAGATCCTTTTGCCAATGCGACCGATCAACCCCGCATGCCGGAGGATTAGGCATGACACCCGGAGGAATCGCCATGGCCGGACGACCGGACGGCGCCCAGAATGCGCCGCCTCACTTGTCACTGCTTTTGCGAGGTTTCACATGTACACCGCCATCGGCTATGCCGCTCAAACGGCCACCACCCCCCTCGCCCCGATGAAATTCGAACGCCGCAGCCCTCGTGCCGACGATGTCGCCATCGAGATTCTGTACTGCGGCGTCTGCCACTCCGACATCCATCAGGCGCGCAACGAATGGGGCATCGCCGTTTACCCGTTGATGCCCGGCCACGAGATCGTCGGAAAAGTCACCGCTGTCGGTGCGAACGTCACCAAACACAAAGTAGGAGATCTGGTCGGTGTCGGCTGCATGGTCGATTCCTGCCGCACCTGCGAAGCCTGCCAGTCGAACCTTGAGCAATACTGCCTCGAAGGCCCGACCATGACCTATGCCACACCCGACCGGGTCGATGGCAGCAACACCATGGGCGGCTATTCGGACAGCATCGTGGTCAGCGAACACTTCGTGGTGCGCATCCCCGAGAAGCTGGATCTGGCGGCCGCCGCACCGATTCTCTGCGCCGGCATCACCACTTACTCGCCGCTCAAGCACTACGGCGTGAAGGCCGGCGACAAGGTCGGGATTCTCGGCATGGGCGGCCTTGGTCACATGGGCATCAAGTTCGCCAAGGCCATGGGCGCTGAAGTCACACTGTTCACCCGTTCGGCGAGCAAGGCCGAGGAAGGTCGTCGTCAGGGCGCCGATCATGTGATCGTCTCCACCGACGAAGAACAGATGAAAGCAGCGGCCGGTCGCTTCGATTTCCTGCTCGACACCATTCCAGTGCAGCACGACCTCAACCCGTACCTCGACACCCTGCGCTTCGACGGCGTGCATATTCTGGTGGGTCTGATCGAACCGATCGATCCGCCGGTTCACGCCGCCAAACTGGTATTGGGCCGTCGCGTATTGGCCGGCTCGCTCATCGGTGGCGTCGCCGAAACCCAGGAAGTGCTGGATTTCTGTGCCGAGCACAACATCACTTGCGACATCGAAATGCTCGACATCCGCCAGATCAACGAGGCCTACGCCCGCATGATCGCCGGTGATGTGAAGTACCGTTTCGTGATCGACATGGCGACCCTGAAGCTTTAAACCTTCAGGCCAAGCTCCGCCGAAAGCCGGGTTGTGACCCCTTTGATCAGGGGAATCAGCTCGGCCATTTTCTCCAGCGGCATATACGGCACGGTGCTGGCGATGCTGATCGCCGCGACGATGCGCTTGCTCGCGTCGCGGATCGGCGCCGCCACGCAACGGATCGACGGTTCGTTGTCTTCCAGATCGAACGCGTAGCCGCCGGCCACGTACTCGGTCATCCGCTGCTCAAGCTGCTCCCACGACTGCTGGGGATGCTGCGGCCAGAACTGACTTTTCCCACCCGCCGGCAGGCTGATGTCGTACAGACGCTGCCAATCCTGCGGCGCGTCATCCAGCATCAAGGCCTTGCCGATCCCGGTCCGCGCCAGCGGCATGCGATGGCCGACCCGCGAGCGCATTTCCGGGCCGTTGCGCCCCGGATTCTTCAACAGGTACAACACTTCGTCGCCTTCGCGAATCCCCAGGTGCACGGTGTCACCGGTCAGCGCCGACAACTCGTCCAGATACGGCCCGGCCAGGGTCACCAGCGGCAACTCTTCACGCGCCTGGAAACCCAGTTCGATCAGCTTCGGCCCCAGCAGATAACCGACTTGCGGCACGACGCGCAGGTAACGCTCGTCCACCAGGCAACTGGCCAGACGATGGGTGGTGCTGCGCGTGGTACCGATCAGGCGGGCAATCTCTTTGAGATCGCGGGCGCCACTGGCGACGGCCTGCACCACACCCAACCCGCGAAGCAGGGTCTGGGTGCCGGTCGACGCGGCGTCCTTGGCGGTTTTTGGGGCGTCTTCCTGCATATCCAGCCTTTAGCGTTGAGCGAGGGAACGGGCGGCATTATGGTCGCCCGACAGGGACGACTACAACTCGATGCGCTCGACCTTGCCCACCAGCAGCACGTAGGACAAAGCGCCGATCAATGCCAGAACCGCGATGTAGGTGATCGCCGGGGCGAACGAATCGCCGCTGGCCAGGAAGCCGATGACAATCGGCGTGGCAATCGCCGACAGGTTGCCGATGAAATTGAACACCCCGCCGGTCAAGCCCAGCAGCCGCGCCGGCGCCAGTGTCGAGACCAGCGACCACGTGATCGACGCCAGCCCGTTGCCGAAAAACGCCAGGGCCAGGAAGGCAATCACCAGCGGCGTCGATTCGACGAAGTTGGCGCCGATGATCGAGGTGGAAATCAGCAGGCCACCAATGATCGGCAATTTGCGCGCAAACCCGACGGTACAGCCACGGCGAATCAGGAAGTCGGAAAAGAACCCGGAGCACAGCACGCCGATGAACGCAGCGAGAAACGGCAGAGACGCCAGCAGTCCGGACTTGATGAAGTCCATGCCGCGATATTTCACCAGATAGGTCGGGAACCATGTCAGGAAAAACCACAGCGTCGAGTTCAGGCAGAACTGGCCGAGGTAAATCCCCCACAACTTGCGTTTGCTGAGGACGATGCCGAGATCGGTCCAACTGAATTTCGCTTTCACTTTGGCGGCTTCGGCGGCGATGTCCACCAGCCCTCCGCCCTCACGGATCAGGTCGATTTCGCCTTCGTTGGCGCCTTTGAAATCACGCGGTTCGCGATACACCGCGTACCAGATCGCGGCCCACACGATGCCCACCGCCCCCGTCACGACAAACACCATGTGCCAGCCAAACTCATGTTGCAGCCACGCGAGCACCGGGGTCAGGAACGCCAGCCCGACAAACTGCCCGGAGGTGTAGAAACCGATGGCCGTGGCACGTTCGCGCTCGGGAAACCAGGTCGTCACCACGCGGCTGTTGATCGGATACGCCGGCGCTTCCAGCGCACCGACCGCCATGCGCAGCACGAACAGGGCGATGAAACTGGCGGCGAACCCGAGCATCACCGTGGCCAGCGACCACAACAGCAGCGCGACGCTGTACAGGATGCGCGGTGGCACCCGATCCACCAGCCAGCCGCCGGGAATCTGCATGGCGGCGTAGGTCCAGCCGAACGCGGAGAAGATCAGTCCGACATGCACCGGGTCGATGCCCAGCTCGGTGGTGAGCGCCGGGGCGGCAATCGACAGATTGCTGCGGTCGAGGTAGTTGATGACCACGGTGATGAACAGCAGCACCATGATAAAAAACCGCTTGCGGCTGGGCGTGACTAACGTCGCTTGCCCGGTGAGGGTTTGCGGTTGCATGGGGAGAACCTCTTCTTATGTTTATTGAGGTTGGCCTGAGGCCTTGAGTCGTTCCCGCGCTCGGCACGGGAACGACCAGATGTGCTGAATCAGCCACTCACCACTCGGCAAAACTGCCATCGGCATGGCGCCAGATCGGGTTGCGCCAGCGATGGCCGACCGCCGCGCGTTCGATCACGTATTCCTCGTTGATCTCGATCCCCAGGCCCGGGCCATTGGGGATTTTCACGAAGCCCTTGTCGTAGTCGAACACCCGCGGATCCTTCACATAATCGAGCAGGTCATTGCTCTCGTTGTAATGGATGCCCAGGCTCTGTTCCTGGATAAACGCGTTGTAACAAGCGGCGTCCAGTTGCAAACACGCCGCCAGTGCGATCGGCCCCAGCGGGCAGTGCAGTGCCAGCGCCACGTCGTAGGCTTCGGCCATGTTGGCGATCTTGCGGGTCTCGGTGATGCCGCCGGCGTGGGATGCGTCCGGCTGGATGATGTCGACGTAACCTTCGCTCAACACCCGTTTAAAGTCCCAACGCGAAAACAACCGCTCGCCGAGGGCAATCGGCGTGCTGGTCAGCGGAGCCAGTTCTTTCAGCGCTTCGTAGTTTTCGCTGAGCACCGGCTCTTCGATGAACATCAATTTGTACGGGTCGAGTTCCTTCATCAGCACCTTGGCCATGGGCTTGTGCACGCGGCCATGGAAGTCGACGCCGATGCCGACGTTGGGCCCGACCGCATCGCGCACTGCCGCGACATTGGCCAGCGCCAGATCGACTTTCTCGAAGGTATCGAGGAATTGCAGTTCCTCGGTGCCGTTCATTTTCACCGCGGTAAAACCGCGACTCACCGCCTCTTTCGCGGCCCGCGCGGTGTCCGCAGGACGGTCGCCGCCGATCCACGAATAAACACGGATCTTGTCCCGCACCTGACCACCAAGCAGATCACTCACCGACACACCAAGCGCCTTACCCTTGATGTCCCACAACGCCTGGTCGATGCCGGCCAGTGCGCTCATGTGGATCGCCCCACCCCGGTAGAAGCCGCCGCGATACAGCACGGTCCAGATGTCTTCGATGTTGCGTGGGTCTTTGCCGATCAGGTAGTCGGACAATTCCTCGACCGCTGCCGCGACGGTGTGGGCGCGGCCCTCGACCACGGGCTCGCCCCAACCAGTCACGCCCTCGTCGGTTTCGACTTTCAGGAAGCACCAGCGTGGCGGGACGATGAAGGTGGTCAGTTTGGTGATTTTCATCTTTTTGTCTCTCTTATAGATGCAGCGCACGCAGCGCCAAAAAGTCTTAGCGAAGGGCTTTCCAGGCCGCCACGTAGGCCTTGGCATTGGCCGCCACTTGCTCAGTCGTCATGCCCGGTTTGAACAGCCCGGAACCAAGACCGAAGCCTTTGACGCCGGCGTCGATGAACGCCTGCATGTTGTCCGGGGTAATGCCGCCGACCGGCGCCAGAATCGTCCCGACCGGCAGCACCGCCAGCCACGCTTTCACCACTGCCGGCCCCATCTGCTCGGCCGGGAACAGCTTGAGAATGTCCGCGCCCTCCTCCAGCGCCGCAAAGGCTTCGGTCGGCGTGGCGACGCCCGGCGACAGGTACAGCCCCGCCGCTTTCGCCGCTCGCAATACCTTGGCATCGCTGTGGGGCATGACGATGACCTGGCCGCCGGCCTCCTTCACCAGTTCGACCTGTTCCGGGGTCAGCACCGTGCCGGCACCGATCAGGCAATCAGCGGGCAGGGTCTTACGCAGGATGCGAATGCTTTCGTACGGTGCGGGGGAATTGAGCGGTACTTCGATGACGCGAAATCCGGCGGCATACAGGACTTCTCCGACAGCGGCGGCTTCCTGCGGATGCAGGCCGCGCAGGATCGCGATCAGACCGTTTTGCGCCAGTGCTTGCTTGAGCATGTCAGGCCTCCAGTCAGGGTTAACGGGGTGAGGAATCGATCAGTCCGGCGGCAAGCGCCAATTGCCACAGCCCACGCTCGGTGGCCTGCTCGGCCAGGGTCACCCGGGCGAAACCACAGGCGTCGAGCGCTCGGCTGTAGCGGGCGCACAACTTCGCGTTGCCGATGAGGATGATCGAAGGAAGCTGCGCGCTGTTGCGACGGCGCCGTTGCACGGTGGCCAACGCTGTCAGCTCGTGGCCGATCAGCAGGCCGGACAGATAGTCCGGTTGCGCGGTGGTGCTGAGTTCACCGGTCAGGCCCAGGCTGCGGGCGCTGAACAGGGTCGAGAGCACGCCGATTTCGCCCTCGGCCGACAACGCCACCTGCACGCCGCGATCAAACGCCTCGGCATCGAACGTCGCGCTGTGCTGTTGGGTACGGCCGAGAATGCTGTGTTCACTGAGCACGGCGAACACTTCGCCGGTCATGAAGGTGTCGAAACGGGTGATGCAGCCGTCGGCCACTTCCACCCATTTCGAATGACTGCCCGGCAGGCCGATCAACAGATCGTTGCCCGCCTCGACCGGCAGATTCTGCAGGACGCCGAGGACCTGGGTTTCTTCGCCGCGCATTACGTTCGGCAGCGTCGAGCGCTGAATCACACCCGGCACGATGTGCACATCGACACCGCGAAGACTGCGAACGGTTTGCAGGGATTTTCCGAGATCGGCGACGTTGGCCGGCGTATCGCGGTAGGACGCTTCGCGCCAGCCCTGAGCGCTGCCGACCATGCCGCAGGCGATCACCGGCAAGTCGGGTTGCGCATCGAGCCAGTCGCCGCACGCCTCATCGAATGCCAACTCAAAACCGTCGGCGCATTCGCGACCGTTGATGACCCGCGGCGTCCTCGGCAACTGCATGATCCCGAACGACAGCGACCGCTGCGCCAGCACCTGCCCGCCCGCCGCGAGTTTGTAAGCACGTAGGGAGGTCGTCCCCCAATCGAGCGCGATCAATTGCGCCAGCATCGCTTCACCTGTTTTGTTATTGGCAGTGAGTGAGCTGGACTATAGACCTCTCAAGTGGAAAATCTCAATATGTAATTTTACATCCCATATTTTGGGACGAATTCAATCCAAGGCGTCTATCGCTCGACAGGATCCAGGTGCTTGTTGAGGATGACGCTCAAAGATTCATGCTCACTCGCTCCCACCTCATGTGTACGCCCCTTCTCGTCGGCTATGCCTGGCTCCTGACGCCCGTCTCCTCGAATGATGATGTACGCCGCCTGGGGTGCAGGCGTTCCCTCTGCTCCGGCAACAATCCGCAATTTCGTATTGTTCGGCGCAAAGGAGGCCAACATTCCGGCATAGGGCACATCACTGCATAGCCCGAGACTGTCGATCCGGTCATATCCTGCTGCCAACTCATAACGCCAACGCACGATGCACACCGACGCAAGTGGCAGCAATGAACGCGGCTGGTCAGAGGGTTTAAGCGAGACACGCGACGGTGCCACCCGAGGGTTTTCCAACTGGGCAATGAATCGCGACGTGGGGATGTACATGACTCTTGAGTAGTAGGCGACATACGGAAACGCGGTGATCACCACCTTGCACGGAATGTATTCCTGCGGCTTGAGGATCTGCACCAACTCAACGGGCCTGACCCACTCCCGGCCGTCGTTGAGGGCGTGATTCTTCAGGTTGATCCTTGCAAACATCTCATACCGGCGGTCGCCTTCGATCAAACGCATTTCACTGACCGTCCCCGAAGCTTCCAGAGCGATCTGATGTTCGACGGAAAAATTCAGGTCACCCTTCAGCGAGCAATGAATCGAGGTTCCAATCTGGCCGCTCTGTCCATGCACTTCATACAAATCGATGAGGTTTCGGTCAGAGGTGAAACGCAGATCGTACAAGGAAGAAAATGCGTGATTGATCGAGACAAATTCAAGCCTGGCAGGTGGAACGTCGAGATGCAGGCAGGACGAACACATCAAGAAACTGCTCAACAGCAACCATTTGCAAATACGAAAGTTCAACGTTCCTCCTCCTTGGTCAGAACGCGAACAAAATCGGAGGCTGGAACACCCATTGGTCTTGAGTAGTAAACTCCATAGCCATAAGCGGAGGCATAAAACCGGCATGCCAAAGCATTGCGAGCATTCAACAACGCCAAAAGATCTTTCGAAGAAATGAAAGTATTCGAGCCGGTCTCATGGTCGGTATGAATCGCATTCAGTTCCGCCGAGTACTGATGCCTGGTCTGTGAGTCCGTACGATCAACTTCAACCATCATGCCATCCAGATAGTCTGACTCACCCTGCCTTTCAAAGAGTTCCACTTTTGCGCCCAGATAGCACGCAAACCCTTCATAGGTTTGGTTTCTACCTGCATGGGTATCGAAGAATTTCAGCAAATCCTTATCCGAAGAAAACCGGACATCAAAGCGTGCGTAATCAGGCACATAGCTTACAGACTCAAACTGTATATCAATGGGCGGCACCGGTGGATTTTGCGTGCAAGCACCGCACAAAAATAACAAACCTACAACTATATATTTCTTCAAGGGAAAATCCTGTTAATTACAATCAGTACTCAGCGTTAGCTTTCAGCAATTCCTTGCTAGGCACTTTCATCACGTTAGAGAAGTAAGTCGTGTACGTCGTGGAATGAACCCGAAACAAACAAGCGATCGAGTCTTTTTTCATCAAGAAAGGGGCCAAAGTATCTCCTTGCAGATATCGCTCACCACCACTACTTTTTTCAGACTCACTAAAAATGACGTCAGCCCTGTAAAGCCCCGGCTCGGCCGATACTTCCTCAACCAGACCAAATCCCGATTGCTTTATATGATGTGCTTGAGAAAAATCCAGATCATCGCTCAGCGAGCAAATCAGGCCTTGACCAATGGACGACTTGAACAAACCGAGAAGATCGATATCCGACGCAAAGTAAATCTGATAAATCCCGGTATTGCGGAGTTGCTCAACCTTTGAAATTTGCAGAGTTGCAATAGGTCGACCATGATTCAGGGAGCAGGCTGAAAGCACTAACATCAAAGCGAGAAAACATACCCATCTCATAAAAATTCAACCTTTTTGTGCGTTTCTGAATTTGCGTGCAACAGGCGCTTGATGGGCTACTCCGTGGTCACCGGAAAACGACAGAGGCGCGAGAAAGTGACTGAGGCATTGCGCGGGAATACTCAGCCAGCAAGGTTTTTAATGTGCATCAATCGCTTGCACTAGATCGGAAGCTGGAACATGCATGACGTTAGAAACATACGTTCTATTGCCGGTAGTGTTAACTCTAAAAGCACATACTATAAATTTCCTCTTGACCAATACATCACGCAACGCCTTGCCCCCCAGAATATTTTCCTGCCCTTGCAACTCTCCTGCCTCGCGAAAAATAACCTTTGATTCGTAATGCCCTCCCGTAGTGTCATCGATAAGTCTCACACTACCGCGTCCGGAGCGCTTCAAATAATGCCCAATTGAAAAATCCTGATCATCTTCCAGCGCACATACGAGACCTTCCCCAATGGCGGGACCGAACAAGGCCAAAAGATCGATATCGCTGGTAAAAGTCATCAGAAAGCCGAAGCCACTCGGCGTTATCTCAACAGTTCCAAAATGCAGCGTGGCGGTGGGTCGCCCATGATTGGTGGAACATGAAACAGAAAAAATCGTTGCAAATAAAATGACAAAAAAACGTTTCATTTATTGCTCTCAAAAAAACTGAGTATCAACTCTGCCAACAGTTGGCGCGCCGATTTTCCGCCAGCGACATCGAGGCACGAGACAAACGCACGGATGGCTTTGCCACCGAGGGGATTGATGGTGCAGAGAATGTCCACCGGTGGGCGGTGCGGGTTATCGGAGGAACCGAGGTTTCTGACCAGACCGAACAGGCGGATCGACGCCCGTAGTCCGCTCAACGCCGGTCACTCGTTGACGCAGCGAGGGCTCCACGGGCGTGGAGAAAGAGTGCCAGAGGCATTGCAGGTGTCGTCCGTGAGCGCGCAAAAATGGCGCGTAGAATGCCGGACTAGAGCGGTGATAACAATCGAATCAGCATCGGATTGCCATCACTCCCTCAGCCCTCGGCAAATTCGCGCAATACCTTGCCATCCATGCGATAGCGCACCCACTCTTCCTGCGGCTGGGCGCCGAGGGATTTGTAGAATTCGATGGCCGGGGTGTTCCAGTCCAGCACGCTCCATTCGAAGCGGCCGCAGTCGTTGGCGCAGGCGATTTTTGCGAGGTGGCGCAGCAACGTTTTACCGGCGCCGCCGCCCCGTTGTTCCGGGGTGATGTAGAGGTCTTCGAGGTACAGGCAGTTGCTGCCCAGCCAGGTCGAATAACTGAAGAAGAACACCGCAAAACCGATCGGCAGACCATCGCGCAGGCAGATCAGGCCGTGGGCGGTGGCGCCTTCGCTGAACAGGCTGCGCTCGATGTCGGCGACGCTGGCGATGACTTCGTGACGGGCCTTTTCGAAGTCTGCAAGTTCAGTGATGAACGCGAGGATTTGCGGTGCATCGCTGGGGGTCGCCGGGCGGATTTCGATCGTCATGGACGGGCCTTGTCGGAAAAAGGAAAACGCCATACTAAGGCGGCGCGCGGCGCTCGTCACATGGCAATCCACAGATTAGGCTAGCGCCGCCGAACACTCGAAAGGACGCCCATGAAAAACTTCGCTTTCTCGCCCCTCGCGGAACTCGCCGCCGAACTGCTGCCCCACGCCCTGGAACCGTCGGAGGACGGCGCTCATGACCTGTCACATCTGCAACGGGTCTGGCATAACGCGCGCACCTTGCAGGCCGAGGAAGGCGGCGATCTTGAAGTCCTTCTGGCAGCGGTGCTGCTGCACGATTGTGTGGCCGTGGAAAAGAACTCGCCACTGCGTTCACAGGCATCGCGCCTGGCGGCGGAAAAAGCATCAACGGTGCTGGCAAACCTGAACTGGCCCGAAGAAAAAATCAGTGCAGTGATCCACGCCATCGAAGCCCACAGCTTTTCCGCCAACATCACCCCGCTAACCCTCGAAGCACGTCTGATGCAGGACGCCGACCGCCTCGACTCCCTCGGTATGCTTGGTGTCGCCCGCACCTTCTACATCGCCGGGCGCATGGGCAGCTCGCTGTACGACCCGCACGATCCCGAGGCTCGGGAAAGGGACTACGACGACAAGCGATTCTGCCTCGATCATTTCCAGACCAAACTGCTGCACCTCGCCGACGGTTTCCAGACTACTGCCGGTCAACATCTGGCACGGATTCGTCATCAACGTCTGAAGGGTTTCATGGAGCAGTTCAAGGAAGAGATCGGCGTCGTCTGAAAGCGTTACTCCGGTCATTCACGATCCTGAGTTCGCCAAGCTCAGACCTAAGCCACGGACCTGCCGTGTTAGATAGATGACGCTCAATTTTTCCGGTCAAGGAACCGCGTCATGCCTCAAGCAACACCCCAGGTCTCGGGCAAACTGTTCGGCCTGTTTTGCCTCGCCAGTTATCTGCTGTCGCTGTCCTACGGCGCGACGTTTCTGCTCTCGCTGCTGATCGGTTCTCGCGGCGGCAACGAGCACGACGCCGGCAGCGTGATCAGTGCGGCGATGCTCAGCACATTCGTTGCGGTGCTGGTGTCAGGGCATTTGTCCGACTGGCTGGGCGCGGCGCGTTCGATTGCGCTGTTCGGGCTGTTGCTGGTGGCGGCGAGCCTGGGGTTTGCGATGACGCCGGGCTTCGGTTATTGGCTGCTGTTTTTCGGTTTGCTGCTGGGGCTGGGCTGGGGCGTTTTCTATACGCTGGGCCCGATCATCGTCGCCAGCCTGGTGAGCCCGGCACAGCGGGCGAAATACTTTGCGCTGCTCTCCGGCAGCATGATGACCGGGATCGGCAGCGGCCCGCTGCTCGGGCGTGCAGCGAGTGCGCTGGGCTTGCCGGTGACGTCGGCGTTCTATCTGGCAGCCGGGGCGAGCCTGATCGGCGTGCTGCTGTTCTGGCGTCTCGGCGCTCGATTGAAAGGCACACAGGCGACATCGGCAGCGCGAATTTCCTGGCAGGCGACTACTCAGGTGCTCGGCTCTCGCGCGGTGTTTCCGATCATCATGGTCGGCCTCGGCGGTTGCGTGTTCGGCGGGCTGTCGAGTTTCCAGACCAGCTATGCCGCCGCCCGTTCGCTGGATTATTCGCTGTTCTTCCTAGGCTTCATGAGCGCTGCGATCAGCAGCCGGATGTTGATCGCAGGTTATGTGGTCAAGCGTGATCCGCTGCGCGCGTCGTGTCTGTTGTCGGGGTTGATGCTGGGCTCGATCGTGCTCTTCGCGTTCGGCGTCCAGAACGGGATCAGCTATCTGCTGGCGGCGGTGATGCTCGGTGTCGGTTACGGCCTTACCTACTCGGTGATCAATGGGCTGGCGGCCAACGAGGCACCGGCCGGTACCACGTCGCAGGCGTTGCTGCTGTTCAGTCTGGCGTACTTCATCGGTGTATTCGGCTTCCCGCTGCTGGCCGGGAAAATCATTGTCGAGCACGGCATGGCGACGCTGTTGCTGACCGTTCTGGCGGTGGCGGCGTTGAACTGGTCGATCACCCTCGGCCGTTTGCTTTGGCGCCGAATGTCAGTAGAAAGCGCACTGACGAACTGAACCGTTCGTCATTCAATCGGCACCTATGCCACGCGAGGGCGGACCAAGATCAGGTAAGGATTCCAATCACTGGAGACACACCATGATCTCGTCAAGGTTGACTGCTTTCGTGTTTGCCACGCTGCTCTGCCCCGTGGCATTCGCCGCGACCGCCACGGGCACCGGCCCCACCGATCCGGTCGAGCGCCCGAAGGCCCCGGCCATCCAGAGTGCCCCCGGCATGAACACCGATGGCTCGGGCGTCGAGAACGCCCTGCCGCCCGCCACCGGCACTGACCCACGCACCCAGGGCAATGATCCAGGGCGTCAGGGCGGCACTCAGGGTAATCCCGTTCCGCCGGACAATTCCGGCTCCGGTATGGGCTCGAAAACCACTACCGGTGGTTCGGGTTCAGAAGGTGCCGGTCAGTAGGCGGAAGATTCGCGGATCAGCGCATCGACTTCGGCTGTGCCCGGTGCAGTCGCCGGCCCCCAACGGGTCACGGCCAACGCCGCTGCAGCATTGGCGCGCCTCGCGGCTTCATCAGCCGCCAGACCTTGCGCCAGGCCGGCAACGAACACGCCGGCATGGGCATCGCCCGCGCCGTTGCTGTCCACCGCCTGCACCTTGAAACCCGGCACATGCCGGCGTTCGCCGTGCTGATGAATCCAGCAACCCTGCGGCCCGTCGCGCACCACCATCAGCACACCCTGCGGCAGGTGCACGGCCAACCGGTCCAACGCGGTTTCGATGTCCGCCGCGCCCGTGAAACGCAAGGCTTCGACACTGTTGCTGGTCCACACATCGATGCGCGGCAGCAACGCCTGCATCATCGGAGAGTCCGGCGATTCCACCAGCGGGCCCGGATCGAACACCACGTTGATCGTCTTCGGCAACGCCAGCGTCCAGTCCAGCAACGCCTGGGCCTTGCCGCTGTGCAGCAGGCTGTAGCCGCTGACGTAGACATAGTCGCCCGCCTCGGCTGCAACGCTGCTCAGCTCCGCCGCCGTCACTTCACCTTCGGCGCCGATGTAGGAAATGAAACTGCGCTCGGCCGACGCATCGGTCAGCGCCACGCAGATGCCGGTGTCGCGTTCTGCAGGCTGCTCGATGCCGACGCGGATGCCCTCGGCGTGCATCGCCTGCCGCGCCAGATCACCGAAACGACCATTGCCGTGGCGACCGAGATAGACCACCGGCAAGCCGTTGCGCGCAGCGGCGGCCATCACATTGAAGCCGCCGCCGGCTTCGAAACTGGCGGATTGCGCCAGCACGTCACCGCCGATTTGCGGCAGCGCATCCACGGCCATGACCAGGTCGATGATGACCTGGCCGGTGTGCAACATCTTAGGCATGAGCGTTCTCGACTTGCGCGGCGCGGCGGTCTTTCGCCCCGCCGAGTACGAAGTACAGGCCACCGGCGACCACAAACGTCACGATCCAGCCGAGGCCGTTGTGGCCCAGCCATGAGTCGGACAGGAAGCCCTTGAACCAGACATTTTCGGCGGTCGTACCGATGGTGGTGAAACTGAAACCCAGCACGATGGCAATCGCCCACGCACCGAATGCGCGCCACTCGATGCCGCCGCTGTACCAGTAGGCGCTGCTCGGGCTGACGTCGAGCAGGTCTTTCGGGCTGTAGTAGTGACGGTGAATCAGGTCGACCACGAAGATCCCGACCCACGCGGTGATCGGCACCGCCAGCAGGGAAATAAAGGTAATGAACGGGCCGTAGAAACTGTCGGCGATCAGCATGAAGTAGATCGAACCGGCGAAGATCGCGACGATGTCGACCACCACCGCGTACACGCGCTTGACCTTCAGGCCGAGGGTCAGCGTGGTCAGACCGGCGGAGTACACCGACAGGTTGTTCGACAGCAGCAGGCCACCGAATGCGGTGATCAGGTACGGCACGGCCATCCAGGTCGGCAGCATGTCGCGGATCGCCACGATCGGGTCGGTCGCCGATGCCAGATCGTTGTTGCCCACCGACAGCAGGCCACCGAGGGTGATCAGCAACACCAGCGGAATCCCCGCACCGAACGCCGCCGAAGCCACCAGGCGCACGGCTTTGACGCTGCGATGCTGATAGCGCGACATGTCGGCGCCGGCGTTGGCCCAGCCGATCCCGGTGCCGGCCGCCATGGTGCCGATACCGATGATCATCGCGCTCATTGGCGCCGGGGTGGCGTTGAACACCGCGCTCCAGTCGATGGTCGCGCAGAGGAAGCCGCCGACCAGAATGTTCAGCGCGCCGAACACGTAGGTCGCCCACTTCTGGATCACCAGCAACGTGGCGTGGCCGAGGCCGGACACCGACAGGGTCAGCAGCACGAAAATCGCGATGAAGACCAGGGTCAACACCGGCGCGCTTTTGGCTTCTACCGGCGAGCCGAACAGGATCGAGCACAACGACAACAGCACGAACGCAGCGGTAGTGGTGTTGACGGTTTCCCAGCCCAGGCGCGACATCAGCGACACCAGCGTCGGGCCGATATTGCCGCGCACACCGAAGATCGCCCGGGACAGGGTCAGGCTCGGCGCACGACCGCGACGGCCGGCAATCGAGATGATCCCCACCACCGCGAACGAACCGGCAGCACCGAGAATCGCAACGATGATCGCCTGCCAGATCGCCAGGCCGCGAAACGCAACCAGCGTGGCGCCCAGCGGCAGGCCGAGGATGGAAATGTTGGCCGCAAACCAGACCCAGAACAGTTGCAGCGGATGACCGTTGCACTCGCCTTCCGGCACCGGCTCGATGCCACGGGTTTCCAGTTGCCCGGCGCTTTGCCCGGCGTTCGATGAACTCATGAGAAATGCTCCTGTTGCCATTGTTGTGGTTGTCGGCAAGACAGATGGTTGACGTGTGGCGGGCGGCGTTTCAGCGCAGCGCGAGGAGTCCTTTCACCAACGGTTCCAGCTCCAGGTCATTGACGGTTTTGACGGTTTCAATCATCGCCGCCGGCCAGCTCTGAAGGCCCAGGCAGGCCCCGAGCATGGCGCCGAGAATCGCGGCGATGGTGTCGGTGTCGCCACCGAGGCTGGCGGCCATGCACAGCGCGTCGAACGGCGTCATTTCACCGACCGCGACTTGCTGCGCGAGGGCGAACGACACCACCACCGATTCCTGCGAGGCCACCGATGTACCGATCACGTCGTACAGCAGATCCGCGAGCAGCACCGGGTCGCTTTCAACGCTGATGCTGCGCGCCCAACTGATCCGCGACGCGATGCGCCCACCGGCCACCCAGTGCCCGTGCGCTTCCGCTTGCTGGGCGATCTGCTGGCCGAGGTTCAGCGCCTCGCCCAGATCCAGGCCGTTGATGCCGGCCGAAACCACCGCCGCCACCGCTGCCGCGCTGGAAATCCCCAGCGTGGTGTTGTGGGTGACCTGACAGGCCTGCACCACCGCCGCAATAAAACGCTCGGGGTCGGCGACATCGGCGGCGATTCCCACCGGGGTGATGCGCATCGCCGCACCGTTGGTGGTGCCGTAGCGCCCGGCCTCTTCCGGCGAATGGCCGGCGAGGATCATTTCGATCGCACGTTTGGTCGACGGACCGAGCAAGTCCTGCGAGCCCTTGGCCTGCATCTCGGCTTCCCATTCGATCAGCCGTTGCGCGAGTACCGCCGGCTCGATCCGGCCCTTGCCTTCGACCAGCAACTCGCCCACCAGAATCGCCTGTTCAGTGTCATCGGTGATCGAGCCTTTGGGCATGTTCGCGGCAATCGGTTGCAAGGGGCCGGCGTCTTGCAGGTCGGTGATCTGGCCGAAGCGCTGCCTGATCGTTTCGCGGTTCAGGGATTGCGTCGGCATGCCCAGCGCATCGCCGAGGGCCAGGCCATAAAACGCGCCCAGGGCACGGTCGAGGGCGGTCATTTCGATTCTCCAAATTGCAGGTGCAGACGGAAATGCACCGGATCGAGCAGGCTTTCGACCAGTTCCATGAAGCGGTTCTGCCGGTCGTAGGTGGTGCGCAGTGCCTTGAGGAACACCGTGCCTTCCGGACGGCCGAGCAGCTCGGCGTCTACAGCGTTGAGCGGTTCGGCGCCGATCCACTGATCGCCGCGCTCGCCGATGTAGCCGTAGGCCGCCAGGGTAACGGTCAGCGAATTGTCGATCAGGCCGACACGCGGCAGGCTTTCCAGGCCTCCGGTGGCGGGCATCAATGAGCGTTCGAGCGACACCAGCGTGCCATCGTTGGAACGGCGACGACGATCGAGAGTGATGAATTGGTCGGTGCCGAAGCGCGGCAGCAGATCGGGCCGGGTCACGGCTTCCAGGCGCAGCACTTCGGTGTTGATGAACGCCCCGCTGTCGGCCAGGGCCTGGGCCCAGCCACTGCGCTGATCGAGCACCACACCGTCGAACGTGACGATGGAACCGACCCCGCTTTGCGTGGCGATGTAATTGCGCCGTTTCAGTTCGGCCAGCGCTTCGCGCAACGTGCCACGGCTGACGTTGAATTCCTGAGCCAACTGATGCTCGCCGGGCAACAGAAAGCCGTCCTCCATGAGGCCGCTTTCGATGCGTCGGACGAGCTCGTCGACCACCCGTTGTTTCTTGTCAAATCGTACCTGTCTAATCATGTACAAAGTGATAACCGAAACGGGTTGAGACGAGCAAGGTAATTTTTGGGGAAGGTGACAAAAGGCGCATTACTGGAGACACCCTCTCCCAAAGGAGAGGGTCAGCAGAATATTGATCTCAGCGCTGTTTCAGACGGTCGATCACAACAGCCAACAACAAAATCGACCCTCGAATCACATACTGATAAAACGTGTCGATATTCTTCAGGTTCATCGCATTCTCGATAATCGCCAGAATCAACACCCCGGCAATCACATGCCGAATCATCCCGATCCCGCCGCTCAGCGACACACCACCCAGCACGCAAGCCGAAATCACCGTCAGCTCAAAACCCTGCCCGATCATCGGCTGCCCGGACGTCATCCGCGACGCCAGAATCACCCCCGCCAGCGCACCGATCACCCCATGCACGGCGAAGATGATGATCTTCGTGCGATCGACATTCACCCCCGCCAGCAACGCCGCTTCCTGGTTGCCGCCGATGGCCATGGTGTTGCGCCCGTAGGTCGTGTAGTTCAGCAACCAGCCGAAAAACAGGAAGCAGACAATGGTGATCAGGATCGGCACCGGCACGCCGAACAACTGACCGTTGCCGAACACGAAGAACGATTCCTGCGATACGCCCACCGCTTTGCCGTTGGCAAAAATGTAGGCCAGGCCACGGACAATCTGCATGGTCGCCAGCGTCGTGATCAACGCGTTGACCCGCAACTTGGCGATCACGATGCCGTTGATCAAACCGACGATCAGCCCCATTACCAGCGCGGCGCTGACGCCGAGAAACACGCTGTTGGTATCGCGCATCACCACCGCCGCAACCACCCCGGCGCAGGCAATCACCGAACCCACCGACAAGTCGAAATGCCCCGACGCCAGGCAATACAACATGGTGCACGCGGCAATCCCGGTGGTGGAAATCGCCAGGCCCAGGCCACGCATGTTCAGCGGCGAGAGGAAGTTGTCGATCAGCAAGGTGCAGGCGAGGAAGATCCCGACCGCCGCCAGCAACATGACCCAGTCATCGAGGAAGCGCCGCATATCCAGCGGTTTGCGCGCGGTCGGCAGGGTTTCGTTTTGGGTTGTCATCATAGTCACCTCTCAGTTCGCCACGCCGTCAGCGCGGTGGCGCGGCAAAGCCAGTTGCAGCAGGTTGGATTCATTGGCCTGGTCGCGGCTGACTTCGCCACGCAGGGCGCCCTCGCACAACACCAGAATGCGGTCGGAAATGCCCATCACTTCCATCAGATCGCTGGACACCACGATCACCGAAATGCCGTCGGCGGCCAGGTTATGGATGATCTGATAGATCTCGGCCTTGGCGCCGATATCGATGCCCCGGGTCGGCTCGTCGAGCAGAAGGACTTTCATCGGCATCGACAGCCAGCGGCCGAGAATCGCCTTCTGCTGGTTGCCGCCGGAGAGGAACTTGATCTGTTGTCCGGCGTGGGGCGTTTTCACTTTCAGGGCCTTGATCTGTTTGTCGGCGTTGCCCTTTTCCCAGATCCCGCGCAGCAGGCAACCGAGCCCTGAGTTCGCGCCGCGCGCACTGATGTTGATGTTCTCGGCGACGCTGGCGAGCGGGATAATGCCTTCCTTCTTGCGGTCCTCCGGGCACAGCAGAATCCCGGCGGCAATCGCATCGCGGGGCGAACGCAGCTTCAGTTCATGGCCGCGCAATTCCAGGCGCCCGGCGGTGTTGCGTTCCAGGCCACTGAGCAACCGGAACAGCTCGGTGCGCCCTGCCCCGACCAGTCCGAACAGGCCAAGGATTTCGCCTTTGTGCGCATCGAAACTGATCGGCTCACGCAGGCCCGGGCCGAGCAATCCATCGACTCTCAGCGCCACCGCACCGCGCGGGCGACCGCGATAATCGTAGATGTCCTGAATGTCACGCCCGACCATGCAGGTCACCAGTTGATCGTGGGTCAACTGACTCATGTCCTCGAAGGTACGTACGTAGCGACCGTCCTTGAACACCGTCACCGCGTCGCAGATGCGGAACACTTCTTCCATGCGATGGGAGACGTAGAGCACCACTTTGCCCTCGTCGCGCAGCCGGCCGATGATCGCCATCAACCGGTCGATTTCCCGGGCCGAGAGGCTGCTGGTCGGTTCGTCGAACGCAATCACATGGGCGCCACGGGACAACGCCTTGGCGATTTCCACCAGTTGCCGCTGGCCGAGGGACAAGCGCCCGACCTTGGTCTGCGGATCGATTTCATCGGCCAGACCTTTGAGACAAGCCAAGGCTTGCTGACGCAGCGCACCGCGATTGATCAGACCGAAACTGGCCGGCAGGTGACCGAGGAACAGGTTCTCGGCCACGGTCATTTCCGGCACCAGGTGCAGCTCCTGGTGAATCACCGCCACGCCGTTGCCGATGCTGTCGGCGGTGGACTTGAAGGCCATCGTCCGCTCGCCGATCTGCAACTGGCCGCTGCTGGGAATGTAGGCGCCACCGAGGATTTTCAGCAGCGTCGATTTGCCGGCGCCGTTCTCGCCCATCAAGGCGTGCACCTGCCCGGGATGGGCGACGAAGCTGATGCCGTCCAGCGCCTTCACCCCGGGGAAGGTCTTGCCGATCCCGTTGAAGCGCAGACTGCCGGCACCGTGTTGTTGTGTTTGTACTTGCGCGTGCATTTAAGCCACCTCTTCACACCGATGACAGCCCGGTTGCCCGGGCCGCCGCTGCCGTCAGTTCCACAGGCCGATCTTTTCCAGCTCTTGCTTGAAGTTCTCGCGGGTGATCAGGGTGACGTCGTCCATCGCGGTGTACTTCGGCGGCTCTTTGCCGGTGGTGACCCACTCGTACATCATGCTCGCGGTGTTGTAGCCCTCGATGTGCGGGCTCGGCAGCATCGAACCGTAGAAGCCGCTGTTGGGCTTTTTCAGTTCGCCGATCGCATCGGTGCCGTTGATGCCGATGCCGATCACGTTGGCCGCGGCAAACCCGGCGGCTTCGGTGGCGCGCACGCCGCCGAGCACGGTGTTGTCGTTCATGCCGCCGATGATCAGGTTCTTCGCCGCGCCCGGCAGCTTGACCAGCGCCGAGTTGGTGGCGTCCATGCTGCCCGGTACGTCGAGGGTTTTCAGGGCGGCGGTCAGGATGTGCTCTTTCGGCAGGCCGGCATCTTCAAGCGCTTTCATCGAGCCGTCGGTGCGCTTCTTGCCGGTGTCGAGTTCGTTGTAGGTGTTCACAACGGCGTAGGTGTCTTTCCAGTCCCAGTTGCGTTTTTTCGCTTCGGCGGCCATGGCGGCGCCCTGCTTCTGGCCGACTTCGAACGCGGCCATGCCGAGGTACGGCACCTCTTCCATGAACTTGCCGTTGGCGTCGACGAAACGGTCGTCCACGGCAATCACTTTCAGGTCATTGAGTTTGGCCTTGGCCATGATCGCAGGGCCGAGGGATACGTCCGGCGGGCAGATCACAAAGCCCTTGGCACCGTTGGCCGCGAGGCTGTCGATGGCCGAGAGGGTTTTCTCGCCGTCCGGCACGGCGATCTTGATCAGCTCGAAGCCTTTGTCCTTGGCCGCTTTTTCTGCGAAGGCCCATTCGGTCTGGAACCACGGCTCTTCGGCCTGCTTGACCAGAAAACCGATTTTCACCGGATCGGCGGCCAGCAGCGAACCGCTCAGGCTGAACGCAGTGACCGCCAGCGCGGCACTGCACAGGGTACGAATCCCGAAACGACGTTTCATAAGCAGACTCCTTGTTATTTTTCTTGAGCGTTATTTGAAAAGCGTTGAAGCGGTCGAAGCATGTTTCTGTCAATCATCAGGACAATAGTCATATCGTATGATGATTGGATTTCAGGCGGACCTTGCCACCTGGAATCCGGTTTTTCAGTCGTGGTACATCACCGAGCGACCACCATCGATGGTGATGCACGAGGCGTTGATGAACGGCGCTTCGTCGCTGGCCAGGAACACGGCCGTCATCGCCACTTCGATCGGTTGGCCGATGCGTTTGGGCGGATGCAGGTCAAAGGCGCGCTGGCGTTCGGCATGAGGGTCGGCGAACCCGTTCCAGTAATCGACGTTGAGCTGGGTTTCGATGTAGCCCGGGGCGATGGCGTTGACGCGAACGCCCTTCGGCGCGTACTCGATGCCCAACGCGCGGGTCAGCCCGAGCAGGCCATGCTTGGCCACCGGGTATGGGAAACAACCGGGAATGATGTTCGTGGAATGGGTCGAGGCAATGTTGATGATGCTGCCGATGCCTTGCTCGATCATCTGCGGCAACACGGCCTTGCAGCCATACCAGGCGCCGTCGAGGTCGATGGCGAAGCAGCGGCGCCAGTCTTCTTCGGTCATTTCCAGCGGATCGCGAAACACGTTGACCCCGGCGCAATTGACCAGCACGTCGATGCGCCCGTGCAGCTCAATGGCCAGTTTGGCCATGGCGTGCAGATCCTGTTGGCGCGATACGTCGGCCTTGATCGCTTGCACATCGGCGCCCTGCTCGCGCCAGTGCGCAGCGACTTTCTCGACCTTTTCGGCCTGGATATCGCTGATCACCAGCTTTGCCTGCTGGGAGGCGAAGGTCGCGACGATGGCTTCGCCGATGCCTTGAGCGGCGCCGGTCAGCAACACAACCTTGTTTTTCAGACGCTCGCCTTTGGGTGGCTCGGGCACTGGCGGCAAGGAAAGGGGTTCAGCCATGAATCAGGACTCCTGTTCGAAAGCATAAAAAAACCGGGCATCTGACGATGTCCGGTCTGGAAGGCTTTTGGAACGCAACAGGCGAGCGCCGCTGACGGCATCGGGCCGTTGCGGGACGCTGACTCCGCTGGGGAGTGCGATAGAGATTCGCTGCATCACTTCACCTGTTTTGTTCTTTTTAAGTGTGAGTGCGTGTTACTGCTGGAGCCGACTATAAACCCGACCGCCAAATAATCTCAATATATAATTTTGCATCCCATATTTTGGGATTTAACTGGCGAATCGCGTACAGAGCTTTCCTGCGACGTCCACTCGTAGCGACAGCACGGCGCCGTCCAGCGGGTGGTTCAGCGGACTTTTGGCGCTGGTGATGTACAGGGTTTTCAGGTCGGCGCCGCCGAATACGCAACTGGTCGGGCGGCTGATCGGCAGGTCGATCTTGCGGTCGATCTGGCCATCCGGTGTCAGGCGCAGCAGGCAGCTGCCGTCCCAGCGGGCGTTCCAGATGTAGCCTTCGGCGTCCATCGCCGAACCGTCCGGGCCACCGTTCTGATCGGCGCCGTACCAAGACAGGGCCGTGTCGAGGTTGCCGTCGGTGTGGATGAAATAGCGATACAACGTGCCATCGAGGCTGTCGCCGAACAACAGCGTGGTGCCGTCGTCACTCCAGAGCAGCGTGTTGGGAATCCCCAGGCCACGCAGCAACGGCGTGACTCGTTTATCCGGATCAATCCGGAACAGCCCGCCGGAACGGCGCGTGATCGGCAGATCCTCGCCCTGCTCGCCAATATTGTTTTGCATGGTGCCGAGCCACAAGCGGCCCTGGCCATCGCAACGTGCTTCGTTGGCGCGGTTACCCGGTTGCGGGTCGGCGACGCAGAACAGCGTCAGCCGCGGCTCAAGTCCGGGGGAATCCAGGTCGAGTCGGTAGACGCCGCTGCTTAGGGTCACCAGCGCGTCGCCGCTGGCGCAGGGGATGAACGCCGAGACGTGTTCCGGCATCTGCCAGATCTGCACGTTCTGCCCGATCAGGCGCAGCGCCTGCTTGCCGGCGATGTCGACCCAGTACAGCGCCTGGGTCGGTGCGTCCCAGAACGGGCCTTCGCCCAGTTGCGCCCGATGCTCTGTCACCGCAGTCCACGTCATGCAACCTCCTGTCTTGTTGTTTTTGTCAGCTGGCTTTTTTGTCGGCCATCACCTGCGGGTAGAACCGCTTGATGGCCAGGTCGGCATTGTCGATCAGGGTCATGCAGGCCCACACCCCGCGCGCGGCATCCCGGGCGGCGATGGCGTCGGCCATGTCTTTGTGGATGGGCAAGGTGCGGCGCAATTCGTCGGGGTCTGCCGCGGACACTTCGAAGGACACCGCGAGCAGCGCGCCAAGGGCTGGCACCATTTGCTCGATGAATTGATTGTGGCTGGCGGCCAGAATGCACTCGTGGAAGAACTGGTCGGCACGGTTGTAATCAATGCCGCTGTCCACCGCCCGCTCCAAGGCATTGTAGGCCTGCTGCACGGCTTGCACCTGTTCGACGGTCGCCCGCTCGCAGGCCCAGCGCACCGCCATCGGTTCGATGGTGCGGCGCAGGTCGAGCAGGTCATCGACGAAGTTTTCCGGCAGGCCGCTGCGCGACAGCCAGCCCACGACTTGCGGATCGAACAGGTTCCAGCGCTTGATCGGCAACACCCGCGTGCCGACTTTGGGCCCGACTTCGAGCATGCCTTTGGCGACGAGGGTCTTGATCGCCTCGCGGATCACGGTGCGGCTGACCCCGAGTTGCTCGCCCAGATCGGCCTCAACCTTGATCGCTTGCCCCGGCTTCACGTGGCCGGCGGCAATCCAGGCGCCCAGCCAGTCAACCGTTGATGCGTGAAAACTGCTCGACATGGACACCCCGAAGCCGTTCGCTGTGGTTGCCCAAGCTAATCATCATACGATTGAGAGTCAACGACAAAAAAACCGCAGCCTGCTTTCACAGACTGCGGTTTTTTTACGGTTCGAGGCCGATGCGGAAGAACTCGCCGCCACTCCAGACGCCGAGCCAGCGTTGGCCATCGATTTCACGACTGACTGCGAGCTCCACCAATTGGTAGAACACGTTGCGGTGGATCAGCGCTTCGAGGTTGGTGCGCACATGCACATAGGGGGCAGGTTCTTGCGTTGTCGGATCGATCTCCACCCGGATCGGATGTTCCGGGCCGGCCTCGGTGGTTTCATCGACGTTAGTGGTAAAGCGCAGCAGTTGCGCCTCACCCTCGCCTTCCACCTCGACGGCAATCGCCACGAATGGTGCATCGTCGACCTTGATCCCGACTTTCTCCACCGGAGTAATCAGGAAATAATCATCGCCATCGCGGCGGATGATGGTGGAGAACAGCTTGACCATCGGCTTGCGCCCGATCGGTGTACCCAGGTAATACCAGGTGCCGTCGCGGGCGATACGCATGTCGATGTCGCCGCAGAAATCCGGGTTCCACAAGTGCACCGGCGGCAAGCCTTTGGTTTTGGGGATTTGTCCCAACAGGTCATTGGCTTTTTGCGGGCCACTCATGGCGTACTCCTTGAATTACTGGTCCCCGACGCCCAGCAAGCTGCGCGCGTATTGCGCAAGCGGCGGGCCGATCAGGTCTTCGGGCTTGTTATCGTGGAACGTCAGTAAACCGCCACGACTCTTGATCCGTGCAGTATCAATCAAATACTGGGTGCTGGTCTCGATCAACATGATCTGAATCACGCCGCCGTCGATACCGAGGCGATCCACGGCTTCCTGATCCAGCCATTCATCGGAGTTGCCGATGCGGTCGTCAGCCTTGGCGAAACGGGTGTAAAGCAAGTAATGAGCACCGGCGTCGCGGGCTTCGCCCATCGCCTGGTCGAGGCCTTCCGGCGCACGGGCGCGACGGACCATCGGGAAGTATTCGACGAAGCCTTTGAAGGCCTCTTCGGCGACGACGTTGGGACGCGGGTAGGAACCACCCGGCGGCGCGAACGAACCCTGCGCGATGTAGATGAACGAATCCGGCTGAATGCGGAAATTGTTTACGCGGCGGCTGTCGCTGTGATCCAGCAGACCTGCGTCGCTCATCTGGTAGCGAGTCCCTTCGGCCATGTCACTGACAGTCATACAGCCGCCCAGCGCCAAAACGGCCAGCAGCAAAACCAGGCTACGCATCCTAATCCTCCAGAAGCCGGTGACGGAAAACCGGCGAATGGCCGTAGGATGCAGCTTTTGCGCCAGTCCTTGGAAATGTGCAGGTATCCGGTTTGAAATAGATTTTTGGTGGCGAGAGATTTAGCCGCCAATGATCTTCATGACGGTGGCGCCGCCGGAGAACGCGACTTCCTGCTTGTCGCCCAAGGCTTTGACCAGCAATCGTTGCAACGCTGGCAGCGCCTCGTGGCGCGGCTTGTCGAGCAGGTCACCGACGTAGTGACGGTTGCTCGATGACAGGCAACCATGCAGCCATCCGGTGGATGACAAGCGCAGTCGCGAGCAGGTTCGGCAGAACGGTACGCTTTCGTTGGCGATCACACCAAAGTTGCCGAGACCGGGAATCGCATAGCGAACAGCGGTGGCGTCCACCGGCGCGTCGGTTTGCGCGTACTCGTAATGTTCGCCGATCAGGCTCAGCAACTGTTGCAGGCTGACGAACTGTTGCAGGAAGGCGTTGGAATCAGTGGCCAGGTGGCCCATGCGCATCAGCTCGATGAAGCGCAGTTCAAAGCCACGCTCGAGGCAGTAATCGAGCAGCGGCATCACCTGGTCGAGGTTCTGCCCGCGCAACGGCACCATGTTGACCTTGATCTTCATTCCCGCCGCTGCAGCCTGATCCATGCCGTCGAGCACGGTGGCCAGATCGCCGCCACGGGCAATGCTTCGGAACGCGCCGGCGTCCAGGGTATCGAGGGAAACGTTGATGCGTCGCAGGCCGGCATCGACCAGCAGCGGGAGTTTTTTCGCCAGGAGCTGGCCGTTGGTGGTCAGGCTGATGTCTTCCAGGCCCATCTTGCCGACGGCGCTCATGAAGGATTCGAGCTTGGGACTGACCAGCGGCTCGCCGCCAGTGATGCGCAGGCGCTCGATGCCGGCGGCTTCGATCAGATAGGCAACGCCGCGTGCCATGGCCTCGGCCGACAGTTCATCCTGCGCAGCCACCAGCCGCTTGCCGTTGGGCACGCAGTAGGTACAGGCGTAATTGCAGGCGGAGGTCAGACTGATCCGCAAATTGCGAAAACGCCTGCCTTGACGGTCAACGATCATGAAGCACTCCGGCGATGGAAAATCGAGCGGCTAAAACTTGACTCACAATTCAAGTTTTAGCAAGCCCTATGCCTGAGTATATTCCTGCGGTACTGCGCCATGTAGCGAAAAACACGGCGCATAAGGCGACTGAATGATTCAGCTGCTTGGCGTTTCAGGGTCGCGCTTGCGCTTGTTGCCCATGCGCACGCCGATGTCCATCAGGAACTGGAAGAAACCTTCCTGATCTTCCAGCACGTTGCTCCAGAACGGCGAGTGATACAGCGCCACAGCGCCGTGCACCAGCGCCCAGGATGCGCAGTAGTGGAAGTACGGCGGCACGTCTTCGAGCTTGCCTTCGCTGATGCGGCCCTTGATGAGCAGGGTCAGACGTTCGAAGTTCGAGGCACGGATCTTGTGCAGCTCCTCGACCATCTCCGGGACCTGATTGCCCTTGACCACCTTCTCTTCCAGGCGATCGAACAGGCGATAGCGCTGCGGATCGCGCATGCGGAATTCAAAGTAGGCACGGGACAGGGCTTCCTTGTCCTTGTCGACATCGGCCGAATGCAACAGCTCGTTCAAGTCGCGCTCGTAATCGAGCATCAGGCGCAGATAGATTTCCGCCTTGGACTTGAAGTGCTTGTAGATCGTGCCTTTGCCGATACCCACGGCATCAGCAATCATCTCGACGGTGACACTGTCTTCACCTTGTTCGAGGAACAGCTTGAGCGCGGTATCGAGAATTTCTTGCTCGCGGCGACGAAACTCACGGACCTTACGAGGTTCTTTGTGCATAAGAAAAGGTCTGTAGGGGTCAAAATTCGAAGCCGCGTATTATGCCTAACTTGCGCAAAAATGCACGGATCATCCGACCATATCTGTGTTTCTTGTTCATTTCACGAACGTTTCGGGGGGAATGAGAACATAACCGAAGCGAACGTATTCCAAATTTGTTTAAAAACCCCGACCGGCCAACTGGACTGAACGCCAGACTGATCAATACTTGAACTGTCGGGCGACATCTCCCCCAAGTGTCGCGCCGGTAAAGGTACCAAGGGACCGCGTGCCTTTGTTTTACTCCTAATGGTCTTAACCCGGATTCACCCCCCAGAACCCGGGTTTTTTTTGCCTGTGATTCAGGCTTTTACGTGCGCCAGCGGAAACAGTCGCTTGAAGTTCTCCGTGGTCTGTTCGGCAAAGCGCTCGTAGTTCTCGCCCCGCAGCATCGCCAGAAACTCTGCCACTTCCCGCACGTATTGCGGCAGGTTCGGCTTGCCGCGATAAGGGATCGGCGCCAGGTACGGCGAATCGGTTTCCACCAGCAGGCGATCCGCCGGGACCTTGCTTGCCACATCGCGCAGCGCATCGGCATTGCGGAAGGTGACGATGCCCGACAGGGAAATGTAATAACCCATGTCCAGCGCCGCCTTGGCCATGTCCCAGTCTTCGGTGAAGCAATGCAGCACACCGGCCTGGGGCAGCGCAGCTTCGCGCAACAATTCAAGCGTGTCGGCGCGGGCGCCACGGGTGTGGATGATCACCGGTTTGCCGGTCTGCTGTGCGGCTTGCAGGTGCAGACGGAAAGACTCCTGCTGCAATTCGGCGGCTTCCGGCTCGTAGTGGTAGTCCAGACCGGTTTCGCCGATCGCCACCACTTTCGGGTGATTCAGTTCATGCAGCAGCCAGTCCAGTGCCGGCGCCGCGCCGGGCTGCACATCCAGCGGATGCACGCCAACCGAGCAATCGACGTCGTCGTAACGCTCGGCCAGGGCTTTGACGTCGGCGGCGTTATCGGCGCTGACGCCAATGCACAGGAAATGCCCGACGCCGCGCTGGCGGGCTGCATCCAGCGCAGCATCCAAGGAACCGTCGTGAACGGCGAGGTCGAGTCGATCAAGGTGACAATGGGAATCTACGAGCATAAAAAGGACTGCAACTTACATCGTATGAGTGGGACGGTCGGATTTCAGGGCTCCGGCCAGATGAGTTTCGATGCGACTGCGCGCGGTGTTGTCGCCATCGTTGAATTGCACGCCGACGCCGGCAGCGCGGTTGCCCTGAGCGCCTTTTGGGGTGATCCAGGCGACCTTGCCGGCCACCGGAATCTTTTCCGCTTCGTCCATCAGGTGCAGCAGCATGAACACCTCGTCACCCAACTTGTAGCTCTTGTTGGTCGGGATGAACAAGCCACCGTTCCTGATGAACGGCATGTAAGCGGCGTAAAGGACAGACTTGTCCTTGATGGTCAGGGACAAGATGCCGTTGCGCGGCCCCGGGCTGACGGGTTCATTCATGTTGACCTCCACTGCTGATGTTCAGAGTCTAGGTACACATTCTTATCTTTGGCCAGGCAGACTCGCCCATTGCACCAACAACGCTTCCAGCAGCAACGCGGCATTGAGGTTGGCCTTGCTCAGGACTTTCTGGCGCTGGGCGAGAATCCAGTCCTGGATATCGAGGACTTTACGCTGGGCGCTTTTCTGCGCCAGGTACTGCACGACCTTGCGCATGTCGGTCAGGCCGAGGCCCGCTTCATCCTGGGTCAATTGATAGCGCAGGATCAGGCTCGACCAGTCGCAGAACCAGTCGAACAGGCGCAGCATCGGAATGTTTTTCCACTCCTCGGCCAGTTGCGTCGGCGATTGCTGCTGTTTGAGCAGCTTCTTCACGCCTTCGACCACTTGCGCCCGCTGTTCACGCACGCCCTGCCCCTGCAACGTGACGGCGGCCAACGGCGAGCCGGCGGCCAGGGTCAACAGCTCGACCCGTTCGTCTTCGGAGCATTCCGGCAATGCCTGAGCCAGCCATTGCAGGCTCATGGCCTCGCTCGGCAGCGGACAGGCCTGTTGCACGCAGCGGCTCTTGATGGTCGGCAATAGACGGCTCGGCTGGTGACTGACCAGCAACAACACGGTATTGCCCGACGGCTCTTCGAGACTCTTGAGCAAGGCGTTGGCAGCGTTGATGTTCATCGACTCCACCGGCTCGATCAGCACCACCTTGCGACCGCCCAGTTGCGCGGTCTGCACCACGAAACTGACCAGATCGCGCACCTGGTCGACCTTGATCGCCTTGTCCGCTTCTTCCGGTTCGAGGATGTAATTGTCCGGGTGGCTGCCGGCCTTGAGCAGCAGGCAGGATTTGCACTCGCCGCAGGCTTCAGGCGTCGGACGCTGGCACAGCAGACTGGCCATCAGCCGCTCGGCCAACGCGCGCTTGCCGATCCCGGCGGGACCGTGCAGCAGATACGCGTGGGCGTGCTGAGTGCGTCCGGCCAGTTGCTGCCAGAGACTGTCCTGCCACGGATAGGCCTCAGCCACGGCACAGCTCCAGCAAGTTCGGAATCAGGGTATCCAGCGATTGTTGAACCTTGGCCAACGGCTGACCGGCGTCGATCCGCACATAGCGCGCAGGATCGGCTTCGGCACGCTTGAGGAACGCACTGCGCACCGCCTCGAAAAACGCCCGGCCTTCCAGCTCGAAGCGATCCAGACGCCCCCGGGCGCTGGCGCGGGCCAAGCCGATTTCCACCGGCAGATCGAAAATCAGCGTCAGGTCGGGCCGCAGGTCGCCCTGAACGAAAGTCTCCAGCGCAGCGATACGTTCCAGCGACAGACCGCGACCGCCACCCTGATAGGCGTAAGTCGAATCGGTGAACCGGTCGCACAAGACGACGGCACCACGGGCCAGCGCCGGGCGAATGACTTCAGCCAGATGCTGGGCACGGGCGGCGAACACCAGCAGCAGCTCTGTGTCCGGGTTCATCACTTCGTCGACCGGGGCCAGCAACACCTCACGAATACGCTCGGCCAGCGGCGTACCGCCGGGCTCGCGGGTCAGCACCACTTCGATACCGGCGGCGCGCAGGCGCTCGGCGAGGTATTCGCGGTTGGTGCTCTTGCCGGCGCCTTCCGGGCCTTCCAGGGTAATAAACAAGCCAGTCACAGGCAGTCCTTAATCAAAGTCATTGCACGGTTTGCGGTGCGGCCGCTTCGGTTTCCGGAGTCGGCGCGGGCTCCTGGGCAGGAACCTGCGGCAACGATTCTGGCGCAGTTTCGGGTGATGCGGCAGGAACGGCTTCCCCGGTTGTCGGAGCGGCTTCCGGTGTCGAAGCCGGCGCCGGGCTCGAACGGTAATCCGAGCGCCGTTTGAGCTGGAACTCACGCACCGCACTGTTGTGCGCATCGAGGTCGTCAGAGAACACATGGCTGCCATCGCCACGAGCTACAAAGTAGAGGCTGGTGCCTTCCACCGGGTTCAACGCGGCGTGAATCGCCTCGCGGCCAACCATCGCAATCGGCGTCGGCGGCAGCCCCGGAATCACATAAGTGTTGTACGGCGTGGCTTCCTTGAGATGCGCACGAGTCAGCTTGCCGTTGTAGCGATCACCCAGACCGTAGATCACCGTCGGATCAGTCTGCAACTGCATACCCAGCGCCATGCGACGCACGAACACGCCGGCAATCTGCCCACGCTCCTGCGGAACGCCGGTTTCCTTCTCCACCAGTGACGCCATGATCAGCGCCTGGTAAGGCTCGGTGTAGGGAGCATCAGTGGAGCGGTTTTCCCATTCCTTGGCCAGTACTTCGTCGAGGCGGTCGAACGCCTTTTTCAGCAGCTCGGTATCGGAGACCCCGCGCACGAATCGGTAGGTATCTGGGAAGAACCGACCTTCGGGAAACAAGCCTTTGTGGCCGATTTTGGCCATCACATCGCTGTCGCTCAGACCGGTCAGGGTCTGCTCGATCTTTTCGTCTTTCGACAAAGCGGCGCGCACCTGATGGAAGTTCCAGCCTTCGACGAGGGTCAGGCTGTACTGAACCACTTCGCCACGCTTCCACAGATCGATCAGACCCTTGACGGTCATGCCCGGCTGCATGCGGTACTCGCCCGTGTGAATCGGGGTGCCCGTCAGATTGAAACGCCAATATATGCGTAGCCAGAAAGCGTCCTTGATCACGCCATCGGCTTCAAGTCCGAGAAGGGTGCGGGTCGGCGTGGAACCCTTGGGCACATCCAGCAGTTCTTCCTGCGTGATATTCAGAGGCTGTTCCAGTGCCGAATGAATCTTCCAGGCGCTGGCGCCCAGCAGCAGCCCTGCCAGAACCAGTCCGGTTTCCAGCAGCAGCAAAAGTTTACGTCTCACGAATCAGGCATCCAGTAGCGTGCGGGCAATGGTTTGCAGTTTACGGGTGAGCGGCCCAACCGGCCAGCTCAGTGCAGCGTACGCGCGTACCGGCCAGACGCCATACACGCTGTTGCAGACAAAGACTTCATCAGCCCATTGCAGCTGATCAAGGCTGATATCGGTGATTTGCGTGGAGATACCCGCTGACGCTGCCTGAAACAATAGTTCGGCGCGCATCACACCGGCCACGCCGCAGCGTTTCAGATCCGCCGTGACCAGCACGCCATCGCGCACCAGAAACAGGTTGCTGAACACGCCCTCGATCACACGACCCGCCTGGTCGAGCATCAAGCCTTCGGCGTGCTCGCTGTCTTGCCATTCGGCGCGAGCGAGGACTTGTTCCAGACGATTGAGATGCTTGAGACCTGCCAGCAAGGGCTGGACAGATAAACGCGTCGTACACGGAAACAGGCGAACGCCTTGCTCGCCATGGACGGCAGGATAAGCAACGGGAGGATTGCCTTGCAGAATGCGTCGGCCCGGCGCCGAAGGATCCGGCGCATAACCGCGCAAACCGTCGCCACGGGTGAGGATGAGCTTGAGCACACCCTCGCCCATGGCCGCTGCATAGGCTTGCAGCTCGCTACGGATCAGCTCGATGTCGGCCGCGATGGCCAGGCGTGAGCAGCCTTCGGCCAGTCGCGCCACGTGACGCTCCAGCAGCAAAGGCTGGCCGTTACGCACGGCGATGGTCTCGAACAGACCGTCGCCGTAAGCCAGGCCGCGATCTTTCAGCGACAGAGTGTCAGCCGGTTGACCGTCGACCCAGCAGTCCATCAGCCGGCGAACCGACGGAACGCCAACGTGCCGTTGGTGCCGCCAAACCCGAACGAGTTGGACAGCACGACATCGATGTCCATGTTGCGCGCCGTGTGCGGCACGAAGTCGAGATCGCAGCCTTCATCCGGCTCATCGAGGTTGATGGTCGGCGGCGCCACCTGGCTGTTGATCGCCAGCACGCTGAAGATCGCCTCGACCGCGCCCGCTGCACCCAACAGGTGACCGGTCATGGACTTGGTGGAGCTGACCGCCAGTTTGTAGGCGTGATCACCGAACACCGACTTGATCGCATTGGCTTCGGCGAGGTCGCCGGCCGGCGTCGAAGTACCGTGAGCGTTGATGTATTGCACTTGATCGACGTTGATCTTCGCGTCACGCAGCGCATTGGTGATGCAACGCGCAGCACCGGCACCGTCGGCAGGTGGCGATGTCATGTGGAACGCATCGCCACTGGTGCCGAAACCGATCAGCTCGGCGTAGATGGTCGCGCCACGGGCCTTGGCGTGTTCGAGTTCTTCGAGCACCAGGGCGCCGGCACCGTCGGACAGGACGAAACCGTCACGGCCCTTGTCCCACGGACGGCTGGCACGGGTCGGTTCGTCGTTGCGGGTCGACAGTGCGCGGGAGGCGCCAAAGCCGCCCATGCCCAGACCGCACGCGGCCATCTCGGCACCACCGGCAATCATCACGTCGGCTTCGTCGTACATGATGTTGCGGGCTGCCATGCCGATGCAGTGCGTACCGGTGGTACACGCTGTGGCGATGGCGTAGTTAGGCCCCTGTGCACCCAGGTGGATGGACAGGAAACCGGAAATCATATTGATGATCGAGCCAGGCACAAAGAACGGAGAAATCCGGCGCGGGCCGGTTTCGTGCAGGGTGCGACTGGTTTCTTCGATGTTGGTCAGACCGCCGATACCCGAACCCATGGCTACGCCAATGCGTTCACGGTTGGCATCGGTGACTTCCAGACCGGCATTGCGTACGGCTTGAAAGCCGGCCGCCAGACCGTACTGAATGAACAGGTCGAGCTTGCGCGCTTCCTTGACCGACAGGTATTCCTCGACATTGAAGCCCTTTACCGAGCCGCCAAAGCGGGTGGAATAGGCAGAAAGGTCGGTGTGTTCGATCAGACCAATGCCACTGCGGCCAGCCAGAATGCCCTGCCAACTGCTCGGCACATCCGTGCCCAGTGGCGACAACATACCCATACCGGTGACTACGACGCGTCTACGCGACACAGCACTCTCCTTTTTCAAATGACGACTTTGCATCAGGCCTAAAGAAAAAACCGCACGCCATGATGGCAGTGCGGTTTTTCCATGACAGCAAGCAACGATTACAAACTATTACGCCTGGTGGCTAGTAACGTAGTCGATTGCAGCTTGTACAGTAGTGATCTTCTCAGCTTCTTCGTCAGGGATTTCGGTCTCGAATTCCTCTTCCAGAGCCATCACCAGCTCAACGGTGTCAAGGGAGTCGGCACCCAGGTCTTCTACGAAGGAAGCGGTGTTTACCACTTCTTCTTCTTTAACACCCAGTTGCTCGGCAACGATTTTCTTGACGCGCTCTTCGATGGTGCTCATACCTTGTTTTCACTCCTAATGGACAAATTCAGGCAGCTGGCCAGTGGGTAAGTGTATAGAAAGACTTTTCAGCTTTTCAACTGAAAGCTTCACTCCTCAAACCCTGCGACCCTCTGCCTATAAATAGATTGCAGCTTTATAACGGATTTTAGACAGCTCGTATGACATTTTTTTGAAGCAATCCGTCACATTTGAATTACATGTACATCCCGCCGTTAACCGGGATTGTAGCCCCGGTCACGTATGCCGCACCGTCGGATGCAAGAAAAGCGACCACGGACGCGATCTCTTGAGCTTGTCCCAGACGGCCCAGCGGAATCTGCGTCTGCAAGGCTTCACGCTGTGCTTCAGGCAGCTCGCGGGTCATATCGGTGTCGATGAACCCTGGGGTCACCGAGTTGACCGTAATCGAACGCGAACCGACTTCACGCGCCATGGCACGGCTGAAACCTTCCAGACCGGCCTTGGCGGCTGCATAGTTTACTTGGCCTGCGTTGCCCATGGCACCCACCACCGAGCCAATACTGATAATTCGACCCCAACGCGCCTTGGTCATGCCGCGCAGAACGCCCTTGGACAGGCGATACAGACTGTTCAGGTTGGTATCGATCACGTCGTACCACTCGTCGTCTTTCATGCGCATCATCAGGTTATCGCGGGTGATGCCGGCATTGTTGACCAGGATCGCGACCGGAGCACCGAACTGCTCCTGGATGCTTGCAAGCACCTTGGTGACCGATTCGTCGCTGGTGACGTTCAGTTCGAAACCTGCGCCCTGAATGCCGCTTTCCTTCAGGGTCGCAGCAATGCGCTCGGCGCCGGAAGCGGAAGTCGCGGTGCCAACAACGATGGCGCCCTGACGACCCAGTTCCAGTGCGATAGCCTGGCCGATACCACGGCTTGCGCCGGTGACCAGTGCAACTTTACCTTGCAGACTCATGCAAGTTTCTCCTGATTCAGACAATCGCTGCACGAGCGGCAGCGAAAGCGTCTGGGGTATTGAGGTTGGAAGTCGAAACGCCTTCGGCGCAACGTTTGTTCAGACCGGCAAGCACTTTGCCAGGGCCGCACTCGACCAGATTGGTCGCGCCTTTCGCTGCCAGAGTCTGTACGGACTCGACCCAGCGAACCGGCTTGTAGAGTTGTTCCAGCAGATCACGCTTGAGGGTTTCCAGATCCGCCGGCACCTGAGCGCTGACGTTCTGCACCACAGGGATCTGCGGCGCCTGCCAGTCGATGGCAGCGATGGACTCGGCAAAGCGCTCGGCAGCCGGACGCATCAGTTCGCAGTGCGACGGCACGCTGACCGGCAGCGGCATGGCACGCTTGGCGCCACGAGCCTTGCAGCCTTCGATGGCGCGCTCAACTGCGGCCTTGGCACCGGCGATCACCACCTGGCCCGGGGAGTTGAAGTTCACCGCGCTGACCACGTCGCCTTGCGCCGCTTCGGCACAGGCTGCCAGCACGTCGGCATCTTCCAGACCGAGGATGGCAGCCATGCCGCCCTGCCCGGCCGGAACGGCTTCCTGCATCAGCTGGCCACGGCGCTCGACGAGCTTCACCGCGTCCGCCAGGCTCAGGCTGCCCGCAGCGACCAGCGCGCTGTACTCACCCAGGCTGTGACCGGCAACGAACGCCGGGCGCGCACCACCTTCCGCCAGCCACAGACGCCACAGGGCGATCGAAGCGGTCAGAATGGCCGGTTGGGTTTTATCGGTTTGATTGAGCAGCTCTTCCGGACCCTGCTGGGTCAGCGCCCACAGGTCGTAGCCCAGAGCATCGGATGCTTCTTTGAAAGTTTCGAGGATCAACGGATGTTGCGCGCCCAGCTCGGCCAGCATGCCGAGGGACTGCGAACCCTGTCCTGGAAAGACGAATGCGAGGGAAGCAGACATGTAACAAGCCCCTAATGATCTTGTCGTCGGAAAAATGGCATCCCGCTAGAGGGACGCAAGAAACTGACAGTTGGATGGCCCTTTGAACCGGGCGGTCACATTTAAGCATTGTCCGACGAAAACGCCTAAGACAACAAATCCTCCAGACGGCCGTGCAGGCGCTCGGGAAGGTTCTCCTGAATCTCGATCAATGCCCGCTGAATGGCGCTCTGAAACCCCTGAACCCCGGCCGACCCGTGACTTTTCACCACGATCCCCTGCAAGCCCAGAAAGCTTGCACCGTTGTGTCTCGCAGGCGCCAGATCAGCCTGCAGACGCTTCATCAAGGGCAGCGCCAGAGCGCCGACAGCGCGGGAGGCGAGGTTTTTCCTGAACAAGGCTTCGATGCGCGCAGCGATCATCGTCGCCAGGCCTTCGCTGGACTTGAGCAGGATGTTGCCGACAAAACCGTCGCAAACCACCACATCCGCCTCGCCGCGATACAAGCCGTCGCCTTCGATGAAACCGATGTAGTTAATGCCCCGGGCCGTCTGCAACAACGTCGCAGCCAGCTTGACCTGCTGATTGCCCTTGATGTCCTCGGTGCCAATGTTCAGCAACGCGACACGCGGGCGGGCAATGCCCAGCGTTTGTGCGGCCACAGACCCCATTACAGCGAACTGCAACAGATGCTCGGCACTGCAATCGACGTTGGCGCCCAGATCGAGCAACTGGCAATAGCCCTTCTGCGTAGGGATCGCCGCGACCATGGCCGGACGATCAATCCCCGGCAGGGTCTTGAGCACAAATCGCGACAGCGCCATCAGCGCACCGGTATTGCCGGCACTGACGCAGGCCTGAACCTTGCCATCACGCAGCAATTCGAGGGCGACACGCATCGACGAGTCCGGCTTGCCACGCAGAGCCTGGGCAGGTTTTTCGTCCATGGTGATGACTTCGGACGCCGGAACAATCGTCAGGCGCGCGCGATCGGCAGCCGATTGGCCAGTGATCAATTCTTCAAGAAGGGAGGGTTGACCGACGAGGGTCAGGTGCAGCGAGGGTGTAGCAGAAAGGCAAGCAAGGCTGGCCTGAACAATGCTGCGGGGACCGAAGTCCCCGCCCATTGCGTCAATCGCGATGACTTGAGCGGACAAGTGATTACTCGTCAGCGCCCTTGTCGATCACTTTACGGCCACGGTATACGCCTTCTGGCGATACGTGGTGACGCAGGTGAACTTCACCAGTGGTTTTTTCTACAGACAGGGTGCTAGCCTCGAGAGCGTCGTGCGAACGGCGCATGTCACGGGCAGAGCGGGATTTTTTGTTCTGCTGAACAGCCATAATTGATTAACTCCTAAACGTTTGGGTCACGCTTTAACTGCGCCAATACACTGAACGGGTTGGACCGCGTTACCTCGTCCTCGCTCGGTTCGGGCTCATCTGCTCCCGCCGGCTGCTGGCATTCTTCCGGATGATGAGCAGGCACAATGGGCAAGGCGAGCAGAAGCTCCTCCTCGATCAGTGACTGCAGATCCAATGGATCTTCGCCCAGTTCCAGCACGTCATAACCTTTCGGTAACGACTGGGTATTCGCACCCTCCTTCACTACAGCGTAACTGCATTCGCTGTGGATCGGCAGGGTGACCAGCTCAAGACAACGCTGGCAAACCATTTTGACTTCGGTGTCGATAAAGCTGTGGATCACCACAGATTTACGTTCATCTCGTTCAAAAACGAATTTAGCCTGCACCGTACCGACATCGTCGGAAAGCGGGTCGCAGAGTCTCTTCAAATCGGCCAGCAGCAGCTCACCTTGAAGGGTGGTGCCACGGTCAGCCAATTTGCGCGGGTCAACGTGAGGTGGAATCGGGTCATTCAACATAGGCGCAGCATTATAGGGATGCACCCGCCCATGTCAAAGGAAATTGCGCCCTGTCCGTCACTTACGCGGCTCCGCTAGAATCTGCCACCTGCCTCTGGAGATGCGAATGCTGCCTTTATTACTCGCTTCAAGCTCGACCTATCGTCGGGAATTGCTCAATCGCCTGCGCTTACCGTTCGTCTGCAGCTCACCGGATATCGACGAAAGCCATCGCCCGGACGAGTCGGCAATCGACCTGGTCAAACGCCTCGCCGAACAGAAAGCCCGGGCACTGGCCGACAGCCACCCTGCCCATTTGATCATCGGCTCCGACCAGGTTGCCGTACTCGGCGAACGCATCATCGGCAAACCACACACCTTTGAAAACGCCCGCGAACAACTGATGGCCGCCAGCGGCGCCAGCGTGACCTTCCTCACCGGCCTGGCCCTGCTCAACAGCCAGACAGGCCACTGCCAGGTCGACTGCGTGCCTTTCACCGTGCACATGCGCGTACTGGATCAGGCCCGCGTCGAGCGCTACCTGCACGCTGAGCAACCCTACGACTGCGCCGGCAGCTTCAAGGCCGAAGGACTGGGCGTGAGCCTGTTCAAGTCCACCGAAGGCCCCGACGCCACCAGCCTGATCGGCCTGCCGCTGATTCGCCTGATCGACATGCTGCTGGCGGAAGGCGTACAAATTCCCTGACCCATAAAAAACCGGCCACGAAGGCCGGTTTTTTTATGCATCAAGCGATCAACGCAACGATGGCCCGTGGAAACCCATCCACATTGCCAACTGCTCGGCCACACTGGCGCCCAGCTTTTTCGAGAAACGATCGAACGGCGATTCCTGAACGGTGAAATCCACCAGCTCCTTTTCGCCAATCACGTCACGCGCCACCGAACTGGCATTGCCCAGACCATCGATCAACCCCAGCGGCAACGCCTGCTCGCCAGACCAGACCAGACCGGAGAACAGCTCCGGATGCTCCTTGTCTTTCAGGCGATCACCACGCCCCTGCTTCACGCTGTTGATGAACTGCTTGTGCGTGGTATCCAGCACACTTTGCCAGAACGCCGTCTCTTCCGGCTTCTGCGGCTGGAACGGGTCGAGGAACGACTTGTGCTCACCGGAGGTGTAAGTGCGACGTTCGACGCCCAGCTTCTCCATGGTGCCAACAAAGCCGTAACCGGCCGCTGTCACACCGATAGAACCCACCAGGCTCGCCTTGTCGGCGTAGATCTGATCTGCGGCGCTGGCGATGTAATAAGCACCGGAAGCGCCCAGGTCAGAAATTACCGCATACAGCTTGGTTTCCGGATGCAGGCCGCGCAGGCGCTTGATCTCGTCATACACATAACCCGACTGCACCGGACTGCCGCCAGGGCTGTTGATGCGCAGGATCACGCCCTTGACCTTCTTGTCCTCGAACGCCGCCCGCAGACTGCCGACGATATTATCGGCACTGGCCGGCTCTTTGTCGGCAATCATGCCGGTGACGTCGATCAGCGCGGTGTAGTTCGGGCCACGAGTGGCGCTTTTTTCCATGTCCATCAACGGCGTGAACAGGATCAGCGCAACAAATAGATAAACAAACGTCAGCAGCTTGAAGAAGATCCCCCAACGCCTGGAACGACGCTGCTCTTGCACACCGGCCAGCAGAGTCTTTTCCAGCAGCTTCCAGCTTTTCGCATCACCGTCGTCGGCAGTTGCCTTGGCCGGTGCTTTCCATTCGTCGGTCATGCCATCCACCCCAGCAAAAACGTATTAAGCCTGCTGCGCGAGCCAGGCATGCAATTCACAAAATCGGTCAATCGACAGACGCGGCTCGAACTGCTGCAGCGATTCGATCGATTGCGCGCCATAACTGACCGCCACCGAATCCATCCCCGCATTGCGCGCCATCAACAGATCGAAGGACGAATCACCGACCATCAGCGCTTGCTCGGCACGCACACCGCAATGCGCAAGGATCTGCTCCAGCATCAGCGGATGCGGCTTGCTCGCCGTTTCATCGGCGGCGCGAGTTATATCGAAATAATCTTCCCAGCCATTGGCCTTGAGCACCCGATCCAGCCCGCGACGATTCTTGCCGGTCGCGACAGCCAGGTGATAGCCCTGCTCGCGAAAAGACGCCATCGACTCGACTACGCCCTCGAACAACGGCGAAGGCACGGCCTCCGCGGCGATGTAGTGATCCGCGTAATACTCGCGAAACAAGGTCATTTCGGCATCGCTGATGTCCGGATACAAGGTGCGGATCGCCTCGGGCAAGCCCAGACCGATGATGCCTTTGACGGCAAAATCATCACGCAACTCGAAACCTGAACGCCCGGATGCCGAGTGCATTGCCTCGACAATCCGATGAATGGAATCGGCCAGCGTACCGTCCCAATCAAAAATCAGCAGCTTGTAATCAGATGGGCGCACTCAATCGCTCCACAGTCTTGGCCCACATTTCATCGACCGGTGCCTGCAACTTGAGTTCACCGCCATCGGGCAGCGGCACGGTCAGCATGTAGGCGTGCAGGAACAGGCGCTTGCCGCCCAGATCACGGATTTCCTTGCTGAAACTGTCATCGCCGTATTTGGTGTCACCCGCAATGCAGTGCCCGGCGTGCAATGTGTGGACGCGGATCTGGTGCGTACGACCAGTGATCGGCTTGGCTTCGATCAGAGTGGCAAAATCGCCAAAGCGACGCAGGACCTTGAACACGGTCACAGACTCTTTGCCCTCCTCCTCGTCGACCTC
The DNA here is from genome assembly GCF_058801265.1 of Pseudomonas sp. GW822-FHT03F08. NCBI lineage: Bacteria > Pseudomonadati > Pseudomonadota > Gammaproteobacteria > Pseudomonadales > Pseudomonadaceae > Pseudomonas > Pseudomonas sp. GW822-FHT03F08. The sequence goes on along the minus strand of NZ_JBXANC010000009.1, from coordinate 28,855 downwards.
GACCATGCGCTCACCGGAGCGCAGATTGCTCTTGCCGAGCGCCGCACGGACTTGCTTGATCGAGGTCGCCCAGTTGCCGCGAACCAGTGCCATGTAGCGCTTATCGACACCGTCACCGCGCAACGCGGCATGCAAATGACGCAACATGCTGCGTTTCTTGGCGATCATCAGCAGGCCGGAGGTGTCGCGATCGAGACGGTGAACCAGCTCGAGCTCCTTGGCGTCGGGGCGCAACTGACGAAAGGCTTCGATAACGCCGTAATTCAAGCCGCTGCCACCGTGAACCGCAATGCCGGCGGGCTTGTTGATCACGATCAGGGCTTTGTCTTCGTAGACAATCGAGGCTTCCAGGCGCTGCAACAGACCTTGGGCCAAAGGCACCGGTTCGTCACGCTCAGGCACGCGAACCGGTGGCACGCGCACGATATCGCCGGCCTGCAGCTTGTATTCGGGCTTGATCCGACCTTTGTTAACTCGCACTTCGCCTTTGCGCAAAATGCGGTAAATCAAGGTCTTGGGCACGCCTTTGAGCCGGGCGAGGAGGAAATTGTCGATTCGTTGGCCGGCATATTCCGGCGAGACCTCAAGCAATTGAACGCCTGGAGTCGAAGGGGCAGTAGTCGTCATGGCGCGGATGATAACAATTTTTATGGAATTGAAGCACTTAATCATTGCTGCTATAGTCGCGAACGCCGCCAAAAGCGGCCTGGACAGCGGAACCACGGTCAAAAACCGGCCCTGACCAACGCAATTCACTAGGACGCGAGGCCGTCCTACGGGGCTTTCGCTACGTAACGGTGGAGTTTGCAGCTGTAACAAGCGCAGGTGACATGAGGCCTGAATCACGCCGCAAAGCAGAGTTTTGACTCGCCACGCGAGCCATATTCACGGCCAGTTCACAAAGTGCAGTCAGCCGCGGATGACCCCGAGCGAAAGCGCCGGAAACACCGCCTGAATTAGCCATGATGCGTGACCTCCCCTTTCGGAGCTCACGGTAAATGCCAACCCGCTGCGGATTCTGCGCGCGGCAGCACCCGAATTATCAGGGATACGTGTAGGGTGGAGATGCACAACCGCTGGACTGTGTAGCAACAGGCTTTATCAAGACGCTTCATCTCGTCCACAGCCGCGGTTGATTCCTCCTCCTGACTGAGTGCTTAAGTAGCCACAGCAAGCAGGACGCGTACGTCGCGATAACGGCCCAATTGGCCGGACATCGCTGGACACGGGAATGGCCAACCACTCCCGACGCACCTGACACCGACCGTGAGAAGTCGTGTGTGCCGAACGCCGTTTCCGGCAGCCCGGAAACCGACGGTACTACATGAAAAGAATGCTGATTAACGCAACTCAACCCGAAGAGTTGCGTGTTGCACTGGTAGATGGCCAGCGCCTCTACGACCTGGACATCGAATCCGGTGCACGCGAGCAGAAAAAGGCCAACATCTATAAAGGCCGTATCACTCGCATCGAACCAAGCCTTGAGGCTGCCTTTGTCGATTTCGGCTCCGAGCGCCACGGCTTCCTGCCCCTCAAAGAAATCTCCCGCGAATACTTCAAGAAAGCCCCCGAAGGCCGCGTCAACATCAAGGACGTCCTGAGCGAAGGCCAGGAAGTCATCGTTCAGGTCGAAAAAGAAGAACGTGGCAACAAGGGCGCAGCCCTGACCACCTTCATCAGCCTGGCCGGTCGTTACCTCGTTCTGATGCCGAACAACCCGCGTGCCGGCGGCATCTCCCGTCGCATCGAAGGCGAAGAGCGCAACGAACTGCGTGAAGCGCTGAACGGTCTGGTTGCTCCAGCCGACATGGGTCTGATCGTGCGCACTGCCGGCCTTGGCCGCAGCAGCGAAGAAATGCAGTGGGACCTCGATTACCTGCTGCAACTCTGGACCGCTATCAAGGAAGCGTCGCTGGATCGTTCCGCGCCGTTCCTGATCTACCAGGAAAGCAACGTCATCATCCGCGCCATCCGCGATTACCTGCGCCAGGACATCGGCGAAGTGCTGATCGACAGCGTTGAAGCCCAGGACGAAGCCCTGACCTTCATCCGCCAGGTGATGCCGCAATACGCCAGCAAGATCAAGCTGTACGAAGACAGCGTTCCGCTGTTCAACCGTTTCCAGATCGAAAGCCAGATCGAAACCGCTTTCCAGCGCGTCGTCGAACTGCCTTCCGGCGGCTCCATCGTCATCGATCCGACCGAAGCCCTGGTGTCCATCGACATCAACTCGGCGCGCGCCACCAAAGGCAGCGACATCGAAGAAACCGCCCTGCAGACCAACCTTGAAGCGGCTGAAGAAATCGCCCGTCAGTTGCGCCTGCGCGACATCGGCGGCCTGATCGTCATCGACTTCATCGACATGACCCCTGCCAAGAACCAGCGCGCCGTGGAAGAGAAAGTCCGCGAATGCCTGGAAGCCGACCGCGCCCGTGTGCAGATCGGCCGCATCTCGCGCTTCGGCCTGCTGGAAATGTCCCGTCAGCGCCTGCGTCCTTCGCTCGGCGAAAGCAGCGGCATCGTCTGCCCGCGTTGCAGCGGCACCGGCATCATCCGTGACGTCGAATCGCTGTCTCTGGCGATCCTGCGCCTGATCGAAGAAGAAGCCCTGAAAGACCGCACCGCCGAAGTTCGCGCTCAAGTGCCGATCCCGGTGGCTGCGTTCCTGCTCAACGAAAAACGCAACTCGATCACCAAGATCGAACTGCGCACCCGCGCTCGCATCGTCATCCTGCCGAACGATCACCTCGAAACCCCGCATTTCGAAGTTCAGCGTCTGCGTGACGACAGCCCGGAAGCCGCGACCAACCAGTCCAGCTACGAAATCGCTGCCGCTGCCGCCGATGTCGAAGACGTTCAGCCAGCCGCCGCGACCCGCACCCTGGTTCGCCAGGAAGCCGCGGTCAAGACCGCTCCGGCCCGCGCCAACGCTCCGGTTCCGACCGAAGTCGCCGCTCCGGCCCCAGCCCCTGCTCCGGTTGCCGCACCAGAGCCAAGCCTGTTCAAAGGCCTGGTGAAGTCGCTGGTCAGCCTGTTCGCTACCAAAGAAGAGCCAGTTGCTCCGGTTGTGGTTGAAAAACCTGCCGCCGAGCGTCCGGCCCGCAATGAAGAGCGTCGCAACGGTCGTCAGCAGAGCCGCAACCGTAACGGTCGCCGCGATGAAGAACGCAAGCCGCGCGAAGAACGTGCCCCACGTGAAGAGCGCGCACCGCGCGAGCCGCGTGAAGAGCGTCAGCCTCGTGAAGCCCGTGAAGTCCGCGAGCCACGCGAGTCCCGTGACGAAGCACCGGTAGCCCGCGAAGAACGCGCACCACGCGCCCCTCGTGAAGAACGTGCACCACGTGCTCCGCGTGAAGATCGCAAGCCGCGTGGCGAGCGCGAAGAGCGCGTACGTGAACTGCGTGAACCTCTGGATACCGCACCAGCCGCTGCTGCCGCTGTTGCTGTAGCCGCCACTGAAGAGCGCCCGGCTCGTCAGCCGCGTGAAGAGCGTGCACCACGTCCACCGCGTGAAGAGCGTCAACCGCGTGCCGAACAAGCCGCTGCTGCCGTAGCTGAAGAAGAAATCACCACCAACGAAGAGCAACTGCCGGAAGACGGTTCGGAGAACGCCGAAGGCGATCGTCCACGTCGCCGCTCCCGTGGTCAGCGTCGTCGCAGCAACCGTCGCGAGCGTCAGCGTGATGCCAACGGTAACGTGATCGAAGGTTCGGAAGAATCCGAAACCGGCGAAAACGCCGAAGCACCAAGCACTGCCGACCTGGCTGCTGGCCTGGCTGTGACTGCCGCTGTTGCCAGCACCGTGATCAGCGCTCCGGCCGAAGCTCAGGCCCACGAGCAAGCTGAACGCGCCACCGCTGCAACGCTGGAAACCGCTCCAGTAGAAGCGCCGGTTGTTGAAGCAACCACTCCAGTAGAAGTGGCTGCTGCTCCGGAAGTCGAAGTGGCTCCGGTTCGCGAAGCTCAGCCTCAGGTTGAAGTCGCTGCCGAACCTGCCGTGACCTTCGAAGCACCGGTCGTTGTTGAAGCATCGGTTGTCGAAACCGTCGCTGAAACCGTGACCGAAACCGTGCGTGAAGTTCGCGAAGAACAGACCGCTTTCAACTGGGTGGCCGAGCCGGTTGTCGCTGAAACACCAGCGCCAGTGGTTGAAGCGCCTGTTGTTGAAGAAGCCAAGGCTGCCGAGCCAGTGGTGGTTGCTGAACCGGCACCGGTCGTTGAAGCTCCGGTCGTAGAAGCGCCAGTCGTAGCCGAAGCACCAGCCCCTGTGGTTGAAGCGGCTCCGGTCAGCGCCCTGACGCCAAGTGGCCGCGCGCCGAACGACCCACGTGAAGTGCGTCGCCGCAAGCGCGAAGAAGAGCGTCTGCAGAAGGAAGCCGAACTGGCTGCCGCTGCCGCCGCTGCTACTCCAGCTGCCGAAGTGGTCGAGGCAGCCCCTGCCCCGGTCGCTGAAGAAGTTGCCGTTGAAGCCGTGATTGCCGAAGCACCACGTTCCGTTCAGGACGCGGTCGAGCATCACGAACAGGCCCAGGAAAAAGAACACGAGCCTAAACCTCTCGTCTGATTCCGACCGCCAATGAAAAGCCCCGCCTGGTCATCCAGGCGGGGCTTTTTTATGCCTTGCGGTTTGTATCAGGCCGGCGGAAAAACCAACGCCTGGGGCACATCGATATCCCACAGGACGCCAGGATCATCCACGACTACCTCAACCACCCGCCCCTGCTTGAACAAAGGCCTGGCCCCACGATCACCGGACAACGCCATCAACCCGGACCCAAATGTTCGACCAAATCCAACCGGATGCCCGTATTCACCGTTGAGCACCGGCACACTGACCGCATCGTCGGCAATCGCCGCCACCACCCGCTCAATGCTCGACGGCAGGATGAACGGCATATCGCCCAGCACAATCAGCCAGCCATCCAGATCCGGGCAAGCCGCGACACCCGCCGCAATGCTGTCACCCATCCCCGTGGACTCGATCGAGACAACATCACACCCGTAAGCCTGCGCCATGCGCATCGCCTGCGGCCGTGCCTCGGTCGTCACCAGCACTCGCTTGTCGAGACTCGCCGGCAGGTTCACCAGCGTCTGCTCGATCACCGAACGCACAGCCCCGTCGCGCCCCGTGCAATCGGCCAGAAGCTTGTCTTTGTCGGCACCCGCCACCTCGCGGAAACGGCTGCCCTCGCCTGCCGCCAGCACAATCACTCCGATGGATCGACTCATGCGCGCTCTGCCTTCTTCTGCTTCAACTCGACACCATTCTTGATCGCGACGATTTCCGCCAGCAACGACAACGCGATTTCCGCCGGGGAATGACTGCCGATCGGCAGACCGATCGGCCCGTGCAATCTTGCAATGGCCGCTGGCGACAAGCCTAGCTCAGCCAGATATTCCCGGCGCTTGAGGCTGTTGACGCGCGAGCCAAGGGCACCAACGTAAAACGCCTTGGAATCGAGCGCCGTCAGCAGCGCCATGTCGTCCAGGCGCGGGTCGTGGGTCAGGGCAACGATGGCAGTGCGTTCGTCGGTCTGAATATTCAGCACCGCCTCATCCGGCATGCCCGGGACAAAGCGGCCATGCTGCTCTTCCCAGTCATAAACGAATTCGGTGCGGGGATCGCAGATCAGCACTTCGAAATCCAGCAGCCGCGCCATTTCTGCCACATAACGCGACAACTGTCCGGCACCGATCAGCAGCAGACGCCAACGCGGGCCGTAGATGGCGCGCAAGGTCTTGCCGTCGAAAACCAATGCATCCGTTTTGCTCGCCGGCGAAAGAATCACTTCACCGCTTTCAAGATTCAGCTCGCGGGCAACGATTTCGTGAGCCTCACAACGAGCCAACAACTCGGCGACCCATGCAGGATCGCCGACTCGCTCTTCGGTCAGGCGCAAGGTGCCGCCACAAGGCAGGCCGAACCGCGCCGCCTCCTCCCGCGTCACGCCATAGGTGATCAACTGCACCGGCGGCCCGTCGGCGGGAATCCGCCCGTCATGCAACCGGGCAATCAGATCGTCCTCGACACAACCGCCAGACACAGAACCGATGACCACGCCATCCTCGCGCAACGCCAGCATCGCGCCGGGCGCCCGGGGCGCAGTACCCCAGGTCTGCACCACCGAAAACAACACCACCCGCTGCCCGGCGCGGCGCCATTCCAGGACGCTGCGCAGGACATTGAGATCGGCGCTGTCCATCACGCTTGCGCCTTTTGCCAGCCCTGCAACTGGTAACGCACCGGCAGGCTGCGGATGCGCTGGCCGGTCGCGGCGAAGATCGCATTGCACAGTGCCGGCGCAATCGGCGGCACGCCCGGCTCACCGACACCGCCCAGCGGCACTTCGCCCGGCGGCGTCACCAGATGCACCGCGACTTCCTTCGGTGCCAGCGACATGCGCGCCACTTCATACATATGGAAGTTGTCTTGCTGCACCTTGCCGTCCTTGAAGCTGATTTCACCCCACACGGCATTGCCCAGGCCCATCACACAGGCGCCTTCGAACTGCGAACGGATCCGCTCCGGGTTGATCTGCGGCCCGCAATCCACCGCGATATCAGCCTTATGCACGATCAGCGTGCCGTCGTCCTTGACCTCGACTTCGATCACCGCTGCCACATAAGTCACGAAGCTGTAATGCACGGCTAATCCGAGACCACGGCCCTTGGGCAATTTCCGCCCCCAACCGGCGGCCTTGGCCGCGGTTTCCAGCACGGTGCGCATACGCCCGGTGTCGATCGGATAACGCTCGGGGGATTCGCCGTAGTTCCATTCTTCACTGAGCGTGCGCGGGTCGATCTGCCGATCCGGGCCGAGCAATTTGATCTGGTACTTGAGCGGATCTTCCTTGGCCTTGTGCGCCAGTTCGTCGACGAAGCTCTGGATCGCGAAGCCATGGGGAATGTTCGACACCGAGCGATACCAACCCACACGCGTATGAACCGTGGCTTCAGGGTTTTCCAGACGCACATTGGGAATCGCATAAGCCATGTTGGTGAAGCCCATGCCCAGCTCGAACGCGGCTTCATGATTCATGCCCGGCGCGAACAGTGCCGTGATGCTCGGCGCCACCGTGCGGTGCAGCCAGGCGGACGGCAAGCCATCCTTGCCCACGCCGGCCTTGAGGTATTCGGCGGACACAGTGTGGAAATACGAGTTGTGGATGTCATCTTCCCGGGTCCACTGCACGCGCACAGCCTTGCCGGGGAATTCCTTGGCGAGGATCGCGGCTTCGACAACGAAGTCCGGTTTGGACTTGCGGCCAAAACCACCGCCGAGCAGTGTCACGTTGAAGGTCACGTTATCGAACGGCAGGCCAAGGCGTTCGGCGATTCGCTCACGGGTGACCTGCGGTGCCTGACTCGGCGCCCAGGCCTCGCACACGCCCTCTTTATAGCGAGCGATGGCCACCATCGGCTCCATCGGCGCCTGTGCCAGATGTGGCAAGTAGTAAGAAGCTTCCAGGGTGCTGGCAGCGCTGCCGATGGCCTTTTCGATGTCGCCGGTGTTACGCACTACCTTGCCCGGTTTCAGTGAAGCGGCTTCGATCTCCTTGCGATAGGCAACCGAGTCGTAACTGGCGTTCGGGCCGTCGTCCCATTCGATCTTCAGCGCCTCGCGGCCCTTGAGCGCCGCCCAGGTGTTGCTGGCCACGACGGCCACGCCGCCCAATGGCTGGAATTCCGACGGCAGCGGACGCGGTTCGATCTGAATGACTTTCAGCACACCCGGTACTTTCAGCGCGGCGCTGTCATCCACCGACTTGACCTTGCCGCCGTACACCGCAGGTCGAGCAATCACGGCGTACAGCATGCCGTCGAAATGCACGTCGGCTCCGTACACGGCGCGACCATTGACGATGTCATCGCCATCGATGGCCTTGGTACCTTCCTTGCCGATGTAGCGGAATTCCGACGGCTGCTTGAGCCGCAGGCTGTCACGGCCCGGAACCGGCAACGCACTGGCCGCTGCAGCCAGCTCGCCGTAGCCCAACTCGCGCCCGGACGGTGTGTGAATGACTTTGTGCAGTTGCGCGCGGCACTCGCCGACCGGCACCTTCCACTGCGCGGCCGCAGCCTGCTCAAGCATGGTCCGGGCAGCGGCGCCGCAACGACGCATCGGTTCGTACCAATGGCGCATGCTGCGCGAGCCGTCGGTATCCTGGTTGCCGAAACGCACTTCGTCGCCCGGCGCCTGTTGAACCTTGACGTGGGCCCAGTCGGCCTCAAGTTCATCGGCGACCACCATGGTCAGGCTCGTGCGCACGCCCTGGCCCATCTCCGAGCGGTTGCAGACCACGGTCACCGTGCCGTCGGCGGCAATGCTGACATAGACCTTCGGATCGTCGATCCAGCCGTTGGGCATGCCATCGGCACCGAATTTCTTCGGTTTGTCTTCGGCCAGCGCATCCTGCCAGCCCCAACTCGCGGCCAGCACCAGCGCACCGGTAGCGCCCACACCCTTGAGGAAGCCCCGACGACTCAGGTTGCTCAGGGCGAAATCGTTCGGTAAGCGGCTCATGCCTTGGCCTCCTTCAAGTGAGTGGAAGCCTGACGAATGGCGGTCTTGATCCGGTTGTAGGTGCCGCAGCGGCAAATGTTGCCGACCATCGCCTCTTCGATCTGCTCGTCGCTCGGGTTCGGGTTGGTCTTGAGCAACGCGGTGGCGGACATGATCTGCCCACCCTGACAGAAACCGCACTGGGCCACGGCGGTGTCGAGCCAGGCTTGCTGGACGATCTGGCCAATCGGATCGGCGTGCAGGTTGTCGATGGTGGTCACATTCTGCCCAGCCACCGAGCCGATCGGCGTGATGCAACTGCGCGCCGGCGAGCCGTCGATATGAATGGTGCAGGCGCCACACAGGCCCATGCCGCAGCCGAACTTGGTGCCGTTGTAACCGGCGACGTCACGGATCGCCCACAACAGGGGCATGTCCTCGGTGACATCGAGTGGATGATCTTGACCATTGAGTTTCAGGGTAATCATGGGCACGCCCGCATATTCGTGGAGGTTATGGGGTCGAGCAATCTGCCGCCGGAAAATCAGCGGTGGGTTCACGCAGATCGACTCAGGCTAATGAGGCTCTCTTGTGCCGACAGGAACGTCTGCACCGGGCCTTTGGTGGAGCAAAGGGTTGTATCGTTAGCTCGCTAAGTTAACCCGGGATTAACAAAAAAGCCCTGCACTTTTTAAATAGTGCAGGGCTTTGGATTCAGCCTTGAAAGCGTAGCCTCAATAACGGTTGGGCTCCATTTCCAGCTCGACATTGAAACGTTCTGCAATGTCTTTCTGGATACGTTGCGCCAGATCGAGCAGTTGCAGCCCGGTCGCCGCGCCGTAGTTGACCAGCACCAGCGCCTGCAATTTATGCACGCCAGCATCGGCTTCACGGAAACCTTTCCAGCCCGCTCGCTCGATCAACCAGCCCGCCGCCAGTTTCATCTGCCCGTCCGGTTGCGCGTAGGCCACCAGATCCGGGTGCTGCCCCTTGATCTGCGCGACCACCGCCGCTGACACCAACGGGTTCTTGAAGAAGCTGCCGGCATTGCCGAGCACCGCCGGGTCCGGCAGTTTCTCGCTGCGGATGCTGCAAATGGCGCGGCTGACATCCGTCGGCGTCGGCTGCTCGATGCCCTGCTCGGTCAGGCGCTGACGCACCGGGCCGTATTCCAGGTGCAGATGCGCGACTCGATTCAGTTCGAATCGCACCCGCAGGATCAACCAACGACCCGGCTGCTGCTTGAACACGCTGTCGCGGTAGGCGAAGTTGCATTCATCCAGCCTGAAGTCGCGCAACTCGCCGGTCTGGCGATCCAGCGCTGTCAGGCCGGCGAACACGTCCTTGATCTCGACACCGTAGGCACCAATATTCTGCATCGGCGCGGCGCCGACGGTGCCGGGGATCAGGCTGAGGTTTTCCAGCCCCGAAAAACCCTGCGCCAGCGTGTGCTGGACAAACGGATGCCACGGCTCGCCAGCCTCGGCCTCGATCACCACGCGGTTGCCGTCATCATTGATGACGCGAATGCCACGGCTGGCCATGCGCAGCACCAGTGCCGGAATGTCCGCCGTCAGCAGCAGATTGCTGCCGCCCCCGATGACCAGCAACGGCACATCGTGGGCGGTCGCATAAGCCAGGGCTTCGCGCACATCGGCGTCATTGTGGGCTTCGGCAAACAGTTGCGCGCGAACGTCCACACCAAAGGTGTTGAACGGCTTCATGGAAACCTGGGGGTGTACCTGCAAACTCATAACCGGCCCTTCACTTCGATCAGCAACCGGTCGCAGGCGCGCTCGATCAAATCCAATACCTGCTCGAAACCCTGATCGCCGTCGTAATACGGATCCGGCACTTCATCGACTTCGCCTTCATAGCGACGCAGGAACAAGTCCAGCTCAGCCTTGCCGGTAGACGGTTGCAAGGCCTTGAGGTTGCGCAGGTTGCTGTTGTCCATGGCGAGGATCAGGTCGTAGCTGGCGAAATCGGCGCGGCTGACCTGCTGAGCGCGTTGCGCCGACAAGTCGTAACCACGCAGTTTGGCCGCTGCCTGACTGCGCTTGTCCGGCGGATTGCCGACGTGCCAGTCGCCGGTACCAGCAGAGGCCACTTCGACCTGAGCCGCCAATCCGGCATCACGCAGTTTGGCGCGCATCACGCCTTCGGCGGTGGGCGAGCGGCAGATGTTGCCCAGGCACACGAACAGAACGCGCATCAGGCCTCCAGCAGGCGACGGACGCGCTCGAGGTCTTCGGCGGTGTCGACCCCGGTCGGCGGCGCGATCAACGCGTCAGCCACATGAATCCGCACGCCGTGCCACAGGGCACGCAACTGTTCGAGGGATTCGGTGTTTTCCAGCCAGCACGGGCCCCAGCTCACGAAGTCCTGGAGGAAGCCTGCACGGTAGGCATAGATGCCGATGTGGCGGCGATACGGCACGCCTTCCGGCAGCACGTCGCGGTTCTTGGCGAACGCATCGCGGGCCCACGGCAACGTCGCACGACTGAACGTCAGCGCCAGACCGTTGAGGTCGCTGACGACCTTGACCACGTTCGGATTGAACAGGGTTTCCACGTCCTCGATCGGCTCGGCCAGGGTGGCCATGCGCGCTTCGGTGTGGGCCGCAAGGTTGGCGGCAACCTGGTCGATCACGCTTGGCGGGATCAGCGGTTCGTCACCCTGCACGTTGACCACGATGGCATCCGGCTCAAGGCCCAGTTTCGCAGCCACTTCGGCCAGGCGGTCGGTGCCGGAGTTGTGATCTTCACGGGTCAGCACCACTTCGGCGCCGAAAGCCTTGCAGGCCTCGACGATGCGCGCATCGTCGGTGGCCACGACCACGCGACTGGCGCTGCTTTTGCTGGCCTGTTCCCAGACGTGCTGGATCATCGGCTTGCCGGCGATATCCAGCAGCGGTTTGCCCGGCAGACGGGTCGAGGCGTAGCGCGACGGGATGACAACGGTGAAGGCTGTGGTCATTTATCCAGACGCTCATCGGTGGTCAGGGTGCGGGCTTCGCTTTCCAGCATGACCGGGATGCCATCACGGATCGGGTACGCCAGGCCGGCGCCCTTGCTGATCAGTTCGGTCTTGTCGGCGCTGAGCTTGAGCGGGCCTTTGCAGATCGGGCAGGCGAGGATGTCGAGCAATTTGGTGTCCATGAACATTCCCTGGATAAAAACGGTTTAAGGCAAAAGACGATCCGGCAACAGGCGCATCAGTTGCGTGTCGAACCAGGCCACGAAGGCCGGCGACGGCACGGCATCGACCGCCAGGTACCACCAGTCGGCGGCAGCGAAGGCACGGCACTTCACCGCGTCCTTTTCAGTCATCACCACTGGCAATGACGGCGTGAAACTCAAGGCCTGCACGCTGTATTCGGCGTGGTCGGCAAACGCGTGGGGCACTGGCCGCCAGTCTAGCGCTTCGAGGGTATTGAAGAAACGTTGCGGATTGCCGATCCCGGCGACTGCGTGCAGTGCCTGACCGGGCGAAAAGTGATCGAGGGGCCGGCGTTCGCCGCTGAGTAGATTGACCAGTGCGGTGGGTTGCAGACGGAATGCGAAACCGTCCTCGCGGTCCGACGCCGCGCCGTTGAACAGTACGCCATCGACGCTTTGCAGGCGTTCGATCGGTTCACGCAAGGGGCCGGCGGGCAGACAGCGCTTGTTGCCCAATCCTCGGGCGGCATCGATCAGCACCAGCTCAAGGTCACGCGCCAGACGATAATGCTGCATGCCGTCATCGGACAGGATCAGGTCCAGCGGCTCGCTGGCCAGCAAGGCTTTGACGGCGGCACCGCGATTCGGGTCGATCATCAGCGGTACACCGGTGCGCTGCACGATCAACAATGGCTCGTCACCAGCGATTTCGGCGCCTTGATCGGCTTCGACCCGCCAGGGCAACTGCGGAGGCTTGGCGCCATAGCCGCGACTGACCACTCCGACCCGCAACCCGCTGCGCCGACAGTGTTCGATCAGCCACAGAATCATCGGCGTCTTGCCGGTGCCGCCAACGGTGATGTTGCCGACCACGATCACCGGCACCGGCGACTGATAGATTTCGCCTTCGCCGTCGAGAAAACGCTGACGCTTGCCGGCCACGACGCGGCGGTACAGCCACTCCAGCGGCCGCAACAGCGTCAGGGCCGGATGCCCCTGATACCACGCGGCGAGCAGACGATCGGACATGGCCATCAGGATTTGGGCGCCGCCTCGACCGTGGTCATGCGCAAATGGCTGAAACCGAGCTTGCCGGCCGCGTCCATGGCGGTGATCACGGATTGGTGCTGAGTCTTGCCATCGGCACTGATCGACAACGGCATGTTGGTGTCACCGTTGGCTTCTTTCTGCATGGCTTCCATCAGGGTCGCCAGGTCGTTCTTCGGCAGAATCTTGTTGTTCACCGAAAACACGCCTTCAGCGCTGATGGCGACGTCCAGTTGCTTGACCTGCTGATCTTCGGCCGGCGAGCCGCTGACCGCTTCCGGCAGGTCGACACGCAACTGGGTTTCGCGGGTGAAGGTGGTGGTCACGACGAAAAACAGCAACAGAATGAACACCACGTCGATCAGCGACGCGAGGTTGATGTCGATCGTTTCCCGGGGTTTGCGACGGAATTTCACGCTTTGCCCCCGGCCAGATCGACGTCACGGTCGCCCTGCACCACTTCCACCAGTTTGATCGCTTCCTGCTCCATGCCCACCACCAGCTCATCGATGCGGCGTTGCAGGAAACGGTGGAAGAACACCGACGGAATACCGACCATCAGGCCCGCTGCCGTGGTGATCAGCGCCTTGGAGATACCACCGGCCAATACCGAAGCGTTGGTGGTCATGCCGGAACCGGTGAAGGCACTGAAGATGTCGATCATGCCCAGCACCGTACCCAGCAGACCGAGCAGCGGCGACATGGCGGCGATGGTGCCCAGCGCGTTGACGTAGCGCTCCAGCTCGTGGATGACCCGGGCGGCGGCCTCTTCGATGCACTCTTTCATGATCTCGCGACCATGCTTGGAGTTGGCCAGGCCTGCGGCGAGAATTTCACCCAGCGGCGAGTTGGCGCGCAATTCCTTGAGTTTTTCCTTGTTGAGCTGCTTGTCCTTGATCCAGACCCAGACCTGACCCAGCAGATGCTCGGGGGTGACGCGACTGGCGCGCAGGGTCCACAGGCGCTCGGCGACGATCGCCATGGCGGCGATGGAACTCAGAATGATCGGCAACATCATCCAGCCGCCGGATTTGACCAATTCCCACACAGTGACAGCCCCCTCGAAAAAGTGCGCCACTTTACCATACCGGTTCGTGATAAAGACCCGTCCCCCCGACGACCGTGCTCAACGGTACGCCGCCCCCGGCAGTGGCGGGTCGCGCCAGAACCGGCGCTGCTGACGCATCGGCCGGGCCGGCTGGAATCTGCCCAGTTGCAGATGAATGGCACCCTGTTCGGCGCTGTCATGGATGCGCAGGCCCAGCTTGCGGTAACGAGCGATGACCGTCGGATGCGGATGCCCGAACGAGTTGCCTTGCCCCCGGGAGATGAGCACGTCCCGAGGCTGCAAAACCTTGAGCAACGCCATTGATGAGGAGCTGCGACTGCCATGGTGCGGGGCTTGCAGCCACCGGGTCGGAACCGCCAGTGCGCTGTTGAGCAAATCCCGTTCGGCAGCGGTGTCGATATCGCCGGTCAGCAGCAACCGCTCGCCGTTGGCTTCGATCTGCAGGACGCAGGAACGCTGGTTGCTGTCATGGGCGTCGGCCCACTGCCATAGATGAAAGGCGACGCCATCCCATTGCCATTGCCGACCGCTGTCACAGGTCTCAGCGCTCAGCGCTTCGGGGAGGCCCGGCGGATCGCCGCTGATCACCCGGCTGACCGGCAAGCCGTTTGCCACCGCCAACGCGCCACCGGCGTGGTCGGCGTCGGCATGGCTGAGCAGCATCAGGTCGAGCCGCTCCACGCCCAGCTTGTACAAGGCAGGCAGCACCACCCGCTCGCCTACATCGAAGTCACCGAAACGCGGGCCGCTGTCGTATAGCAATGTGTGATGGCGAGTGCGGATCAGAATCGCCAGACCCTGACCGACGTCGAGCTGCCAGACATCCGCCACGCCTTCGGCCAGCCGCTCCCGGGGCGGTAATGCCAGCACCAGCAGTAACGGCCAACCCAAGGGGCGCAATGGAACGCCTCGGGGCAGCAATAACAGCAGTGCACCGATGCAGCCCAGTGCCAGAACCCAACCCGGCATCGATGCTGCAACCCACGCTGGCCAACGCCCTGCGATCTGGGCCAGAGCCCGGAACAATCCATCGACCAGCCCGCCGGCCAGCCACAACAGACCTTCGCCGACATAGGGAATCGGCAACAACAAAGTGCCCAGCAATGCCGGCGGCAGCACCGCAAAACTGATCCACGGCACCGCCAGCAGATTGGCCAATGGCCCGCTGAGGCTGATCGGCAAGCCCAGGGTCAGCAACACCGGGCACAGGCCGATAGCGATCAGCCATTGCGCTCGCGTCCAGGTCTGCCACCAGCGCCAGGGTCCCAGTCGACCGCCGAAGGTGAAAATCAGCACCGCCACCGCCGCGAAGGACAACCACAATCCCGGACGCAGACTGGCCAGCGGGTCCATCAACAACACCCCATTGAAGGCCAGCAACAACGGCCACCAGGCACCGAGATGGCGAAATCGCAATCGCCACAGCAACACCAGCGCAACCATCACGCAGGCCCGTCGCACCGGCACATCGAACCCGGCCAGCAGCCCGTAACCCAGCGCCGCCGCGAACGCCAGACCGCACGCCCACGGCAACCATGGCCAACGCAATGGCCACACACCGAATCGCGCCAGCCCGGCGACCAGCCCATACATCACCGCCGCCAACAGACCGATGTGCTGCCCGGAAATCACCAGCAGATGCACGGTGCCGGTGTCCTGCAGAATCTGCCAGTCCTCGTGACTGAGTCCCGAGCCATCACCCAGCACCAACGCCGCCAGCGCTGCGCCTCGACCCTGGGTGTCCACTTCCAGCAGACGCCGACGAATGCTGTCCCGCCAGGCCCATTGCGCCGCCGCCAGCCGACTGCCGTCCTTTACCGTGCCGGTGGCGCCGATGCGTTGCGCCAACAGCCAGGCCTCGTAATCGAAGGCATCGGGATTGAGCAGCCCACCGGGACGTTTGAGCTTGACCGCCAGGCGCCAGCGCTCACCGCTGTTGACCGATGGCCCGTCGTACCACGCCAGACGCATCAGCGACGGCAGTTTCTCGTGGCGCGAACGGGCATCGGCCAGTTCGAAGCGCACAACGCCGTCGCCTTTTTGCGGCAGACCGACCACCTGCCCTTCGACCCAGCGCGTCTCACCGTCCAGCTTCGATGGCAATCGATCATCCAGCGCCCACTGCGCACCGATGCACGACCAGGCGAAGCCGAACAGCAAAAAGGCCAGCGGGTAACTGCGAAACGGCAGCAGCATCAGCGCCACGACCGGCAGCAAAACCATCCACCCGACCGGCGGCAACGCCGGCAAAAAAACCGGAACCAGCAGACCGACCGCCAGCGCCATCATCCCTGTGCGCATACGCTCGTCCTTGATTGCGACTTTCCAGAAAAGTCTCCCCTCACCAGGCATAGCGGGTGTTGGTCACAGCCGTCGTTATCAATTGTCACAAAGTCTGAATGGGCGGTTCGTAGAATCCAGACATACTTGCCGCCTTAACCGACCGAGAAGCCTTATGCCCCGGCGCTTATTCAAACGTTACATGCCCGATCCGACGAGCATCAGGGAACACAAATCCTTACGCTTTCTCGGCACGTTGCTGCATGACCCGAACCTCTGGCACCTCAATCGTCACTCGGTGGCCCGGGCCATGGCCGTTGGCCTGTTCGCGGCGTTTCTGCCGATTCCCGCGCAGATGCTGGTGGCAGCGGCACTGGCCATCACGGTGCGCGGCAACATGCCGATTGCCGTCAGCCTGGTCTGGCTGACCAATCCGATCACCATGCCGGCCGTGTTCTTCTGCACCTATCAGGCCGGTGCGTGGTTGATGGATGTTCCCGCCCGCACACTCCCCGACGAATTGACCTGGGAATGGATCAGCGGAGAACTCTCGACCCTGTGGCAACCCTTCCTGCTGGGCTCGGTGGTGGTCGGGCTGGCGCTGGGCGCCCTCGCCTATTGCGTGGTGATGATGTACTGGCGCTGGTGGGTGGCCCGGCAATGGGCGCGGCGCAAGAAAAGTCGCCAGTCGTGAATGCAAAACGGCCTCCATTGTGGGAGGCCGTTTTTTTATTGCAACACCGGGTGAATCAGGTACGCATGCCGCGTCCGCTTACCAGCAACCGTGCGCAACCGACATACAGCACCACAGTGGCGACCAGCATGAAGGTGATCGCGATACCGATGCGAATGTCCGAAACGCCCAGGATGCCGTAACGGAAGGCATTGACCATGTGCAGCACCGGGTTGGCCAGCGACACGGTCTGCCAGAACGGCGGCAGCAAGGTGATCGAGTAGAACACGCCACCGAGGTAAGTCAGCGGGGTCAGCACGAAGGTCGGGATGATCGAGATGTCATCGAAGTTACGTGCGAACACGGCGTTGATGAACCCCAGCAGCGAGAAGATCGTCGCCGTCAGCACCACCACCAGAACGGTGACGCCCAGGTGATGCACCTGCAGGCTGGTGAAGAACATCGACAGGATCGTCACGATGACGCCGACCATCAGGCCGCGCAGCACGCCGCCGAGGGTGTAGCCGATCAGAATCGTGTGCGGCGACACCGGCGACACCATCAGTTCTTCGATGGAGCGCTGGAACTTGCTGCCGAAGAAACTCGACACCACGTTGCCGTAGGAGTTGGTGATCACCGACATCATGATCAGCCCCGGCACGATGTACTCCATGTAGGTGAAGCCACCCATGCCGCCAATCTGCTTGCCGATCAGGTTGCCGAAGATCACGAAGTACAGAACCATAGTGATCGCCGGCGGCAGCAGAGTCTGCGGCCAGATCCGGGTGAAGCGTTTGACCTCGCGGTAAACGATGGTGTTGAGGGCGACGAGGTTGGGGCGCAGCTCGGAACTCATACCGCCACCTTCGACAGATTTTTCTCCACCAGGGACACGAACAGCTCCTCGAGGCGATTGGTTTTATTGCGCAGGCTCAGCACTTCGATGTTCTGCAGGGCCAGTTGGCCGAACAGCGCAGTGATGCCCATGGACTTGTCGACCTGGACTTCCAGGGTATGCGCATCCACCAGACGGGCCGGATAGCCGACCAGTTGCGGCGCCACCGCCAGATCGCTCTTCAGATCGAGCAGGAAGGTTTCCACATGCAGCTGCCCGAGCAACTGACGCATGCTGGTGTTCTCGACAATGGTGCCGTGGTCGATGATGCCGATGTTGCGGCACAACTGCTCAGCCTCTTCCAGGTAATGCGTGGTGAGGATAATGGTGATGCCTTTCTGGTTCAGTTCGGTGAGGAACGTCCACATCGAACGGCGCAGCTCGATATCCACCCCGGCTGTCGGTTCGTCGAGGATCAGCAGGCGCGGCTCATGCACCAGTGCGCGGGCGATCATCAAGCGCCGCTTCATGCCGCCGGACAACGAACGCGACGGCACATCGCGCTTGTCCCACAGGCCGAGCTGGGTCAGGTACTGTTCGGCGCGTTCCTTGGCGATCTTCGCCGGAATGCCGTAGTAACCCGCCTGGGTCACGACGATGTCGAACGTCTTTTCGAACTGGTTGAAGTTGAATTCCTGGGGCACCACGCCAATCGAGCGCTTGAGCGCCGCGGGGTTCTTGTCCAGGTCGTGACCGAAGATATTCACCGTGCCGCTGGTCTTGTTCACCAGGGTCGAGAGAATGCCGATGGTCGTGGATTTGCCTGCGCCGTTAGGGCCGAGCAAGGCAAAGAAGTCACCTTCTGCGACGTCCAGATCGATACCACTCAAGGCCTGGAACCCGTTGCCGTAGGTTTTGGTTAGCTGCCGGATGGACAGAGCGGAACTCATATCGGATTTACGCACCAAGAAGAGAAAAAGGACTGAATGACGGCGGGCGGCGAGGAAGACAACCGCGGCGCACAAGCGCAATGGTGCTTGCCGCCGCCGCACAAGTACAGTCAAGTGTGTCGATAGTAGGTATTAAGTCAACGCGGTCATGACGGCTTTTTGATACGCCGGACGCAGCTTCAGTCGCGCATACCAGGCCTCCAGATGAGGCATCGGCGCACGCTCGATCGGCATCTCGAACCAGGCATAAATGAAACTGCCGAGCGGAATATCGCCCATGCCGATTTCACCGCCGGACAGGTAAGGCTGGTTTTTCAGGGCCTGATCGGCCATCGCCAGCAACCCTTCGCATTCCTTGATCGCGGCATGAATCGCCGGCCAGTCCTGCTTGTCCGCCGGGGTGCGCAGAACGCCCCAGAACACCGTACGGAAAGGGCCTGCGAAACTGGAGGTGGTCCAGTCCATCCACTTGTCGGCGACAGCACGGGTTTGCAGATCTGCCGGATACCACGAAGTGTTCGCCGCGTGTCTGGCCAACAGGTAGCGGACGATGGCGTTGGATTCCCACAACACGAAACCGTCGTCTTCGATCACCGGCACTCGACCGTTCGGGTTCATCGCCCGATACTCCGCCGTGTCGACCACACCGAACGCGCCACCGGCATCGATCGCCTCGTAGGCCAGCCCGAGCTCTTCGGCAGCCCACAACGGTTTTCTGACATTCGACGAATTCTTGCGACCCCAGATCTTCAGCATGACCGCCTCTTTTCCATTGAGTGGGCGAGCAGCATACGCCGGATCAGCGGCTGCCGACATCACCGCGCATGTCACTGGACAGTGGCGTCTGCTGGTCGTTGAACAGGTGCGGATAACACTTCTGCAGATATTCGAAGAAAAAGGATTCCGGTACATCGGCGAACTGGCCGTGATCGACCAGGTACTCCATCAGCAGCGCGCCATCGCTGTTGTACGGGTGGAAAACGCTGTCGTTTATGCCGTCGAATTCCAGCGGCGCAACGTTGAACATTTCGCAGAGCTTCTGGTTGAACGCGGGTGTGGCTTTGACCCAACGATCATTGAGAAACAGCTCGGTATAACCATGCATGGCGAACACTTCGCTTCTCAGCAGTTCAAGCAGACGCGGCGTCGACAGATGATTTTTCACATCCGCCAGACCGATGCGTGCGGGGATCCCGCAATGGCGCGCGCAACCGGCGAGCAACGTGGCCTTGGGCACGCAATAACTTTCACCCGCCGCCAGCGCGTAGCTGCCGCGCAAGGTCTGCGGGTCGCGACTGAAGGTGTACATGTTGTAACGCACCGCCTCGCGCACGGCGTAATAAAGACTGATCGCCTGCGCGCGCGGGTCGCGGCTGGCACCACGGTGCTGTTCTGCGAACTCCACCACCGAGGGGTGGTCACTATCGATGAAGCGGCCGGGGCTCAGATACTCGCGCATGACGACATTCTCCTGGATGAACCCGGAGTCTAGCGAGAGGATCAGCACAGAGATAACGACGTTTCGGCCAAACATGGACGCAAAGCCGCGGAGTCTGCGAACGATTTCCCACGGGTGTTGCCCACCGAACCTACAAAAGACATCCAGGGATTCCCACGATTCAGATCAGCTTGCTCTGACCGCCCCGTTTTGCAGATGCCGTCTAAGCTCTGGAGGGTCGTTCGCCCTGGTTCACGGAGGATTGAATATGCTGTTGTTGTGGATACTGGTTCTGATCGTCGGCGTGGCGTATCTGGCCCACCGGCGCATCGCCCCGCTGCCAGCACTGGGCATCGTCGCGGCTTACCTGCTGGCGATGGGGATTTTCAGCCACGCGCCAGGCTGGTTGCTGCTGATCTTCTGGGTCGTACTGGCTATCGTTGCGGCTCCGCTGCTGTTGCCGGATCTGCGCCGCAAACACTTCAGCGCGCCGCTGTTCAACTGGTTCCAGAAAACCCTGCCGCCCATGTCGCAGACCGAGCGCGATGCGATCGATGCCGGCACGGTGTGGTGGGACGGCGAACTCTTCAGCGGCCGTCCGGACTGGGAAAAACTGCTGTCCTATCCCAAAGCGCAACTGAGCGACGAGGAACAGGCATTCATCGACGGCCCGACCGAAGAACTCTGCGCCATGGTCACCGACTGGCAGATCGGCCAGTCGATGGACCTTCCACCCGAAGCCTGGACCCACATCAAGGAACACGGTTTCTTCGCCCTGATCATCCCCAAGGAATTCGGCGGTAAAGGTTTCTCTGCCTACGCCCACTCTCAAGTGGCGATGAAACTGGCAACCCGCAGCGGCGACCTCGCCTCCACCGTGATGGTGCCCAACTCCCTCGGCCCGGCCGAACTGCTGCTGCATTACGGCACCGACGAACAACGTAATCATTACCTGCCACGACTGGCCCGGGGCGACGATATTCCATGCTTTGCGCTGACCGGCCCGCTCGCCGGTTCCGATGCCGGAGCGATGCCCGACACCGGGATCATCTGCAAAGGCCAGTGGGAAGGACAGGAAACCCTCGGCCTGCGCCTGAACTGGGAAAAACGCTACATCACCCTCGGCCCGGTCGCGACCTTGCTCGGCCTGGCCTTCAAGGCCTACGACCCGGATCACCTGCTCGGCGATAAAGAAGACCTGGGCATCAGCCTCGCGCTGATTCCGACCGATACCGCCGGCGTTGAGATTGGCCGTCGCCACTTGCCATTGGGCGCCGCATTCATGAACGGCCCCAACTCCGGCAAGGACGTGTTCATCCCGCTGGACTTCCTGATCGGCGGCCAGGACATGCTTGGCAAGGGCTGGATGATGCTGATGAACTGCCTGTCGGTCGGGCGTTCGATTTCCTTGCCGGCAGTGGGCACTGGCGCGGCCAAGTTCACCAGTCTGGTGACCGGGCAATACGCGCAGATCCGTGAACAGTTCAACGTCCCGCTGTCGGCATTCGAAGGTATCCAGGAAGCGATGGCGCGCATTGGCGGCAACGCCTGGATGATGGACGCTGCGCGGATGCTGACCGCCAATGCGGTGGATCTGGGCGAGAAGCCCTCGGTGCTGTCGGCGATTCTCAAGTATCACCTCACCGAACGTGGTCGCGAGTGCATCAGCCACGCCATGGACGTGCATGGCGGCAAGGCGATCATCATGGGCCCGAACAACTACCTGGGTCGCAGCTGGAACGGCGCGCCGATCTTCATCACGGTGGAAGGCGCCAACATTCTTTCGCGCAACCTGATGATCTTTGGTCAGGGCGCAATCCGCTGTCATCCGTTCGTGCTCAAGGAAATGGCCCTCGCCGGTCGCGAGGACAAGGATCAGGCACTCAAGGAGTTCGATGGCCTGCTGCTCAAGCACATCGGGTTTGCCGTGAGCAACGCCGCCAGCACGCTGGTGTTGAATCTTGGTTTCGGCCATTTCGAACATGCACCGGGAGACAAGCTCAGCCAGGGTTATTTCCGCGCGCTCAACCGTCAGGCTGCCGCGTTTGCCATGCTCGCCGACCTGAGCATGATGCTGCTGGGCGGCGAACTGAAACGCCGTGAGCGTCTGTCGGCGCGCCTGGGCGATGTGCTGAGCAACCTGTATCTGGCCTCGGCGGCGCTCAAGCGGTATCACGACCTCGATTCCCCGGCGTACATGGAGCCGTTGTTCAGATGGGCCATGGAGGAAAGCCTCGGCCAGTCGGAAAAAGCGCTGGATGAACTGCTGACCAACTTCCCGAACCGGGTCTTCGGCTGCCTGTTGCGAGTGATCGTGTTCCCGTTTGGTCGTCGCCACAAAGGCCCGTCGGACAAGCTCGGTGCCGAAGTGGCCGGCGTCATCGGTCGGGCCAAGGGCGATCCGGCACTGGAAGAACTGCTTGCCGGCTGCTACCGCCCACAATCGGCGGACGATGCGGTCGGCGCGCTGCAACATGCCTGCGATCAGTTGAACGCTGCGCAACCGCTGCACAAGAAACTGCACACCTCGCTCAAAAGCGGTCAGGTCAAACCGGTCGCAGGGGAACACGCCATCGATGCAGCACTGGAGGCCGGAGTGCTACAGGCAGTGGAAGCCCAGACCCTGCGTGATGCCGAAGCGGCGCGGCGCAAGGTGATCGATGTCGATGATTTCGACAAAGAGGAGCTGAAACCGGCGGACGGCAAAATCCGCTGATCCCTTCAATCAGTGAAAAAGCGGCGCGGGGGCTTTATACTCCCGCGCCCGTTTTGCTCTTGAGGACTTATCTCGTGTCCAACGTCGTTGCCGATCATCTGGTTTTGCTCGACCACCTGCGCAGTATCCTGGTCGCCGTAGGTGAGGCCGATCAGGTTCCCGAAGAAAGCCATGCCCTGTTCCTGGAGCGTTTCGACGAACTGCTGGCGTCACTGCCGATCGAGCCGATCGAAAGCCAATACCTGGGCCAGGACATCCTGACTCAAGTGATTACCCGCTATCCGCAAATTGCCCACCTGATCCCGCGGGATCTGCTGTGGTTCTTCGCTGGCGACTGCCTGCACTACCTGTCCGATGAAGAAATCGACATGTATCAGGCACTGGAAGAGCGCCGTTACGAAGCTGAACAGAACGACGAACCGTTCGACTGGAATCAGGAAAAACAACTGCTGGCGATGTCCGCCCAGGACAGCAAGCACTGATTTTCGCCCGGTAAAGAAAAGGCCCGCATGGTGATCCATGCGGGCCTTTTTTTGATTGATTAAAGCAGCCCTTCACTCTCGGGCAATTCGTACTCGGCCAAGGCTTTTGAACCGCCGGCTTTTCCGGGTTTGCTCAATGTCGGTTCTTTCTCCAGGCACTCCACCAGATAGTCGATGAACACCCGCAACTTCGGTGGCAGATAGCGCGTCGGCGAGTGCAACAACCATAGTCCACCGTGGTAGGACGCCAGGAATGTCCAGTCCGGCAGGACCTGCACGATCAGCCCTTGTTCCAGGGCATAACGAGCGGTGAAATACGGCAAGCTGCCAATACCGATGTGCTGCAACACCGCGCCCAGACGCACGCCCGTGTGATTGGCGGCATACCGCCCTCGAACGCCGACCGTCACCGCTTTGCTGCCTTTCTTGAATTTCCAGCGCGCATCGCTCGGGGTTTCGCCCAGGTAGATGCAGCTGTGATTGAGCAAGTCATGGGGATGCGTCGGCGTGCCATGTTCGGCCAGGTATTGCGGCGTCGCGCAGAGCAAATGGTCGATGGTCAACAACTGCCGCCCAACCAACCCCGCCGGTGGTCGCTCCGTGATGCGAATCGCCAGGTCAACATGATCGTCGATCAAATCCACTTGCCGGTCTTCCAGCAGCAACTCCACATCAACCTTGGGATAGCGGCGCAGAAACTCCGGCATATGCGGATGAATTACGAAGCGTCCGACCGCTTTTGGCACGCTGACCCGCACCAGTCCCTCGGCTTCGTGAGTGAACTGGCCGCTGATCTCCATCACTGACCTGGCGGCGCTGACCATCTCCTGACAGCGCTTGAATACCTCTTCCCCGCCATCGCTCAGGCGCAATTTGCGCGTGGTGCGTTGCAGCAGCCGCGTGGCCAAAGCCTTCTCCAGCCGAGAAATACTGCGGCTGATCGCCGAGGGCGACGAACCCAGTTGGCGCGCGGCTTCGGAGAAGCTGCCGGTCTCCACGACCTTGACGAAAATCGCCATTTCACCGAGCAGCGGCAGGGGGAGATTTATGCTCACAGCGCAACAGTCCTTTGATGTTTGAACGGATTATCACGTTATTGCACGATTCATATAATTAAAAAAGAAACTTTAATAAGGGCATGGAATATGACGCTTCGCCTCTTTTTCCATAGTGATGACCTCAAGGCCAATGTGGAAGTCCTCGACTGCACGCCCCACGAGAACGAGTTCGCCGTGGTGCTGCGCGCCACTCTGTTTCACCCGCAAGGTGGCGGACAGCCTTGCGATACCGGCTGGATCGGCGACAGTCAGGTCCTGCGCGTCGTGCAGGAGCCGGATCGAATCATCCATTTCGTCGATCAGCCCGTCCCGCTCGGCATGACCCAGATTCGTGTCGATGAAGACCGCCGTCGCTTCAACACCCGCATGCACTCTGCCGGGCATTTGATCGGCCACTTTGTCCAGGCCATGGGCTGGATGCCGATCAAGGCACACCACTGGCCGGACGAAGGCCGGGTGCAATTCAAGCCCGGGGATTCGGCTCAGGAAGTCGATGCGCAAACCGTTCAATACGGCATCGGGCAATGGATCGAACACGATCTGCCCCGCCTGACGTCTCTGCGCGAAGGTGCGCGGGAAATCGGCTTCGGTGAACTGCCAGCCTACGGCTGTGGCGGCACCCATGTACGCAGCCTGAAGGATCTGGGCACAGTCACGATCGCGTCCCTTTCGCAGAAGAAGGGCACGTTGTCCGTCCACTACAACGTGGATTGAGGATTTCGGGCGCTGCCAGGCGCAGCGTCCGTCGCCGGGGGAACCGCGTTCGCTGGTTCCGTTGACTACTCGTTAGATGGACCTGAAACCATGATGCTTGACGTCGAGCGTCTCGATGAGACGTGCATAAAAAAACTGGCCAACGAAGAAGTCCTCGCCATCCGCGTCAAAGGCTTTTTGCCTGAAGACCAGGCGATCCGGATTGGCGACAAGATCCTCGCCCCCGGATTCGAGGGTTACATCAACGCCCCCAGCATCGGCCGCATCGGCATGGCGTTCTACGAGGCGGAAAACCAGCCGTTGCTGATCGAGGACTACTTCGAACGCGCCACCAGCAACATTGCCGAACTGCGTAACCGCTGCGCGCCCTACTCCTCGCCGATCGACACCCTGCGCTGCATGCTCGACGAATCCTGGCCGGCAGGCGCCCATCTGGAGAACCTGTACGGACGCAAGATGTATGTCGGTCTGTCACGGGTGGTCAAACCCGGCGTCTGCTTCCTGGCCCACCACGACATCTTCGCCAAGGACGCGCCGGAGAGCTTCCAGGCTCACAGCCTGGAGGCGCAATTCGCCTGCAACGTCTACCTGAACATGCCGACCGAGGGCGGCGCGTTGCAGATGTGGGAAGACGACATTTCACCGGACCGGTTCGACGAGATGCGTGGCGACAGCTACGGCATCGACCCGGCGCTGCTCGGCCCGCCAGCCCTCGAAGTTCGCCCGGAACCGGGGGATTTCATCATGTTCAATTCGCGTCGCATGCACTCGGTGACGCCGGGCGTGGCAGATCCGCGCTTGAGCCTTTCGTTTTTTGTCGGCTATCGCGGCAATGCTTCACCCCTGACTTTCTGGAGTTGAAATGACATCGAATTACCTGGGCGAGTTTCTGGCGCTGGCCACCATCCACTTTCTCGCCGTGGTCGCTCCCGGCCCGGACTTCGCCGTGACCATTCGCCAGAGTGTGCGATTCGGTCGACTGGTCGGCATCTGCACGGCACTGGGCATCGGCGCGGGGATTTCCGTACACGTGCTGTACACCCTGCTGGGCGTCGGCGCCTTGATGCACACCACGCCCTGGCTGCTGACGGTGGCCAAGGTCGTGGGCGGCGCCTACATCTTTTACCTCGGTATCAGCCTGATCCGCAGCAAACCCAAGACAACACTGGAAGGCGAAAAGACCAGCGACGAACCGCTGGTCGAGCAATCGTTGTTCAAGGCGTTTTCCACCGGTTTCCTGACCAACGCCACCAACCCCAAGGCCACGCTGTTTTTCCTGGCGATCTTCACCACGATCATCAGCGCCAGCACGCCGCTGGAAATCCAGGCCCTGTACGGACTGTGGATGTGCGGCGTGAATGCGTTGTGGTTTGTGATCGTTGCGCTGTTCTTTTCAAGCAGCAAAGTGCGCGTGCTGTTCATGCGCATGGGGCACTGGTTCGAGCGCAGCATGGGAGTGATTCTGATCCTGTTTGCCGGGCGACTGGTGTTGTCGATGTAAACACGTTGAACGGAGAAGCCCGGTCCAGACAGATTGGACGGGCTTTTTCGATTCTGCGCCGCTTTTGCATTTCTGTGCGACGCGTCCCACTTCGGGGGCTCCCCTATCACGCGCTTGTGGTGTTAGTTTGCGAAACCGTCTGACCTATCGATCAGACACTTCCTACTCACTGCCTGCAAAGGAATGCCCCCAGCAATGGATTTTTCCCTCAAGCAACTGGCCGCGTCGACCCTGATTCTGGCCAGCCTTTCGTCCGTGACACTGCCCGCACACGCCAACATCACACCGCAGCAAAGCGCGACCATCCTCAAGACATTCAGCGATGCAAAGGTCAGTGACTTCCGCCAGTTCCTCGGCGAACTGGCCAAGAGCGACCTGAGCAAGACCGACGACCTGCGCCCCTCCATCAGCGCGTTTCTCGACAACAAGACGCTGACCGCTGAGCAGCAAAACGAAATCTATCGCCTGCTCGGCCTCTACACTCGGGCGAAATACGGCAAGGCCGCTCTCGAAACCCTGCGCGAACTGGTGGAGATCCCGACCGATCGCAAGGAAGGTGTTGCCCAGCACGAGAACCCTGAATTCATCAAGATTGCCGCCAAGATCAAGAGCCTGGCCGAATCCTTTGGCCTGAACTACCGAAACGTCGACAACCGCGTCTACGAGATCTCCCTCGACGGCAGCGGCAAGGAAGTCGTGGGCATTCATGCTCACGCCGACGTGGTCCCAGTGACTCCGGAAAACTGGGTGCTGAAGGACGGCACCAAACTCGACCCGTTCAAGGTCACGCTGATCGGCGACCGCATGTACGGCCGCGGCACCGAAGACGACAAGAACGGCATCGTGGTGACGCTGTATGCCATGAAGGTCATCAAGGAAGAAAAGCTGCCGCTGGCACGCAACTTCAAATTGCTGGTGGACACCACCGAAGAAACCACCGGCGACGCGATTCCTTACTACTTCGAGCGCAACCCGACACCCGAATACAACCTGGCGCTGGATGGCGGCTACCCGGTGGTGATTGCCGAGAAAGGCTACGGCACGGTCATGGCCAAATTTTCCAAGCGCAAGGCCGAGGGCAAAGGTGCGGAAATCATTTCGATGACCGGTGGTATGGCAACCAACCAGATTCCATCGGTTTCGCTCGCCACCCTGGTGACAGACAAACCGGCCGAACTGGCCGCCAGCCTGCAAAAGGCCGGTAACGAATACGCCAAACAACATGGCGGCGATTTCGAAGTGAATGCCAAGGTCGATGGCAAAGACGTGAAACTCAGCGTTACTGGCGTTTCCGCGCACTCTTCCGAACCGGAATCCGGCGTCAACCCGGTCGCCCGCATGCTGGACTTCATCCACAGTGTGGATGGCAAAATCGCGCTCAAACACAACCACATCACCGACGCCGCCCGCTACGCCGCCGACAACTGGGGCCTGGACTACAAGGGTGGCAAGTTGGGTGTCGGTTTCGCCGATGACTTCATGGGCCCGCTGACCACCTCGCTGACCTATGTCGGGATGGACGACAAAACCTTCAAACTCGCGGTCAACCTGCGCGTGCCGAAGGGCAAGTCGCCGGAAGTGCTCAAAACCGAAATCGCCGACAAACTGGCAGCCTGGAGCAAGAAAACCCACGTTGCGGTCAACTTCGATTACTCGATCGCCGAGCCGATGTACCGCAATCCAGAGGGCGAGTGGGTCAAGGCGCTGTTGGCCGTCTCCACCGAAAACCTGGGCATGAAACACGAATTCGGCACCTCTGCCGGCGCCACCTCGGTGCATGAACTGCCTAACGGCGTGCAATTTGGCCTGGCTCGACCTGAGGTCAAGTACACCGGTCACACCGACGGCGAGTTCAAGACGGTTGACCAGTTCCTGCTGGACCTGCAGATCGTTACCGAAATGATGGGGCGGATCGGGCAACTGCCGAAGCTTTGATCGCGACACTGGCCCGCCAAGGTGATGGGCCCACAAAAAAGGACCGCAAGGTCCTTTTTTGTTGCGCTACAAATAACGCACAAACAAAAACGCCGCTCATCACTGAGCGGCGTTTTTGTTGAATATGGAGCGGGAAACGAGACTCGAACTCGCGACCCCGACCTTGGCAAGGTCGTGCTCTACCAACTGAGCTATTCCCGCAATGGCGTCCCCTAGGGGACTCGAACCCCTGTTACCGCCGTGAAAGGGCGGTGTCCTAGGCCACTAGACGAAGGGGACAGGCTACAACTTTCACTAATAAAAACGCCGCTCTTTGCGGAGCGGCGCTTCTTGAATTTGGAGCGGGAAACGAGACTCGAACTCGCGACCCCGACCTTGGCAAGGTCGTGCTCTACCAACTGAGCTATTCCCGCAAATGGCGTCCCCTAGGGGACTCGAACCCCTGTTACCGCCGTGAAAGGGCGGTGTCCTAGGCCACTAGACGAAGGGGACA